>NZ_JAFCUF010000003.1:0-565797 GCF_049896385.1 Hymenobacter sp. B1770
TGGCGGCCGAAATCTGCGGCACCCCCATTGCCGCCATCAACCTGATTGCCGGCGACCGGCAGTGGTCGAAATCAGTCGTGGGCATTGAGGCCGTAAGCTCGTCACGGGAGAATTCGTACTGCGCGCACGCAATTTTCAACCCCGACGAACCCCTCGTGGTGTCAGACGCCCGCTACGATGAGCGATTTCATGACAACCCGAATGTCACCGGTGGTCTGGGCGTTGTTTTTTATGCCGGAGTGCCAGTGGAGGATGCCCAAGGTTAGGGCCTGGGTTCGCTGTGCGTTTGCCACATCCGGCCCCGGGAACTGTCGTACCTTAAACTGGAACCCATTAAGGCGCTGACCAAGCTCGTGAATACCCCCTTCCAGATCCGCCGTACACTAATGGAGAATGGAGAAAACGCGGGCACAGGTGCGGGCGGCCCAGCCCATGCTGCATGCCATCACTACTACAAGTCCCTCCTTGCATCCTGGCCTAACTGATTTGCAGGCACGCGCTCGATTGCACTAACTCCAGCAAGAAGCAAATACTTTAAACGGCGCATTGGCACTGCCTGAATTGTATTAAACTACTGTGTGCGTTTTCTAGTGAACCGTGGCTCAGGCAAAATATCTGTGTCAAGATTTTGCATTATTGAACTTGTATCCACCTAGTTACTATGGCCCTATACAAACCATGCTCTGCCAATATCAGAGTGCTGAACAAAAATATGAATTTTACCGTTTAAATTCGCTTACAAACGCCGTATAATCACTTTAATTTATAAAGATATAAATATTTCTCTGTACTGGAGATTGAGACTGTCCCACGAGACTAAATTTCTAAACCGGGCCAACTCGTATACAAGAACAACACTTTCGTTTTCCACCTTTTCTCTTCTACCCATGATAATTGCTCCTACCCACCCCGATGAATTTAACCGCCTACGCTCGCTGGGCGAACACAACCTGCTCGACACCCTACCCGAGGAGGTGTACGACGACATCACGCGCCTGGCGGCCGAAATCTGCGGCACCCCCATTGCCGCCATCAACCTGATTGCCGGCGACCGGCACTGGAGCAAATCGGCTCATGGCTTCGAAGGCGGAAGCCTGCCCCTGGAGCTTTCTTTTTGTGCCTATACCATTCTGAATCCGGACGAGGCAACAGTGGTCCCCAACCTGCGCTACGATGAGCGGTTCTTTGATAACCCGCTCATCGTAAATGAGCCCAACATCGCTTTTTATGCCGGAGTAGCAGTGAAGGATGCCCAGGGCTTGCCGATGGGCACCCTGTGCGTGCTTGACACCCGCCCCCGGGAACTGCCGGAGCTAAAGCTGGAGTCGCTCAAGGCCTTGGCCAAATTGGTTGGCACCCATTTTCAGCTGCGGCGCACCCAAATGATGCTCGATTACAAGCACCAACAGGTGAGTGACGCCCAACCCATTTTGCAGCGATTGATTGACGCCAGCAACATCTCAGTTGACAAAGCACCCGTTTCGGCGCTCTACATCAGCAATCTACGGCATGAGATGGCAAGTCTACAACAGGTACTAAAGCCGGCTTACCGGTAACTTTCACTATTCTCAATCCTAGGCTTACGCCTCTATAGCTTCCAAATCCAGCCACTCCTCATAATGAAATTCAAGAATTTTTTGGTGTCCACTCTGTCTGCCAGTGTCATCCTTCTCTCAGCTAGTGGCTGCAAAAAATGCAAAGGCGAAGAGCCCCGTGCGCGCATCACCAACAACGGGACTCAGAAAGCCAGTGTTCAGGTTAAAACTTCGGGCGGCAATACCATCAACATCAACAACGTAGACCCGGGTACTTCGTCTGATTACGCCAATTATGCCCCTGGGCAAGTCACGTTCACCATCACGGTGAACAACACCAACTACGTCAAGGCTACCGACATCAGCACGTGCTACCAGTATGACATTGTCATCGATAAGGCCAATACCATTACGGTAAATGGCGTCGACCGAAATGACTAATTCCTGACGTAACGCACCGGCTTTGCCCGCCAAGGGCGGAAGTAAGCACCTAACACGAAGACAACGGGCGTGGCCCGGCGGGATTATTAGCCTTTGCATGAGGCCGATAACCCCGCCGGGCCACGCCCGTCACTTGTTTAAAAACAGGTTGAAAGTAGTCTTGGAGTTGAATCCGTTTTTGAAGGCAATGCCAAGCAGGCTGTGTCGGGGTGGCCGAAGTGCAGCTCCGCCTCGCCACCCCGACACAGCCTGCTGTTCACCAAGCCGTCGATGCAGCAACCGCACTGCCGCAGCAGGCGCGGGAACAGGAACAGCATCAATGAAAACCAGGTGCCAATGCACTCGAGCTGATAGGCGCCGGGCTTGTGCCTCCGTAGCACCATGCCCAATGTTCTTTACATTGCGCCATGACTTTTGCCCCATTTCCTCCTTCGTTCTGGGCGCTGTTTTTGCCCCTGTTGTTGCTCGGCGCCTGCCAGTCGGGCCCCAAGCAAAGCGATGAATCCGGGACGGCCGCCACTGCGGCGCCAAACGCCACGGCATTTATCATTCGGCATCCAGCGTGGGCCTCGGCCGCCACTATTTACCAGGTGAATGTGCGCCAGTACACGCCCGAGGGCACCTTCCGGGCCTTCGAGTCGCACCTGCCGCGTCTGCAAAAGATGGGCGTGGGCATTCTGTGGCTGATGCCCGTTCACCCCATTGGCGTGAGCCACCGCAAGGGCACGCTGGGCAGCGCCTACTCTGTGCGCGACTACCGCGCCGTAAATCCCGAGCTGGGGTCTATGGCCGATTTGCAGCATTTGGTGCAGGCAGCCCACGGCCTGGGCATGCGCGTTATCCTCGACTGGGTGGCCAACCACAGCAGTTGGGACAATGCCCTCACCACCCAGCACCCCGACTGGTACACGCACGACAGCCTCGGCAACTTCCGCCCGCCCGTGGCCGACTGGCAGGACGTCATCGACCTCGACTACAGCAAGCCCGCCCTGCGCCACTACATGACCGAAAGCATGGCTTACTGGGTTAAAAACGCCGACATCGACGGCTTCCGGGCCGACGTGGCCGGACTAGTGCCCACCGATTTCTGGAACGACACGCGAACGGAACTAGAGAAAATCAAGCCGGTGTTTCTGCTGGCTGAGTGGGACGAGCTGTTTCCGCCCACGTTCATCAGCCGCAGCGAGTTTGACCCCAACACCCGCCTGCTGGAAAAGGCCTTTGATGCGGCTTATGCCCTGCGCCTGCACGACGTGCTCGACAGCCTGGGCCGGGGCCAGAAACCCATAGCTGAGCTGGCCCGCTACTGGGCCGCCGAGCGTCGCCTGTACCCGCCGGGCGTGAACCTGATGACCTTCACCAGCACCCACGACATCAACGCCTGGGACGGCAGCGAGTACGAGCGCCTTGGGGCTAACGCTCGGCCCATGGCCGTGCTCACGGCCCTGTGGCCCGGCATTCCCATGCTATATAGTGGTCAGGAAGCGGCCCTCAAGAAGCGCCTGCGCTTCTTCGACAAAGACACCATTCCGTGGAATGGGTACCCGTTGCAAAACTTCTACACGACGCTGCTGCAACTCAAAAAGCACCACCCGGCGCTGCTGAATTTTGACGCCGACAGCAAGTTCCAGCTCTTGCCCAGCCCACCCCAAACGGTTGCTTTTGAGCGCCGAAAAGACGACGCCGTGGTAGTCGTGGCCATTAACCTCGGGGCTATTCCACAACAAGTAGTGCTGGCTCAGTCCGCAAGCCCTACGGCCGTGCTTGACGTATTCACGCAACGCCCCGCCCCTACCGGCACCTTGCGTGTAGCCGCTCATGGCTGGCGGGTACTCGCCACCCGGTAGCCGCTACCGGGTGGCCATCAACTTTCCATCCCGCCCATGCTTGTTCCGCCGAACCCGTTACGGCCTTCGACTGGCAAAATCTGGTGTGGCTAGGCGAGCACACCCGGCTCTTCGCACTGGAAGTGCTTTTCCGCTGCGTGGTTACCCACCTGATGCTGCTGGCTGCGCTGCGCTAAGCAGCTGGCGTGATTTTAGCTGAGCATTCTCATCGGGCTCGGTTCTATTGCGAGCAATGCCATATTCTACTCGGAGGTGCCTATCAGCCACGCCATCATCGTTTTTGGGGTGGTGATGGGGCTGTACTGGCTGTTCAACTACTTCACCGGGATTTCGCCCAAATTCAGTGACTGCATGGAGGGAAAGAAATTTTGCTGCTTGAGCATGGCCATTTGAAGTGGCAGAATTTTCATCAGCAGAAACTTACCCAACATGAGCAATAAGTGCAACAGTAGCTACCTCAGCAACAGGTCTGGGGCTTTGCACTGACTAGCAACGGCTTCACGGAACAATGCCTCCTGCACCTCGTATACTTAGAATAAGTGTATCGTTTGGGCTATACCACTTTCCCCAGTGTTTGCACCAGCATACTGGTCTTTGCTTCAGCGGGCAACTTTATTAATGGTTGATGGGTGGCATCACTACCGTACAGCCCGAAGCTGGAGAACTTGCTTCTCATCCATTTCTCTATCCTCCTTTTCACTTTAGTTAAACCTGATTCTTATGGCAGCTGATGATTCGAATAACCGCAACAATGAAGACGCTGATGCTGAAAACGTGCATCGTCGCACGCAGCAGCAGGTAGCTAACGATGGCACCGACGCGCCCCGTCCCGAGAACGTGGGCGGCGTGAGTGCGCAGCAGCAAGGCGCCAACAAGCTGACTTCTTCTCCCGATAGCTTTGGCGACCATGGCGGCAACCGCAGCGGCACCAACGAAACGCCCCAGGACGCTAAGGGCAGCAGCAACCGCGGGGACCGCCCCAATAATGTAAACGACGGCGGTGGCCCCGATACCGAAAAAGCCAATCAAACCAAAAACACCACGGCCTATAATTCCGAGTACTCCAACGCCCGCTCGACCCCCAGCTCCGCCAACGACGGCGGCAAGATGGGTGATGCCGACAACCCAGCCTAGCCTGTCGGGGGTTCGTGCCAACGCCAATGGCCGCAAAAGCTAATCGGTGCCAGTGTGGCATTCGTTAGCTTTTGCGGCCATTGGCGCAATATTTAACCAGCCGCTAGTGCCCCACCACGAGTCGGCCAGTAGCCTATCCAGGCCAAAAGCACACTTACCAACGGCCTTGTACTTACTGCTGCATCAGGTAGCGCGCTATGGCACCCGCACCGCCGCCCACGAAAATTAGTAACCAGGAATAGTTTATAGCGGCAAACTTATGCAGCTCGGTGCAGCTTACTTTTTCAGGTAGCCCAGCTCGGTTAAAATCTGCTCGGTGATGAGGCGGCGGCCGGCAATAAAGCGTTGGTCGACGGGGACGCCGGCGTTGGGCTCCACGTTGAGGGCAAAGAAGTACACGGCACCGTTGGCCTGTTCCAGCCACCCCACAAACCAGCCGTTGTCGTGCCCGGCAGGGTTGGTCCAGCCGGTTTTGCCATAGAGGCGGTATTGCGGGGTTTGCTGTAGCAGCAGGAGTTGCTTGGTCAGCGTCTGGCTACGGGCCGAAACCGGCAATTTGTTGGCGTGCAGGCGGCGCAGAAATGCGATTTGCTCGAACTGCGTGATGCGCGACTTGCCCACCAGCCAAAACGAATCGACGGTGGTAGCCGTGGCAACCATTTTGCCGAACTTCAGCTTGGGCAAGATTTGCTGATAGCGCCTTGCTCCCACTGCCCGGGCCACCTGCTGGTAACAGGGCACGCACGAAACACGCAGGGCCTCGGCCTGGGTCATGTCGCGGTTCCAGGCACCGAAG
Organism: Hymenobacter sp. B1770; assembly: GCF_049896385.1. Taxonomy (NCBI): domain Bacteria; kingdom Pseudomonadati; phylum Bacteroidota; class Cytophagia; order Cytophagales; family Hymenobacteraceae; genus Hymenobacter; species Hymenobacter sp. B1770. The sequence continues at coordinate 5,754 of NZ_JAFCUF010000003.1, forward strand.
GTGCGCTGCACGCCGTCCCATTTGAATACCTGGCTGGTGTCGCGAATGACACCGGTCTCCAACCCAATGATGGTGTTGGGAATTTTGAACGTGGAGGCCGGCAGAAAGCCCTGGCGGCAGCGTGCCGCATCAAATGCGGTGTAGCGGCTGGCCCTCGGGTCGAAAAGCAAAAACGAGCCATGCAGCTGCCGGGCCCGGAAATAGGCGCTGAAGTCCCGCTCTACGACGGTTGGTTTCGGCCCAAAGCTGCCGAGCCATAGCGGCAGCAAAAACAACAGAACACGCATAAGCTGACGATGAGACCCAAAAATATAGTAGCGGTGCCCAGCCATAACTCCGGAGCCTTGCCAGCGGTTAAAGACCTCAGCGGTGCCAGTGGCCCGATTGCACTTTACCCTCGGTTGTTACCTTATGCAAACTCGTGAACTTGGCCACTCTGGCCTCTCCATTTCGCCCCTCATGCTGGGCGGCAACGTCTTCGGCTGGACCGCCGATGAAGCCACTTCCTTCGCCGTGCTCGACGCCTTTGTGACCGGCGGCGGCAACGCCATCGACACGGCCGACGGCTATTCGGTGTGGGTGCCCGGGCACGTGGGCGGCGAGTCCGAAACCATCATCGGCAAATGGCTGAAGCGGCGCGGCCGGCGCGACGACGTGGTTATCGCCACCAAAGTAGGCTGGGAGGTCAACGCCGAAAACAAAGGCTTGGCCAAAAACTACATTTTGCGCGCCGTGGAAGGCTCGCTCAAGCGCCTCGGCACCGACTACATCGACCTTTATCAGTCGCACAAAGACGACCCCACCGTGCCCGTGGCCGAAACCCTAGAGGCCTACGCCCAACTGGTGAAAGAAGGCAAAGTGCGCGTTATCGGCGCCTCCAACTTCACCGCTGAGCGCCTGCAGGAATCGCTGACCGCCAGCCAGCAGCATGGCTACCCGCGCTACGAGACCCTGCAGAACCTTTACAACCTCTACGACCGGGAGGATTTTGAAAAGAACCTGGCGCCGGTGCTGCAGCAGAAAAACATCAGCGCCATTCCCTATTATGGCTTGGCGGCCGGCTTCCTCACCGGCAAATACCGTACGGAAGCCGATTTGCAAAAAAGCCCGCGGGGCGGTGGCGTGGGCCAGAAGTATTTGAATGAAAAAGGCCTCGGCATTCTCAAAGCCATTGATGTGGTTGCCGAACGTCAGCAGGTTTCGCCCGCTCAAGTAGCGCTGGCTTGGCTAATGCAGGCCCCGGGCGTGGCGGCGCCCATTGCCAGTGCTACCAGCGTGGAGCAGGTAACAGAGCTTCTCAAAGCCATTGAGCTGCAGCTGACGGCCGAGGACTTGCAGACGCTGGAACAGACGCAGCCGGCTGCAGTTTAGCGCATTTGCGCCTGGGGCCATAATGCCGAGCGGAGCATCTTGCTCACTTTATTGACAATTGTCTGTCATGCTGAGGCACGAAGCATCTTCTCACACTCAAGAACCGTTGTGGCGTGATAGGATGCTTCGAAAGGTCAGCATGACAGAGGTTTAACAACGACGCAGACGATATGCTTAGCTATCTGACCTCCGGTCCGCCGCGCTCTGCATGACGTTCTAACTTCCTATTACCTCACGTCCGCAAACTCGTACGTCCGCGTTACTTCCAAGGGTTTGCCATCGGCCTCGGCGTAGGGGTACACGAAGTAGTTGAGGGGCGCGGCGGCTTGGCGCGGCACCAGCACCACGTCGCGGCCGCGGGTGAATTCCACGCGGTTTTCGTCGTGAGCGCCGAAGAAATAGTTGCGCTTGCTGGGGTCCTTGGCGGCTTCGGAAGCGTCGACGGGCACCCAGCCGGTTTCAGTGGTGTAAAACTCGGCCCAGCAGTGGTAGCCTTTAATTTCACCCTTGCCGCGCTCGGTGGGCAGCGGCAGGCCGATGCTGAAGCGCGCCGGAATGCCCACCGCCCGGCAGTAGCCGATGAAAATGGCGTGGAAATCGGTGCAATTACCACGGCGGGCGTCGCAGGCGTAGTAGATGTCGCCACGGCCCCAGCCCTGGCCGCTTTTGTCGTAGGTTACGGTGCTCACCACGTGCTCGTAGATGGCGCGGGCTTTGTCGAGGTTGGTTTTGGCGCCGGCTTTGGTGGCTACTTTCTGGGCCTGCTGGCGGATTTGCATGTCGAGGGGCACGAGGCGGTCTGGGGCCAGCCAGCGGGCCATGTCGGGGTCGGCCTTCTCCTTATAAGTGGCTTTCTGGGCGGTTCCCGCAGAGTTAACTTTCAGGTTGAGGTGTTCGCGGCGGGTGATGGTAGCTGTCAGCTTTACTACCAGCGGCGTGGTGGGGACGTTGGCCAGCTGCAGGTGCAGCATCTGATTGCCGTAGGCGCCTTTCTCGATTTTGTAAGGCACGGGGGCCTCAATCTGGAGGTTGCGCACGTCCTGGCTGGCATCGGGGTGCGGCAGGGGCAGCCAAAAGTCGAACTCCTTGGTGCCGGCCGGAGGCACTGGCACGGTAGAGGTGCTAGTGAGCACAAACGTGCGGCTGCGGCGGGCCGGAGCGACCGGGTTATTTTCTGACATATTAAAGCTGGGCAGCAACACGCACGCCCCCAGCAGCCCCGCCCAAATGGCAGGGGAACTCAACAATAGCTTCTTCACGACAACAAGGCACTATAACGCTGCTAGCGGGCGTCGGTCGAGCTGGGAAGGCACCGCGAACAGCACCCCGCAACGGCCGCCTCTGCAGAAAGCGCCCGTTGACCACATGCCCGGGAGCATGCGCCAGTCAGGGCCAACCAGACCCCAGCAGTACACAAAGTTACCTCCTGCGGCGCGGCCGGGGCGCGCGGGGCGCGGCAGAGCAGCCCACACTATGGGCTTCAACCGCCCCCCTCCCCTATTTTCGCCTCTTTCAACTCCTGATTGCCTATGAAATCTGCTGGCCCACCGGTACTAGCGCTGGCCTCGTTTCCACAGCCGCAGGCCCGCGCGCCGTACTACTGCGAGCGGCTCGAAACGCACGTGGTGCGTTTCCCGCACGTGAACGTGCCGCACGCCCACGATTTCTACTTGATGCTCTACATCACCAAAGGCACCGGCACGCACACCGTGGACCTGGTGACGTATGAGCTACGGCCCGGCAGTGTTTTTTTTCTGGCGCCCGGGCAGGTGCACCACTGGGAACTAGGGGTGGACGCCCGCGGCTACGTGGTGTTTTTTGACACAGATTTCTATCTGTTCCGCTATCCCGGCAACGGCCTCTACGAGTACCCGTTTTTCGACAGCACCCACCCGCCGGTACTCTACCTGCCTCCTGCCGAAGCAGAAATCCGCCCGCTGGTCGAGCGCCTCCTCAGCGAGTACCAAACACCACAGCCCAATCAGGCCGCGGTTTTCCGGAGCTACCTGCACCTGTGCCTGGAACTGGCAGCCCGGCATTACCCCGCCCTGCCTGCCGCCGAAGCCAGCCCCGCCCTGCAGCAGATTCGCCAATTCGGGGCCCTGCTCAACCAGCACTACCGCACCAAGCGCAGCGTGAGCGACTATGCCGCTCTCCTGCACGTTTCGGCGAACCATCTCAACGCCCTGTGTCGCCGCGTGCTCAACAAGACGGCTAGCACGCTCATCCACGAGCGGGTGGTGGTGGAGGCGCAGCGCTTACTCAGCCATTCAGGGCTGGGTGTGGCCCAGGTAGCCTACGAGCTTGGGTTTGAGGATGCCTCGTATTTCGTGCGGTATTTCCGCAAGTACACCGGTACCACGCCCGAGGCGTTTCGGCAGCGTTGATTTGTCCTGTAAGCGCCAGCAATAGGGCTGCGAGGCTGCCTGCAGGGCCCAGTAGTTTTGTAGCAAGAAGCAAGGCGTAGCTTTTAAAGCTCCTCGCTAACATGCGGGCGCCCGATTTGCTCGTATAGTTTCCTGCTCACTTCACGTTCCCCGGTTATGGCTGTCCCCATCGAATCTTCCACCCTGGCGCTGCTCGCACTGCGCTGCCCGCGCTGCCACGAAGGCAAGCTCTTTTCAACCTCTGCGCTCAACGTCACCCAGTTTGCCCGCATGCCCGCCCAATGTCCCGTGTGCGGGCAGTCGTTTGAGCCGGAGCCGGGCTTTTACTTTGGTTCCATGTACATCACCTTCGCCTTCAACGTGGCTACCATGTTTGCCGTGGGCATTCCGCTGTACTTCTTTTTCGGCGACCCCGACACGTGGGTATACGTCGTGACGGTGACCGCCGTGGCGCTGCTGCTCACGCCCTTGGTGCTGCGCTACTCCCGCGCCATCATGCTGTATTTGTTTGGCGGCACGCGCTACGATGCCAACTGGAACAACCGCGGCCGGGTGCGGCAAGAGGTGGGGTAAAAAGGTAGCGACGGCCCACCTAAGCCCAGGCCTTGCTCTTGCCTGTCACTGGCTCGCTGGCTATTTCAATCGGGCGTGCACCAGTCTCATCAGGCCATTCAGGTCTGTGGTATCCATTTCCTCTGCCCCAATAAAGGGCGTCAGCTCGCCCGAGGCAGTAGCGGTGAAAGCCGCGGGCAGCTGCTGATGCCGCCATTGCGGGTAGTCGCGCACGAACTCCTCGCGGTGCAGAAAATCTACCGGCATCGGCAATGATTTGATGAATTCCTTCCACTCCGGCAGCATCTGAGTGGCCCCGTAGGTGATGCCGCAGAGCGAACACGGGTACGTGGCCGGCGACAACAGCTTGTGAAACATATTCTTCAGCCCGGGCAGCAGGCCTCCGGCGGCGTTATACACAAAAATCAGGCGCTGGGTCATAATGGCGGCAGGTAGTACGGGTAAGTTATACCCCATTTCAGTACCGCCAGTTTGGCGCGCATTTTAAAGCGTGCCAGTATCTGCGGCCAGGTGTTTCAGCAGCCACGCCACCACATCAGCGTCTACCTGTTCGCGGCACTCATCTAGGCCGTGGCGGCATTCGGGGTACAGGCGCAGCTCTTTGGGCTCCTGGGCGCGGACGTAAATGTTGCGGGAGCACGCATCGGGTAATATCTCATCGGCCTCGCCGTGCACCAACAGCAAAGGCCGCGGACTCACCTGCGGAACCAAGTCGGTGCCATAAGTTTGGCTACTCATGGCCACCACCGCCGCCACCCGGTTGCTGAGGGCCGCGGCCGAAATCACCACCGCTCCGCCAAACGAGTGGCCCACCAGTGCCACCGACTGGTAGCCGCGCTGCTGCACCAAGTACTCGACCCCAATCAGGGTATCTATCACGCAGTTCTCGAGTTCGTTGGGTCGGCGGTAGTGCAGGCGCAGCGAGGCAATGCCCTGCGCCGCCAGTTGCCCCGCCAGGCGCGGGTACATGCCCCAGGCTGGTCCGTCGAGCCCACCTCCCGAACCACCCACCCACACCACGGCTGGGGCCGCGGCGGGGGCTGGGTGCAGCCGGGCGGGCACACCCCCGGCGTTGGTGTTCAGCGTCAGTTCCTCCACGCCGTCTATGGTCTGATGGAAAGTGACCGATTCTAGGGTTAATTCAACCTGCTGCTGTGCCATAGCCGCCCATCAAAGTGGTAAGAGTATGCTGGCTGTACTGCGAAGGGCCAATTTGGTTGTGGTTGGGTTTAACGACAGACGTAAACATGGCAAGGCAGCTTTATGGCCGGCCCGGGTCCTTTTCCAAGCTCATCAGCAGCCCTTGCAGTTCCTGGCTCATCAGCCGCACCGAAGACTGCAGCTCATCGAGCATGTTGGCGCGTTGGGTTAGCTCGTCAGCCTCGTAGAGGCCGCCATTGCCAAATAACAGGGCCTGTTGCTCGCGGCCGGCTTTCGTATCGGGGGCGGCCAGCTGGCCGTAGCGCTGCCAACGCAGGCGGGTGTTGTGGGCCACTGAATTTTCGCCCCGGTTGCTGAAGGCCCTTTCGGTCAGCATGTACCACACGCCGGGCGGGTACACGCTTGATGCGGGAACTTCCTGCCACACATCGGCCAGCAAATTGCGCGGGTGATTGAAGCTCACCGTGCGGTGCGATGACAGCGTGAGCAGCCCCAGACTCGCCGTGAGCAGTCCGCCCCCAATTCCGAAAATGTACTGTACGGCCTGGTTGCTGCTTACCGTGGTGCCCACGCCCGACACGGCCCCCACGGCTATAGAAAGCACCGTGAGGCGCTGCACCCGGGTGTTGGCCTGCGCGTTGAGGTAGTTGGCTATCTGGTTGGCGCGCTCGCCTTCGCAGTCCAGCTCGGCGGACACGCTCGCCACGGCCACCGTCAGCAGCTGCAGGCGGCTTTGCACGCGCTGACGCTCTGCCAGCACAGCCAGCGTGTTGGCCGTGGAGGGTTGCAAACGAGCAACGCGCTCCAGCCGCACCAAGGCTTTGAGCTGAGGCAGCGCGCCGGCTGCGTTCGCTACCAGCAAGCTGCGGCGCGAAAAACGCGCCATCAGGCCGCTGTCCAGCATCGGCTCAATGGAGAGCAGCGGCGCGGTGGCAGGGTCGTAGGAGTACACCAGCGGCGGCACGCAGTACTCGGCATCGGTTTGCAGCGCGGCGCTTACGGTGCGTGTAGCCGTGCAGCTTCCCAGGCCCAGCAGCAGGGCACTATAGAGTAGCAAAAGGGTAGCTGTTTTCATAGAGCAGAAAGCATGGGTAGAGCCACAGCTCGGCGGTCAGCTTTGCAATAATATTGGTGAATACCAGACCTCTACGTGGTCACTGAGTAATTACTCATTTATAAGCAGCTGCGCACACTGCCGGGCAATTTCTAACTCTTCATTGGTTGGAATAACCAGAATTCGCACCCGCGACTCTGGCCTGCTCAAGTCGCGCAGGCCCGGGGCCCGCTCCTGGTTTTTAACCTCATCCAACTGCAAACCGAAGAACTCCATATCCTGACACACTCGGGCGCGCACCATGGCATCATTCTCCCCTACTCCCGCCGTGAAGACAATCGCATCCAGCCCGTTAAGTGTGGCCGTGTAGGCACCTATGTATTGGCGAATGCGGTAGGCATAGAGGTCATAAGCCAGCGCAGCGCGGGCATCGCCGGCATCCAGAGCCCGGCCGATATCGCGCATGTCGTTGGACCCGGCAAGGCCCAGCATCCCGCTTTGCTTGTTGAGCAGCGTGCTTACTTGCTCGGGCGTGTAGCCCAGCTGCACCTGCAAGTGCAGCAGCACCGAAGGGTCGATGTCGCCGGAGCGGGTGCCCATCACCAGACCGCCCAGCGGGCCAAACCCCATGGTGGTGTCCAGAGACCGGCCGCCGCGCACTGCCGCCATGCTGCACCCGTTGCCGAGGTGGATGGTGATGAGCCGGGCATCGGGCTGGTCCAAATAAGCAGCAGCCTGCGCGGCCACGTACTGGTGGCTGGTGCCATGAAAACCGTATTTGCGAATGCGCTGCTCCTCATACAGCGCCGTAGGCAAGGCGTAGCGGTACGCGTGTTCGGGCATGGTTTGGTGAAAAGCAGTGTCGAACACTGCCACCTGCTGGGCGTGAGTGAAGAGACGCTCAGCTACTTCTATACCCAGATAGTTGGCCGGGTTGTGCAACGGCACCAGCACAAACAAACGCTTAATTTCCGCCTTCACTTCCTCCGTAATGAGCGCCGTGGCGGCGAAGGCTTCGCCGCCGTGCACCACGCGGTGCCCCACCACGGCAATCTCGCTCGGGTCCTGAATCACGCCGCTGGGCTGCTCCGTGAGCAGGCGCACTACCTCTCGCAGGCCAACTTCGTGGTCGGGCAGCGGGAGCGTATAGAATTGCTCGGTCGGCGGAGCACCCTCGGGAGCCTGCAGGTCGAAAACCTTGTGCCGAATGGTGGCCTGCTCGGAGCCAATGCGCTCCACCAGGCCGCTGCAAACCGGCTGCTCGGCCGGCCATCGGAAAAGCTGGTACTTAATGGAACTGCTGCCAGAGTTGACGACGAAAATGTTCATGAGGAGTGTAGCGTGGACTTTTAGTCCGCGAGTGGGATGGGTTGTTCGGGTTTCGTTCATGCGCGGACTAAAAGTCCGCGCTACTGGCGCGCTACCCTTGCTGACTTTGAATGGCGGTTATCACTACGGTGTTGAAAATATCATCCACCGTGCAGCCGCGGCTCAAGTCGTTCACCGGCTTATTTAAGCCCTGCAGCACGGGGCCAATGGCCAAGGCGCCCGTTTCGCGCTGCACGGCCTTATAGGTGTTATTTCCCGTGTTCAAATCCGGGAAAATGAGCACACTGGCCTGGCCAGCTACTTCGGAGTCGGGCAGCTTCTGGCGGCCCACCAGCGGGTCCACGGCCGCGTCGTACTGAATGGGGCCGTCCACTTTCAGGTCGGGGCGCTTTTGGCGAACCAGTTCGGTGGCCTGGCGCACCTTCTCCACATCGGCGCCGGCGCCGGACGTGCCCGAGGAGTAAGAGAGCATGGCTACCCGCGGCTCGATGCCAAAGGCCCGGCTGCTTTCGGCCGAGGAAATGGCGATTTCGGCCAACTGCTCGGCCGTGGGGTTGGGGTTCACGGCGCAGTCGCCGAACACGGCCACGCGGTCGGGCAGGCACATGAAAAACACCGACGACACCACCGACACGCCCGGCTTGGTCTTGATGAACTGTAGGGCCGGCCGGATGGTGTGCTGCGTGGTGTGCACCGCCCCCGACACCATGCCGTCGGCGTGGCCCTTGTACACCATCATCGAGCCGAAATAAGACACATCGCGCAGCAGGTCGCGGGCCATGTCGTGGTTCACGCCCTTGTCTTTGCGCAGCTCATAAAAGGTCTCCACGTAGTCGGCGTACTGCTCGGAATTAACCGGGTCGACGATGCGCAAATGGCCCGCCGGCAGGTTCAAACCCAGGCGTTTGGCCGAAGCCGCTACTTCGGCCGGGTCGCCGAGAATGGTCAGGTCTACCACGTCCTGGTGCAGTAGCTGGGCAGCGGCCCGCAGAATACGGTCGTCGTTGCCCTCGGGCAGCACTATGTGGCGCCGGGAGCGTTTGGCCCACTGCAGCAGCCGGTACTGAAACATGTGCGGCGTAATACCCTCGGACTGGAAGCTCACCAGCTTTTCTTCCAGCACTCGCACGTCCACATGCCGTTCGAAGGTGTTGATGGCCAGCAGAATTTTCTTCGGGTTTTCGGGCGAAATACGGGATTTGATGTTCGCCACCCGGGTAGTGGTTTCGAAGCTGCCCATGGGCACCGCCAGAATGGGCACCACACCCGGCAGGCCTTCCAACAGGCGCATAATGGGCGGGTCGGGCTCGGAGCCGGCCGTGAGCACCAGCCCCGCCACCCGCGGGTAGTTGGCCGACGTGTTGGCTTGCAAGGCCGCCACAATAATGTCGCCTCGGTCGCCGGGCGTCACTATCAGCACGTTGTCCTTCAAGTAGTTCAGAAACTGCGGCACCTGCATGGCCCCAATAATGTAGTTGTCGACCTGGTTGCCCAGTCCTTCGGCCCCAAAAAGCAGTTTGCCGCCCAGCCCGGCCTGGATTTCTCGCATGGTGGGATGCAGCAGGTTGGGGTTTTCGGGGATGACAGCCAGCAGCACGTCTTCGGGGAGCTGGGCGCGCAGCAGCGCCTGCACGTCCTCGGCCTGGGCCGGCACCACGCGGTTGGCCACCACCAGCAACACCGGCACCTCGCGGCCCTCAAAATTGCGCAGTAGCGTGAGCACCGAGCTCACCAACTGGGCCGTGCTTTTGCCCTCGCCCGACACCACCAGCACCACCGGCACGCCTAGGTTTTTGGCAATCGACAGGTTGGCGTCGAACTCGAAGGCGGTGCCCGGCCCCAGGAAATCGCTGCCCTCTACCACCGTGAAATCGTAGTTGTCTTCCCAGTGCTTGTATTTGCGAATTACCGCGTCAATCAGCTCGCCCTGCGCGTCGGCTTCGATGAGCCGCAGGGCTTCCGGGCGGGTGTAGGCATAGGTATCGGCGTAAGGCAGTGCCAATTTGAAGTGCCTCGTGATGGTGTCGATGTGCGGGTCGGGGCCCTGGGCAGGCTCGTAGTCGATGATGGGCTTGAAATATCCAACTCGGCGGGCCTGGCCCAGCAGCATGTTCACCAGGCCCAGCGCAACCAGGGATTTGCCACTGTTGGGCTCGGCGGCGGCAATGAAAACGGCTTTCGTCATGGTTTAGGTAACGTAGTGAAAGAGCCCGGCGTTGGCTCGCTTGCCGATAAGGCCAGCGAACCGGCTGGGGCAGGCGCCCAACAATACCCGGGGGCCAGCCTTCACCCTCAAATAATTGAACAGCCGAATGGGCCTTGAACCCGACGCACTCCATCTTGTTGGAAATAATTGAGCGCAAAGCATCATAGCCAGTTTCTCCGGACGCATCTTTGCGCATATGTCTGCCTCCGCCGCTCCCCTGCCCTACCTCGTTTTCGACTTCGACTCCACGTTCACCCAGGTTGAAGGCCTCGATGAATTGGCTGAAATCGCCCTGCAAGGTCACCCCGACCAAGCCAGCGTGGTGGCCCAAATCCGGGCCCTCACCGACCAGGGCATGGCCGGCGAAATCGGTTTCCAGGAGTCCCTGACGCGCCGCTTGGCACTGCTGGGGGCTAACGAAAAGCACCTGGCGCCGCTGGTGGCCCGCCTGCAAACCAAGGTGAGCGAGAGCATACGGCGCAACGGCAACTTCTTCCGGCAGTTTGCCGACCGCATTTACGTAGTCAGCAGCGGCTTCCGTGAGTTCATCGAACCCGTGGTGGCCGAGTTTGGCATCGTGGCCGACCACGTGCTGGCCAACACCTTCACCTTCGACCAAGCCGGCAACATCACGGGTTGCGACCCGGCCAACGTGCTCAGCCGCGACGGCGGCAAAATCCGCCAGCTCGTGCTGCTCGACCTCGATGGTCCGGTCTATGTGCTTGGCGATGGCTACACCGACTATCAAATTCGCGAAGCCGGGCTCGCCCACCGCTTCTATGCCTACACCGAAAATGTGGCCCGCCCCACCGTGGTGGCCCGCGCCGACGAAGTGCTCCCCACCTTCGACGAATTTTTGTACCAATTAAAACTTCCCATGACTCTTTCGTACCCCAAAAACCGCATAAAGGTCCTGCTCCTTGAAAACCCCGATGCCCGTGCCAAGGAGCTGTTCAGCGAAGAAGGCTACCAGGTAGAAACTGTGCCCGGCGGCCTCGACGAAGACGAACTCATCCAACGGATTGAGGGCGTGAGCATTCTCGGCATCCGGTCCAAAACCCAGGTGACGGAGCGAGTACTGGAAGCAGCCAACCGCCTTATTGCCATCGGCGCCTTTTGCATCGGCACCAATCAAATTGAGCTTTCCGCAGCCATGAAGCGGGGCGTGGCCGTGTTTAACGCGCCCTTCTCCAACACGCGCTCGGTAGTAGAGCTGGCCCTCGGCGAAATCATTGTGCTGGCCCGTCGTATTCCCGAGAAAAACCCCAAAATGCACGCCGGCGAGTGGGACAAGTCGGCCAGCGGCTCGTTCGAGATTCGCGGCAAAACCCTGGGTATTGTGGGCTATGGCAACATTGGCTCGCAGCTATCGGTGGTGGCTGAGGCCGTGGGCATGAAGGTGGTGTACTTCGACATCGCCGAAAAGCTGCAACTCGGCAACGCTGTAAAATGCCGCACGCTGGAAGAGCTGCTTACGAAAGCCGACGTAGTGACCCTGCACATCGATGGCCGCGCCGACAACCTCAACTTTTTTGGTGAGAAGGAGTTTGCCCAAATGAAGCCCGGCGCCCTGTTCCTGAACAATGCCCGCGGCCACGTGGTGAACGTGCCAGCTCTGGCCGCCGCCCTGCGCTCCGGCCATCTGGGCGGTGCGGCCGTCGATGTATTCCCCTACGAGCCCAAAACCAATCACGAAAGCTTCGAAAACGAGCTCCGCGGCCTGCCTAATGTGCTGCTCACGCCCCATATCGGCGGCAGCACGGCCGAAGCCCAACGCAACATCGCCGAGTTTGTGCCCGAGCGCATCATGCAGTACGTCAACACCGGCAACACCCAGCAGTCGGTCAATTTCCCCAACATACAGCTGCCGGTGCAGCAGGCCCACCGCCTCATCCACATCCACGCCAACGTGCCCGGGGTGCTGGCCAAAATCAACAACGTGCTGGCTGCCCACCACGTCAACATCCTAGGTCAGTACCTGAAAACCAATGAATTGATTGGCTACGTGATAACAGACATCAATAAGGAATACGACCAGGAAGTTATCAAGGCGCTACGTGGAGTAGAGGACACCATCAAGTTCCGGGTGCTTTATTAATAGTTGCTCATGTTAATGCTGCTCTTTGCCAGCTTACTCGCCCTTGCCAAGTCTGCTCCGGTTACTCCACTACCGGCCTGGGCGCAGGCTCAATGGGCACAAGCGGGCCTGAACAAAACGTTCGAACGCAAAGCCTACGCCAAGCCGGGTTTTCTGCAGGCCGATTTTAACGGCGATGGCAAAATCGATGTGGCCATTCTGGTAGCGCGACTGGCCACACGCAGCCGGGGCATCATCATTTTGCACCAGGGGCAGGCAGTGCCCCATGTGCTGGGAACCAGCCTCAACACCAACCAAGGCATTATCAAAGGAGACCTTTCCTGGGTCAACCACTGGCGCCTCTACAGGGGGCCGAGGACCGACGAGGTGCTGTTTAATCCCGATGGTGACCTACTGGATACTCGCACGGTGCGTCTGAAGCGGCCCACCATTGAACTGACCAAAGAAGAACAGGGCGGCGGCATGATTTACTGGAACGGCAAGCGCTACATCTGGATTCACCAGACCTGCTAAGGACATTGTGAAAGCCTTACAGAACCGGCATGTTACGCCGCAACGCGCTGTTGGCCCTTGCCTGCGCTACAACCGGTCCCGCACCTCGCGCAGCAGCCGCTCCATCTCGTTGCGCACCGGCTTGTCATTGCCCGGAAAGCCGTTGTTGAAGAAGCTCACGGCCACCAACCGGCCGGTTTTGGTGCGCACGTACCCGGCAATGTTCACGTTATTGGTGAGCGTGCCGGTTTTGCCCCAGAACCAGGTGCCGTTTGCATCGTGGTAGCGCTTGCGAAGGGTGCCCTGCCCGCCGCCGGCTGCCAGCACGCTCAGCAGGCGGGGCTCTTCTACTTCCTGGTGTAGCTTGAGCAGCAGGGCCGTGAAGGCGCGGGGGGTAGTGAGGTTAAGGCGCGAAAGCCCGGAGCCGTCTACCCATACGGGGCGGTCAGGCAGGGTGTTGAGGTGTTTTTTGAGGGCGAAGCGAATGGTCCGGCTGGTGCTCAACGAATCGCGCCCAAGCGTGGTGCTGCACATCAGCAGCAGCTGTTCGGCTAGGAAATTGTCGCTTACCCGCAGCATGCGGCGGTAAAGAGAGTCGACGCGCAGGCCACGCAGCGTACGTATTTCGTCGCCGGGCTTGGGGCGCCACAGCACACCCACTATGGGCCGGCGTAGGGTATCTCCCAGCATACGGAGCAGTAGCGTTCGGCTGGTGCGGAATGGCACTTCATCAATCCACCTCTGGGTGGAGGGCAGCGTGTAGAAACGATTGGTGAGAGGGTCGCGGCGCACGTGGGTGTCCAGGTCGATGTCGGGCGACAGAAAATTGGCAGGGGCCGGCTCGGTAAGCGTCGCGAAAGACCGGGGCAGCACCCGAATGCGCTGCGGCGTGGGCAGATGGCGGACTATGGACGCCGTGCCGCCAGTGCGCGGGCGGGGCAGCGGAGCAGCGGCATAGAAGCGAACCGTATTCCCATAAATCGGGAACGCCGTGCGCTCGGGCTGGAAATAATAAGTGTAGTCGTCCCAACTCCAGCTGGGGCCGTAGATGGGCACGCTGGCAATGTCGCAGTAGGCCAGCATTTTTTCGGGCCGGTTGGCCAGGAAGGCGTAAGCGCGGCGGCTGGGTACGTCGCCGTGTAGGAAAGTCGGGTCGCCGGTGCCTTGGAAAAACAGCGTGTCGCCCCGCGAAAAGTAGCGCAGGCTGGGCAGCGAGTCGGGCAGCATTTTCAGGCCTGCATAAAAGCTGAACAGCTTCATGGTGCTGGCTGGGGTGAAGTACCGGCTCTCGTTATGGCCAAACAAAGTTTCGCCGGTGGCCGCATCAGCCACGCTGATGCCTACCTGGTGCTGGCGCAGCACCGCGGAGCTGTCGACCCTGTTTTGCAGCCAAGACATTTTTCCCGCGGGAATCACCACGGCCAAAGGTGTGTCGGTAGATTGGGCACAGGCCGGCAACTGGGTGGCACCCAGCGTCAGCAGCAACAAAAAATAAAGGGAACGAGACAGCACGGAAAGCAACTTTAGCAACATCGGTGGCAGGAAAAGCCACGACACTACAAAACTAACGCGCCTTCCGCCCTGAAACTAACCTTACCTTTGTCTCCCGAAATGCCAGACCGCAACCTCCCCCCCACGCCAGCCGCCGCCAAGTACATTTTTGTTACCGGCGGCGTCACCTCCTCCCTTGGCAAGGGCATCATTTCGGCCTCCCTTGCCAAGCTTCTGCAGGCCCGCGGCTTCCGCGTCACCATTCAGAAGTTCGACCCGTACATCAACATCGACCCCGGCACGCTCAATCCCTACGAGCACGGCGAATGTTATGTAACCGACGACGGTGCCGAAACCGACCTCGACCTCGGCCACTACGAGCGGTTTCTGAACACGCCGACCTCGCAGGCCAACAACGTGACCACGGGCCGCATCTACGACACCGTAATCCGCCGCGAGCGCGAAGGCGCTTTCCTTGGCAAAACGGTGCAGGTAGTCCCGCACATCACCGACGAAATCAAGCGGCGCATGCTGCTGCTGGGCCAAAACGGCCAGTTCGACGTGGTCATCACCGAAATTGGCGGCTGCATCGGCGACATCGAAAGCCTGCCCTTCGTGGAGGCCGTGCGCCAGCTCCGCTGGGAGCTGGCCGATTCTGATTCCCTGGTTATTCACCTTACGCTCCTGCCTTATTTGAAGGCGGCGGGCGAGCTCAAAACCAAGCCCACCCAGCACTCGGTGCGCGACCTGCGCGAGGCCGGCCTGCAGCCCGACATCCTGGTGTGCCGCTCCGAACACCCGATTCCGGTCGAGATGCGCCGGAAAATTGCGCTGTTCTGCAACGTCAAAATCAATTCTGTTATCGAGTCGCTCGATGCCGACAGCATCTACTCCGTGCCGCTGCTCATGCGCAAGGAAGGCCTCGATGAGCGGGTAATTAAGCGCCTGAAGCTGACCGGCGGCACCGTTCAGCCCGACCTGGAAGCCTGGAAAGATTTCCTCGGCAAGCTGAAAAACCCCACCGAGGAAGTGACCATTGCCCTCGTGGGCAAATACGTGGAGCTGCCCGACGCTTACAAGTCTATCAATGAATCCTTTGTGCACGCCGGTGCGCAAAACGAGTGCAAGGTGACGCTGCGCAGCATCCAGTCCGAGCATATCACCGCCGAAAACGTGGCCAGCCTGCTGCACGGCTGCGACGGTGTGCTGGTGGCGCCCGGCTTCGGCGAGCGCGGCTTTGAGGGCAAAATCAACGCCGTACGGTACGTGCGGGAAAACAACATTCCCTTCTTCGGCATCTGCCTGGGCATGCAAGTGGCTGTGGTAGAGTTT
Organism: Hymenobacter sp. B1770; assembly: GCF_049896385.1. Classification (NCBI taxonomy): domain Bacteria; kingdom Pseudomonadati; phylum Bacteroidota; class Cytophagia; order Cytophagales; family Hymenobacteraceae; genus Hymenobacter; species Hymenobacter sp. B1770. Next base: position 21,248 of record NZ_JAFCUF010000003.1, read on the forward strand.
GCCCGCCACGTGCTGGCGCTGCCCAACGCCAACTCCACCGAGATGGACGCCCTCACGCCCAACCCCGTCATTGCCATGATGGAGGAGCAGAAAAATATCACCCAGAAGGGCGGCACCATGCGCCTCGGCGCCTATGCCTGCGACCTGCGCCGCGGCTCGAAAGCCGCCAAAGCCTACGGCCGCAACCACATCAGCGAGCGCCACCGCCACCGCTACGAGTTCAACAACCAGTTTCTGGCCCAATTCGAGGAAGCGGGCATGCACATGACCGGTACCAACCCCGAAACCGGCCTGGTGGAGGTTATAGAGCTGCCGAACCACCCGTGGTTTGTGGCCGGCCAGTTCCACCCCGAGCTGAAAAGCACCGTGGAACAGCCCCACCCGCTGTTCAGCCGGTTTGTGCGGGCGGCCATTCAGCACCGCAAGGGGTAGCTCGTTGTCATTGCGAGGAGGCACGACGAAGCAATCCGTCCTGTAAATGCGACCAGCTCTAAGGTGTGACAAAGTCCTCAAAGCACAATGCGCACCTATTACATCTACCTCCTTACCAATGCCAACCATACCGTCCTCTACATTGGCGTCACCAACGACCTGGCCCGGCGCGTAGCCGAGCACAAAGCCGGCACGCACGAGAGTTTCACCAAGAAATACAACGTGCACAAGCTGGTTTATTTCGAAACGTATTCGGATATCGACGCAGCCATTGCCCGCGAAAAACAGCTTAAAGCAGGTTCGCGGGCCAAAAAGCTGGCGTTAATAAATGCAGGCAATCCAGCATGGGAAGAACTAGCTGGTTGAAAAGCTTTATCACATCTCAGGGCTGGTCGCGCTGACAGGACGGATTGCTTCGTCGTGCCTCCTCGCAATGACAGAGGGCCTTCCCTCCGTACCTTTGCCCCTTCGCAACTTTAATTACTAATGGATAGAAATTCAGCAACCGGCCTTTTCCTGATTTCGGCCTTGCTTCTCGTGTACCTCTTCTTTTTCAGCCCGAAAAAGGAAGATGCTAAGGCCCCCGGTAAAACGCCTCCGCCCACTGCCGCCGCTACGGCCCCGGCCGCCACTCCTGCCGCCGTTGCGGCCATCGCACCCGAAACGGCTCTGGACACAGCCGCTGCTGGGGGTGTTGCGCAGGACGTTGCCATTTCCAATGAACACCTCAACATTACTTTCTCCACGCGGGGTGGTCGCGTAGCTGCCGTCCGCCTGAAGAAGTACAAGACGTTCTTCGGCCAGCCCCTCGACTTGTTTGATGCGAAAAGCGCCCGCATGGACACCCGCTTCCGTACCATTGATGGCAAAACCATCCGGTTTTCGGACCTAGTGTTTCAGCCTACTACTTCGCAAACCGCCGATGGTGCGTCGGTAATCGCCTTCACGGCCCCCGTGACCGGTGGCAGCGTGGAGCAGACCTACACCCTGCCGAAGGACAGCTACGAGCTGAAGTACAACCTGCGTCTGAACGGCCTGGAGCGCACCGTAGCCCAGGAGCCACTAGTGTTCACCTTCGTCGACCAAGTGCGTCAGACCGAGCAGGACCTGCAGCAAAACCGCAACCACACCACCATCAACCACTACCTGGCCTCAGGCGACCAGGGCTCCCTGGCCGAAGCCAGCGAGAACCCCGAGGAGTACAAGGCCGCCGGCCCGGTAATGTGGGCCGCACACAAGCACGACTTCTTTGTGGCCGGCCTCATCGCCGACGGGCAGCCCTTCACCGGGGGTGCTTTCAACTCCAACGTGAACCTGGCCGATTCGTCGACCATCAAAACCCTGAGCAGCACGCTCACCATTCCGGTGAACGAGGTGGTGCAAGGCCGGGGCCAGTACCGTTTCTTCTTCGGTCCCAATTCCTTCAGCCTGCTGAAAAACGTGGCCCCCGAGTTCGACCGCAACGTGTACCTGGGCTGGGGTTTGTTCCGCTGGGTTAACCGCTTTGTGGTGCTCCCCGTGTTCCACTTCCTCGAGCAATACATTACCTCCTACGGCCTGATTATCGCCTTGCTGGTGCTTCTGATTAAGCTCGTCACCTGGCCGCTCACCTACAAAACCTACGAGAGCCAAGCCCGCATGAAGGTGCTGAAGCCCGAAATTGACGAATTGAAAGCCAAGTACGGCGACGACCAGACCAAGATTCAGCAGGAAACAATGAAGCTCTACCAGACCTTCGGCGTTTCGCCCCTGAGCGGCTGCGTGCCCACGCTGCTCACGCTGCCCATCCTGTTCGCCATGTTCCAGTTCTTCCCCAACGCCATCGAGCTTCGCCAGCAAAGCTTTCTGTGGGCCAAGGACTTGAGCAGCTACGACGTTTTTGCGAAGCTGCCCTTCTACGTGAAATGGTATGGCGACCACGTGTCGATGTTCACGCTGCTCATGACGGCCTCTACCCTGCTCATGACCTGGCAGAGCAACCAGACCAACACGGCCATGCAGGGCCCGATGAAGACCTACAGCTACTTGATGCCCATCATCTTCCTGTTCGTGCTGAACAGCTTCGCGGCGGGTCTCACCTGGTACTACTTCGTTTCGAACGTTGTAACCTTCGCCCAGCAGGCCATCACCAAGGCCTTTGTGGACGACACTAAAATCCGTGCGAAACTCGATGCCAACAAAATCAAAAACAAGGACAAGAAACCCAGCGGCATCCAGGGCCGCATTGCCGAAGCCATGAAAGCGGCACAAGAACGCGAGGCTCAGGCCAAGAAAAAGCAATCATAATATCCAGCTCAGCCCGGCTGAGTGAACCGGCAGAACGAAACCTTAGCACGGTTTTCGTTCTGCCGGTTTTTTGTTGGCCTACTTGCAGCCTCCCGCTGTGCTAACTCTTCTCTAATTCTTGTTTGTCATGCGCTATTTCACCGTTCTGTTGCTTCTCTTCGCTTTCAGCCTAGCGCTTCCTGCCTGCGCCCAAAAGGCCACGACAAGTCAGAAAGCTAAGCCCCAAAAAGCCAGCAAGAAGGCCACGGCCGAAGAGGGCCGGCTCAAAGAGGTGAAAGCAAAGCAGGAAACCGGCCCTGTGCTCACCTTCGAGCGCACGCCCTGCTTCGGCACCTGCCCCGGCTACGTCATGCAGGTGTACGCCGACGGGCGTGTTGATTACGAAGGCCGCCGTGCTGTGCCCATGATGGGGAAAAAGGAGCTAAAGCTGACGCCCGCCGTTGTGACCGAGATGCTGCGCAAGGCCAAAGAAGCTAATTTTGACCAGTTTAAAGACCGGTACTCCGAATACACCAGCGACTTGCCCAGCACCATCGTAGCCATTCGCCAGCCCAACGGCCAGCTCAAAACAGTAGTGGTCGAAGAAGGCGAGCCCAGTAATGTGAAGGCTTTTTTCACCTACCTAGGCAACCAGTTCGACCAATTGGCCCAGCTCGGAGGCGTAGAAAGATAGCGCCAAAGCCTCGGTTCTGTGCCGTTGTGCACGTAGCGCGAACTTGTAGTTCGCGTCCCCAAACAACACTAATGGCGCGCGAACCAGAACTACGGGTTCGCGCTACTGGCCCACGCCACAGAAGTGCATAAACGGGCTTGCGGCCGCTATTCCTTATACACCCGCTCCAGCAGCAGCTGGTTCATTGGATTAGGGGTCAGGCCGCGCACATTATTCTGCGTCAGGCGCACTACCTCGTCGTAATACAGGCTGATGACGGGACTTTCCTCCACTACTATGCGGTCCATGGCTTGGTAAAGGGCCGTGCGCTGGTCCACGTCCAGGGTGCGGCGGGCCTCGTCGTACAGCTTGTCGTAGGCTGCGTTTTTGAAATGGGTTTTATCGGGTCCGGCAGGGCTGAAGTTGGGGCTGTAAAACAGCGCCAGGTAGTTTTCAGCGTCAGGGTAGTCCCCTAGCCAGCTCTTGGAAAAGAAGGCCACTTTGCCATTGTCCACCAGGTCCTGCTGAGCCGCCGACTGGTTGATGTCAATCTGCACCTGCACGCCCACGTTGGCCCACTGCTTCTGCAGGTACTCGCTGATTTCCTTGCGCTCCAGCACCGTGCTCAGGCGCAGGCGCAGCGGCCGCTGAGGGCCATAGCCGGCGGCCCGCAGCAGCTGCCGGGCCTTCTGGGGTTGGTAGGTGTAGCCGGGTACTTTTTCCTGAGAAAAAGACGGCAAAGCAGCTGGCACAAAGCCCGAAGTGCCCGCCTGCCCCACCCGGTTCAGGATATAAGTGAGCATTTCCGGCTTGTTGAGGGCGTAGTTCAGGGCTTGGCGCACGCGCTTGTCGCGCAGGGCGCGGCCTTGCTCGGCTTGCTCGCCGCTCAGGTTGGCCGAGTCGAGCTGAAAGCCCAAGTACTCGGTGTTCAGATAGGGCACTTTTTCTACCCGAAATTTCCCCTTGAAATCGTCCCGGATGGTACCGTCGGGGTGCATAATCAGGTCGCGGGAGCCTGCCCGTATTCCCGACAGGAAATCCAGCTTGCCCTGCTGAAAGGTCAAAAACTCGGTCTTGCGGTCGGGCAGGAAACTAATGGCCACGGCATCGAGGTAGGGCAGCTGACGCCCCTGCCCGTCGCGGCGCCAGTAGTTGGGGTTGCGGTGATAGAGCAGCACGTTGCCCTCGTCCCAGAGCTTGAACCGGAACGGCCCCGTGCCCACGGGGTGCTCCCGAAAGTCTTTGCCGTACTTCTCCACGGCCTCGTGCGGCACCACAAACGCATAGGGCATGGTCAGAATGCCCAGGAATGGAATAAACGGCTCCTTCAAATGGATCCGCAGCGTGGAATCATTGGCGGCCACGAAGCTGGTATCGCTAGGCGAGCCGTCAGCTTTTTCTATCACCTTGCCCCGAAAAATCCAGCCGCCAGAGCTGGCCGTACCGGGGTCGAGCAAGCGCCTGAAGGAGTACACAAAGTCGGCGGCGGTCACTTCGCGGCCCTTGCCGCCAGGAAACACTTCGCTGTCGTGAAACCGTACGCCACGCCGCAGCACAAAGGTGTAGCGACGGCCATCGGGTGAGATACTGAACGTGCGGGCCAGCGCCGGGCTGGGCAAAAGCGTCGAGTCCAGTTCCAGCAAACCGTTGTAGAGCTGAGCCGAAGCCCAGCTATTGGCTTGGTTGCGGGCAAAGGCGGGGTCGAGCGAAGTCAGGGCTTCGGGCTGGTTGTAGCGGAACACGCGGCGCTCGTCGGCGGCCGGGCGTGCTGCATCGTGGCAGCCGGCCAGCGCCAGCAGAGCCACCAAGGGCCTCAGCGGTTTAGACAACAGGCCCGCCAAACGTGCCAAAAAAGGGGGCATGCGAACAGGGAAAGAATGTATCTTTGTGCAATGCTACGGCAAAAGTTATTAGTTCTCAGTTGTCAGTGATTCGTTGCTACCTGTTAGTCCTTGGGCGTTAACACGCTCACAAACCAACAAAAAACCGAACACCTACCAACTGGCACCTGACAACGACCAACTGACAATTAGAGACTCATGGGAAAAATCATCGCGGTAGCCAATCAAAAAGGCGGGGTGGGCAAAACCACTACTTCCATTAACCTAGCGGCGTCCCTGGCCGCCCTGGACTACCGGACCCTGCTCGTCGACGCCGACCCCCAGGCCAACGCCACTTCCGGCGTCGGCTACGACCCCAAGGACATTCAGAACAGCATCTACGAGTGCATGGTGGACGGCATCAATGCCCAGGACATCATCCTGCCCACCAACATTCTGCCCCACCTCGACCTCATGCCCTCCCACATCGACCTGGTGGGTGCCGAGGTGGAGATGATCAACCTGCCTAACCGCGAAGAAAAAATGAAGGAGGCCCTGCGCCCCCTCGCCGAGCAGTACGACTTCATCATTATCGACTGTTCGCCTTCGCTTGGCCTCATCACCGTGAACGCCCTCACGGCCGCGCACTCGGTTATCATTCCGGTGCAGTGCGAATATTTCGCCCTCGAAGGCTTGGGCAAGCTGCTGAATACCATCAAGATTATCCAAAGCCGCCTCAACACCGACCTGGAAATTGAAGGCATCCTGCTCACGATGTACGACGTGCGCCTGCGCCTCTCCAACCAAGTAGTGGAGGAAGTGCGCATGCACTTCCAGCAGCTGGCTTTCGACACCATCATCCCCCGCAACGTGAAGCTGAGCGAGTCGCCTAGCTTCGGCATTCCCGTTATTCTGCACGATGCGGACAGCAAAGGCTCCATCAGCTACCTGAACCTGGCCCGTGAGATTGTGGAGAAGAACAGCGTGGAAGCGCGACCCGAAGAAACAGCTGAGGACGAGCGGATTTAAGGTTACCGCATCGGTCCGCCATACTTGAAACTGCTCCCCGGAGGAGGCTTGCCAGGCGAGCTGCTTCCCGGGAGCAGTTCGTTTAAGGGAAATCCCGGCTTTACATAAGCTGATGGGCGCCCGGCATCATTTTGAGAACCAACTTAATTGTTGAGCCAATTTTTCTGGGCTTGTCCTTCGCTGAACTATCCGTATTTTTGACGTTCGGTTGCCGATAGCCTTTTATGGGCCCGGCCGATGTACTATGGCGCTAGAGAAGAACGAAGAGAAATTGCAAGCTGCTCTGGCAGCGGCCGCCGCCGTAAAACGCAAGGGTGGCCTGGGCCGCGGCCTTAACGCCCTGATTGAGGGCAGCTACGATAAAAAGGGCGAGCGGCCCGGCTCCAGTGAGCGGCTGGTGTCGCACCCCGTTAACTCGGTGGGCTTTATTTCGGTCGAGCACATTGAGGCCAATCCCTACCAGCCCCGCACCCACTTCGACCAGGAGGCCCTGCAGGAACTGGCCAACAGCATAAAAATTCAGGGCATTATTCAGCCCGTGACCCTCCGCCAGCTCGGCACGAATTCCTACCAGCTGATTTCGGGTGAGCGCCGTTTGCAGGCTTCCAAGCTGGCCGGCCTGGAAACCATTCCCGCCTACATCCGCAAGGCCGACGACCAGCAGATGCTGGAAATGGCCCTGATTGAGAACATTCAGCGCGAGAACCTGAATGCCATCGAAATCGCCCTCAGCTACCAGCGCCTGCTGAGCGAGTGCAACCTGCGCCAAGAAGAACTGGGCGACCGGGTGGGCAAAAACCGCTCTACCGTTACCAACTACCTGCGTCTGCTGAAGCTGCCGCCCGACGTGCAAATCGGCCTGCGCGATGCCGAAATCAGTATGGGCCACGCCCGCGCCCTCATCGGCATCGAAGACCCCAAGGCCCAAGTGGAGCTCTTCCGCAAGATTGTGGCCGAAGAGCTGTCCGTGCGCCGGGTCGAGGAGTTGGTGCGCGGTGGCTACGGCCGGCCCACTGCCAACAACGGCGGCGAAAATGCCGATAACCCCGCTGCCGCTCCAGCTCAATTTGTGGTCCCGGCAGCCGAGCTGCGTCGCACCGAGCGTCACCTCACCGACAGGTTTGGCTCGCGCGTGCAGGTGCGGCCCGGCCCCAAGGGCAGCGGCGAAATCAAAATCGCCTTCGACTCAGTTGAGGACATGCAGCGCATTCTGCACATTCTGCATCCCTCCTGAGCAGCACCTGGAGTTTACAGCACATGAGGTTCTGCCAGGAGAAGCCAATTTAGGACTACGCCTCGCCTCGTATGCTAAACCACGGTCGTTTTCCGTTAGCAGGCTTGCTATGAAAAATTTGTGTCGCCACTTCGCGGTTCTGTTTGTATTGCTGGTTCTGCTCTTAGCTGGCCAGAGTGCGCAGGCGCAGGTGTTTGGCCCAACCACGCCCACCGTAATTCGACCCGATACTGCCGAAACCCGTGAGGTAGTGGTAACGGCCGAAGCCAAGCGCAACAAGGCCGCCGCCGACTCGGCCAAGCGCACCGAGCGCATGTTCCGGGCCTTTGGCTACGAAGGCATCCGCCTCACGCGCCCGGGCAAGGCCGCGCTACTGGCGGCTATCCTGCCCGGCGCGGGCCAGATTTATAACCGCCGGTGGTGGAAGCTGCCACTGGTTTATGGCTCGCTGGGTGGGGTCATCTATGGCGAATATTTATACCAGACCCGCTACCGGCAATACGCCGATGCCAGCAATCTGCTTAAAGCAGAATCAGCCATTCCTGGCGGTTGGCGGCCTCAAGACCCCCGCCTTCCGCTACCCGTTCGCCAAGAGCGCACTATTGAGGGCATCGATACCGGGGTTCAATTTTATCGCCGCAATCGCGACATTTTCATTCTCTACATCGGCATTGCTTACAGTCTGCAAATTGTAGATGCCCTGGTCGACGCGCACCTCAAAGATTTCGACGTGAGCTCCGACCTCAGCCTGCATTGGCAGCCCACACTGCTGCTTGTACCGGGCCAGCCGCTGGCCCTACCTACCGCCCCAGGCGTGGCGTTTGCTCTGCGGGTAAAGTAAAATACTGGTTGGCGGTAGTTGGGCCGGCAATTTCGCTAACATTAATGCTACGCCCGTCTAGATTCCTACTAATTCCTGACACCTACACTTCTTCATGAAAATTCTACTCATTGGCTACGGTAAAATGGGTCAAACCATTGCCGCTCTTGCGGCTGAGCGCGGCCACGAAATTGCCGGCATTGTCGACTCGAATGCCACTCAGTTTAAAATCAGTGATTTCACCCCGGATACGGTTGATGTAGCCATTGAATTCACACATCCCGATTCAGCCTTTGCCAATGTCACAGCATGCCTGCGCCAAGGAATTCCGGTGGTGTGCGGCTCTACGGGCTGGCTGCATCATTTCGAGGAAGCGCAGGCCCTCACCAGTGAGTTGGGTGGTAGCCTTTTCTACGCCTCCAACTACAGCGTGGGCGTAAACCTGTTTTTTCACTTCAACGAGTACATGGCCGCCAAAATGCACCAATTTGGTGGCTACGACGTAGCCGTGCGCGAGATTCATCACACCCAGAAAATCGACCAGCCCAGCGGCACGGCCCTCACCACGGCCGATGCCATCATTCGTCATTTTCCCACCAAAACCACCTGGCGCAACGAGCCCGCCGAGACGCCTACCGAGTTGGCCATCATCAGCGAGCGCACCGGTGATGCCGTCGGCACGCACATCGTCACCTACACCTCCGCCGTTGACCTCCTGGAACTGAAACACGAGGCGCACAGCCGCGAAGGGTTTGCCTCCGGCGCCCTGCTGGCGGCCGAGTGGCTGCCCGGCCGGATAGGCGTATTTGGAATGAAAGAGTTGCTGGATTTGTAATCGCCCCAACCGCCGCAGGTGGCGGCGTAGCCTCTTGGCGTTCTGCTGCGTTTCTTTACCTGATTTTCATTGCCAAGCCCTAGCTTGCTTCTCATGTCCTTGCTCAAAACCGACCGCACCACCTCTCCCCAACGCCCCAAAACAAAAACCCGCGAGTGGGCCGACTCGCTGATTTTTGCGATTGTGGCGGCCACGCTCATTCGCTGGGCTACGTTTGAGGCCTACACCATTCCCTCGCCCAGCATGGAAAACTCCTTGCTGGTGGGCGATTATCTGTTTGTGAGCAAGCTGCACTACGGCCCCATCACCCCCCAAACCCCTCTGCAGGTGCCTCTCACCCACCAAACTGTGTGGGGCACTGGGCTCAAAAGCTATTCGGAGCTGATTCAGCTGCCAACGTACCGGCTGCCGGGCTTTTCTGAAATCAAGCGCAACGACGTGGTGGTGTTTCACGTGCCCCATGAGGAGCAATTTCCGGCCGACCTGCGCACCAACTACATCAAGCGCTGCGTGGCCGTGGCCGGCGATACGCTCGAAATCCGGGACGCTCAGGTGTACCTCAACGGCAAGCCCGGCGTAACGCCTCCCGGCCTGGAAACCACGTATTTCATGCAGGTTGACAACCCCAACGACGAAGTAGTCGCCGACCTGCGCGCCCAGGGCGTGGTTGATTACGAACAGCCCAATGGCAGCCCCCAGGCCGTAGCCGCCCCCGATGGCAAGCTGGGCTATGCCATCAGCTGTACGGCTGCTGCGGCCGACTTCTTCCGCAAGCAGCCCTATGTGAAGAGCATGACTGTCATTCAACCTCAGGTGCAGCTCTTCCCCGACGTAGCAGACTTTCGCAACTCCGGTGCCATGAGCGCCACTCCCCGCGGCTGGACCCTGGACAACTACGGCCCCCTGCCCATTCCCAAGAAGGGCCAGACCATCACGCTCACCCCCGGCAATGCGGCCATCTATTTCAAAATAGTAGCGCGCTACGAAGGCAACGAAGGCATCACTTGGCAGGACGGCATGATTCATCAAAACGGCAAGCCGCTGACCAGCTACACCGTGAAGCAGAACTACTACATGATGATGGGCGACAACCGCCACAACTCCGAAGACTCGCGCTTCTGGGGTTTCGTACCCGAAGACCATGTCGTGGGTAAGGCGGTGCTCATCTGGCTTTCCGTGGACCCCAACGGCGATTTTTGGCACAAAATCCGGTGGAATCGGTTATTCAACATCATCCATTAAGGTTAGAACTGTCATTGCGAGGAGGCACGACGAAGCAATCCGTCCTCTCTCAGCGACCAGCCTAATAACATGAGAAGCCCTGACGCTGTGCAGCGTCAGGGCTTTTTTGTTGCTTTCAGGCGCGAGGACTGTTCTCTTTATCCAACAGTTGCTTTGCATCCGTCATGCTGAGGCACGAACAAAGCGCGATGTGCTGACCCTACCATACTATCGGCTCCAGCCCCATCTTCTGCAGCCAGGCGTTGGTCTTGCTGAAGGGCTTGCTGCCGAAGAAGCCCTTGTCGGCTGCAAATGGCGAGGGATGCACCGATTTCAGTATCAGGTGCTTCTTTTCGTCAATGAGTTCGGATTTTTTGCCGGCGTAGGCACCCCAGAGAATAAACACCACGTGTTCCTTCTCTTCAGACACTTTGCGGATAACCGCGTCGGTAAACTCCTCCCAGCCTTTTTTCTGATGGGAAGCGGGCTCGCTAGCACGCACGGTGAGCGTGGCGTTGAGGAGCAGCACGCCTTGCTGGGCCCAGCGGTCGAGGTTGCCATTGGCGGGGGGCGGCGTGCCGGGAATGTCATCGCGCAGCTCCTTGAAAATATTCTGGAGTGAAGGCGGCGTGCGCTGCCCGTCCTGCACCGAGAAGGAAAGACCATGGGCTTGGTTTCGACCATGGTAGGGGTCCTGACCCAGGATTACGACCTTCACTTTGTCGAACGGAGTAGCGTCGAAAGCATGAAAAATCTGAGAGCCAGCTGGATAAACGGTAGCCGTGGCATACTCCCCTTTCACAAAGGCAATCAGGCGTTGAAAATAGGGCTTTTCAAATTCTTCGGCCAACACGGGCTGCCAGCTTGCGGCTATCTTTACCATTGAAGTTTTTTTTAAGAAAAATAATCGGGCTTTTGCGGCGTTCCACCGGGGACTTTGCGTAAAACCAATTTAGGCGGGCCTGTGTTAAGCCCGCAGCTACCCATAAGCTACGATACTTATGCCCACCACCACTACGCAGGGCGTCACCGTTTCGGTTACGACCAACTACCTGCCCGACTACTCCAGCCCCGGCCAGGAGCACTTCGTATTTGCCTATAAAATTGATATTCGCAACAATAGCGAATTTACTGTGAAGCTCTTACGCCGCCACTGGCACATTCACGACGCCAACGGCGTGGTGCGTGAAGTGGAAGGCGAAGGCGTTGTAGGCCGCCAGCCCGTGCTGGAGCCCGGCGAGGCCCACCAATACGTGAGCGGTTGCAACCTGAAGTCCGGCGTCGGCAAAATGCGCGGCACCTACCTGATGGAGCGCTTGGCCAATGGCCAGGAATTTTCGGTGGAAATCCCCGAGTTTACCCTGATGGTGCCCTACCGCTTAAATTAAGCTGTTAGCGAACAGTTGCTGGCTAGTAGCTTTGTGGCTTGCTGATTGTCGTAGCTAACAGCCATCAGCTGAAAGCTAACCACTAAATAATCAGCTTGTTTCAACTTCTCGCCTACCTTCGTTTCTGGCTCCGCTCGGGCAATGCGCATGGGCTGCATTCCCCATTTGTATTTGGGCTCTATACCTCTGTGGTTCGCCACACGGGCACTTTTGGCGCCTATGCAACTGTCGAAGCCCGGCGAACTGAATTACTCAATAGCCCCGCTAGCATCAGCGTTACGGACTTTGGCGCCGGCTCGCACACCGGCGCGGGCCAGGAGCGTCGCATTGCCGATATTGCCCGCACGGCGGCCAAGCCCCCGCACCTGGCCCAGCTGCTGTTTCGCCTCGCCAATTATTTCCGACCGGCTACTATTCTGGAACTAGGCACCTCGCTGGGCCTCACCACCGCGTATCTGGCGGCAGCCGATTCGCGCAGCCAGGTCGTCACGCTCGAGGGCTGCCCCAATGTGGCTGCCGTAGCCCACGAAACCTTTGCAGAGTTGCACCTGACCAATATCAGCATTGTGCAGGGCAATATCGACGACACGCTGGCTCCTACCCTGTCGGCGCTTCCCACGATGGTGGACTTTGCTTTTTTCGATGGCAATCACCGCTACGAACCGACGCTACGCTACTTCGAGCTTTGTCTGGCCCATCGTACTGATAACTCGGTATTTGTTTTCGACGACATCCACTGGTCAGAAGAAATGGAGCGGGCTTGGGAGGCCATCAAAGCCCACCCCGATGTGACCATGACGGTGGACTTGTTTTATATCGGGCTGGTATTCTTCAGGAAGAACCAGCCGAAGCAGCATTTCTGGTTGAGAACCTGACCTTATCAGATTACTCGAAACCCTATAGCCAAAGGTAGTAGAGCCAGTCCAAAAATGGCAAAGAAAAAACTGCTATTGTCTTCGTCGAAAATAGCAAAAAGTAGTAGAACAAGGCAGTAGACAAAAGACGCCGCCAGCAAGCCCATTAATGCGAAAACGGATGGGAGCATAAGCATCCCACGAGCACAGGGGTCCGACTGTGCACTAGGAGGGACACTACCGAAAACAAGCAGAGGGATGCAAAGCCAACAAAGTAGGTAAACAGCCAAAATGCTGGTCGCTACAACATGCCGTTGAGCTTGGCTTAGCAGCGCGCGCATAGCTTCCTGCTTACCGAATAGCCTCCCGCACCTTCGTCAGCTTCACCATCAGGGCTTCAAGCTGGTCGAGGGGCAGCATGTTGGCACCGTCCGAGAGGGCGGTGGCCGGCGTGGGGTGTGTTTCAATGAACAAGCCATCGGCTCCTACGGCAATGGCCGCTTTGGCGATGGTTTCGATGAGAGCGGGCTGGCCGCCGGTCACGCCGCTGCTTTGGTTGGGGCGCTGCAGGGAGTGCGTCACGTCCATCACCACGGGCACCTGAAATTCGCGCATGGCAGGCAGGTTGCGGAAGTCTACGACCAGGTCAGAGTAGCCAAAGGAATTGCCTCGCTCAGTGAGAATCACGTTTTCGTTGCCCGATTGGCGCACTTTGTCTACGGCAAACTTCATGGCCTCGCCGCTCAGGAACTGGCCTTTCTTGATGTTAACCACCTTGCCAGTTTGGGCCGCCGCAATGAGCAAATCGGTTTGGCGGCACAGGAAAGCAGGGATTTGCAGCACATCAACAAACTCAGCCGCCAGCGCGGCTTCGCTTGATTCGTGGATGTCCGTGACCGTGGGCACCCCAATCTCGCGCCCTACTTTTTGCAGAATGCGCAACGCCGTCTCATCCCCAATCCCGGTGAAGGAATCGAGCCGGGAACGGTTGGCTTTGCGGTAAGAACCTTTGAAAATAAAGGGAATCTGCAGCTTATCGGTAATGTGCTTGATGCGCTCGGCAATGCGCAGGGCCATGTCTTCGCCCTCAATGACGCAGGGCCCAGCCATAAGGAAAAACTGACCCGAGTTGGTATTGCGAAAGTGCGGCAGGGTGTTGGCGAGAGCAGAGAGCATGGAATGAGCTAAAACGTGTGCGATGAGGGGGCCTAACTGTCCTGCAGGCAGGTTGTGCCCTCAAGCCAACACTGGTTAATTATTTCTTCTTTAAACAAATAAAAAGCTCCCTCCCCTGCCGGGGCCCGAGGGAATTGGTAGCCGTTTCAAAATGCCGGAACTCAAAATACGGCTCAAAATACCCGCGGTACTCCTCCTTTGTGCCGCCAAATGGAGGCTCCTGTACCGGGCCAAAATCAGTGTCGAAGAGCAGTCCCATGAGGGTGCCACCGGGCCGCAACAGCGCCGCGCACTGGCTGGCGTAAGCTGGTCGCAAGGCCGGGTTCAGCGCACAAAAGAACGTTTGCTCCACAATCAGGTCGTAGGGTGGGTCACTGGGCAGCTCAAAAAAATCGGCCTGCAATAGGTGCTGAGGCGGGAAGTCAGGCACGCGAGCAGCCAAGGCTGCGAGCGGCTCCGGTGCCAGGTCCGCCACGAACACTTCCAGAAAGCCCAAGTGGTGCAGGTACTCTGCCTCGTAGGCGCGACCGGCCCCGGGAATGAGGATGCGGGGCTGCTCGGCAGCGTCCATTTGGTCGAAGTAAGCCCGCAGGGGCGGCGTTACTTCACGGGCATCCCAACCGTCGCGGCCAGCGGCGTAACGGCCTTGCCAGTAGGCAGCATCGAAGTCGGGAAAAACCGTTTCCATTCCGTCAAAGTAAATTGAAAACTTGCCAGGGCACGGAAGTCCCCTATTTTTACAACCCAAAGGTAAGCGCCGCACTGCGGCAAGCCGCCTAAAAACACTCTCGCTTTTTTCGATTAACTATTCCCGCATGGACCCAAACGAAACCACCGAACCCCGTTCCAATAATAGCCGCGTCCTGCTCTGGGTAGCCCTGGTGTTGGTGCTACTAGGCATCAACGGCGTTCTGTTTTACCTCAACCAGCAAAAAGGACAGAAGAACGAAGAGCTAACCACGGAGGTCAAAGCCAAAGACACAAAGCTGCAGGACCAAATCAAGCAGTACGAAGCCTTGAAGGCCGATTTTGAGCGCCAGAGCCAGGAATTGCAGGCCCTGGGCCTGAGCAACGATTCGCTGGAAGCCAAGATTGCCAGCGTCAACGCCGACCTGCTGAAGCTCCGCTCTTTCCGGGCCGGTAGCTTCTCCATTGCTCAGCAAAGCCTCTTCAAGCGCCGCGCCCAGAATCTTGAAGGCCAGCTTCGGAAACGGGACGAGGACATTGCCCAGCTGAAAAAGGACAACGAAACGCTTTACACCGAAACCACCACTCTCAAGCAAAAGCAGAACAAGCTGACCGATACCATCAGCACCATTGTTCGCAGCAATCAGGAGTTGTCGGAAAAAGTAGGCGTGGCCTCACGCCTGCAGTCCGAAAACATCAAGGTGGCCATTATCACGTCCAAGAACAAAGAAAAAGACGACGATAAATCGGAATTCAAAGCCAAGCGCGTAGAGAAAGTAAAGGTCACCTTCAATCTGGCACGCAACGACGTATCGCCCAAGGAAACCAAAGCTATCTACATGCGCATTCTGGAGCCCGACGGCGCCGCTCTCTACAACCTGAGCACGGGCGGCGGCACCTTCACCGTGGATGGCCAGGAAGCCTTCTACACGCAAAAGCAGGATGTGGTGTACGACAACTCCAAGCAGAAGCTGGACTTTGTGTACGCCAAAGGCGCCGAGTACAAGAAAGGCCAGCATACAGTGGAGCTGTATGAAAGCGGCCAGCTGATGGGCAAGACCACCTTCACCCTGAAATAGCTGCCGGCTAGTTCCTCGACCTTCCGCATCGGACACAAAAAAGCCGCTTCAGTTACTGAAGCGGCTTTTTTGTGTCCGATGCGGAAGGTTGGCCAGTTAAGCTTAGCCTTAAACTACCGGTTCCGCTACCTCGCTCTCGTACTTATCAAGCCGGGCAAGCGTGCCCGGAATGTCTTCGGTGAGCAACGTTACCACAGCGCCTTCGGGGGCGGTGTTCAGCACGTGGTCCACCGCTTCCATCTCGTCTTCGATGTAAGTGATGGGCAGGTCTGGCTTGTCGAGGCGCAGGCCACGGGTCATTATCTCCCGCAAAAACTCGGCGCTTTTGCCGCGCAGGTCGTAGTTCTGGCGCAGCACCACCTCGTCGAAGATGCGCCCGGCAATGCGGGCAAAAGCCAGTGTGTCTTCGTCGCGGCGGTCGCCCAGGCCCGATATCACCCCGATTTTGCGCGTGGCCGTGGTGGCTTCCATGAAATCGGCATATTTGGAGAGGCCGGCCGTGTTGTGGGCGTAGTCCACAATGACTTCAAACTTGGGAAATTTG
Organism: Hymenobacter sp. B1770; assembly: GCF_049896385.1. Classification (NCBI taxonomy): domain Bacteria; kingdom Pseudomonadati; phylum Bacteroidota; class Cytophagia; order Cytophagales; family Hymenobacteraceae; genus Hymenobacter; species Hymenobacter sp. B1770. Next base: position 37,305 of record NZ_JAFCUF010000003.1, read on the forward strand.
TAGGAGTTCATCCGGCCGGGCGCCTTCGTACCTGTGGGTACAAACGAGCGGAAGGCGGTTTTGATGTCGTCCTTGTCGAACCCGGCCAGGTAGCCGGCGAGCGCGGCCGCCAGGCTGTTTTCGATGTTGAAGCCAGCGCGGCCCCCGAACGTCACCGGAAACTCGGCGGCGCGGTCAATGCGCAGCTTGTAGCTGTTTTTGTAAATGGTGATGTAACCGTCCTCGTACACGGCAGCTACGCCGCCGCCCTCCACGTGCTCGCGGATGCGGGAGCTGTTTTCGTCCATGCTAAACAAGGCCACGCGGCAATCGACGGTCCGGGCCATGGCATACACCAGGTCGTCGTCGGCGTTGAGCACGGCCCAGCCGCTTTTGCGCACCGTGCGGGGCAGCACGCCCTTCACGGCAGCCATTTCCTCCACCGTGTGAATGTCGCGCAAGCCCAAGTGGTCAGCGGCCACGTTGGTCACCACTGCAATGTCGCAGGTGGTGAAGCCCAGGCCCGAGCGCAGCATGCCGCCGCGAGCGGTTTCGAGCACGGCGTAGTTCACAGTGGGGTCTTTCAGCACAAACTCGGCGCTCACGCCGCCGGTGCAGTCGCCGGTTTGCAGCTGCACGCCCTGAATATAGATGCCGTCGGTAGTGGTAAAGCCCACTTTGTAGCCCTTGCTGGCCACTAGGTGCGCAATCAGGCGCGTGGTAGTGGTTTTGCCGTTGGTGCCCGTCACGGCAATGATAGGGATGCGGGCGGTGGCACCGGGCGGGAAAAGCATGTCGACCACCGGGGCGGCCACGTTGCGCGGCAGGCCATCGGCGGGCGAGATGTGCATGCGGAAGCCGGGCGCGGCATTTACCTCGATTACGGCACCCCGGTTCTCGTTGAGGGGCACGGCAATGTCGGTAGCCATCAAATCGATGCCGCAAATGTCGAGGCCCACGATGCCGGCCACCCGCTCGGCGAGCAGCACGTTGTAGGGGTGCATAAGGTCGGTCACGTCGCTGGCGGTTCCGCCGGTGCTGATGTTGGCGGTGCTTTTCAGGTAAATCGTTTCCCCATTCGGCAGCACCGACTTCAGCGTCAAGTCCCTGTTTTTAAGTATGTCCAGCGTATGCTTGTCGGCCTTGATGGCCGTCAGCACTTTTTCGTGGCCCACGCCGCGGCGGGGGTCTTTGTTAACTTCGTCGATGAGTTGCTGAATGGTGCTGATGCCATCGCCGGTCACAGCTGCAGGCGTCCGCTTGGCCGCGGCAATGAGCTTGCCATTCACCACCAGCAGGCGGAAGTCAAAGCCTTCGATAAACTGCTCTACAATCACAGCCCGAGAATAGGCCTGGGCGGCTTTCAGGCCCTCGGCGGCATCTTTCCAATTCGTGATGTGAATGGTAGCGCCCTTGCCGTGGTTGCCGTCGAGCGGTTTTGTCACGATGGGGAAGCCTAGTTCCTCAATGGCATCGCGGAGGCCATTCTCCGAGTACACCGTGGTGCCCCGGGGCACTGGCACGCCCGCATCTTTCAGCATGGCCTTGGTGCGGTTCTTATTACCGGCTACCTCTACGCCGGCGTGCGAAGTGTAGCTGGTGGTAGTGGCCCAGATGCGCTTTTGATTGACGCCGTAGCCCAGTTGAATAATGTTGCTGTTTTTGAGAGCGATATAAGGAATGTTGCGCGAAGCCGCCTCGGCCACAATGCTGTAGGTGCTGGGTCCGATAAATTCCTCTTCGCGGATTTCGTGCAGCTCGTCAATAATGATTTTAAGGTCGACCTTCTCCTTTTTACAGGAAGCCTCCACTATTTCGACTGCAGCCTCAACAGCGCGACGCCCAGCCCGCTCTTCCTGGTAGGTGAATACCACATACTCCACCCCTTCCTCACGCGCCGGGTACGATTTGCCCCAGTACACGGGCATGCCCGCGAGCCGCTGCAGTTCCAGGGCAATGTGGTAGATGACGTGCCCTAGGGGCTCGCCGTCGTTCAGCTGGTCCAAATCCAGAGGTGGTCGCTTTACCGACTGTCTTCCGCCGCTCATGCCAGTGGGCGGAGCTTGGCCAATTTTAGGAAACAGTTTCATCAGTCGGTCGCCGAGCCCGGTCACGGTGTTGGACCACTTCCCAGCGAACTCTTCCAAATCAACTTTGGCAACAATGAGCTTGGTATGCTTTACAGACCAGTAGCTTGGGCCGCGCATGGTGCGCAGGTCAATAATCTTCATATTGAGAAAGAAAAAAGGCGTTTGAACTCCCCTACGTAAGGAAATCTGCCTTGGCTACGAAATGTAGGCATAATGCCGGCCAAAACCCGGAAATGATGTTCCGGCCACAAAAAAAGCCCCGTCTGCTAAGAAGCAAACGGGGCTTTTTCTTCCCTAATCAGAGGTGACGGGCGGATTCGAACCGCCGTAGGAGGTTTTGCAGACCTCTACCTAGCCACTCGGTCACGTCACCAGTAGTGGTCTTTTGGGAGCGCAAAGGTAAGCAGCCCGTTTTGGGTGGGCAAGGCAAAAGCACAAAAAAAGCCCCGGTGTTGCGGCCGGGGCTTTTCTCTCACTCAAAACCAAGCACTAGGCGTTGGTTTCGTCTTCCTTTTTGTCGTCACCGGCAATCAGGTCTTTGGCACGGTCAACCAGGTCACCGGCTACGTCCGAAGCCTTCTCGAATGCGGCAGAGTGCGTTACGGCGTCAGCGGCGTCGCTGGCTACGTCCTTCACTTTGTCGATGGCAGCCGAAGTAGCACCGGCGATGCCGGCCAGCAGGCCACCTTCTGCCTCAGCAGCGGGAGCTTCAGCGGTATCGTCAGCCGGAGCAGTTCCTTCGATGGTTGCAGCTGCAACAGCGGCTTCCTTAGCAGTAGCAGCACCGGTTGGCCCTTTGCCCGTGGCAGCAGCGCCGTCAGCAATGGCTTGCTGGTTGTCGGGGCCAGCGGCGGGAACACCGGCAGCGACTTTGGCAGCTACCGAAGTCTGGTCGGCCACGGCGGGCTCGGTGGCGCGCTTGCTTTCGGCAGCTTTCAGCTTCTGCTCACCAGCCTTGCGCTCGTTGCCCATCATCTGGTCGCGCAGTGCGCTCAGGGCGTCGAGGTCACCCAAAGTCGACTTCTCTTCGGTCTTCTTCAGGTCGCTGATTTTGCCTTCGCCCTGGGGCTCACCGGCTTTGGTGTTGGTCTTCTTCTTAAACTTGGCGTTGCGGCTGTCGTCCTCGGCAGCGGCTTCTTTGTTGAAGATGGCCGTGTGCGAGAGTACAATGCGACGGTCGTCCTTCGAGAACTCCGTTACGCGGAAGTCTAGCGCTTCGCCGTTCTCGGCGCTGCTGCCGTCTTCCTTCACCAAAGACTTGGGGTAAGCGAAGCCCTCGATGCCGTAAGGCAATTCGAGTACTGCGCCACGCTCCGACTTCTCGGTGATGGTAGCACGGTGTACCGAGCCGGGAGTGAACACCGTCTGGAAGGTATCCCAGGGGTTCTCCTCGAGCTGCTTGTGGCCCAGGGCCAGGCGACGGGCGCCCAGGTCCAGCTCCAACACAACTACGTCCAGCTTGTCGCCCACCTTCACCATTTCGGAGGGGTGCTTGATTTTCTTGGTCCACGACAAGTCCGAAACGTGCACGAGGCCGTCTACACCCTCTTCCAGTTCAACGAACAGGCCGAAGTTGGTCAGGTTGCGCACGAGGCCGCTGTGCTTGGTGCCAACAGCGTACTTGTCGCCGAAGTCGCCACGAGTCCAGGGGTCTTCGGTGAGTTGCTTGATGCCGAGGCTCATCTTGCGGTCTTCGCGGTCGAGCGTCAGAATCTGCGCTTCTACCGTGTCGCCCTGCTTGATGAAGTCCTGCGGGTTGCGCAGGTGCTGGCTCCAGCTCATTTCCGAAACGTGGATGAGGCCTTCTACGCCCGGTACCACTTCCATGAAGGCGCCGTAGTCGGCCACGTTCACGATGCGGCCCGATACTTTCGAACCTGGCTGCAGGTCGGCGGGCAGCGAATCCCATGGATGGGGAGTCAGCTGCTTCAAGCCGAGGCTAATACGCTTCTTGGCTTCGTCGAAGTCCAGAACCACGATGTTCAGTTTCTGGTCCAGGGTCAGTACTTCGCTCGGGTGAGCGATGCGGCCCCACGAGATGTCCGTGATGTGCAACAGACCGTCGACACCGCCGAGGTCGATGAACACGCCGAAATTGGTCATGTTCTTGATATTGCCTTCCAGAATCTGGCCTTTCTCCAGGTTGTTGAGGATGGCTTCGCGCTGCTTCTCGAGGTCTTTCTCGATGAGCACCTTGTGCGAAACAACCACGTTGTCGAAAGCGGAGTTGATTTTCACAACTTTCACTTCCATGCGACGGCCAACATAAATGTCGAAGTCACGGATGGGCTTCACGTCGATTTGCGAGCCGGGCAAGAAGGCTTCTACGCCGTCGAGCTCCATGATGAGGCCGCCTTTGGTGCGACGCTTCACTACGCCTTCGAGGATGGTATCCAACTCGAGGGCGTCGTAAATGGCCTTCCAAGCCTGCTTGATTTTGGCTTTCTTACGGCTCAGGATGAGCTGGCCGTTGATGTCTTCCTGGTCTTCGATGAACACCTCAACCTCATCGCCGATTTTCAGGTCGGGCAGGTCGCGGAATTCAGTAATCGACACCAAACCATCGGATTTGAAGCCGATGTTCAGGATTACGTCGCGGTCGGTGATGCCAACCACGGTGCCCTTCACTACTTCTTCTTCCTGTACGGTCGTGAGCGTGTCGCCGTACATTTTCTCCATCTCGGCACGCTGGTCAGCCGAGTAGTTTCCACCAAAACCGGTGGCTCCGACATTATCCCAGTCGAAATCGTCAATCAAATTTGCCATAAATAGCTATTGGGCACCTCTTGGATAAACGTAGCGGCCGGTGCCCGGGCCCTTACGCGGTTCTTGTTGAACACCTTGCCGTTGTGCAGCAAAGCCCGCCACCCTGGCGGGGCCGCAAAGGTACGGGTTATGAGGGAGTTTTGCTAACAATCTATACCTGAGGCTTAGTAGTAAATGGTACATTTACAAAACATACCACTTGCTATGGTCTATCGTCACGCTCGACTCTATCTCACGCTCATTATTGCTACTTTGGCCAGCTGCAATCAGTATAATACTCAATATAATATTGGGGTTCGCAGCTTTTACAACCTAAAAACCAATAGTTACAAAGTTGCTGAAGCACAGATTGTACAGTTATACAGGGATGGAACATTAGAAACCAATTCTGACTCGCTGACTAAATTAATTGCCCGTAGCATTCCTGGTTTTCCTATTGACAGTGCTCAAAACGAATGTACAAAACATGGCTACAGAAAGTATCAACTTGGGGCCGTGGTTAAGCAGGACTTTGTAGTTTTTTACCCCGTTAGTCAAACCTATTATCATTATGAAATCACAAACTGCGGCGGTCCTTCCGGATGTGATGTTCACGTCAATTTCATAATTAAAAAAGACCCTCATACAGGAAAAAGGGTAGATGTTCAGTGGCAAGACGCCGGACCAAGTCTACAAGAATTTGAAGACCAACTCCTGCCAATTATTCTTCAAAAATTTCAGTAATGCGGGAAACGCAACTGTGGTTGATTAATCGTCGCAACCTGTTCGCTTATTGTCGCAAGCCACAATCTTAACCATACGCCGGGCAACTTCGCCCCTACTCAAGTAGTAAAGCCAAGGAGTTAATTCACCCAAAACTCCTTTACTCATGGCCTATTTCAAAGCAGGCGAAGACACGGCCGGTAACCCGGTCAATATTTTTTACGAAGACTGGGGGCAGGGCAATCCCGTGGTGCTCATCCACGGCTGGCCGCTCGACCACACCATGTGGGAGCATCAGGCCATTGGGCTGGCCAAAGGCGGCTCGCGCGTCATTGCTTACGACCGCCGGGGTTTCGGCCGTTCCTCCCGGCCCTGGACGGGTTATGACTATGACACACTGGCTGCCGACCTCAACGCCCTGCTCGAAGAACTGGACCTAAACAACGTGACGTTGGTAGGTTTCTCGATGGGCGGCGGCGAAATAGCTCGCTACCTCGGCACCTACGGCGACGCCCGCATTGCCCGCGTAGCTTTTGTTGGGTCGGTAACGCCCTTCATGCTAAAAACCGACAACAACTCGGAAGGTGTGCCCCAATCAGTATTCGACGGAATGGGCGATGCCATGAAAAAGGACCGGTTTGATTTCCTGCAATCATTTGCCAAAAGCTTCTACGGCGTGGGCATGATAAGCCACCCCGTGAGCCAAGGCGTGCTGGATTGGAACTTCACCGTGGCCTCGCTGGCCGCTCCAAATGCTACCCGTGACTGCGCCGTAGCTTTTGCTACCACCGACTTCCGAGCCGACTTGCAGGCTGTGAAGGTCCCCACGCTAGTTATTCACGGCGACGAAGATGCAACCGTGCCCATCGATGCCAGCGGCGCGCGCACGGCCAAAATGATTCCGCAAGCCGAGTACAAGGTGTACAAAGGCGCCCCGCACGGCTTGTTCTTCACAGATAAAGACCAGCTGACTACCGACCTGTTGTCTTTTGTTGGCCGCTAAGGCTCGTAATTAAGTGCAGCAAAAAGCCCCGACGCCAAAGTAGCGTCGGGGCTTTCTATTTACTGATTCCGACTATTTAGGCGGCGCGGCCCATCTGGCGCAAGTAGCCCACGTGCGAAGCAATGGCCGAACGGGTACGAGCGTAGTTGTTGTATTTCACATCAAACTCATCGCATACCTGCTGCACAATCTTGCTGATGGCGGGGTAATGCACGTGCGAAATTTTGGGAAATAAGTGGTGCTCAATCTGGAAGTTGAGGCCACCAACCAGCCAGCTTATTACCTTATTATCGGTGGCGAAGTTGGCAGTGGTACGAACCTGGTGAATGGCCCACTCGTCTTCCAGCTTGCCGGTGGTGATGTGGGGAACGGGGAAAGCTGCGTCCTCAACCGTGTGCGCCAGCTGGAAAACCATGCTTAGAACCAAACCGGCCACCGAAGTGCTCAGCAAGAAGCCGACCAGCCAGGGCAGGAAACCGACCATGTAAACGGGCAATGCGATGTAAAGCACCAAGTTCAAGGCCTTGAATCCCCAGAAGCTTACGTGTTCGCCGGTGTTCATCGGCTTGAGACCAATGGCGCCGATTTGGCGCGTGAAGTACTTCTGGTAGTCCATGGCGAACACCCACGAGAGGTAGAGCAGGCAATAGAGCACCCAGAAATAGAAATGCTGATAGCGGTGCAGGGCGTGCTTGGGCTGCTCGGGCGTCATGCGCATCCAGGGACGGATGTCGATGTCATCGTCGTGGCCCGCAATGTTGGTGTAGGTATGGTGGATGAGGTTGTGCTTGGAATTCCACATGTAGGGGCTACCGCCGAGCACGCCCAGGGTGTAGGCGGCTAGCTTGTTTACCCAGGAGTAGCGCGAGAAGCTGCCGTGTGCGCCGTCGTGCATCACGTTGAAACCGATGGCAGCAATAACGCAGCCAGCCACCGCGCATTCGAGCAGAGCTAAAGCTGTGGGAGGCGTGAAAAACACCAGGTGTACGTACAAGCCAATCAGGGAGCCGACGAGCAGTACTGCTTTGACAATAAGACTGGTATCACCAGTCATCCGCCGGCCCGACTCCTCAAAGTATTGGTTGATGCGAGTTTTTAGCTCGGTATGAAAGGAGCGTGTAGCAGCGAATTTGGGGAGGGCCATGGGCGGAATTTATGGAAGCAGGGGACAAAGTTACCCCGCTCCAACGCCTTACGGTCCAACTTAGTTTAGATAGGCGTGCCAGTTCTGGTCAATCGTCCCCGCCGAGAGCTTGAGAAAGCCTGCAAGCGTCGGTTTCTTCGGCTGCTGCCGGATGGTAAGCCCAGCCTCATTGGGCGTGTGGTGGCCTTTGGCGTGGTTGCAGCGAGAGCAGGCTGTCAGGAGGTTAGTCCAGCTCGACTCGCCGCCACGAGAGCGCGGCACCACGTGGTCGAGGGTCAGGTTCTTGGTCGAGCCGCAATACTGACACTCAAAATGGTCGCGCTTAAAAATATTATGTCGGCTCAAGGCAATGCCCTTGTAGGGCACGCGCACGTAGCGCTGCAGGCGAATGATGCTCGGCTTGGGGTAGGCGTGCGAAATTGTGCGCAAAACACCTTGCTCCGACTTAGCCACCATTTCGGCTTTATCGAGAAAAAGGAGCACAAAAGCCTTTTGCACGCTACACAGGGTGATGGCGGTATAGTCGCCATTCAGCACTAATACTTTTTGGTCCATACACGCTTGGGGCTCGGAGTAACCCGCCGAAAGCTAGCGGTTTCCAAGCGGATAAACAAGCGGATTTGGCTTAAGTTCACCCATGGAGCTACCGTGTCATTACGAGGAGGCACGACGAAGTAATCCGTCCTTTCAATGCGACCAGTCTCATAATGTGACTAAGCCCCGATACAGCACAGCGCCGAGGCTTGTCGCTTCAGAAAACGTCTGATTCTTACAGGACGAATTGCTTTGTCGTGCCTCCTTGCAATGACTGCCCCTCCTCCTACTCCGGCAGCAAGCGCTTTAGAAGCCGCAGCTTGTGCGAGTAGCGCTGGCGGCCGCGGTTATAGATGCCGTTGTGGTCGAGCGGGTCGATGCGAACTTCGCCGTGGGCATGAAGAATTTGTCCTTCGTCCATCACCATGCCCACGTGCACAATGCGTCCCTCGGCGTTGTCGAAGAAGGCGAGGTCGCCGGGTTTGGCCTGGGCCACGAAGTGCACGGGGCGGCCGTGGTCAATTTGCTGGCGAGCGTCGCGTGGGAGCTGAATGCCAACCAGGCCATAGAGCTGCTGGCAGAGGCCGGAACAGTCGAGACCGAAGATGCTTTTGCCGCCCCACACGTAGGGGGCCTTCAGGTACAGCAAAGCCATTTTGCGGAGCAGGGCGGCCTGGCGTACGGGGTCGGGTGAAGCGGCGGGATTGGTGGCGATGCCGTTGAAAAAGTACTGTTGGTCGCCGAGGCGCAGGTTCATGCCGTCGAAAAAAGGCAAGCGGCAGCCCAGCGTGAGCGGGATTTTGGTAGTGGCGTCGCTTACGGCCTGAACCACGTCGAGGGCACGGGGGTGGTCCTGGGCGCACCAAGCGGCGTAGTACTCGCCCGATACGGGCGTGTGCTGCTTAGCGTCCATCCAGCCCACGTAGCCGTCGGCGGCCAGCTGCACTTGCAGCCAGCTTTCCTGGGTGACCAGCACTTGATAGCACTCGCCAAAGAGAAGTTGGGTGACCAGCTCGGCCCGGTCGGTGGGCTCGGCGCGGACGGGGACAGCGCTCAGAGCGCAGATACCGGGATTCAAAGCGGTGAAGTGGTGAAGTGGTGAGGTGTGAGTGCAAAGAACGGGATGCGGCTGTCATTGCCACGTTCCGGTGCGCTTCACTCGCAATGACAGCCGCACCTTACATGCGTTCCATGTCGCGCTTCTGAGCTTTTTCCTTGAGGTCGTTGCGCTTGTCGAACAGCTTTTTGCCCTGAGCCAAGGCTATTTCGATTTTGGCAAAGCCGCGGTCAGTGACGAAGAGGCGCAGCGGGATAATGGTGAGGCCCTGGTCGACGCTTTTGCCGGCTAGCTGCTTCAGCTCGCGCTTATTAAGCAGGAGCTTGCGCTCGCGCATGGCGTCATGGTTGTTATAGGTGCCGAGGGAATAGGGCGCGATGCGGATAGAGTGAATCCACAGGCTGCCGTCGGAGTGGAAGAGGCAGTAGCCATCGGTCAGGTTCACGTTTCCTTCGCGAATGCTTTTGATTTCGGTGCCTTGCAGCATAACGCCCGCGTCGTACTTGGCCAGAAAGGTGTATTCGTGGCTGGCGCGGCGGTTCTTGATGTTGATAATGGCGGGTTTATCGTCTTTGGCCATGCTTGATTAGTTGTCAGTTGCTCGTTGTCCGTTGTCAGGCCAACGGTGCGGGGGATTGGAGTGAGGCAGCCTAGGCTTGCAGTGCGGCGAAGCGAGCCGCCAAGCGCGCCCTGGCCACAATGCGTTGGCCGGTATGGCCGGTAGCCACGAGGCGGGCCCCCACCCGGGCTTCTACGGCACAACGCAGCGCGGGGCCGTCGAGGGCCTCAAAGGTAGCCGTTATAACCACGGTTTCGCCGGCAAACGCGGGGGCGTGGTGCTGGATGAAAAGCTCGGTGCCGATGCCCTCTTCATCGGGGGCTTTCATCTCTAATACGAAGAGGCGGGCAGCCCATTCCATCTCGCGGCCCAGCGCAAATGTGCTGAGGACCTGATGCACCAGGCCACCGGTGTCCGGGCCAAAGTCGGCAAAGTCTTCGGCGCGAACAGTGTAGTGGTGGGTTTTGACGTCGCCGGGGTGGAAAGTATTAGTCATTTGCGTGTAGCGCGAACTTTGCAGTTCGCGTCCCGCAACGACACCCGGGCGATTTGCACACGGCGCGGGGACGCGAACTGCAAAGTTCGCGCTACGTTAGCTTTAGGCGCGGGTCGGGGCTGCTAAGCTGGGTGGCAAAGTCGCTGGCCTCGTACTGAAAATGTGCCGTCATGGCCACCATGGCCGCGTTGTCGGTGCAGAAGGCAAAGTCCGGGATGAACACCTCCCATCCTTGTGTTTCGGCTTCGGCTTCCAAGGCGGTGCGCAGGCCGGAATTGGCCGCCACGCCGCCGGCCAGGGCAACCTGCGTGAGACCAGTGTCGGCGGCGGCGCGACGGAGCTGGCGCAGCAGCGTGGCCACGATGGTGTGCTGAATGCTGGCGCAAAGGTCAGGCAGGTTCTCGGCCACGAAATCAGGATTGCCGGCCGTTTCTTTTTTCAAGAAATAGAGAACTGAGGTTTTCAGGCCGCTGAACGAAAAATCGTAGCCGGGCATGGCGCCCACCGGAAACGCAAACCGGGTAGGGTTGCCTTGGCGAGCCAGCTTGTCGAGGTGGGGCCCGCCGGGGTACGGCAAACCCAAGAGCTTCGCGGTTTTATCGAATGCCTCCCCAGCCGCATCATCAATGGTTTGGCCCATGACCTCCATTTGCAGGGCCGACTTCACGACCACCAGCTGGGTGTGACCACCGCTCACGGTGAGGCATAGGAAGGGGAAGCGCGGCTTGGGGTCGCGGATGAAATGGGCCAGAATGTGGGCCCGCATGTGGTTCACGGCCAAAAGGGGTTTGCCCAGGGCCAGGGCCAGGGTTTTGGCAAACATCCCTCCTACTAATAAGGAACCGAGCAGGCCCGGACCTTGGGTGACGGCCACAGCGTCGAGGTCGTTTTTGGTGATGCCGGCTTCTTTGAGGGCGGCTGTTACCACGGGCAGCAGGTGTTGCTGGTGGGCGCGGGAGGCCAGCTCGGGCACCACGCCGCCGTATTGCTCGTGTACTTTTTGGGTGGCCACCACGTTGCTGAGCAGCTGGCCGCCGGCCAGAACGGCAGCGCCGGTGTCGTCGCACGACGATTCGATGGCGAGGATGATGGGATGGGCGGGCATTTGGCTTGAAATGTAGGCTTTAACAGTTGGCGGGACGCCGCATGCAACGGTACCCGCTTTTCAGGTCTCGTAGCAAGGCTTGGTTCTGCAATGAGGCAATCCGTTGCGGCGCGGTGATGGGAAACCCAAGGTTCGGGCTTTCCTTGCAATGATTGGCGCTGCGCGGGCTGGTTTTGGCTCCACTTTTGGGTAGTGCAAAGGTAAACCAACGGGCTTTGCGCTGGTCGAAGGAATTGAACCCGACCTTGGACGCTGCCGTTCCCTTGGCCTGATACTTGGCAGTGCTGTTCCGCAGCAGTTGCCGCAAACAACTAAAAAACCGCAACTTTGCGAATTGCCTCGCGTTTTCCGCTTTATTCTTCCCTGCCCCGGTGCGTCGTTTCTTCACTATTCTGCTAAAAATACTGCTGGGCATTGGCTTGGTGGTAGCATTGGCCATAGTGGGAACATTGGTGGCCCTGCGGGTGCCGAGCGTGCAAACGCGGCTGGCGCACAAAGCAGCCGATGTGCTTACCCAGAAGCTGGGGCAGCGCGTAACGATTGGGCGGGTGGATGTACGGCCGTTTTCGAGCCTCCTGCTGGAAGGTGTGATGGTGCTGGACCGGGCCGGTGGCGAGTTGTTCAGCATTGGGCAGGCCGATGCCGACATTTCCTTGTTTTCGGTGTTTGACCCGCGCCACCTGCACATTGCCAAGCTCACGCTGAACGAACCCCGGTTTGTGTTGAAAAACCTACCCGGACAGCCCGACTCGACCACCTTCAACCAATTTATGGCGGCGGTGGAGCGGCTGGTGGGCCCCAGCGACACCACCACCTCGGCCCCCTTCGACTTTAAAGTTGCCGACGTGGCCCTACGCAATGGCCACTTTGCCATCGAGAAGCAGGACGTGCCGCGCTCGAAAACCTACGGGCAAAGCATAGACTACGACCACATGGTAGTGGACAGCATCTATGCCGACATTACAAAGATTCGCTTGGGCGATACGCTGGGTTTGCGCATCAGCAACCTGCACGCCGTAGAAACCCCGTCGCGGACGCAGCTGCGCGAAATCACGGCCGACATGCTGTACGGCCCGCACTTTTGGGAGTTCGACAACCTTAGCCTGCGCGTGGGCCGCAGCCAAATCAAGGACTACCTGCGGTTTGAGTTCCGGGTGTTCAGCAACTTCGCCGACTACAACGACTCGATGAAAACCATCACCCGCCTGCGCAACTCGCGGGTGTACACGGACGACATCGCCAAGTTTGCCCCACAACTGGCTACCATGCACGACGCCATCACGATTTCGGGCGAGGCCTCGGGCTACGTGCGCGACTTCAAGGTGAACAACTTGGACGTGCGCTACGGCAAGGGCACGCACATAGTAGCCAAGCGCGCCCACGCCGACAACCTCCCCAACTACCGGGAAAGCTTTATCGACCTGCGCCTGCTGCCTTCGGTGGTGCTTACCAGCGACCTGAAGCGCTGGCTGCCGGCCTCGGCCAATAAGATTGTGCAGCGCCTCGGCACGGTAAAGCTCCAGGGCCAGATACTGGGTTTCTACAGTGACTTTGTGGCCAATGCCTCCTTCGACACCAACCTGGGCTTTGTTGCCACCGACCTCAACCTTAAAACCAAAACCGACCTCACCCGCGCAGCTTACAAAGGCACGGTGCGCGCCAATGCGTTTCAACTGGGTAAATTCCTCGGCGACGAAAGTGTGATTCGGGACGTGACCCTCAACGGGCAAGTGAACGGCGTGGGCTTTCTGCCCCCCGCGGCCCGCGGCCAAGCCAAGGCCACGGTGGCCAGTATCTGGCTGAATGGCTACCGCTACCGCAACATCACCTTCGATGGCGACTACCATCAACAGGCCTTCAGCGGCCATCTGAGCATAAATGACCCCGCCGTGCGGATGGTGGCCAACGGCCGGATTGACCTCGACCGCGCACACCAGGATGTAGACATCAAGGCCAAAATTGATAGGGCTAACCTGCGCACCTTGGGCCTCACCGACCAGAACCTGACGGTGGCTACCACGGCCGCCGTGAAGTTTCGCGGGGTGCAGCTCGACTCGCTCATTGGCCATGCTTACCTGCGCAAGTCGACTTTTAGCCTCGATGGCCGCGCGCTAAGCCTCGACACGCTGGACGTAATCAGCACGCGCAACGGCCGCAACGAGCGCCAGGTGACCGTGCGCTCCGAGGCAGTGGACGCGCGCGTGACGGGTACCTTCAATACCTCCGACGTGGTGCGCGACGTGCAAACCCTGCTCACAGAATACCGGCTCAATTTTGAAAGCAACGACGTGGCCACGGCCGAGTACTACAGCCGCAAAAGGCAACGAGAACTGCCCGTGTATCAGATTGATTTGCTGCTCAACCTGAAGCGGCCCAATCCGGTGCTGAAGCTGTTTGTGCCCGAGCTGCAGGTGGCAAACGGGAGCCTCATCGATGGCTCATTCCGCAGCGGCGAAACGTCGATTTTCCAGCTTGGCGGCCACCTCGACAGCCTGCGCTACGGCCCCGTGATGACGATAAACAACGATTTCGACTTCCTGACCTCGAAGCTGCCCTACAAACCGGAAGTATTGGCCCAGGCCAGCATCACGAGCGACCAGCAAGTGTTGCCCACGCTGGGTCGCACCGAAAAGTTTATTGTGGAAGGCGTGTGGGACCAGGAGCGCATCAATTTTTCGACCTCGCTGGCCCAGACGGGCACCACCAACCGGGCCACCATCAACGGCTCGCTGGGCTTTTTGCCGCGGGCGGTGGAAGTTGTGTTTCGGCAGTCGGGCGTGCACCTGCTGGATAAGGAATGGACCATAGCCGAGAATAACTCGGTGCGCATTTCGGATTACGGCCGGGAGTTCGACATTTCGAACCTGACGTTTAGCAACGGGGTACAATTTGTGGGCGCGCAGGGCTTCATTTCGCCCGATGCCAGCAAGCCCGCGCTGCAGCTCCTGATGAAGGACTTCGAGCTGGCCACCCTGAACACGCTGACCGGCCAGAACCTCAGGGGCCGCGTGAACGCGCAAGGCACCATGACCGGCGTGTACGGGCCGCTGACCATCAACAGTACACTAGGTGTGGATTCGCTGATGTATGACGGCACCTTAATTGGGCAAGTGGCCGGCCGGGCCGATTGGGACAATACTGCCAGCAAGCTGCGCATGAACCTGGACGTGGCTCGTACGGGCCAGTCGGTGCTCACGGTGCTCGGCGACATTACCCCCAGCGACGACACTAACCAGTTTAACCTGACGGGTACCCTGAACGATGCTCCCTTGGTGCTGGCCCAGCCTTTTCTGGGCACGCTGTTCCGGAACCTGGGCGGCACCGGCCGGGGCGAGCTGCGCCTTACGGGCCGGTTTGATTCGCCCAACCTGCTTGGGCGCGTCGACGTGAGCAACGGGCGCCTCACGTTTGGCTACCTGGGCACGACCTACACCTTCGCCGACCGCATCACGTTCACCAACCGGTCGATAGAATTCCGGAAAGTACGCCTGCGCGATGTGTTGGGCAATACCGGCGTAGTGGATGGCATTGTGAACCACCGCGGCTTCAAAGAAATGAGCCTGGACATTGCGGCCAACTTCCGCAAAATGCAGGTGCTCAACACTACCCGCAAGGACAACGAGTTGTATTTCGGTACGGCCTATGCCACCGGCACGGCCCGGGTGACCGGCCCGACAGACGACCTGGACATCAATGTGCGGGCCACGAGTGAATCGGGCACCCGCATTTCGCTACCCCTCGACAACGCCGCCCGGGCTCAGAAAGCCGGCTACATCACGTTTGTGAACAACAACACGGTCGGCGATACCGTGCTGGTGAAAAAAGCCCAGGTGGTAACGGCTCAGCAGAAAATCGACCTTTCGGGCCTCAAGCTCGACATGAACCTGACCATCACCCCCGATGCGTATCTGGAAATTCTGCTCGATGAAAGCACGGGCGATGTCATTCGCGGCTCGGCGGCGGGGCAGCTGCGCATGGCCATCGACACGAGGGGCGAATTCAATATGTTTGGGCAGGTGGAAATCGTGCGCGGCGCTTACAACTTCACCCTACAGGGCCTGATTAACAAGGAGTTTGTGGTACGGCCGGGCGGTATTATTTCCTGGAACGGCGACCCGCTAGCCGGCGAAATGAACGTCACGGCTACTTATACTCAGCGCACCTCGCTGGCGCCCGTGCTGGGCAACGCCAGCAACGGCAGCGCCGCGGTAGTGCCAGTCACGGCCGTAATGAACCTGACCGGCCCGCTGTTGCTGCCGGCCATCAAGCTCAATCTGGAGTTCAACGACGCGCCGGGCACGCTTCAGGGCGACTTGGCCTTCTTCATGGCCTCACTACGCAACGACGAGCAAGAGCTTAACCGCCAAGTATTCAGCTTGCTGGTGTTTAAACAGCTCTCACCGCAGGGTTCCTTCGGAAATACCATTTCCATTCGGGGCCAGGACAACACGGTACAGAACAGCCTGGGCCAGATTTTGAGCACCCAGCTAGGCCTGCTCACTTCGCAAATCGACCAGAACCTGGAAATCGACTTTAACATCAACGGCCTGACTGCTGAGCAGTTGCAAGCGCTGCAAGTGCGCCTGAGCTACTCCTTCCTCAACGGCCGCTTGCGCGTAACCCGCGAAGGGGGCTTCACCAGCAATGCCAACCTAGTGAACGCCGGCGCCGCTGTGCCCACCTCCGGCAACACCGCCGGCCAAGCGTCCCTGCTCGGCGACCTGAGCCTGGAGTATTACCTCCGACCCGACGGCAAGTTCCGCACCAAGCTGCGCTACGAAACCACTCCGCGCGACCTGGAAACCATTAACCAGCCCCGCGCCGGCTTGTCACTGCTGCACACCGAACAGTTCAACACGTTTGGGGAATTGTTCACCCGCAAAAATCCTAGACGAAGGGAGCGAAATACCCAAAAAGCCCGCGAGGGCCGCGAGGTACTGAATGTGGACGAGGACCCTCGCACGAACCTGTAGTGGTGAAATGGTGGAGTGGTGAGTTTGACGTTTTTTCGTTGCATTTTGGTAAAAATCAAACACCGAACTCACCATTCTACCACCTCACCATTGTACCACTCTGTACCTTTGCCAAAATATGGCCGCTTCCATCTCCTCCTCCACCCGTAAGAAAAAGCTTGGCTCCTATCCTACCTTGCTGGTGGTGTTCAGCATCACGCTGGCCCTGGTGGTGATTGGCTTGTTCGGCCTGTTGCTTGTGCACGCACAAAAGCTGTCGGAAGTGGTGCGCGAAAACCTGGAAGTGCAAGTGTACCTCGACCGCGAGCTGCCGGAGACGGAATTGCTGCGCCTGCAGCAGGACCTGGGCCAGCTGCCCTTCGTAGCCGAGCGCGACGGCAAGCCCCAAATCCGGTTTGTGAGCAAGGAAGAAGGTGCCCGCCAGCTGCTGCAAAGCACCGGCGAGGACTTCCGCCAGTTCCTAGGCGATAACCCCTTACGCGATGCCTACGTGCTCAAAATCAAGCCGGAATACACCGACACCCTGCACCTACGCCAGCTGGACCGGAGCGTGTCGGCCCAGCGCGGGGTGTTTGAGGTGCAGTACCCGCAAGACCTGTTTGCCAGCATTAACAACAACCTGACCCGGGTGAGCCTGGTGCTGTTGGGCTTTGCGGCCGTGCTGGTGCTGGTGGTGGTCATTCTCATCAACAACACCATTAAGCTGGCCCTGTTTTCGCAGCGCTTTCTGATTCGCTCCATGCAACTGGTGGGCGCAACGCCGCTCTTTATTCAGCAGCCTTTCTTGCGACGGGCTACCTGGCAGGGCTTGGCCAGTGGTATGCTAGCTGCGTTGCTGCTGGTGGCGCTGTTGCAATACGCTTACCTTGAAATAGAGCCGTTGCGGCTCCTGCGCGATGATTTTCGCTTGGCCGTGCTCCTCCTAGGCGTGGTGGCGCTGGGAGTTATCATCGGCTTTTTCAGCTCGGTTCGCGCCGTTCATAAATACCTAAAAATGTCGCTCGACGACTTGTATTAGTCATTTATCACTCATCAATCACCATTTAACCGTTGGGCAGGCACCCAGGCGTGCTGGCAGTTAAGTATTGATTTTTAGTTGATAAACGACCATTGTTAAATGATAAATGTTAATTATTAAATGAACCCATCCCCCGCTCCTCGTTTTGCTTTTGGGCCGCGCAACTACCGCCTGATGTGGATTGGCCTGGCTGTGCTGGCCGCCGGCTTCATCACCATGATGTTTGGCGACAAGGAAAACTACGGCGAGGATTTTGTTGGCATCACGTTGGGGCCGCTGCTCCTCATTGCCGGCTTCCTAATTGAGTTTGCCGCCATCATGGTGCGCGACAAGAGCCTGGCTCAAACCATTGATGCTCCTGCAGACACTGCCATTACTACAGTGGTTGCTGGTGCTCCAACTCCAGTTGCTCCCACAGCTACCCCTGCCTACAAGCGCCCTTATTAGTGGTTGCTGGTTAGTGATGTGAGTTTACCTTCTCTCTCTAACCTCCCCTCCCTAACCACTAATCAACTCCCTCCTTTCCGCTAGAAATGACTTATTGGCACGCGTTGCTCCTCGCTATTGTGGAGGGCGTTACTGAATTTTTGCCCGTGTCCAGCACCGGGCACATGATTATTGCGTCTGCCCTGCTAGGTATTCCAGCCACGCCGTTCACCAAGCTTTATTTAGTGGTGATTCAGCTCGGGGCCATTTTATCGGTGTTTGCGGTATACTGGCGGCGTTTTTTTCAAAGCATCGACTTCTACCTCAAGTTGCTGGCAGCTTTTCTGCCGGTGGTAGTGGTGGGGCTGCTGCTTAAAAAGCACATCGACACCCTGCTCGAATCCGTGACGGTGGTGGCTGCCACGCTGCTGCTCGGAGGCATCGTGCTGGTGTTTATCGACCGGTGGTTTCCGCAGGAAGACCCGGGTGAGGGCGGCCACCCCGTCACGAATCCGGGCTGGCGGCAGGCCATTATCATTGGCGTGTTTCAGTGCCTGGCCGTGGTGCCGGGGGTCAGCCGCTCGGCGGCCACCATCATCGGGGGCCTCACGCAGAAGCTCACGCGCCGGGCCGCTGCCGAGTTTGCCTTTTTTCTGGCCATGCCAACCATGACGGCGGCGGCGGCCAAAGACCTGTACGACTTCTATAAAGAAAGCGAAGCCGGCTTATCGCTGCCCGAAATTAAGCTGTTGCTGTTTGGCAACATCGTGGCGTTTGTGGTGGCGCTGCTGGCCATCCGGGTGTTTGTGGGCTTTGTTACGAAGTACGGTTTCCGGGCTTTTGGCGTCTATCGTATCATTGTAGGCGGCATGTTGTTGATAATGTTGGGACTGGGTGTTAATCTCCAATTGGTATGAGTGCGAAAACCTTAGCTGAGTTTGATTTTGAGACGGGCGAAGTCCTCCTGCTCGACAAGCCCCTGACATGGACGTCATTCGACGTGGTAAGAAAGGTGAAGAACGCCCTGCGCATCAAGAAAATCGGCCACGCCGGTACCCTCGACCCCTTGGCCACCGGCCTGCTCATTCTTTGCACGGGCAAAAAGACCAAGGAAATTGACCTGATTCAGGCCCAGGAAAAAGAATACGCAGGCTCCTTCCGTCTCGGCGAAACCACGCCCAGCTTCGACCTGGAAACGGCCGTGGACATGGCCCGGCCCTACGCCCACCTCACCGAGGAGGAGATTACGGCGGCCACGCTGCCCTTCGTGGGCACCATTCAGCAAACGCCACCGCTCTTTTCCGCCGTTAAGATTGACGGCAAGCGCGCCTACGAAATCGCCCGCAACGGCCAGGAAGCCGAAATCAAGTCCAAAACGGTCGAAATCAAAACGTTTGAGTTGACGCGCATTGCCTTGCCCGAGATAGATTTCCGGGTGGTGTGCTCCAAGGGCACGTACATCCGCAGTCTGGCGCGCGACTTGGGGGTGGCCCTGGGCTGTGGTGCTCACCTCACGCGGCTGGTGCGCACCCGCATCGGCGAGTACCGGGTCGAGGATGCCTTTTCGCTGGAAGCCATTCAGGCCCTGCGCCCACCCCGCCCCGAGGGCGAAGGACGCGCTCGCATCGAGCGCCCGCGCACGGCGCCCAACCGGGCCGGGCTGCAGTACTACGCCGCGCTGCAGGCCGATGCCCTGGCTGCCAAAGAGCATCAGGTAGCCGAATCGACCCCCGCGCCGCCTGACGCTGCGCCGGAATAGCCTCGGTATGGCACCGGTAGCCAACCTCTGCGCTTGCGGGCCCAGTCGCTCGGGTGTGCAGTTCAGGTAAGGGCCCGTTACCTTCGTGGCACTTTCTTTCCCCATCATTCGCTTCTCCGGCGCCCCAATGCACGTCATCCGCGACCCGGCCCAGTTTCCTTTTCTCGGCAATGCCGTTGTCACGAGCGGCACGTTTGATGGCGTCCACCTGGGGCACCAGCGCATTCTGGCGCGGCTGCGCGAGGTAGCCCAGGCCAGTGGCGGGCCCGCGGTGGTTATCACCTACTGGCCCCACCCGCGGCTGGTGCTGGGGCCGCCTCCCTCCCACCCCGAGCTGCTGGAGCTGCAGCTACTCAACACGCTGGACGAGCGGATAGCCAAGCTGGCAAACATGGGGGTCGACTACCTGCTGATTGTGCCCTTCACCAGGGAATTTGCGCAGTGGACATCGGAAGAGTACATTCAAAACCTGCTGCTGAAAACCGTAGGCACCAAGCAGCTGGTGATTGGCTACGACCACCGGTTTGGCAAAAACCGGGAGGGCGGCTTCGACTATCTCAGCCAACACGCCGACCGCTACGGCCTGACCGTGGAAGAAATTCCGCGTGAGGACGTGGATGCCGTGGGCGTGAGCAGTACCCGCATTCGCCAGGCCCTGCGGCAGGGCGACATCGCCACCGCCAACCGCTACCTCGGCTACCTCTACCCCCTCACCGGATTGGTGGTGCACGGCCAAAAGCTGGGCCGCACCATTGGCTACCCCACGGCCAACCTGGTCACGACCGAAGCGCTGAAGCTGGTGCCGGCCCGCGGCATCTATGCTGTGTGGGCCACCACGGTGGCGGGCACCCGGCACCTGGCCATGCTGAGCATCGGCGTGCGGCCCACCATTGGCCAAGATTTGGAACAAACGATTGAGGTGAACCTGCTGGATTTCAGCGGTGATTTATACGACCAGGAACTGACCCTGGAGTTTGTGGCCTGGCTGCGGGGCGAAGAAAAATACGATGGCTTGGACGCGCTAACGGCCCAATTGGCGTTAGATGCACAAGCCACGCGTGCTGCGCTAGGCTAATCCGATTTCCTTTTTATCATAAGTCGCTATTAATGAACCACTCACGAATATTTCTAATTTGCTGCCTCTGGGTGGGCGCCCTGAGTGCGGCGCAAGCGCAGGGCAAACTGAAGGGAGTAGCCCTGGACTCGGTCACGCGGCAGCCACTCGCGTTTGCCAGTGTGTTTCTGGCCAACACCACCCTGGGCGTGACCACCACCGAACAAGGGCAATTTGAGTTTCCGAAAGTTCCGGCTGGCACCTACGATGTGGTGGGTTCTTACGTGGGCTACCGCCTGGCCAAGCAATCCGTCACCGTGGGCCCTACCAACCCGGAGATAAAGCTGTATCTGGCCCCCACCGGCAACCAACTGGACGAAGTTGTGGTGAAGCCCGCTCCCAACAAGCCGGAAGAATACGAGAAATTCGCCAGGCTATTTGTGGGCGGCACCACGTTTTCGGAGCAGTGCCGCATCAGCAATCCCGACCAGGTGCGAGTGCTTTACGACGACTCCACCAAGGAGCTCACCGTTCGGGCCAAAGAGTTTGTGCAGATTGACAACGAGGCACTGGGCTACCGCCTGAAGTATTACGGACTGGATTTCAACTTCGATGAAGAATCTGGCTCCATTTCATACTACGGCCAGCCCGTATTTGAGGAAATGAAGCCGCGCGACGAGAAGCAGCGGCGCCAGTGGGCCGCCAACCGCGCCACGGCGTACAGGGGCTCGTTTATGCACTTTCTGCGTAGCCTGTACACCAACCGGATGCAGGCCGAAGGCTTTATGGCGCAGCAGGTGAGGGTGGTATATCACCCGCAATACGAGCGCGCCCAAGAACTGCGCCGCACCTTAATAGAAAACAAGCCGGATGGCCCGTTCACGGCGGCCGAGGAGGATTCGCTGTCCCGATGGGACGCAATGGCTCCGGTATCGGCAACGCTAAATCCGGCTCCGCTGCCCATTGACAGTGTGCGCCGGATATCGGCTGATGGGCGCCGCACCTACCTGCGTTTCACGGGGGAGCTGCAGGTGGCCTACTTCGGCGAAGCCCCCGACCCGCGTTACAAAAAGCCAATGTCGCCGCTGGGCTATTCCCGCACGCCCTACCCCGCCAAGCGCCAGGTATCGCGCTTGAAGCTGCGTGGCCGCCAAGCTGAGATTCAGGCCAATGGCTCTTTGATGAATCCGCTGGATGCTTACAATGGCGAGTACTGGGGCTTCGAGCGCATCGGCGAATTCCTGCCCGTCGACTACGTGCCGCCTACCTCTGCCGGGGCGGCGCCCGCCTCTTCGGCTCCGCCCGCAAGAGCCAGCAGCAAATAAATTCTGCTGCCTACCCCAACGGCTGTCTGGCTGAGCAGGTGAAGTGCCATTCAACGCTGCAATATCCGTAGCTAAAATGGACTGCTTTGCCCGCCAACCGGACAGCCGTTGGCTTTACCGCAGGCGTGTGCAACGGCAGTCATTACTTTTGAATCGCTTGTCCATACACAGCGGTCCCCGTTTATGCGCCTTTTGCGATTTTGCTTACTACTAGGCTGGGGATTGATAATCGGCAATGCGGTCCTTGCTCAAGGCAAATTGAGCGGCGTGGTGCTGGATTCGGTGACACGGCAGCCGCTGCCGTTTGCCAGCGTGTTTCTGGCCAACACCACTTTTGGGGCCACCACTACCGAACAGGGGCAATTTATGTTTCCCAATGTGCCGGCTGGCACCTATACAGTGGTAGGCTCCTACGTGGGCTACCGCTTGGCCAGGCAGGAAGTGGTGGTGGGAGCAGCGCCCCAACAGCTTACGCTGCAACTGGGGCCATCGGCCAACCGGCTCGGCGAGGTAGTGGTGCGCGCCGACCCCAACCGCCTTCACAATTACCGGACTTTCGTTGATTTATTTCTTGGGCGCACCTCGTTTTCGCGCGCTTGCCGCATCCGCAACCCCGACGATGTACTGATTGATTTTGATGTCGATAAAAACACGCTAACGGCCTCCGCCGCCAAGTTTCTGCAGGTCGACAATCAAGCCTTAGGCTACCGCATCAAGTATTTCGGGCTCCGATTTTCCTGCAACTTCACCGAGCAAGTGCTTCTTTTTTATGGCGAGCCGGTGTTTGAAGAAATGACTCCGCGCAACAAAGGCCAGCAGCGCCGCTGGGTAGCCAACCGCGAACAGGCATATTGGGGTTCGCTTACGCATTTCTTAAAAAGTGTATACGACAACCAAGTAGCTGCCAATGGTTTCCTGGTGCAGCACCTGCGCATGGTTCCTAATCCCAACTTTGGCCGTGTCGACAGCCTGAAGCGCGCGCTGGTTAAAAAACGGTATTTGCAGGAAATGCCCACGGCTGAACGAGACTCCTTAGACCGCTGGCGCCAGGTGCCCCGCACCTTCTCCATCCTATACACGCCTGCACGGCCCATCGACAGCCTGCGCCGACTTTCGGGCGATGGACGTACGTTCCTGCGTTTTACCGACTATTTGCAGGTGACTTACCTACGAGAGCGCCCCGACCCGGAGTACCTCAGAATCCTTGCTGCTAGGCCCGCTACGGATGGTTTGGCAGTTGACATGCGAGCTTTGGAGAAACGCCAGATATCACGGCTCTCCTTGCGGATGCCCGAAAACGAGATTCAACCCAATGGCCACCTCGTGGACCCGCTGGCCGTATTCACCGACGAATACTGGGGGTTCGAAAAAATGGGTGAATTTTTACCCCTGAATTACCAACCGCCGACTACGGGGCCCAGCCCCCAACCTCCCACCCAATGATAGACAAAACCGTTCCCAACGCCCAGGAAGCCCTGCAGGGCATCGCCGATGGCATGACCCTGATGCTCGGCGGCTTCGGCCTCTGCGGCATTCCCGAAAACTCAATTCAGGAGCTGCTTCGCCTGGGCGTCAAAAACCTGACCTGCATCAGCAACAACGCGGGCGTCGACGATTTCGGCATTGGCCTGCTGCTGCAAACCAAGCAGGTGAAAAAGATGATTTCCAGCTACGTGGGCGAAAACGCCGAGTTTGAGCGCCAGCTGCTGAGCGGCGAGCTGGAAGTGGAACTGATTCCGCAGGGCACCCTGGCCGAGCGCTGCCGAGCGGGCGGCGCGGGCATTCCGGCTTTCTTCACCCCTGCCGGCTACGGCACCGAGGTTGGCGAAGGCAAAGAAAGCCGCGAGTTCAACGGCAAAATGTACCTGCTGGAAACCGGCCTCATTGCCGATTTTGCCTTCGTCAAAGCCTGGAAGGGCGACACGGCTGGCAACCTGATTTACAAAGGCACGGCCCGCAACTTCAACCCCATGATGGCCACGGCCGGCAAAATCACAGTGGCCGAGGTGGAAGAACTGGTGCCCGCTGGCGAGCTCGACCCCAACCAGATTCATACGCCGGGCATATTCGTGCAGCGCATTTACCAAGGCGAGCGCTACGAGAAGCGGATAGAGCAGCGCACGGTGCGCAGCTAGTTGCTGCGGTGCGGATAATTGAGGCCGCTTTCTGAATAATTCTACTTCCTTTTGCTATGAAAAAAACTTCCATTGCCTTCTTGCTGCTGCTGAGTGGCTACAGTGCAGTAGCTCAGGTAGCAACCCCAGCGCCAAAGGCACGGCGCCCGACTGCCTCGCGTGTTGCAGCAAAGCCGGCAGATGCTCAGCGCCTCGACCAGCTGCTGCAGGAATACACGGCCGATGGCCGCGTGCCCGGCACCATAGCGCTGGTGATGCGCGACGGCAAAGTGCTGTACCGAAAAGCTTTTGGCGTTGATGACATGGCAGCCAAAACTCCGCTGCGCTCCGACGCCATCATGCGGATTGCCTCACAAACCAAAGCCGTGACCAGCGTAGGCCTGATGTTGCTGTACGAAGAAGGCAAGTTTCAGCTCGATGACCCCGTTTCGAAATACCTGCCGGCTTTTGCTAACCCCAAGGTGCTGGCTACTTTCAATGAGAAGGACTCGACCTACACCACCGTGCCGGCTAAGAGCGAAATCACCATTCGGCAGCTGTTTACCCACACGTCGGGCATCAGCTACCCCGTAATCGGCACCAAGGAAGCCAAGGCCATTTATGCCAAAGCGGGTATTCCCAGCGGCATCGGCACGCCAGGGGGCTCGTTGGCCAAGTCCATGGATGCGCTGGGGCTTCTTCCGCTCATGCACCAGCCGGGCGAGCGGTTCACCTACGGGCTGAGCGTGGATGTGCTGGGCCGCCTGATTGAAGTACTCTCGGGCCAGTCGCTGGACCAGTACCTGCGCACCCGCCTTTTTGAGCCACTAGGCATGAAGGATACTTGGTTCTACTTACCTGCCGACAAGCAGGCACGGCTGGCCAAGCTCTATACCGAGGACGCCGCCAAAAACACCGTGCCGATGGGCCCGCGCGACGGCATGATTCCCGATTACCCCAAGGCGCCGGGCACTTATTTCTCGGGTGGAGCGGGTTTGTCGTCGACCATCGACGACTACGCGACCTTCCTGCAGATGATGCTGAACAACGGTAGTCACAATGGGCGGCGCCTGCTCAAGCCTGCCACCGTGGCCCTCATTACCCAGAACCAAAT
Organism: Hymenobacter sp. B1770; assembly: GCF_049896385.1. Taxonomy (NCBI): domain Bacteria; kingdom Pseudomonadati; phylum Bacteroidota; class Cytophagia; order Cytophagales; family Hymenobacteraceae; genus Hymenobacter; species Hymenobacter sp. B1770. Next base: position 62,523 of record NZ_JAFCUF010000003.1, read on the forward strand.
GGGCGAGGTCAGCCAAGGAAACAACAAATTTGGCCTGGGCTTCAGCATCACCACGGCCCAAAGCGCGGCCGCCAGGCAGCCGGGCCTCTCCGAAGGCTCCTACGAGTGGGGGGGCATTTTCGGCACTACCTACTGGGTCGACCCTAAGCAAAAGCTAGTGGCCCTCATTTATACCCAGAAATACCCCAGCGGCACAGCCCGCGACTTGGCCGACAAGTTTAAGACGGCGGTATATCAGACATTCCTACCGCAGCAAGCAGCCGCAGCCAGCTCCGCAACGCCGGCTGCCAAATAACATCCCACCTCTCTCATTTCCCACCCACAAAATCCGCGAAGTCCGCTAAATCCGGATGAATCCGTGGTTCCGACAATCATGCTTGACAAACACGGCATCGCCCGACGCATCGCCCAGGAAGTAAAAGACGGCTCCTACGTTAACCTCGGCATTGGCATTCCCACGCTGGTGGCCAACTACATACCGGCCGGTATCAACGTGGAGCTACAGTCCGAAAATGGCTTGCTCGGCATGGGCCCTTTCCCCACCGAAGACCAGGTTGACCCAGACCTCATCAACGCCGGGAAGCAGACGGTGACCACCCTGCCCGGCTCCAGCCTCTTCTCCTCGGCCGACTCGTTTGGTATGATTCGCGGCGAGCACGTGGACCTGACCATCCTCGGCGCCATGGAAGTTTCGGAGAACGGCGACATCGCCAACTGGAAAATTCCCGGCAAGATGGTGAAAGGCATGGGCGGCGCCATGGACCTGGTGGCCTCCGCTAAAAACATCATCGTGGCCATGCAGCACGTGGCTCGCGACGGTTCGAGCAAGTTGCTGCCCAAGTGCACCCTGCCCATTACGGGCCTGCACTGCGTGAAGAAGATTGTGACCGAGTTGGCGGTGCTCGACGTGACGCCCGACGGCTTTGTGCTGCGCGAGCGCGCCCCGGGTGTGAGCGTGGAGCAGATTGTGGCCGCTACGGCCGGGAAACTGGTAATCCCCGAAGGCGAGGTCCCGGAAATGGCGCTGTAAGCCAGCCTCTTTGTCAATTGGACTACTTGGGTCAGGCACGACCCGCGTGCGCGGACTGAGTTCGGCTTTTTTAGGCGCCGGTGCCCTCATGGGCCGTAGTTTTTTGGCAGTTTGGGTGGCGCTGCTCACCGTCACCACGGCCTCAGGCTAAGTCAGGCGGCGCGTGGCTCGGAAGTATTTGCGCCTGCACACCGTCTGTGATGCAACCTTGGGGCAAAGCGGACGGTCAACCAGGCACGCACACTTTGTTACCCAGCCCATGAAAAATAGTATTCTTTATACGGCTTTATCCACAAGCTTGCTGCTGGGCGTTGGCTGCCAGACCAAAGAATATTCCGTTTGGCCGCTTGATGAAGTGTGTTCAGTTGAGTTCCCAATTCTCGATAAAGCCGATGCCAAAGCCGCTTTGCTTGGCGATTGGCAGTGGCAGCAAACTCGGTATCCGGGCCAAAGCCGATTGACGGGCGTTGTGCCCACCGAAACGCCGCGCTCGACGGGTCACCAGCTACTGTTCCGTTTTACCGCTGACCGGTACCTCATCCTGAAAGACGGAAATGTGGTACAGGATTTACCTTACGAAGTGAGGTATTGGGGAGAAGGCACCAATACGGTGGACCCAATTTTGCTCGTGCGCACCTACCAAGCGGCAACTGGTTTTTCGGGGGGCAGCATACTGCGCATCGACCCAGGCAAGCAGTGCCTGCAACTTGTCAACTCTTACGGCGACGCAGGCGGAGACCTAAGCTTGAAAAAAACCAAATAAAACTAACGGCTAACCGAGCCGCTGGGCGGCTGGCGGTTAGTTGCGTGGAGTCTTGGTGGCTTTCTGTTTTATCATCGCAGCCGGTAACCCAATCCCACGCCGTAAATGGAGCTTTGTCCGGCCCGTTCCAAGCTCGCGAATTTGAGCTTGGCACTCGCTAGCAATCGTTCTGTGAAAGCGTGCTCGTACTCAACCAGCACGTTGAAGCCGTAGTTGAACTCCTTTACGGAAACCCAATTTATCTGCACGTTTGTCACACTGCCATCCGATAATACGGTGTAGCGAGAAGGCCCCATCAGTTCGTCCTGCCGGTACCAAAGCGAGGGTCCCGCCCCCAGCCGGAGGGCATGACGCGAGTGACTGATAAAATCAAATGCGAAGGTTGCGTCAGTAGTCAGCCGCTCGCGTCGTTTGCCTCTTACGTAAACATTATTTGTTAGCGGAAGATACCTGCTGTTGGGCGCATTTACGTAGCCAAAATCGCCTATTAGCACAAGGCGGTCGTTACGAAAGTGCCTCGCGTAGCGCAATAGATAGCGGTTGCCAGTGGCATCCGGTCCGTCAAGTCCGACGCGCTCAAAGCCGATGCCAAGGGAATTCCGATAAATGGAATTTTGGGCCTGCGCGCCGAAAGCCAGCAACATGATAAAAATGAGGGAATAGAGTAGAGCTTTCACTATAAAAATAGTTTAAATCACCTATTACGGGCTATACAAATGTAGCTTCTTTATAAGCTGAAGTCGTTGTAATTGTGGGGGCCACCTACGCGTATATTCGTAGTCCTTCCCTACCCTGTATCTATGCGTCTGACCTTTATTCTCCTGTTGCTGGCTGCCGCTCCCGCACTGGCCCAGAATTCACCAATTATCGACCGGACCGACATGCCGGCTCCCACCACTGCGGCTCCGCTCGATACTTTGCGCTTGAGCACCGCCAGCAATGCGCTCCCGGCCTCTGCCCCTCCACCAAGCCAGCGCGGCGCCAACCAAACCTGGAACTATGCGGGGTTAGTGGCTACTTCCCAACGCCTGGAGCAGTTTGTGACCGTGGCTACCGTTACGGCCACCGCCCCCGTTTATGCACTGGTGTTTGGCCAGTTTGGCGGCGCGAACCGAGCCACCGTGGCTTCTCCGCAAGCCCTGCCCTTGCCTCCCGCATTTCCCATCCCCCTCACCGATACATACCAGTTTTTTGCTACTTCGGCAGCCACTGCGTCCGCTCAGGACTTTCGCTCTGTAGGGTATGGGGGCTCACTGTCGGGCGTGGCCGTGCCGGTTACCTACGCCAGCCAGGCGCAGCAAGACATCATCTACCGCTTTCCGCTGAGCTTTGCCAGCCAACCCGACTCCAGCAACTCGTTTCTATCTACTCCGGCCGCAGTGGCCAGCACCGGCTATTTCAGCCAAAAGCGCAAGCGCGTGAATTGGCCGGATGCCTGGGGCGCACTCACTACGCCCTTTGGCACCTTCAACACGGTACGTGTGGTGACAACCTTGATGGACCACGACAGCATTTCGCTCAACGGTTTCAACCAAGGCTTCGACCTGCCGCTGACCCGCGAATACAAGTGGCTGGCCAAATCGCAGCGCGTGCCGCTACTCACCATCACCACCCAAATGCTTGCGGGCACCGAGGTAATCACCAGCGTACAGTACCGTGACATCTACCGCCGCATGGTGCGCCTGGCAACCCGCGATGCGGCCACAAATGCCGCCCTGGCTACTTACCCCAACCCTTCGGCCGCGGGCAGCCCACTCAGCCTTATCGTGCCTTTGGGCAGCGGGCTCCTCACGGTGTCGGCTACCGATGTAGTGGGCCGGCAGCTGTTCCAGCGCAGTATGAATGGTAGTTCGGGCACAATCAGTCTGGCGGCTGAGGATTTTGGCACGTTTCGGGGAGTGGCGTTGCTCACCGTGACCACGGCCCGAGGCACGACCACCCGGCGGGTGGTGCGGGAGTAAGGCTTTTTCATTCAGTCGTCGGGGAAATAAGGGTTTTTGCCAAGTTGCAACCCTTGCGATGTGCAATCAGCCGTGGCGTGGCATCAGGAAGGCAGCTGATTATTGCTACCTGTGCCGTAAGCTCCTGGCGAACATGAAAATCCTGCTTCTTCTATTGCTTTTGTTGCTGCAGCTACCGGCCAATGCCAGTCAGATTGTAGTAGGCCTGCGTTCCGATAACCTTATTAGCTGGAGTGTTTGGGAACGGGAGGGCAGTTCCCTGAAACATTATTTGCTGCTCTACAACAAAACTCCTCAAGAGCTGGACATAAGAGCGCTGCTTAAGCGTTTTAAGTCAGTCAGTACCAACTTCGAGGTAGTTCCGACCAGCCGAACGCTTTTCCATGTCCCTTTGGCTGCACATACGTTAGTGCGGTTGCGTTACCCGAAGCACGACACTGGCCTCGACTTCATGGAGTATTTCGAAAACGGCGCGGGCATCGGCTTGCTACCCTTTAATAATGCACGGCCCGATGCTGTTGCTTTATATGGCCTTCAAAATCGGTTCTACTCAAATGAGGGCATGAACAATGGCCTTGCTGGCTATTGGCTGGGCCTTGAAACCATTTATAGCACTCCCACTCAGGTGCAAGCCCTAATAGAACCAACTAATTGTTCTTTTGGCGGTTATCAGTTGCTGAAGATTTGTGCTACTGATGAAGACGCACAGCACCAAGCTGGCAAACTAGACTCCCTGACTGGCGAAGATTCTTCAATCAGGAGGCTTGACAGTACCCACTGGAGTGCCGAAGTACCGGTTCGGCCACTTCGAGCCAATATTGCCACGCCCAATGTGTCAGTATTGGTTCTGCTAATGGACCGGGTGGAAATCATCTCCTGTTACGATGAGAACAGACGCCCAGTATCAGAGAAATCCATCGGCGGAAGCATTCATTTCTTTCCCGTTTTTCACCTTGACAAAAAACACAGCAACAAGAAATGGATGAGGGCCTGCCAGTGAGCGGATGCTTTGTGGGAAGGGCTAATTTTAACGGTATTGCACCGTTCTGATAAGATTTTCGTTTACTTACCCGTTGGCGACGCACGCCAACGGTTTTTTTAATGGGTGACATTCGCGAATTGGCTACTTATCCATCGGGGTAGGCCTGCATTTCGCTTATTTTCTAGCAGCTTCGTTTTCAGCATTATGGCTACTTCTTCCAACGGCAAAACCGCTCCCAGCGGCGGTCACGCCAAAAAGGTGGGCAAACCCAGTCCGGCAATGGCCGGGCTAGAACTTCTCACACCTACTGCCGTGCCGGCCCACAAGCTGGTGCTGCGCACGCTGCGCCGCTCCGATTTTAAGGCGGTAAAACAAATCATGGACAAGGTGTACTCCAACATGGAGGGTGCCTGGGCGGCCGACGAGTTTGCGGCCCTGCTCAAGAAGTTTCCCGAAGGCCAGATTGGCATCGAGGATAACGGCCGCTTAGTGGCGGCCGCGCTGGCCATTATTGTGCAATACAGCGACTTCGGCGACAAGCACACCTACGCCAAGATAACGGGGCACGGCAAGTTCGACACTCACAACGACAACGGCGATACCCTGTACGGCGTCGACGTTTTTGTAGACCCCGAGTACCGCTCCCTGCGCCTGGGCCGCCGCCTCTACGACGCTCGCAAGGAGCTGTGCGAAAACCTGAACCTGCGCGCCATGGTGGCCGGCGGCCGCATTCCCGGCTACGCGGCCTACGCCAGTGAGATGACCCCGGCCAAGTACGTGGAGATGGTGCGCAACAAGGAGGTGGTCGACCCCATCCTCACCTTCCAGCTCTCCAACGAGTTTCACGTGCGGAAAATCATCCGCGGCTACCTGCCCTATGACTCCGAGAGCAAGGCCTTTGCCACGCTGCTGGAGTGGATTAATGTGTACTACGAGGAAGAGGAGAAGCTCATTGGCAACACTAAATCCAACGTCCGCATCGGCATTGTGCAGTGGCAGATGCGCGCCACCCGGAGCCTCGAAGACTTGCTGCAGCAGATTGAGTTCTTTGTAGACACGGTATCGGGCTACAAGTCGGACTGCGTAATGTTCCCCGAGTTTTTCAACGCCCCCCTCATGGCGCTGACCAATGAGGATTCGCCAGCGGTGGCCATCCGGGCCATGGCGGCATTCACCGAGCCCATCAAGGCCAAGATGATGGAGCTGGCGGTGAGCTACAACATCAACATCGTGGCCGGCTCAATGCCGGTGTACGAAAACGAGAAGCTGCACAACGTGGCCTACCTCTGCCGCCGCGACGGCACCGTGGACGAGCAATACAAGCTGCACGTGACCCCCGACGAAGCCAGCTACTGGGGCATGCGCGGCGGCGACAAGCTTAAGTGCTTCGACACCGACTTCGGTAAAATCGGCATTCTGGTGTGCTACGATGTGGAGTTCCCCGAGCTGGCCCGCATGCTGAGCGAGGAGGGCGTAAAAATCCTGTTCGTGCCCTTCTGGACCGATACCAAAAACGCCTACCAGCGTGTGCGCATCTGCGCCCAGGCCCGGGCCATTGAGAACGAGTGCTACGTGGCCATCACCGGCTCGGTGGGCAACCTGCCGCGGGTTGAGAACATGGACATTCAGTACTCCCAGAGCGCCGTGTTCAGCCCGTCAGACTTTGCCTTCCCCCACGATGCCATCGTGGCCGAGGCCACGCCCAACACGGAGATGACTCTCATTGCCGACCTTGACCTCGACCTGCTCAAAGACTTGAACACCAGCGGCGCCGTGCGCAACCTACGCGACCGCCGCCGCGACCTGTACTCGCTGAGCTGGACTATTAAGAAAACCGAGCGTGACGAGGAATTGCTGGAGCAGGGCGTGGAGCGCATGCCGCGCACCAGCCGCCGCAAGGCTATTGCAGCCGGCTAAGTGCCCGCAACCTGAGTAGCCCTTAAAAAAACAAGCCCTGCATTTTCATAATGCAGGGCTTGTTTTTTTGAGGGCGAAAACTGACATAACCAGAGAGTACGAGCACCTTATATTTGTCTCGCAGCCTTACGAGCTTGCTTAATTCATGCGCCCTCTGCCGCTCTTCTCATGAAGCTCCTCTTACTTCTACTAACCGCTTTCTGCTTTATTTTTAGTACTGCTGAAGCGCAGAAAAAACCCGCCAAGTCACAGGATGCTCATCGCCCGGTACTAGAGCAGGGCGCAACAACGCCCGATGGCAAGCGAATTGGCAAATGGAATTTCTATACTCGAAATCAGGAGTTGGAATTGACTTTCGATTACGACTCAAGCCGTATCTCCTTTATGCAAGCCGATACTACCCGCTACTTGGTGCGGGTGGGAGAAGAATGGCAACTGAAACGCATGGCCCGAGTCCCGCATCTGCTGGGCAGCACCGACCATCGCCTGCTGGAACTGACGCGCAACCTGCGCTACCCGGTGAGTGCCCTGCAGCGGCAGTTGCAAGGCACCGTCATAATCGGCTATACCGTGGACGTTAATGGGCATTCCCGGGACTATACAGTTGAAAACAGCATGAGTCCGGACTGCGACCAGGAGGTATGGCGGGCCTTGCAGAAGCTGCCCGACAACTGGATACCCGCTGTCTATCTGAACCGCCCCACAGCTACCCGGTTTTACTTAGCCGTCAAGTTTATGATTACTGATGAAGCAGCCCTGAGGCGCGAACAGCAGCGAAGCACCGAAGCACCAGCGGGTTTGGCTGCGGTGCCAAGCAAGTCGCGCTATGCCCATGAGGTGATTGTTACTGCCATGGCCGTAGAGCGGCAAACCCGCATCGAGCAGCGCCCATCCCGGTAGGTTTGGTTTTTACAATTTGCTTCAATGTTTAGGCTGACTATCCTCAAGCATTGAGCACTTTATAGTAAATTACGGTGGTGTGCAGCGTACCATCGCCGCTCTGAGCATACTTTGGAATAGCTCCGGCCACCTGGTAATCTAGGGATTGGTAGAGCAATTCAGCAGCATCGCCCTGTCGGGTGTCGAGGACCAGCGTGGTGCGGCCCAGCTCAGCCGCTTTAGCTTCGAGGGCGCGCAGAAGCTCTCGGCCTATGCCCAGGCGACGTGCTTTTCGGTGCACCATCATTTTGGCAACATCGGCCCGATGGCTGCCATTGCTTTGCGGGGCCAATACCAGCTGCACGGTGCCCACTATTTCCTGGCTACTCCCGTGGTAAGCCACAAACAAAGCCACTGTACCGGCCCGAACGCCTTCCTGTACGCGCTGCCAGAAGCTGCTGGCCTCCTCCGTGGAAAGCGGGGGCACAAAACCCAGCGCGGCCCCCGAGGCAATGGCGTCTTGAAACAAAGTAATGAGTTGTGGCAATGCTTCCTCGATTTGTTCGGGGGCAGGAGTTGAAATAACGATGCTCATGGGTAGTCGTGATAAGGTGGCATGAACCTAACGGTTGCGCTGAAACCAAGCAGCAGCGGCGCAGCATGCGCTTGAAACGCTAGGCCAGGCACCAATCATGCCCTGAACCTGCCTTCCTAATAGGGTGTGGTAACGGCCGTTCCGTGCTTCAAAGAATCCCGCCAAGATAGCAGGACAGGCTTTTGTGCGTAAACTGCAGCTCCAAATTGTTCTTCTGCTCTCCTAATTTCCCTAAAAAACATGCGCGCTTTCATCACCGGAGCCAACCGGGGCCTGGGCCTCGAGCTAACCCGTCAATACCTGGAGCGCGGCGACCAAGTGTTTGCCGCCAGCCGCAACCCCACTGACGCGGCCGAGCTCCAGCAGCTTCAGCAGCAATACGCCGACCGCCTCGTGCTCCTACCCCTCGACGTAACCGATGCGGCGTCTATTGCGGCCGCCGTGCAAACAGTGAGCAGCAACACCGACGCCCTTGACGTGCTCATTAACAACGCCGGGGTGTACCCGCACGCGGGGTCGGGCGATGGTCACCAGCGCCTGGGGCAACTCACCCACGAGGATGCCATTGAGACCATGCAGGTGAACGCCATTGGGCCGCTGCTGGTGTCGCAGGCGCTGCTGCCGCTGCTGCGCGCCGGCAACAAGGGCCGCATCCTGAGCATCTCTTCGGGCCAGGGCTCCCTCACCTGGAAGGCCACCGGCGACCCCTACCACTACAGTGCCAGCAAGGCGGCCCTGAACATGTACATGCGCAGCCTGGCCGCCGAGGTCGGCCACATGGGCCTGATTTCAATAATAGTAGACCCGGGCTGGATGCGCACCGACATGGGCGGCGACCACGCCACGCAGGAACCCGCCGATTCGGCCCGCGGCATCATTCGCCTCGCCGACCAGCTGCACGCCGAAGAAAACGGCAGCTTCGTAACCTGGCAGGGACAACCTGTGCCCTGGTAGGGTTTTCTCTTTTTCCGCGCTCTTACTCTTTGTAACCGCAGCGGAACAACACCATTCCGCATGCCCCTTGGTTGAGCAATCAGCCGAGGGGCATGTTTTTTATGTTTTCAAAAGGCACTGGCCAACAGTTAAATATCAATGGGCTTTCTGGCAATTGGCAGCCGCTTCGCTGATACCATTTGGCCAGCTTAACCAGAGTAGCTTTACATGCTTTGCCCTGAGGTCAAGAGCAAGGCAAAGAGGTGTAGTACGCCTTTGCTAATGGAATCATTCCTGGTGTATGAGCCGCTGGTCAGGAGGTAAATAAGCTGGTCCTGTCGCTACCCGGCGGGCAAGCGGTTCTTCCAACTTGCTTGCGCTCAATCAGCATTCAGCCCTTCTTATCTGGCTACTGGGCACTGCTTACGCAGATTCCAAACATCTGATACTTTGGCATCTGTTTATTGCCACAGTCCCGAGAATCATGTCAATCATGTAATTACCAGTTTGTTATTTAGTTTAAAGCTGCATGTTTTAAATTTTTACTCAAAAAAGCAAACTTTAGTAAAAAATGTGCGCCTATATTCGCCAATCAACACTCTTCACCAAAAACCATTAACATGAGAAAAACAGTACTATTAATGCTCTTCATGGTCTTGTCGCTGATGGCGCAAGACCTCTGGGCCCAAGGTCGGACGGTGTCCGGCACTGTGACCGGGTCAGATGGCGCCACGATACCGGGTGCAACGGTACTTGCTAAAGGAACCAAGCAAGGAACTTCGACTGATGTTGAAGGCAAGTATTCTCTGTCGGTTCCGGAAGGAACCACCACCTTGGTCTTTTCATATGTAGGGTACGATAGCAAGGAAGTTAGCATTGGTGGAGCATCGACCATCAATGCAACCTTAAGAGTTAATCCCACCGGCCTCGACGAAGTAGTGGTAGTAGGCTACGGCACGCAGTTGCGCCGCGACCTGACCGGCAACGTAGCGTCCATCTCAGGCAAGGAGATTGCTACCGCTCCGGTGCAAAGCTTCGACCAGGCCCTGCAGGGCCGCGCCTCTGGCGTTAACATCACCACCCCTAACGGCGTGTTGAACAACCCGCCCGTTATCCGCATCCGCGGCGTGAACTCCATCAACCTGAGCTCGGCGCCGCTCATCGTTATCGACGGCATTCCGGCTTTTAGCGGTAATAGCTCGGCGGTGGGCAGCGTGCCCAACAATCCGCTGAGTAACCTGAACCCAGCTGATATTGAGAGCATGGAGGTGCTGAAAGACGCTTCGGCTTCGGCTATCTACGGTTCCCGGGCCGCGGGCGGTGTTATTCTGGTAACTACCAAAAAAGGCAGAAAAGGCCAAAGCAAGATTTCCTTTGACAGCTGGGCAGGCTTGTCGCGTCCAGTTCGGCTGTACGAGGTACTTGGCGCCCAGGACTATGTCACCATCAAGAACGAAGCCGTTCGCAACCTCAACGCCAACCGGCGTTCGGTGGGAGCTGCTGCGACCAACATCGAAGGCTTCAAGCTAACCGACGCGAACGGCAACTCCGCCGACACCCGTTGGTATGACTACATCTACCGCACTGGCTTCTCGACTTCTAACAACCTGAACTTTTCGGGCGGCACGGACAAAACCAGCTACTACACGTCGGTGGGCTACACAGACCAGAAAGGCATGCTGGTGCGCAACGATTTTAAACGCGTTTCCGCTCGCTTGAACGTTGACCACAAAGTGTTTGACTCCTTTACCGTGGGCATGCGGGTGGGCTATTCCAACACCAGAAACTCTTCGCCCAACTCTGGCTCGGTGGCCGACGGAGCCTTTGGCACGGCCGGTCTTGGCCGCTTGCCCCTGGTATTGCCCCCCAACGTGTCACCCTTCAACCCCGACGGTAGCTACAACACCAACGGAGCCGGACTCGGAGCCGGACCTAATATTAACCCTACCACCAACTCCCCGCTGCTTCCCGGCTACTACAACCCGGTGGTTGATTTAGAGAACAACTACTTCAACTCCGACGGCAACGAAGTTCAGGGCAGTGTATACGCCGATTGGGCCATTGTCAAAGGGCTGAATCTGCGTACTAGCTATGGTATCAACAACATTTCGTTTCAAGACAAGTCGTTTTTCACGGCGCTGGCTGGTGACGGCTTTTCGACCCGCGGCTCGGCCAGCAACTTCTTTCGCACCAACAACCGCTGGAACTGGCAGAATACCGCTCAGTACGACGTCACTCTTGCCGAAAAGCATAACTTCTCGCTTCTGGCCGGTAACGAACAGCAATACACCCAGATTGAGCGTTGGGGTGCCAACCGCACCGATGTAGCTGACCCATTCTTCACCTCGTTCCAGGGCAACTTTACCAATATTGCTCCCTCGGGCAACTTCCAGGGCGAAAACTACTTGGTGTCGTTCTTCGGCCGTATGAACTACAACTTCGACCGCAAGTACTTGGCTACGGTCAACTTCCGTCGTGACGGCTATTCGGCTTGGGCCAAGAAATACGGCAACTTCTACGGCGCTTCGCTTGGCTACGTCATCTCGGAAGAAGGCTTCTGGAAGAACTCGGCATTTGCCGAAACCTTCTCCTTTCTGAAACTCACGGGTAGCGTGGGCAGCGTGGGCAACAACCAAGGCATCGGCGACTTCGCTGCGCTCCAGACCTACTCCTCGGGCTTGTATGGAGCCAACCCCACCCTGTTCTTCAGCGCCGCTGCTAACCCCAACCTGACTTGGGAAACGAGCAAGAAAACCGACTTGGGCCTGTCCTTCGGCTTTTTCCAGGACCGCCTGCGTGGCGATATCGCTTATTATCAGAACCTGGTTGACGGTCTGATTCTGGACGTTCCCCAGTCGCCTTCCAAAGGCATACCTAACAACTCGATTCAGGGCAACGTGGGTTCGATGAGAAATACTGGTATTGAATTCAATTTGAACTTCAACGCATTCCAGGGCAAAGACTTCACCTGGACCGTGAATTCGAACCTTACCACCCTCAAAAACCGGGTTCTTGCTTTGGCTACGGAAGGCCAGCGCATTGGCACAGCTACGTCAGGCCTCGAAACAGCTAACTTTACCCTGGTGGGCCGCTCGGCCGGCGAACTTCTGGCAGTGCCCTCGTTGGGCGTTAATCCTGCCAACGGCCGCCGTATGCTCAAGAAGGCCGACGGCACGGTGGTGCAGTACGAGCACCTGGGCTCAGGTTGGACCACGATGGACGGCCGCCCAGCTACGGCTCCCAACCAGTTGGTTGACGGGGTGTACTACGGCCCTACCCTACCTACCTACTACGGTGGCGTCGACAACACTTTCCGCTACAAGGCCTTCGACCTAGGTGTATTCGTTCAGTTCTCGGGCGGCAACTACATCTACAATGGCACGAAGGCTGGCTTGCACGACCAGCGTTTCTGGAACAACGAGAAGGATATCCTGGACCGCTGGACCGAAACCAACACCAACGCCAAGTGGCCCCGGGTCGTGTTCGGCGACAACGTTTCGAACGGTTCAACCATCATCATGTCGTCCAATGTGGAAAAAGGCGATTTTGCCCGCCTCCGTCAGGTTTCGCTGGGTTACTCCTTTGGCCAGACGCTGTTGAGCCGCATTAACGTGGCCAACGCCCGCTTGTACGTGCAGGCACAGAATGCTGCCCTGCTGACGAGCTACTCAGGCATTGACCCCGAGATTTCGAGCAACGGTGCCAACAACACGGGCTCCGGTGTTGACCGTAACTCGGTTGGCCAAGCCCGGACGTACACGGTAGGTTTCAACATTGGCTTCTAAATTTAATTACCTGATGAAGATATCGATGAATAAGAAAGCCGCTGTGGCGGTTTGTTCAGCTTTACTGGCTGTTGGCACTTTTTCCTGCCAAACCGATAAGCTAACCCCAGTTCCCATTACCCTGTTTTCAGACCAAGTAGTTTTCAATACGCCAGCCCGCATCGAATTACAGGTCAATAACCTGTATTCCTTTGTAAAGTCGGGAAGCTTCCTGGGTGGTCGCTACCAGATTTTCAGCGACATCCGGGGTAATGACTTCATCAACCGCACGTCCAATAACGTAACTGGACTAGGGGTATGGAACCATACCTTGGTTGAGACCGCGCAAAACGACGTCGTTAACACTTGGGGCGCTGCCTACGCGGCAATCAACCAAATCAACGTGTTTCTGGCTGGCCTGGATGCCAACGCATCCAAATTTGTGGCGCCCACGTTTGCGGCTGATTTTTCGACCAAAGCATCCCAGTATCGGGGCGAAGCCCGGTTGTTGCGTGCCTTATGCTACCACTCTCTGCTGCAACTGTATGCCCGGCCATACACCGATGGCAACGGCAGCAAGCCCGGCTTGCCCCTGCGTCTGATGGGCGAAACCACCGATGCAAATAACGACTTGGCGCGCAGCACGGTAGCTGAAGTTTACACCCAGATTCTGGCCGACCTGACCTTTGCTGAGCAGAACCTGCCGCTGAACTACGGTGCCAGCGCCACCACTCTAAACGTGACGCGGGCCCACCGCAACACGGCTATTGCGCTGAAAACGCGAGTATACCTGACCATGGGTCGCTATGCGGACGTCATCACCGAAGCCAATAAAATTGTGCCGGCTACGGCTCCCTTTGTTGCCCCCAGCGGAGTGCCTCACGCGCTGCAGGCATCGGTGGCTTCGGTATTTGCCGTACCCCAGGAGACAACGGAGAGCATCCTGTCTTTCCCCTTCACTGCTCAGAACGCCCCGGGCACTCAAAACCAGTTGGCGTTTTACTACCTGCCCTCGTCGCTTGGCGGCAACGGCGAGTATGGCTTGAACAACGCAGCAGGCGGTATTTTGAGCAACCCCGGCTGGGCCGCTAATGATGCCCGTCGCACGGCTTTCGTGAGGGCAGTTGGCACAGAATTCTTTTTGAGCAAATACCCTACCGGTACTCCCTACACCGACAAGGCCCCGGTTATTCGGTACGCAGAAGTGCTGCTTAATCTAGCAGAAGCCCGGGCGCGCACCATTAGTGGCGTCGACCCGCAAGCGCTGGCGTTGCTGAACGCCGTCCGCGGCCGTTCGAACCCGGCGGGCGTGTATACGGCGGCCAGCTTCGCCTCCGCAAACGCAATGGTAGATGCCATCTTGCTGGAGCGCCGCATCGAGTTCCTGGGCGAAGGCATCCGGAACATGGACCTGATGCGTCTTAACACGACCATTCCAGCAAAAGGCTCTGTACCCGCTATTGAGCCTAGCAACTCGCTTTACATATGGCCCATCCCGGCCACTGAGCTGCAGACGAACCGACTCATGACCCGCAACTAGCGGCTGAGCCTTACCTAATGCTGCTAAAAAAAGCGGCTTGCCCATTGCTGGGCAAGTCGCTTTTTGGTTTTATGCACTGCTGAAGTTCAGCGACGATGGTGCTACGCGGGCATCTTAGTACTGTCCCCTGGTCCACACTCTTTTGGGCACTCCAACCGGCGGGATATTCCAATTTAGTCAATCTCTCACGTAAAGGCTACGTAATATATTGTATAACTTTTTGTATTCTCCTTTTTATTTATTCCACAGCCATGCGACAACTTTTTACCTTTACACGGCTAGCAGCTGTAGTCGGCCTGCTGCTTCTGGGGCCGGTAGCATCCCGTGCGCAAACGGCCTATGGCCTTATTACCACTTCCCCAACGACCTCAAGCTTGGTTACCTTCCAGGTGTCAGCGCCCACAACGTTTATTGCCACCGTTCCGGTGGTAGGCCTTGCAACCGGCCAGGTTTTGGTGGGCCTGGATAGCCGCCCAAATACGGGCGAACTTTTTGCGCTGGGTTACAACATTGGCGCTACCCAGATTCAATTGTATACCCTGAACCCCATTACGGGCGCTTTGACCCCGGTAGGAGGCACGCTGGTTGTGAACCTGGGCACCAACCGAAACCGCATTGGCTTCGACTTCAACCCGACAGTGGACCGCATCCGACTGACGGGCGCCAACAACAGCAATTTCCGACTCAATCCCGACAACGGCGCACTGGCAGCTACCGACGGCACCCTCGCCTACGCGGCATCTGACCCCAACGCCGCCCAAACCCCGGGCGTGGGCGCCGTGGCGTACGGCAACAGCTCCATTGGCGCTACGGCCACCACGCTCTACGCTATCGACGAAGCCAACTCCCGCCTGACCGTGCAGAACCCGCCCGACAACGGCACCTTGAACACCGTGGGCACCTTGGGCATCAATACCAGTGGCACCACCTTTAGCACCGACTTGGACATCTACACTCACCCTACCACCGGCGCTAACCAAGCCTACCTGTCGGTATCCGATGCCGCTTCCGTTGGCGGTTTCACCAATGCCCTCTACACCGTCGACCTAACCACGGGCGCAACCACACAGGTCGCGGCACTGGGTGTCGGGACCACCATGCCCCTGACTGATATTGCCCTGGCCATTACCCGTACGGTGCCCGCTACCGTAACCGGTAACCTCGCTTACGGGCTGGCTGGCTCCAATCTCATTTCGTTCGATACCGCCTTGCCGGGCACCATTCGCACGTCGGTGGGCATTACCGGTGTCAACGTCGCCCAGACGCTGGTGGGCCTGGACATTCGCCCCCTGACGAATACGCTGTACGCTTTGGGGTACAATGCCACTGCCCAGAGCTACCAGTTGTATGCCCTCAACGCAGCTACGGGGGTGGCAACGCCTGTTAACGCTACCCCCATCGCCTTGCCTTTGGGCACGGGTAAAATAGGCTTCGATTTTAATCCCGTCGCCGACCGCATCCGGGTGGTGAGCACCAACCGCGCCAACTATCGCCTCAACCCCATCGATGGCACCATTGCCGGCACCGATACCCAGCTCGCGTATGCCACCGGCGACCGGAACGCGGGCACTACTCCCAATATTGGCGCGGTAGCCTATACCAACAGCGTGGCCGGCACCACCGCGACCACCACTACCCTCTATGGCTACGACTTGGCAACCAATGTGCTCACCCTGATAAACCCGCCCAACGACGGCAACCTGATTTCGGTGGGCACCATGGGCAATTCGGGCATCACCGTGAACGCCACGGTCCCCAACGTAGACCTTGATATTTATACTTCCGCGGCCGGCGCCCAAACCATGTACTTGCTGGCCAATACAGGCACGGGCCTAAATTCCAGCCTCTACACCATCAGTTCTTTTACCATCACTAGCGCCGCTACCCTGGTGGGCGCCATCGGCAATGGCATTGCGGTGCGGGACATAGCGGTGGCCGCGGGCACTGGCGTAGCCACGGCTGTGCGGGAGCGTCTCGACTTGGCCACGGGCTTCAGCGTTTTTCCCAACCCTATGACTTCGGCCACTCGCCTTGCCTTCACGCTTACTCAACCTGGCCGTGTCGAGGTGGGGGTGTTTGATGTGGTGGGCCGCTGCGTGGGCACCCAAGCCAGCGGACTGCTGGGGGCCGGGCTGCAGGTCCTGGCCTGGCAAGCAGCAGGCCAGAAGCCTGGGCTGTACACGGTCCGCCTAGTGGTGAATGGCCAGCCGGCGGCAGTACGCCAAGTGGTGGTTGAATAGGCTGTTTCTGTCAAAGAAGGCTGATTTGAGTGTACAGGCAAGCCTTCTTTGCTGTCTGAATTAGGCTAAGGCCTCATACCTGTTGGGCCAGATGCAAATGGTCGCGCAACACGGTTTGTAGAAAATCCTCGTCGGGCAAGTCGGTGTAAATACCGGTCAGGAACTTCACCTTGTTGGCTAGTTCATTGAGCAGTTCGTAGTTGTCGCGGGCCTTGGCCTTTTGCACCAGCTGCCGAATCAGGGCCACGTCGTGGTCGGCGAGCAGGGCAGCTTGCGGGAACACTACCTGGTAATCGGGCAGCAGTGCGGCGCCGGTGAGCGGCGAGGCGTGGGCTTTGGGGCGCAGCTTGAGCACGGTGGTGCCAGCCGCAAGGTCGCCCAGGCGCTGCCCGCGCCCGTTGGCAGCAATGGTCACAATGGCCACAAGGCCACCAAAAAGCCCGGTGTCGATGATGCGCAACAGCCAGCGCAGTAGGTAGTCGCCAATGCTGGGAGCCGTGCCATCGAGGCGCATCACCTTGATGTCGCGGGCCTTCTTCCCGATGCTTTGGCCATTAAAAAACACCTCGCATATTAAGTGATAGAACACGTAGGGAAGGGCTGCCAGAAAAGCTACACTATAGAAGACAGCTGTATTACCAGTAGTACTCTTTGCAGTTAATAAACTCACCAACAACAGGCAGGCCACTACCCAAGCAATGAGCACCAGGTTGTCGAGAATGGCGGCCACCACGCGGTCGCCCAGACTGGCGACTTCGTACTCAACCGTTACGTTTTGGGCCGTTTGAACGCGGATGGTGGCCATGAGGGAATGCAGAAAGAAGTAGTCGAAAAAGGCGGCAAGTAACGCGCAAAACCACCAACATTTCCTTTTGAACACCAGTTTGTAATGCGCGGTTTTTTACTTCTGCGCCAGCCCTTGTTCTTGTGCCTTCCCAACCCGGGCACGACCTATCTTTAAGGCCTTCAACTTCGAGAAATGCGAGAAGCAATTTTTTTGCGCCAAAACCAGGAGCGTTGGCAGCAATACGAGCGCCCTGCAGCCGGGCCCGATGAGCTGGCGGCCCGGTTTGTGGCCCTCACCGACGACCTGGCCTACGCCCAAACCTTTTACCCCAACTCGCCCACCACGGCCTACCTCAACGGCCTCACCGGCAAAGTGCACCAGCGCATATACGCCAACAAGCCGCAGCGCCACGGCCGCGTGGGCAGGTTTTGGGCCATAGAGCTGCCGCTATTGGTTGCCCGGCACCACCGCACCTTGGCCGTGACGGCGCTGCTGTTTCTAATTTTTACCCTACTGGGGGCGCTTTCAGCTGCCTACGACGACTCCTTTGTGCGCGTGGTGCTGGGCGACGCCTACGTGAACCAAACCATTGAGAACATTCGCCGGGGCGACCCCATGGCCGTGTACAAGCAAGAAGGCCAAACCCTGATGTTCCTGGGCATCACAGCTAACAACATTTTTGTGGCCCTCAGCATCTTCGTGCAAGGCGTGACGCTAGGCATTGGCACCCTCGTGCAGATGTTTCGCACGGGAATTATGCTGGGCTCGTTCCAGTATTTTTTTTACCACTACCACGTGCTGCAGGCCTCAGTGCTCACCATCTGGATACACGGCACACTGGAGATTTCGGCCGTCATCGTGGCCGGCGCGGCGGGCTTTGTAATGGCGCGGGGCCTGCTGTTTCCGGGCACCTACGCACGGGGCGAGGCCTTAAGACAGGCGGCGCGCGATGGCTTAAAGATGGCCATTGGCCTGGTCCCAATTTTTGTATTAGCGGGCTTTCTGGAAGGCTTCGTTA
This sequence comes from Hymenobacter sp. B1770, assembly GCF_049896385.1. Taxonomy (NCBI): domain Bacteria; kingdom Pseudomonadati; phylum Bacteroidota; class Cytophagia; order Cytophagales; family Hymenobacteraceae; genus Hymenobacter; species Hymenobacter sp. B1770. Next base: position 80,932 of record NZ_JAFCUF010000003.1, read on the forward strand.
CCCGCCACACCGAGATGCCGATTGCGGTCAGCCTCGCCATCATTGGCAGTTCGGCGGCGTTTATTGGCTGGTATTTTATTCTCTACCCCCGTCAGCTGGTGCGGCGCCTGGGGCAGGGCGCTGCCGCCTAACAGCGAGCTCAGGCTGAATTATTTTACCCATTATGAAACCGAAGTTCACCCACGAATTAGACTTCCGCCAAGAACGGGATTTCGGCCAAAAGATTTCGGCTACCCTCGAGTTCATCTCGGCGCATTTTCGGCCTTTGGGCCGCGTGCTGCTTTACTTGGTAGTGCCCGCGGTACTGCTGCAAGGGCTGGCATCGGCCCTGTTCGATGCGGAGCTTTTTGGTTCGGTACAGGGTGCCATGCGGGAGCAGGGTTTGGGCTTGACCGGCTTGCTTCAGGGAGGCATGTGGGGGACTATGCTGAGTACCCCGGCTTACTGGATAAAAACCATTCTGGGCACAGCGGTTTTTACATTGCTGCTACTCAGCGTATATGGATACGTGAAGCTGTGCCTGTGCCCCCAGCCGGCGAGTGGCGAGGTGCGCGTGGCCGAGGTGTGGGCCGTGGTGCGCCAGGAGTTTGTCGGCACGTTTTTTTCGGCGTGGGGGCTCAGCTTTCTCATCACCGCTGGATTCTTCCTCTTGGTAATTCCAGGAATTTACTTCTCGGTCGCACTCAGCCTTTTTTTCGTGGTGAAGATGGTGGAGGGCACTGGGTTCGGTGAAACGCTCAGCCGCTGCCTGCAACTAACCAGCGGCAAATGGTGGTCGACTTTCGGGTTGATAGCCATCATGTTGTTCATCTTTTACCTGGTGATAGTTGGCATCGGCATTTCCGTAACGCTGTTTTCGGGAGGGCTATCCGCCATGTTTCAAGTTAGCCGCCTGCACTCGCCCGTGTTCAGCATTATGATGGCCAGCCTCAACAGCCTGGTCTTACTGCTGCTGTTACCTCCCCTGCTTGTAGCCCTGGCATTCCAATACTTTAACCTGGTAGAGCGCCGGGATGGGGTTGGCTTGCGGCGTCTGATAGACTCACTGGGCCAAACCTCAGCCCCACAAGCGACTAACAGTACCTATCAGCCCGACGAGGAAGGCGAATATTAAAATTCGGTGCGTTCGTCTTTGATTCATAAATCCAGCTTACTACCATTGGGCTTTTTTGGTCGGCCACTGAGCCAACGGACTGCCTTTGCTTGCCCCTACCCAACTTCCACCGCAACCAGTCCGCTACTTGCTACCATTCTTCGCCAACCTACTGCCCGTCTTGGCCAGCGTGAGCCACGCCGGTAAGCACCTCCGGTGGGTGTTGCTGGCGCTGTGCTTCGCAGCAGTAGCCCCACCGGCAAGGGCGCGTGCAACGCCCGAGACCGGCGGCACCGCCCAGCGCCAGCAGAGTCAGCCGCTGCCGCCCGACCTCAATACAGCCCTTCCTCCGCGCCGGCCCGATGAAAACCGGCTGCGCGAGTTGGCCGGACAGCGCGACTTCCGCTACGAGGAACCCAAAGCCTCTACCGACGCCTGGGATGCCTTTTGGGCGCGGGTGTGGCAGCGGCTTGGGAAGCTGCTGGACAACCGCATCGGGAATTTCCCCTGGCGATATATTATCTACGCCCTTGCTCTGGGCATTCTGGTGTTCGCAGTGCTAAAGCTGCTGCAAGTCGACATCACAAGGGCTTTTGGCCGCTCGGCGCAACGCCGGCCGCTGGCCTATGACACCGCGACGGAAGACATTCACGAAGTAGATTTTCCCACCCGAATTGCTGAGGCCGAGGCTGCAGGCAACTTCCGCTTAGCCACGCGCCTGGGCTACCTCGAAGTACTCAAACACCTCACCGACGGTGGCCTTATTCGCTGGCAGCCCGACAAAACCAACCACGCCTACCTCTCTGAATTAGCATCAGGCCCGTTGCGCGACGCTTTCCGCAGTGCCACCCGGCAATTTGAATACGTGTGGTACGGCGACCTACGCCTGACTCCCGCGCTCTACCTCGAAGCCCGAACCGGCCAACGCGCGGTGAGCAGCTTGCTGAGCAGCCACCGCCGCGGCACCCCGCGGGCCACGGCACTTCCCAGCTGAGCAGCAAGCACGAGGCCACTCTTCTCGTAACCCGGCGCAGCAGCCACCCCCGCTGCTTCTTATTTTTCTCCTGGTACTAAATACCTTGCTCACCTGATGCCGCAGCTTACCACTTTCCGTCTTTACCTGCTGGGAATTGCGGCGCTGTTCGCCGGCTACGTCACGCTGGAGTATAACCGCCCCAAGCCCGTTGACTGGAGGCCCACGTACGTCAACAAGGATAAGATTCCCTTTGGCACCTATGCCCTCTACGACCAACTCCCCCACCTGCTGGGCACCGACTCGATTCAGGCCGTGCGCCTGCCTGTGTACAGCCACCTCACCAGCCGCGCGGTAGCGCAAGCCACCACCAAAGCAGGCGCGACTCCACCAGAATCGTACGCGCAGGACCAGAGCTTAGAAGAAATCTTTGGCAGCGTGGAGTTGCCGCGCGGCCATGGGCCCAGCAACTACTTATTTGTTAACGATGGTTTCGAAGTCAGCCCACTCGACCTGCGCACCCTGCTAAAATACGTGGCGGCAGGCAATGATGTCTTTGTAGCTACCCAAAGCATCGGCAGCGCCAGGGGCAGCAAGCTGCTCCGCGACAGCCTGGGTTTGGCTTTAAAGGAGACCGATTTGGTTACCCACAAAGGCCCCAAGGGCTTTCCTGTGGTCGACTCAGTAGACCTGCGCTTTACCAATACTGCTTTGGCCAAGGCCCATATCCGCCTGCCCGGCACCGCACTCCGGCACTACCTTGCCGTGGACTCGGGCCGTGTGGGGCGCACCCTGGCAACCAACGACGCGGGGCAGGCAGTACTGGTCCGGCTCGACCACGGCCGGGGGCATTTTTATTTTTGCTCGGCTCCGGTGGCCTTCACCAACTATTACCTGGTGCGGCCGCGCAACACTGCATTTGCTGCCGCCGCGCTGGCTTATTTGCCCGCTCGCCGCACCTGGTGGGATGAATTTCAGAAGCAAGGCCCCCTGGGTGAGCAGTCATTGCTGCGGGTGGTATTTGCGCACGATGCGCTCCGTGTGGCTTATTACCTCGTTCTGGCCGGGGGGCTGTTGTTTGTGCTCACTGCCGCTAGGCGCCGCCAGCGCATCATTCCCATCATCAAGGCGCTGCCCAACAACACCCTGGCCTTCACCCGCACCGTGGCCAGTCTCTACCAGCAGGGCAGCAGCCATGGCCTCATTGCCGAGAAAAAAGTGAGCTTATTTCTTGACTACTTGCGCACTCGCTTTCAGGAAAACAACCCAGATTTAGGAGATGAAGAATTTCGCGGACGGCTAAGCCAGAAGTCAGGGGTGCCCCGCCCCCGCGTGAACGAACTGCTGCGGCAGGTAAACTATGCCCGCACGGCCCCAAAAATGACCGACCAGCAACTCCTGCTGCTGAGTAAAGCTTTGGGCGATTTTAAACAAGAAGCCAGCCGCTAAATCAATATTGCACTGTACTTAGAAACGTTCTTTTTAATGATTAGGATTTATCTAATAAATCACCTTTGAAGCTCATTGAGCGGCTTTTTTTTGCATCATTTACCTCTGTTTATAAGAAATAAGTCGTTTCAAAATGCTCACTGTTGATAAGCTGAAGGTTTTATTGAAATTTAATTGGGACCCTGACCATTTCATCCGAGGTGGTTCAGCCAAGGAAAAAGCACTTATGGCGGGTATTGACTGGAGCGAATATGCAGGATTGCTCCAGGACTTGATGCTTGTGACGAAAAAATTGGTTTCAACCGAATACGCCCTCAATGTCCATCGGAAGCTGCTCGCAGTCTGCGCCGATGAAGCCACAACCCAAACCTTTATTGGTTACGCCAGCACTTTATAAATGGAAAACGAGAACACGTTTCAAGCACCCAATGCCCAAGCACCTTTAGATTCCCCGACTACCACCGAAGTGGCCTTTATGCCACGCACCGACTTTGCCCGCCTCACGGCCCAAACCGACGCCATTCGGGCCGAAATCGGCAAAATTATTGTGGGCCAGCAGGAATTGCTGGAGCTGCTGCTAACGGCTGTGCTGGCCGATGGTCACGTGCTACTCGAAGGGGTGCCGGGCGTAGCCAAAACCCTTATGGCCAAGCTACTGGCCCGTACCCTGGAAGTGCCATTCAGCCGCATCCAGTTCACGCCCGATTTGATGCCGTCGGACGTGTTGGGTACGTCGGTATTCCGCCAGAACAAGTCAGATTTTGAGTTTCGTCCCGGCCCTATTTTCGCCAGCGTGGTGCTGATTGATGAAATTAACCGCGCCCCCGCCAAAACTCAATCAGCTCTGTTTGAAGTGATGGAGGAACGCACCGTGACCCAGGACGGCACGGCATACCCCATGACCGAGCCCTTCCTGGTGCTGGCCACCCAAAACCCGATCGAGCAGGAAGGCACCTACCGCCTGCCCGAGGCCCAGCTCGACCGTTTCCTGTTTAAGCTGCACGTGGGCTACCCAACGCTGGCCGAGGAAGTGCAGATTCTGAGCAGCCATCATGCCGGCCTGGGCAGCACGCATCTGGAAGCGGTGCAGCCCATTCTTTCGGCTGCCGACTTGCAGGCCTTGCGTCAGCAAGTGCGGCAGCAGCGCGTGGAGGCCAATATTCTGGAGTACATCGCCAAACTTGTGGGCCAGACGCGGGCGCACAAATCGCTGTACCTCGGGGCTTCCCCCCGCGCCTCGCTGGCCTTGCTCAACGGAGCCAAGGCCTTGGCTGCCCTGCGTGGCCGCGACTTCGTAACGCCCGAAGACGTGCAGTTTCTGGCTCCCAGTGTGCTGCGCCATCGCATCATGCTCACTCCCGAGCGCGAGATGGAAGGTGGCACGCCCGACGATGTGGTGAAGCAGATTATGCAGGCAATTGAAGTGCCGCGGTAGAATCGTAACTATTTAATTCTATCTACCATGCATCTATCTACCATGCATCCTAGCACACTATTAGCTAATCAGTATTTGCAAAAAGGTCTATTAGGTGCTTGTGTAGAAAGCTTTGGCTTAACGAATCAAGTATTGACATTGACATTCAGGGATGGTAATACAGACGACCATTGTCTTTGGATAGAAACTGCAGTTTCTGCTAATACCACAACCTTCGATGACCTGTCCATTGATGCCACAGCTCGAGCTTTATTATTTTTCAATAGCGTGAATTTACAAGAGGTCACTGCCATTTCATGTACTGACGAAGGGGACTTAGATATTCAATTCGCTAACAACATAAAGCTTAAGCTTGACGGTTCAGGAGATGAATATGGTGAACCCTGGCAATTTAACTTATCCTTCTATGATTATGATGTCTCTATCATAGCATCTGAAGGCGGCTACTTAGTATTTGATTCTCGTGATAAGCCAGCTTAGAAGCTTTTTTAAGGTAATCGATAGTCTGCACCTCGCCACGCGCCGCACTCCATGAGCTTATTCCTAACCCAGCGCTTCTTCTTGGGTATGGCAGCAGTTGCTGTCGGGTTCGTGGTAGCCTTTTTCCTCCCATGGCTGCTCGGGCCGATGCGCATAGTTCTGGGCTTGCTGGTGGTGCTCACGCTGCTGGATATTCTCTTGCTTTACGCGCCCACCAGAAACCAAGCTGCACCCGTATTCGGCCGCCGCGTGATGGGCGACAAGCTCGCGAATGGCTCGGACAACGACATTCAGATTTACACCGAGAACAACTACCGGTTTCCCATTCAGACCGAAACGATAGATGAGATTCCGCATCAGTTCCAGCGGCGCGACGTACTGTTTCATGCTTTGGTTAGGCCAGGCGAAACGCAGATTGTCAACTACCAGCTGCGGCCTACCAAGCGCGGCGAGTACCATTTTGGGGCAATAAACATTTATGCTGCCTCTCCCCTGGGGCTGGTGCGCCGCCGCTTTCGCTACGACCAGGACCGGACCGTGCCGGTGTATCCCTCCTTTCTGCAAATGCGGCAGTACGAGTTGCTGGCCATTCACAACCGCCTGACGGAGGTCGGCGTGAAGCGCATTCGGCGGGTGGGCCACAGCCTGGAATTTGAGCAAATTCGGCCCTACGTGCCCGGCGATGACCCGCGCAGCATCAACTGGAAAGCCACCGCTCGCCGTGCCGGCACCGGCGCTGCCGATGAGCTGGTGGTCAACCACTTTCAGGACGAGCGCGCCCAGCAAGTGTATTGCCTCATCGACAAAGGTCGGGTGATGCGCATGCCGTTTGAGGGCCTCAGCCTGCTTGACTACGCCATCAACGCCACGCTGGTGGTGAGCAACATTGCCTTGCTTAAGCACGACAAAGCCGGCCTGCTCACGTTCTCAAACCGCCCCGGCACCACCCTGGCCGCGGACCGCCGCCCCGGCCACTTGCTGAAACTGCTGGAAATCCTGTATCGGCAAAAAACCAAGTACCTCGAAACGGATTTCGAGTTGCTCTACGCCACGGTGCGGGCCCGCATCAAGCAGCGCAGCTTGCTGGTGCTGTTCACCAACTTTGAGACGCTGCACGGCATGCAGCGGCAGCTGCCCTACTTGCGCCGCATGGCCAAAGACCACTTGCTGCTGGTGATTTTCTTCGAGAACACCGAGTTGCGGGAGTACCTGGACGTGCCCGCCGCCACCGTCGAAGACGTGTATAATCAAACCATTGCCGAGAAGTTTGCCCAGGAAAAGCGGCAAATTGTGCTCGAATTGCAGCGCTACGGCATCTACTCCCTGCTAACCGCGCCCAAGGATTTGACCGTAAACACGATTAATAAATACTTAGAATTCAAAGCCAGGGGACTAATATGAGGAGTTTGACACCGGCCGTGGGGCTATTTTGGGGGCTGCTGCTGGCCCTGTGGGGGCCGGGCTATGCGCTGGCCCAAACGCCGCACAACCTGATGCCGGTGCCCGCCGAAATGCGCTGGGGCAAAGGCCGCCTGAGCCTGAAAACGCCGCTGAAGCTTCAGGTAGACAAGACGGCCGACTCGGCGGTGGAGGCCGCCGCCCGCCGCTCGCTTCTGCGGCTGCAAGGCCCGGGGCAGTCCGCCACGGGGCCTCTGCTCCAAATCCGCTACGGCCGCGTGGGGGTGCCGGAAAAGTTTGAAGAAGAGCGCTACAGCCTGCGCGTGACGCCAATGGGCGTGACCATCGATGCGCCCACCAGCCTGGGTGTGCTTCGGGCCCTGGCCACCCTCGAGCAATTGGCTTACACTGAAAAGCGCCAGCGCTACCTGCCCGAAGTCGACATTCAGGACCAGCCCCGCTTTGCCTGGCGCGGGCTGCTGATTGATGTGGCCCGGCACTTCATGCCGGTGCCGGTCATTAAGCGTAATATCGACGGCATGGCCGCCGTGAAGCTAAACGTGCTGCACTGGCACCTGACCGACGACCAGGGCTTTCGGGTAGAGAGCAAGGTGCTGCCGCGCCTGCACCAGGTAGGCGGCGCCGATGGCTACTACACCCAAGAGGAGGTGCGCGACGTGCTGGCCTACGCCGCCGCGCGGGGCATTCGGGTGCTGCCCGAGTTCGACGTGCCCAGCCACGCCACCAGCTGGATTGCGGCTTACCCCCGGCTGGCCTCCAACGACTCCATTTATGGCGTGTACCGCAGCTTCCGCACCTCTAATATTGCCATCGACCCCACCCGCGAAACGACCTACACGCTGCTCGACTCGCTGCTTACGGAAATGACGGCTCTCTTTCCGGACCCTTACTTCCACATTGGCGGCGATGAAAACGACGGGCGCCAGTGGCGGCGCAGTCCGCGCATTTCGGCCTTCATGCGCGAGCGTGGCATGGTGAAAGCCGACGGCAAAACTGTAGATAAGCACAAGCTGCAAACCTACTTCAACCGCCGGGTGCTGGCCATGCTCCAGAAGCGCAACAAAATCATGGTGGGCTGGGATGAAATCCTCGGCCCGGACCTGCCCAAGGAAATCATCATTCAGAGCTGGCGCGGCAAAAAGTGGCTGGACGACGCCGTGAAGCAGGGTCACCCTGCCCTGCTTTCCGACGGCTACTACCTCGACCTGAACTATACCGCCGCCTCCCACTACCTCCCCGACCCACTGCCCGCCAACACCACCCTCACCCCTGCTCAACAGAAGCTGGTGCTGGGCGGCGAAGTGGCCATGTGGGCCGAATTTGCCGATTCGGTGATTCTGGATTCGCGCATCTGGCCCCGCGCCGCGGCCGTGGCCGAGCGGCTGTGGTCGCCGCAGGCTACTACCCAGGATGTGGCCGATATGTACCGCCGGCTCGGTGCTATTTCGACCTTTCTCGAAACTGTGGGCCTGCGCCACCGCCGCGCTCCCGAACTCCTTTTAGCTCAAATGGCCGGCACCAGCAACGTGGCCCCGCTGCGCACCCTGGCCGCTGTTATAGAGCCTGTGAAGGAGTACAAGCGCCATTTTCAGGGCATGGTTTACACGCCCCAAACACCGCTGAACCGGTTGGTCGACGCCGCGCCGGCCGAGTCGGTGGTAGCCCGTCGCTTCGCCGTGCTCGTCGACAGTGTGGTGGGGACCGGCGCGGTGAAGCCTCCCCGGCCGGCCGTTTCGCTCCGGCAGCTGGCGGCGTTGCGGGCCCAGCTGCTACAATGGCAAGCCAATGACCAACGCTTGCAGCTGCTGCTGGTTCTCAACCCAGCGCTACGCGAATACGGGCCGCTTTCTACCCAGCTGGCGTCGGTGGCTACGCTGCTGCTGGAGCGTCTGAATCAGCTGCAGTCACATCAGGCGCCATCTGCCGCATGGCTGGCGGCGGCGCGCACTACCCTCACGGCCGCACAGGCTCCGGCAGGCCAAGCCGAGCTGGCCATTATTCCGGCGGCGCGCAAGCTGGTGGGTTTGCCGTAACGGAGATTGGTGCTGCGCCGACCAGACGTGTTCATGGTCAGACTTCGATAAGCGCTAGATTCGCCTCTTCATTCCCCTTCAGATAGGCCAGGCAACCATTCTCCAGCCTCACGCTTGTGGTCACTGGCGTCCCCCATCTCCGCGTCAAACGCTCTTTTATTGAACGCCCTCAACCTCCGCCTTTTGCTGCTCCGGCTTGGCTTGCTGCTGGCGTTAGCGCCTTTTCTGCTGCTCACGGCCTACAACCAACCATTTTTCGACGATTTCCGCAATGCCTACTGGACGCGGGCCCACGGCACCTGGGGCGTGCAGGCCTGGCTGTTTCAAACCTGGACCGGACGTTTCACCTCCACGTTTTTCATGACCGTGCTCAACCCCGTCACCTACGGCTGGCTGGGGGGCGTGAAGCTGGTGGCGGCCGTGCTGCTGGTGGTGCAGTGGGCCAGCATTGCGCATTTTCTGCGGGCACTTTTCCATACTGTCCTCCGAGTTGCTTTTTCCTGGCAAGACGCTTTTTGGGGTGCGGCGCTCCTGCTGGCGCTGTTTTGCAACGCAGCGCCCGCGCCCTTTTCCTTTTTGTACTGGTTTTGCGGCGCCGTGGCCTACCAGATACCCTTGATTGGCTTGTTAAACTTCACCGCTCTGGCGCTGCGTTCGGGCTGGGGGCCACCGGCAAACCACTGGCGAAATGCCGTTCTGGCTTGTGGCCCGCTGGTGCTTGCCCTTGCTGGCAATGAGCTGACGCTGGTGCAAGCCTTGCCCATTTTGGCCCTGTTAGGCTACGCCCTGCCCGCGGGTAGCCGCCCCCAATGGTGGCTTTGGCTGGCCACCGGCGCGCTGGCGGCTGCGCTGGCTACCATGGCACCCGGCAACTGGGCCCGCGCCCGCGCCATGGCTCCCGACGATGCCCTCCAGGCCTACCGCTGGTTGGTGTTGCTGCCCCGCACGGCGTATTCAGCAGTGCTCTTTCTGGCGCGCCCCCTAACGTTCCTTAGTGTGATGGCGGCCGCGATTATGGGCTTGTGCCTAGGCTACCGGCAGCGGGCCATGGGTGAGGCTTCGTGGCGGCTATCGCGCTGGCAGTGGGGAGCGATGCTGCTGGCTTTCGTGGTTTTGAATGGCATCGGGTTTCTGTTGTTTCGCTACCTCACCGTGGCTACGCCCTTGATGCGGGCCCAAAATGAAATTCTGCTGGTCATGTTGATTTCGGTGGCGGCATTGGCTTGGTTCGCAGCCCAGCAGCTGCCGGAAACGCGCTTTTGGCTCCCGCGCTGGCTGCGCCATAGCAGCTTGCTGGGGCTGGCACTGTTCGGCCTGTTTGCCGCCGGGCACGTGCCCGAGGCATGGCGGGAACTGCTGACCAGCGCCGCGCCTTTTGATGCCCAAATGCAGGCCCGCTTTGCCCGGCTTCGAAGCGCCAGCCGCGCCCACGAGCCAGCCGTGACGCTGCCGCCTTTGCGCTTGCCATACGGCCACGTTCTTATCCCACTCCGTCAGTTCAGCAATTTTATTGAGTTTAATATTGACCTCACGCCTGGCTGCGAAGGCAACATTAACGGCGTGATGGAGCGCTATTTCGAGGTACCCGAGGTGTGCTGTGACACGCGAGCGCCAGCCATCGAGACGCCGAAATAAGTACCCGCTTCCCTGGTGCTTTCCGGCTGCCCCGGTTATCTTGGCACTATGCAAGCAGAAATTACCCAGGCCCTGGCGGGGCTCAACTTCACGGCCATCGATTTTGAGACCGCCAACGAACGCCGCTCCAGTGCCTGCGCCGTGGGGGTGGTGCGGGTGCAGAGTGGCCAGATTGTGGAAACCTACCAGACCCTGCTGCGCCCCCGCGAGCTGCGCGTGGACTGGCGCAATTACCAAGTGCACGGCATTGCCGAAACCGACCTGCACAACGCTCCCACCATGGCCGACGTCTGGCACGAGTTGCTACCCTACCTGCACCGCCAGCCCGTGGTAGCGCACAACTCCGCCTTCGATGTGAGCGTGCTCGAGCACACCCTACGCGACTATGGCCTACCCGTGCCGGCCTTTCACTGCCTGTGCTCTGTGAAGCTGAGCAAGGTGGCCTGGCCCCAACTCGAGCGCCACAAGCTCGACCACGTAGCGGCCTTCTTCGGCATTCCGCTCAACCACCACGATGCCCTTTCCGATGCCCGTGCCTGTGCTGAAATCACCATGCAGGCATTTCGCTCTGGCACTCATTTGCCGCTTTGCTTCAAGCAGCGGGAGCTTACGGCCGGGCTGGCGCGGCGGGTGGCGGCCCCCTCCTACAAGCACGCTTAGCCACTGGCACCTTTTTGCTTGAGTTGGCGGCTTCCCGCGGCGCATCCCTGCCGTATAAGGAGCAAGCCGACAGCGCCGTGCTGCCTTGCTTGTCGACTTTGGTCTTTTCAAACCCGTTCAAGATGAAGCGTCTACGTCTTACCCACTGGGGTGGCTTATGCCTGATGTTGGCGCTTAGCAACGCTTGTCAGTCTTCTAAATCGGAAGAAAAGGCCACGAGCGGCGCTACCGAAGAGCGGGCCAACTCGCCAATGGCCGTTCCTCCCGTGGGCACTCCCCCCGTGGCCGTGGCCCCGCGGCCGGCCAGCGCGTCCCAACTCCAAACGCTGGCGCAGCGTTTCGACCCCATCATACGAGGAGCCTGGGTCACAACGGGCTACCTGAAGGCCTTGCAGCAGTCCAGGTCTCCGCTGAAGGCTGCCGATGCCGTGGGCGCGGTATCTGAAATCCATATCAATCCGGCGGCACGTGCCGGCGACAGCCTCGTGCTCACCGTTGGGTTTGGCAACCACGAGGGCGGCGCCATCACCCTCTATTACCGACCCGGCCAGCAGCCCAATTCACTGGCTACCCGCTACCGCGACTACGAGTCGCCGGGCAGCTACGCCGAGCTGAGCTACCGCCTCGGCACCCGCGACACTACGTTGCTGCTGACTACCTACAGCCGGAGCCGCCGAGCCTTACATCGCGCCGGTTATCGGCGCGTTGCGGGAGCTCAGGTCGGCACACTGGGTGCCCTGAACCGCGCCGTAAACCAGCTGCTTTTCGTGGGAAGCTACACCGGTGCCGACTCTTTGGGCAAGCCCGCGGCTCTGCAATTTGCCGCCAACGGCCGAGTGAAAGGCCTGAAAGGGTTCCGAAACTATTCCGTGAACACCGACTTCAGCGGCGGGCCCGGCAACGACATCGACCACCTCGTTCTCGACTCCCACACCAAGCACGCCCGGCTGATGGGCTACAGCCATCGGGCGGATACCCTGCGCCTGTACGCGGCTGGCACAGTAGAGCCGCAGTTGGTGGCCGGCACCGAAGACGAATACACCCTGCCCGTACTAGTGCGGGGCCGCCTGCTCTTCACCTTGGTGCGGCGTCGATAAAGAGCGATTTTAGAACAGCACGGCCACCTGCATGCGGCCGGTGTGCACGGTGTTCAGGCCACTGGCTTTGCGGCCGTCGTAGGCCAGCGTGATGTTTAGGCCATTGCTGAGGCGCTGCTCCACGTTCAGGTTCCAGGTATAGTTGCTGCCGGGACGCAGGGCGTTAAGAATTTCCACGGCCACCACGGAGTTGGGGTTGGCGCCCTCAAACTTGACGTTGGTATAGCGGGTGGCCACCGTGATGATGCGCTTGTTTACCTGGCTGAGGCGGGTTTCGAGGCCCAACTCGTCGAAAATACCGGGGTTAAGTTCGGCGCCTTCAGTAGCAAGGGTGTTTTGCTTACGGGTGTGCAGATAGGTGCCCGTGAGGCGCAGGCTGGGCGTGGGCTGGTAGCTGACTTCGGGCTGCGCGGTGTAGATGAGCAGGCGGTAGTTGCGGGAGAGCAGGTAGGTGCTGTTCGACTCGCGAATCTCGCGGGTGCCGGTAAGGCGGCCCGTAAATGATGTGGCCAGGGTGCGGCGCACCAGCAGGCTTTGGGTGCTCAGGTTGCGCAGGTCGGCGCCCTGGGCCAGCAGCGTTTTCTGCTGGGTTTGCTGCACCGTTAGCTCGGCCCCAAAAATCGGATTGGACCGATTGAAGTATAGCGTATTACGCATCAGCTGATTGAAGGCAATTAGCTGCTCATCCTCCTTATCGTAGCTAAACGGACTGAGGCGCGAAACCAGCGAAGGGTCGGTGGTGCGGCGGTCTACGGTGATGCTGGTGAGGGTAGCAAAGCGCGAAGCGGCTGCCCGCAGGCCGCCGGCTTCGCGCCAGCCACGCGGGGCGGCCGTGGTCAGGCGGTAGCTGAGACGGTTGGTGAAGGCCGTGATGTAGTCCGAGGTTGGCAAATACACTTTGATGAAGGTCCGGTACTGCGCGTCCGAGGTCTGAGCTTCAAAAAACTCGTCTTTGTCCTGCTGCCCGTCGCCATCGGCATCGCCGCCGTAAAAATGGGTACCCTGGCCCGCTGGCACGGCGATAAACGAAAAATCTCGCTTCAGCTCCCGGCCCGTGGCTACGCTGTAGCTCAACTCGGAACGCACCTGGTTTTGCAGCAGGCTGGCGTTGTAGAACACCTGCCCCAGCACCGTGCGGTTACGGGCCAGGCCCAAGGAGTCCAGGTCGCGGTAGGTGGCCAACAGGCGAATGTCCTGGGTTTTGCCCAGCCTCGAGGCCAGCGTGCCGTGCCAGGTTTGGGCCGTGCCGCGCAGCTGCAGGGCGTTTTGCTCGGGGTTGGGGGTTTGGTCGCGGCGGTAGCTGTAGTCGAAGCGGTACTGGGTGCGTGCCGAGTCGCGGCTCTGGATGAACACGTTGTGCTCGTCGAAATAATTGGCCGACCGAACGGTATCAGTGGTAGCCGAGCTCACCCGGTTTTTATCGAAGCGGTAGGTGTAGCCCGGCACTACCTTCCCGCTCACAAAGCGGCCCGTGGCCTCGCCCCTGGCCCAATCTGACTGGAAGCGGCCGGCCCTGGAGTTGAGTACGAACAGCGAGCCGCGCAGCTCCAGGTTGCCTACCTTTTTGGCCGCATCTACCCAGTGCTGCAAGCCGCTCACCTCGCCGCGCCTAAAGCGGCGGCTGAGCCGGTAGCTCACGCCGTTGTTGGCGTCTTTCATCAGCCCCAGGCTGAGATTAAAAATATTATCGGACCGCGCCGTTTGGCCACTGGAGTTGCTTTGCAGCGTGTTGGTGGCGCTCCAGTTGCGGTCGAACTCAATATCGCGGTAGCGGTCTATCGGCGAGAAGCGCTTGCCGGTGTACTCATAGTCCAGGGTGGAGCGGAAACGGTAGTTGCGCAGCATCCCCTGCGCCAGGGCGTCGGGCAGTTGCCGGTCCTGCACCACGTAGCCCATGCGCATAGCGCCGTCCTCGTCTCGCTCGGTCGAAAATCGGTTGCGGTCTAGCCGCGAGCGGGCGGCATCAAAAAACACGGTGGTGCTGCTGTCAACCTGGTAGCTCACGCTCCCCGAAATCATCTGCTTCAACAGGGGCGTGGGCAGCCGCCGCAGTGGTGCGTAGCGCCCCTGCCCAGGCCCCACAAATCGGTAGACGCGGCCGTTGCTGCTCACCTCGCTGGGGTCGTTGGATAGGGCGTAGTCGCCATTGCCCTGCCCCACGTCCGTAAACCGCACTTCGAACACCACGCCTAAGGTATCGGCCCCCACCGCGCGGCTAAACCGGCCCGTAGCGGTATCGCGACGATACAGCACTTTCGTGCGCGTATAGCCTACCACTTCCTCGCCGCGCGTCACCGCAAACGGCACGTTGCCTGCCTGCTGCAACTGCACACGCTGGGTACTGTCTAGGTTGAGGTTGGGCGAATTGTCGGGGTTGTCGGCTTCCTGGTAAAAATTACCCTGCACGCGCAGCCGGCCCAGCTGCTGGTAGTGGCTCAGGGCATAAAGCGAGCGGGCGTAGTTCAGGTCCGAGTATTCAAAATCAATCTTAATTCGTGAGTTGCGAGTGATGAGGTGGCTCGGCGTAAACGTGACTTCGGCCAGGTTGTAGTCAATGGTGTAGTCGGCGTCGAAGCCCCGGGTTTGCAGGCGGCCGTCGAGGTACACCCGCTCGGAATTGGCCAGCACAATAATGAACTGCTCGCCATTGGGTCCGTTGAGGCGGTAAGGGCCCTGCACGTTTTCGATGGGTGGAATCTCAATACTAGCAAATTTTCCCTTGGCCACCCCGCCTGCGGCCGCGGTCGACGACTGCCACGCCACGCCCCGTCGCACGCCCGCACTGTTCACAGTAGCCCCCGCCACGGGAGCGGCGTCGCCTTGGGGCAACGGCGGCTCATCTACTCTGCCAACGCCCTGCCCATTGGGGTCCGTGAGCTGGGGCTGGCTGATGGCTGGCGGATTCAACGTAACGGGCGAAGGCCCATTGGGCAAAGAGTTGGGCATGCCCCCGGGCACCTGCCCGGCCTGCCCATTCAGAAACACGGCGTTCGACACGCCCTGCATGGCTCCCAGGCCGGCCAGCCCCACGATGGGCGGCCCAAAATTGGCCTCGGCCGCTGCCCCCTGTATGTTTTTGTAGTAGCGCAGGAAGTAATCGGGCTTGTTGCGCAGCACCACGTCACCGGCCGTCAGGTTCCAGTTCGGGTTGGTCAGGGTGATGAAGATTCTGTCGAACTGCTGAAGCTGCTGGGTGTTACCCTCTGGCTGAAAGGGCACGTTCTGGTCGCTGATGGCTGCCGTGAGGTTGATGTTTTCTGCCAGCTTGCCCTCCAGTTGCAGGTTGAGGGCTGAATTCACAAAGACGTTCTGGGTGTTACCAAAGCTGATGCCCCGCGCCAGATTGCCGGTTTTGTTGATGCCCGGCGTGCTCAGAATCTGCTCTTTTACCGAGAAGTCTTCGTACCGCATGGCATCGCGACGAAAGCTCATGCTGTCCATCAGGCTCAGGGGCCGGCGAAAGCGCGCCGCTGACAAACGCAGCGGCAGCACTCGGTAGCATAGCAGCAGCGAATCGGGCACGGGCACATCGCTGGTATCGTGCGGGGCCGGTCGAATCCAACTATACCGGTTGGTGCGGGTGTCATAAGCCACCATTTGGCCCTGCACCGTCACTGAGGATGGCACCACCGTGAGCGTATCGACAAGGGCAAAGGTGGTGGTGTCCTGCCCCAGCGCCAGCGGCACGTAGCGGCAGCGCCGGGTATTGGGCGGGGTAGCTTCGCCCGGGCGGGCGGGCCGCACCTGTGCCTCCGCCCGCCCGGTCAGGAATAGTAGCGCCGCAACGAGCAGGCCCGCGAAGGGTAAGCACAGGCGTAAGCGGCGAATCATGCAGTAAAGGTCGGGAGAAGTGTCGGCACAACGCCTAAGCCCTAAGGTTTGGTGCCCAGGCACCGACACGCCCAATCCGGTTCTGCTATAACTTACAGAGACGGCTGTATTATGGATGTTTCAATGGGAATTACCTTTCGCCCTAATTTACTCTTTTCTCAAATTATGGTCAAAATTCTACCTTGGCTTAACAACAATCGCAGCGCACTCTTTTTAAGTACCCTGCTAACCTTAAGCGTTGCCGGGCCAAAATGTTGGGCGCAGGGATTCGACCCAGTAGTTGAATACCGGATAGTGGCCGGCACGCGACCCTACGGCTTGGCTTTGGGCGACCTGAACGGCGATGGCTTGCTTGACATTGTGGCGGGCGACAACGCTAACCAGCACCTAACCAGCGTGCTGCTGGGGCAACCAGGAGGACTTTTCGGGCCGGTTACCGCATACCCATCAGCTGCCGGCTCTTTTGACCTGGCACTGCGCGATGTAAATGGCGACGGCCGGCTCGACCTGATAACGGGAGGTAACGGTCCCATTTCGGTGGGGGTGCAATTAGGACAAGCCAGCGGGTTTGGGTCGATGAGTACGTATCAAACTGGAGGAGGCATCATCCAAAAAATTGCCTTGGGCGACCTGAACGGCGATGGATTACCTGATATTGTATTGGCAAACCTTGGCACGAACCACGTGGATGTGCTGATGGGCCAAGCCGGTGGCTTTGCGCCGGTCATTAGGTATTCAACTGGCGTAGAAAGTTCGCCCTTTGCCGTAGCACTGGGTGACTTGAACGGCGACGGGCGGCTCGACATCGTCACGGGAAATACCAAGTCCGCCACCATTGGCGTACTTCTCGGACAACCCGGCGGGGGATTTGCGCCGGTAGTTACCTACCCTGCGTTTCGCAGCAGGGTAAACACGTCGACGCTTTACCTCATGGGAGTGGCCCTGGCTGACGTAGACGGCGACGGGCGACTCGACGTGGTCACATCCAGCGACGATGCTCCTACCGGCCCCACCCTGGGTGTACTATTAGGAAAGCCCAATGGCCTTGCTCCCATCAGTTACTTCCCGACTGCTGGCCTGTCGGCTCATGGCTTGGCCGTGGGGGATGTCAACGGGGACAGTTGGCCCGATATCGTGCTGGCAAGCCCCGGAGCCAACGCCGTTGGGGTGTTGCTGGGGTACCCAGGCGGCTTCAGCACACCTTTTTCATATTCAACCGGCGCTAATAGGGTTCCGTGGGAGGTGGCACTAGGTGATGTCAACAGCGACGGCCGCTTGGATATTGTGACAACGAACTCCGCCGCGTCGTCCGTCGGGGTGCTGCTAAATTCGGCTCCGCTAACGCTGACTGCAACGGGTACTACGCCGGGCAGCGGACCCGCAGGCAGCACCATCACCCTCACTGGCAGCAATTTACAGGAATCCGTAGCCGTGGTTTTCGAGGGCACCGGCAATCATACCGTCAGCAGCGGCTTTGCTGTGGACCCGGCCGGCACCCAAATCACGGGTATCGTAGTACCCAGCGGGGCCACAAGCGGCCAGTTGCGGGTAGTAACGCCCAGTGGCACGGTCACCAGCAGCACCAGCTTCGCGGTGCAGACGCCTACTAGCGTCTTTGCCAGGAACCCCGGCAACACCATGGCGCTCTATCCGAGTCCGGCCCGAAACAGCGCCACGGTATCGCTGCCAGCCGCTTCTACTGCGCGCTCGGTGCTATTACATGATGCACTGGGCCGGTTGGTACGTCAACACATGCTCCCCGCGCAAGCCAGCACCACGGCTCTTGACTTGGTTGGTATGCGCCCAGGCGTTTACTCCGTTCACTGTGGGCCTTTCACATCCAAGCTCGTGGTTGAGTAGGCTACCGCTGGTAGCTCTTGGTTTGCAAATCCTTGCTCTAGAAAGGAATTGCCAGGATGAAATTGGGTGCCTCCTTACCCAGCCAGCGGCAGCTCAATATGAAATTGCGTGCCTTCGTCCACTTTGGTTTCAAACCAAATGCGCCCCCCCGCACTCTCGATGCCGCGCTTGGCCACCGCCAGCCCAATGCCCGACCCGGTTTCCTTGGTCGTGAAATTGGGCACAAACATCTTTTCGCGCACCTCATCGGTGATACCCGCCCCGTTATCACAAATGGTCACTCGCAGGCGGCCACTGTCAGCCGGCGCCAGCGACACGCCTATGTGCGGGTCGCGGCCCTCGGGCACAGCCTGCCGCGCGTTTATCAGCAGGTTGTTGAAGGTCCGCACCAATAGGTTTTCGTCCGCGTACACCACGTAACGCTCGCTCTCCGAGTCCGGGGGCAAATGCAGCTCCAGGGCACCGTCGTTGGTATCGGGCTGGTGCAGGGCCGCGCAGCGGCGCAGAATCGCCGCTACGTCCAGCCGCTCGGGGCGCATGGCGGGCAAGTTGGTAAACGTGCTAAACGACGTGGCAATGTCGCTCAGCACGTCAATTTGAGTGATAAGGGTTTGCGAAATCCGCCCAATCAGCTCCTCGGCGTTCGGTCGGCGCTCGTTGATGGCTTTCTGCAGAAACTGCAGGCTCAGCTTCATCGGCGTGAGCGGGTTCTTGATTTCGTGGGCCACCTGCCGGGCCATCTCGCGCCACGCAGCCTCTTTTTCCTGGGCAGCCAGCTCCCGTTTACTAGCCTCCAGCTTGGTAAGCATGGTATTGTATTCGCGCACTAGCAGGCCAATTTCGTCGTCGGAGCTGCGGTAGTCCAGCAGCTCGTTTTCGCCGGTGAGGGTGGTTAGCGTCAGCTTTTGGGTGATGAGCTTGAGCGGAGCCGTGAGCTGCCGTGCCGCCACAAAGGCTAGGCCTAAGAACAGCAAAAACATCAGGGTAAAGATGTTGAGAATCGTCGTAAATAGCTCGGTCAGCTTGGTGTTGAGCTCTTTTTCCGAGTCAAAGAACGGAATTCCCACGTACCCCAGTATAGGCCCGGTAGGCAGGGCGGTGTCGTCGGCCGAGGCCTCGTTGAATTCATTTTGCAGGGAAGCGTCTTCATCGAAGTTCGTAGCTGGCTTGGCTCCTCCGCGCGGTCCTTTTTGTTTGATGGCGTGCCCTGCCAGGTCGGTTATTACCACCTCTCCCGCCCCAGCCCGCACCGGCAAGTACAGCGCGTTGAACGAGAGCGACCCCGCCCGCTCTGTGAGCAAAGCACGCTGCCGGTTCTGTTCGCGCAGCGCCACCACGGCCTGTGGGTTCAGCAGCGGCCCCAGCAGCCCGGCATCGAAAATCAAGGGTTGGCTGCTAGCTAGCAGTTCCCCGTGCACATCGTAGAGGTTTAGGTCGGTTTCGGTCAGGCTGGCTACGTTCTTCGCCAGTGCAGCCAGCGTAGGCCGGGCTGTGCTGTCCGAGAGCAAGTGGCGCTGCCGGCGGAGGCTCTCCAGGGCCAACTGCCCGCGGCGCTCGTACGTCCGAGCCAAATCGCGCTGGTAAGAGGCAATAAGCTGGCTGGCCGTCGCAACGCTCACCACCACCAGTGGCACCACAATGCCCACGTTCAGCAGCAGCTGGATGCGCGCACTGAAATTAAGCCGCAGCCGCGCCATTGACTTTCCACGCAGCAAAAGCAGGAGCCCCACCACCAACAGCCAGAAAAGCGACGACATCAGAAACTGAAACGAGAAGTTGGCCAACCAATCGCCCGGTGAGTAGGTAGCTGTAGTCACCACCACGGTCCGGTCCAGAGAGCCGCGCACGGCGTAATGATGGTACCCATTGCGGCTTACGCCTGCTTCGTACAGGCGCGGCTCGTTCAGCAAGCTGGCTGGCAGCAGGTTCGCATAATCAAAGTCGCCTTCGCTATACATAAGCCCGCCCTTTGTGTAGCCCGCGTAGCTGAGCTCCGTGGCCAAGCCGGGCTGAAAGAACTTTTGGTCGACCAGCAATTCAGGCAAAACGCTGTAAGTCGTAAGTTTTTTCAGCGTCAGCTCCACCCGTACCGCGCCCAGGGGCAAGCCGGAACCACTCACGCGGTTGCCGGGCACCTTGATTTGAGCGACGTAGCGCCGGGAACTGAACGGATTGACCGAATGCATCAAGTATACCCCGCGCTGGCCGGTTGGGGTAGCCGTGCGTTCCAGTTCGGCCCGCGCCTCTACAAAGCCGGGAGTGCCGGGCACAGCACCCAAGGGTTCTCCGGCTTCGTCGTAGAGAATGATGTTACTCTCGTATTTATCGAAATAATCACTCAAATACTGCCGGGCAATGCGTTGGCGCACGGCCTCTGATTGGCCAAACGCGGCCGAAAGCGAACGGCGCACAAAGGGGTCCCGGGCAATTTCCCGCATTCGCTCGCCCAGCTCAAACTCCCCATAAAAGTCATTTTCAATCAGCAAGTTGCTGGCAACCCGCTGCTTATCAACCAGCAATTGTTTCTCGAAATGAGCATAAAGTGCCAGCGCACCCGTGGCCGACGCCAGCGCCAGCAGCAGCACTATCAGCACCGAAGCCTGATAGCTTCCTGCAAGGGGTTCGGCGCGCAGGTTCACGGCCTTTACCAACGATGCAAACAGCAGCAATACCCCAGCCAGTAGCATCCACGGCAGCTCCCACGCCAGCCCCACCCCCAATAGGGGCAGCGCAGCCACAGCCGGGCCCAGCAGCAAAGTTCGCCGGGGCACATGCTGCAGCAGTGCGCCGGCCAGCTGCGTCAAACCATAAAAACCGACCAGCCACGCAGCCGTGTGCAACAGCACCGCCAGCCCCAGCAACACCCAAAAACCTGTTACCTGCAGGTTCCGGGTTATATCCAAACTCAATTGGGAACTGCCAAAAGCCGTGGTGTAGTACAGGAACAGCAGCACCAGCCACACCCCAAACGCAACTCCCACACCCGCAGCCGCCAGTGCCTGCCCACCAGGGGTGCGAGGCGCCCGCACCCGCTCCAGCACCCGCAGGCTTCGCCAGAGGGCCATGCCGCCTGCTGCCACCAGCAAACCCAGCATTGAACTCAGGAGCAGGTCGCCCAACGACGGCGCCCACCAGGAAGCGGCGTACACACGCGGGTCGAACAGCGGCAATTCAATAAATGAATACGGCAACCCCAAATACAGCAGCGCTGCGCGCAGCAAGACCATTGGCAGCACCAGAACTATCGCGGCCACTCCTGGCCGCCGCGCCCGCCACCACCGGCGAGCGAGCAGCAGCCAGCCCGCTGCATACAGCACACAGCCCAAGGCCAGCAGGGCCAGCGGCACGTATTGGCCCGTTAGTGGGTTGGGCTGAAGTCGCTTTATTGAGAACAGGTAGCTGCCGCTAGCCGATTCGAAGCGCGCCAAACCCTTGGCGGTGCTGTCCACAACCACCTGCAGTTCCAATCCGCGAAACAGGGCCTGCTCTCCCCCCTCCCGCAAGTAGCGGTTGCTGATGCCGTAATGCCGCTCCAGGGGCAAATAAGTAAGAATATTGTACCGGCCAGCTTGGCGCTGCAATAGCAGAAAGTGTCCTACTGGCGTCTCCACCACCTGCTGAGCAGCTAAAGTGGCTGCGTCGTATTCGGGTCGCAAAGTAGCATCAGACCAGTACCGTAGCTCGCCGTTGTCGAGCACGCAAGTAGGATACGTAGTTTGATCCAGCAGCTTTTGAAAGCTGTAATTACCCCGTGTTAGGTGCACCGCCACGGTATCGGCCTCGCTCCGGGCTTGGGTCTCGGCATTCCGCACCAGCTTCTGCAAGCGCGTCAAATCGGTTCGCTGCACCACGCCCGGCTCCTGAGCGTAGCGACTGGCCAGATATCCATTCACAAAACACAACGCCGCGGCCAGCAGCAACAGCCAGTGCAATCGACGCCGCGCGAGAAGGTAAGCCACTCTTATGCTTGGGTTTTGAGAGAAATGCCGAAAAGAAATTGCCGGGCCGAACCCATGAGCACGAGCCCGGAATCATTACACATGGGAAGCTGAGACAGTATTATGCAAAGTAATAGCCGAATAAACGGCAGCCTGCAGCTTTTTGGGTAACCAGCCAGCAACACCGCTTTGGGGCAGTTCGCTCTCTGCAAAATCCACGCCTAACAAAAATGCCACTCGAAGGTGGCATTTTTGAATTCAAAAAAAAGATATTAGTCAACCCTTGGCGAGTACCGAACACCGTACGACGTTCCACAAACGCGTTGAACAAATGCGAAACCAACTACCCCTGATTGCGGCGTGGGCAACGTCAACATTGCAATCAGCGTCGAATTACTTGCTACTGTTTTTTAGCTGGTTTGGGATGCGTCCGACGGTACCAAAAGTATCCAACTGCGCCCATTAGGATATAAGGCACTGTCATCATGTACACAATGCCTTTATTGAGGCCAGCCACATCGTAGTCATCACGCTCCTGCCGCGCCGATTCTACCTGGGTTTTACACATTACGCATTGCGCATTGGCCGCTAGTGGAGCCAAGCTGAGCATCACACCCAACAACAGAGCAAATGCAGCCGCAAAAAATGTCTTTTTCATATTATTAGAACACTAAGATAGAAGCAAAGTTTCCCGCCTCAGGATTGGTTGTATTCCGACCGCTGATTAAGTGTAATACGGTGAAATCATAAAGTATACGATAACCCCGGTCACAGATACATACAGCCAGACAGGAAAAGTCCACCGCGCAATAGACTTGTGCTTGGTATACTGGCCAGTGAGGGCAAAATACAAGGTAAACAGCACCAGTCCCACCGTCACCACAGCCAAGGCAATGTGGGTAAGCAGCAGAAAGAAATAGGCATACCGTATGGCACCCACGCCCCCAAACTTCACACTATCCACCTGCGAGTGGTAGGCTACGTAAGAGAGCAGGAACAGCCCACCCAGGGCGAAAGCCGTACCCATCATCGCGCGGTGACGCAGTACTTGCTTTTGCCTGATAAAATAATAGCCTGCCAGCAAGCATACCGCCGTGAGCGAATTCAATACCGCATTTACGGCTGGCAGAAACTTTACCTCTGCGCCCGGTATGCGAAATAGCTGGGGAAAGGAAAACAATACCGCCACCAGCAGTGGAACTACCACTCCCAGGGTGCCCAGAATAATCTTATAGCGTGTGTAGTCGCCCGGCGCCATTACAGGCGGGTGCAGTTGTTCAGTGGGGGTGTTCATAATCGTAAAGCTGCACGGTTACTTCCGTGAGTAAGCGGTCAATTTCGCGGCCGTCGGTGCCGTCGTAGATGCCACGAACCCGACGCTGATTGTCGACTAATAACAGCCGACCCGCCGGGATGTTGGCCGTATAAACGGCACCGGGCAGTCGTTTAGGGTCTGCTGTGAGACGAAATTCCTGATGCGTCAGGCGCCGCAGTGTATCGGGCGCACCAGTGAGAAAAAACCACTTGCCGGCAATGGTGCCATACTGCTCAGCCAAGCGGGTTAACGCAGCTGGATTTGCAGCGTCTGCGCTCAACACAAAAGTGACCAAGCGCACTCGCTGTTCCTTGCGGAATTTTTCCTGAACGCGCAGCAACTGTCGAGCCACGCGGGCGCTGGCTTCATCGTCGGCGTAGAACTGAGCTATATACAGGCCCTGGCCCAACTCCTGGCTACTCACTTGCCGGCCCGTAGAGGCAGCCAACTGGAAAGGCGCAATTTGGTGAAAAACAGTATCGCGCCGCCACTTACCGCCAACCTGCGTGGAATCCACACGGTCGGGCAGGTAAGTGGGCAGCGCGTAACGGTTTTTGCCGAAGCTGAACAGGAATAAAAATGCCAGTACCGGCAACAACAGCAACAGCCCCAGTAACAAGGTTTGGCGGGGCCGCATCTGCTACTTGAACATGTTTTGCAGCACTTCGCCTACGTAGGAGCCTTCAGTAACCAAAGCAACCAGCAACCACACCAACAAAGCCATCGGCACAAGAATGGTCCAAATAAGCCCTTTTGTCTCGTGCTTCAAGTGCATGAATTCTGCTACAATGAAGAACGCCTTCAAAATTGTAAGCACAATGAAGATGCTATTTCGGAAAGTGCTGGGGTCCATCAGGAACACAAACACGAATTCCACGGCCGTGATGCCGACCAAAATGAAAAAGGTTCTCCAAATCCAAGCGGTATTCGGCTTGGCAATCTCCCCTACTGGGGTATTTTCGTCAGTTGCGTGAGCAGCCATAATTGGTAATTGAGTAATTGAGTGAACGAGTGAGTTTGCGGAGAATAAGTAACCAGAAGCCAAACTGCTACCCGGTTACCCATTCGCTCATTCACTACTTATACGAGGTAGAAGAACGTAAATACGAATACCCAGACCAAGTCTACAAAGTGCCAGTACAAGCCAATCTTTTCAATCATCTCGTAGTGACCACGCTTGTGAAAGGTGCCGTTGGTAGTGGCAATAAAGCACCAAACCAATAGGCAGACCCCTGAAAGCACGTGCGTGCCGTGGAAGCCAGTGATGAAGAAAAACAGGTCAGCAAATAGCACGGGCCCGTATTCATTCATCGCTAGGTTAGCGCCATGAAAAGTCGTGCCATCGGCCATCAACATGCCCTTCTCGGTGCCGTGGATGAAGTGACTCCACTCCCAAGCCTGGCTGAGCAAGAATGTGGTGCCGAACAGGATAGTCCACAGCAGCCACTTCTGCACATCGTTCTTGTCCATGCGGTGGCCAGCCTCTACGGCCAATACCATCGTCACTGAACTTAAAATCAGAATCATCGTCATCAATGCCACGAAACCCAACGGCACATCCATGCCGTGCAAGCCCGGGAAAGCGTTGAATACACGGTCCGGAACAGGCCACCAGCGGGTGCTGAACACGAACTCTCCAGTCCCTGTAAATACTTCGTGCTTATGACGAATGAGGCCGTATGTGGTTAGAAATGCGGCGAAGGTGAATGCGTCAGAGAGCAGAAAGAACCACATCATCAGCTTGCCGTAGCTCGCTTTGAAAGGTTCGTTGCCGCCATCCCAGTTGCCGGTGCGTGGGGCGTCTTGGGTAGCGGAAGCAGCGGGTGACTGCAAAGTGGTCGGTTGGGCCATAGCGGACAGCGTAACGTCGTTTTAGTGGTTCAAAAGTAAGAACAAATACAGGTACAGCCAAAGCCCACCCAGGAAGTGCCAGTATAAGGTAGCGTTGCCAATCGAAAGCAGTGCGCGCGAATGCACCTGATAATTAAGGACCCTCCTCAATACAATGGCCAGAAAAACTAGGCCAGTAACCAAGTGAAAAGCGTGCACGCCCATCAGCACGTATACGAATGAACCGGAAGGATTGGCGTCTGCTCCCCCAAAGTACGTGTTGCCCGCAACAAGGTCACCGAAGCTGTAGTACTGCCCTACCAAGAAAGCCAGGCCTAAAACCAGTGCCACTGTCATTCCGGTTTTTACGCGGCCAATCTCATCTTTCCGTGCCGAAGCATAAGCCCACTGCATACTGGCGCTGCTCAAAGCAATGATAATTGAATTAATCAACAACGAGAAAGGCAAATCAAACTCGCGCCAGTTGCCTTCATCGCGGCGAACAATGTAACCGCTAGTAAAAGCAGCAAACATCATTACAATACTGAAAATAAGCAAAATAAGCAGCACCCGCTTAGGATGCCAGCCAAGTCCGACTTCTTTATCGGATAACGTTTCGGAAGGATTCATAATATTGGTAACGCCCGCTTACGCCGACGCAGATTATGGATAAAAATGAGAATGCGCCCGCTAATGTGTGCGCTCATTTATAACAACAAAAGGCTACATTTTGTCCAGTACCAAAGCAATTTGTACGATGGGCAAGTACAAAAAAGAGGCAAACATGATACGTAACGCAGCCTTGCGCGATTGGGTGCGCATCAGCTGCACCGTGAGCAACAAGAACAGCACCCCGCACACCACCGCCACCAATGCCGAGACCCGACCCGAGATATTAAAAACCAACGGCAATAAGCTCAGCGGGATGAGCAACAGCGTGTAGGTCATAATCTGAAAAGCGGTGCGCAAATCCCGATTGCCAGGCGATGGCAACATTTTGAAGCCAGCCCGCTTGTAATCGTCATCAGCAACCCAGGCAATGGCCCAGAAGTGTGGGAACTGCCACATAAACTGAATGCCAAACAGCACCCACGCCTCTACTCCAATGTAGCCAGTGGCTGCGACCCAACCAATTAGGGGTGGCAGTCCGCCCGGGATGGCTCCTACTGCCACACAAACCGGCGAGATGGTTTTGAGCGGTGTGTAGATAAAGCCATAAAGAATAAGCGAAAGCAACGATAACGCTGCCGTAAGCGGGTTGAAACAATAAGCGAGCAAGCCCAACCCGCTAATTCCTAATAGCACACAAAATACCCAACCCTCTGCTGGGGAAACAATGCCCAAAGGAAGTGGCCGCTTGGCCGTTCGGGTCATTAGCTTATCCAGTTCCCGCTCGTGAATTTGGTTGATGATGTTGGCCGAACCCGTCACAAGCAGGCCGCCCAGCATAACAAGCAGTGTCCGGCTCCAGCTAAAGTCTCGCGCCCCCAGCATGTACCCGATAGCGCTGGAGAACGCAACCGTGAGCGAGAGCCGGAATTTAAGCAGCTGAAAATAGGCGCGGGCCTTTACCATTAATACCTGTAAAAATTTCGTTGTTAGGCTCAGCGTTGCGAGCCTTGCCTAAACGGGGCCGCAAAGTTACGCAACAACGCGCCGGGCGGCATCCGTAGGGGCAATAGTTTCCGGGGTTTTTCGTGCTCGGGCTATTGCAAGTAGCGCTAGAAATTGCACCCCAAATAAAACTGTTGCCAACATAAGGTGCACTGGCTGCACCGCAGCCGGCAGTGCAAAGTAGGCTAGAATGATACCAGCCACTATTTCCATCCCAACAACCCCGAGCATTATGATGGCCAATTTGCTAAACCGCGCGCGTCCCAGTTGCCAAAGTTCATAGCATACATATACGTTTACCAAGAGCACCAACGCAGACATGGTGCGGTGTACGCTGAATGTGGTCCCTAACTGCTCTACCCACGTTTCCCGACCTAAGTGACCGGCTGCAGCCGATACTATATCAATCTGCTCCCTCACCTGCGTTCCAAGCACAATTTGCCAGAACGTCAGCAATAAAGCTGCCCACAAACCCCATTGCAGGCTGGCAGCGGGCATCTTAGGCAAACTATACGCAGCGTAGTCTTCGCTCTGCTCTTCACCAACAATGCCGAGCTTCTCAAGTCTCCATTGCGCCCGGTCAACTGCGTGCAGTAACAGGGCCACAATAACTAAGGCCAACGCCATATGGATAGTAACCATTATAGGCAGCAGATTCGTCGATACTACGAGCGAACCTAAGTAGCCCTGCACGCCAGTCAGCACGAATGAGCCAAATGCTAGCCAGAAAATAGGCCGGTCGCGGCGCCAATACGGCAAAGCAAAAACTACCGTCAGAAAGACAAATACCCCAATCAATGCACCTAGCAAGCGATTGACGTATTCAATCCACGTTTTTACGGCGTTAAAGTCCGTCTCAATGTACTGGGTTGGGTGGGCGAAGATGCTTCCCGCCACTTGAGCAAAACCTAGCCGTTCTAAGGTCCTAGCCAATTTTTGGTTTTTCGCCACACGCTGAGCGGTGTAAATCTCTTTATAATCAGCAGGCAGTTGGCTGGCCTCAGTAGGCGGAATCCATTGGCCAAAGCATTTGGGCCAATCTGGGCACCCCATTCCGCTGCCAGTGCTACGCACGATACCGCCAACCAAAATCAGCAGATAAACTGAAACGACAGTTAGAATTCCTACAAACCGAAAGCGGCGAACGGCTGGACTTATCTGTAAACTATTCATCTCTTTATGAACAATGTTCCCTCTCAATTGTGCCTGAGAATCACTGGAACTGAAAAGACCTTTAAAACAAAAGCGGGCCGCCGGTCAGGCGGCCCGCTTTGGGACTTAATCAACGTAGCAGACTATTCTGCCATGTCTTGCTCATAGGGCAGGTTAGACGACTGCGTCTTCGAGTACGGAACGTTTTGCGGAATAAAATCCACTTCTGAACCAGGCTTGCTGTAGTCGTAAGGCCAACGGTAAACAGCTGGAATTTCGCCAGGCCAGTTGCCGTGTCCGGGGTTGATAGGCGTAGTCCACTCCAAAGTAGTCGAGTTCCAGGGGTTCTGGGTAGCGCGACGGCCGCGGAATATGCTGTAGAAGAAGTTGAAGATGAAAATGAACTGGCCAAAGAAAGCAAGGATGGCTGCAATCGAGATGAACTTGTTCATATCAGCGAACTGCGAGAAAGCATCAAAGCCAGTCCAAGCGTAGTAACGACGGGGGAAACCGGCGATACCTACATAGTGCATCGGCATGAAAACGAGGTAAACACCTGCGAAAGTCAACCAGAAGTGGATGTAGCCAAGCTTTTCATCCATCATACGGCCGAACATCTTCGGGAACCAGTGATACACACCAGCAAACAAGCCAAAGAACGCCGAGCTGCCCATTACCAAGTGGAAGTGAGCTACCACGAAGTAAGTGTTGTGCATCTGAATGTCGAGGGTTGCGTTGCCAAGAATAATACCGGTCAGACCACCCGAGATAAACAACGACACGAAGCCGATAGAGAAGAGCATTGCCGCAGTGAAGCGGATGTTGCCACGCCATAGTGTAGCCAGCCAGTTAAACACCTTCACACCCGACGGAACGGCAATAATCAATGTCAGGAACATGAAGACCGAACCAAGGAATGGGTTCATCCCCGTCACGAACATGTGGTGAGCCCACACGACGAACGAGAGCAGCGAAATGCCAATCAACGAGCCAATCATAGCGCGGTAGCCGAAGATAGGCTTTCGGGCATTAGTGGCCAATATTTCCGAAACCATACCCATGGCAGGCATAATCACGATGTATACCTCAGGGTGACCCAAGAACCAGAACAAGTGCTGGAACAATACCGGCGAGCCGCCTTGGTTGCTGAGCGCTTGTCCCGCGATGTAGATATCGGACAAGAAGAACGAAGTGCCAAAGGAGCGGTCAAAAATCAGCAGCAAAGCAGCCGAGAACAGTACTGGGAAAGACAGAATACCAAGGATGGCGGTCAGGAAGAAAGCCCAGATAGTGAGCGGCAGCTTGCTCATGCTCATACCACGGGTACGCATGTTGATAACCGTGGTCACATAGTTTACACCGCCCAATAGCTGGGAAACGATGAACAGAGCCATGCTAACCAACCACAAGGTCATACCAGCGCCTGAACCAGGAATCGACTGGGGCAGTGCGCTCAGCGGAGGGTAAATTGTCCAGCCAGCAGCAGCAGGACCGGTTTCAATGAACAGGGAAGAGAACATCACGATGCTCGACAGGAAGAAGAACCAGTACGAGAGCATGTTCATAAAGCCCGACGCCATGTCGCGGGCACCTACCTGCAATGGAATCAGAAAGTTTGAGAATGTACCACTCAATCCTGCTGTCAATACAAAGAACACCATGATGGTACCGTGCATTGTCACCAAAGCCAAGTAAAATTCCGGGTTCAATTTACCAGCCTGAATCCACTTGCCCAAGAATGGAGTTAACCACTCCATCGAGCCTTCGGGCCAGCCCAACTGCAGACGGAATAAGCTAGAAAGTGTGCCACCTAAGATGGCCCAAATCATACCTGTAATCAGGAACTGCTTGGCAATAATCTTGTGGTCTTGACTGAACACGTACTTCCACAGCCAGTGTTGGTCGTGGTGCTCGTGGTCATCGTGGTGCAGGTGGTCGCCGTGCTCGGTAGCGGGCACTGGCGCAGAGCCTCTACCGCCTTTTGCTTCTTGCACGCTGGGCGACAGATTAGGTTTGGCTGCCATGTCTGACATAAATGGATACCGTTAATAGTGATTTAGTAGGAAGCAGCCAACGGAGACGGGGCCACTTCTTCGGCTTCAGCAGGTTGAGCTACTTGTGAAACCGGTGCGTTGAGCTTCTGTTTGAGAGCTGCCAACACTTCTGGGTTTTTCTTTGAGAACGACTCCTGAGCGGCGTACCAGTTCTGGTAATCGTCTGGCTCATCTACAATAACGGTTGCCTTCATCGCGAAGTGGCTACCACCGCATACCTGATTGCAAGCCAGCTCATAGTTAAATGCCGGATTGCCCAATTTGGCACGCATCTCATCCGTTGTCATGGTAGGCGTAAACCAAAAACGAGTGGGCATACCAGGCACAGCGTACATCTGCACGCGGAAATGCGGCATATAAACTGCGTGCAGTACATCACGCGAACGAATCTTAATTAAAACCGGAACACCTTTGGGCACATGGATTTCATTGGTAGTGAAATCATCAAGAGCTGCATTATCGCTCAAGTCAAACCCAAATTCATTGACTGCATCAATCATGCGGTAGTTAACAACTCCCAACTTCATGTCCCGACCAGGGTAGCGAACCAACCAGTTGAATTGTTTGCCCATCACCTCAACCACTACCGATTCCTTGGGAGCGGGCCCGGTGATGCGAGTCCAAGCCTTCCAGCCAGCGAAAATTAGCGCAGCCATTACAATAGCTGGAATAATTGTCCAGATAACTTCAATCTTGTTATTATGGGCAAAGAAGTAAGCACGACGATTTTCCTTGTATTGGTACTTGTACGAATAGACGAAAAGCAAAACTTGAGTGATAAGGAAAGCAAGCCCAATTACAGCCATAGTCGTCCAAAACATGCGCTCCATCTCATGTCCATGCACCGAGGCAATAGGCGGATTCATTTTGTTGAAATTCTCAACGAATGAATAGGCAAACCAAGCGCCACCAAAGACCATGAACACTAGCATCAGAATAGCATTCACGCTATTGCTCATGCCGATGTCCCGGGTAAAAGTGCCTGAAAAAATAGAAGTCAAAATCTGTAAGCGGAACAGCAAGCCGAAAACGACCAGCAGCAACACCAACACCAACACAATAGTAAGAGCCGTCATTATCTGGAATTTATGAGTTAGGATGTAGGAGTCAGAGGTTGAGGAAGGATTTTATACCAATCTCCAGTTTCTCTGACTCCTATATGCCAATAGTTTACGTGGTATGGTGAACGCTCTCGTCCAGGAAGGGGTGATGAACTGGAACGAGAGAGGCAGAAGCCAGACGGCGAGCAAAGAGCATAAGGAAAGCGCCCAGGAAGATGGCAGCAATGCCAATCTCTATCAAGAACCCGCTTTCAGCTTTCAAAGTGCCCGGCATGAACATCAAATAAAAGTCTGACCAGTGGCCAATCAGGATAGCAATGCAGACGATTTTCATGATAATCATCTGACGCTTGGCATCCCGTGTCATCAAGCCCAGGAAGGGAAATACAAAGTTGATAATCAGGTTGAAAAAGAAGATGCCAGTATAGCGACCTTCAAACCCTCCCAAGCGTTGGTTGTAGTACACTGCTTCTTCAGGCAAGTTGGCGTACCAGATTAGCATGAACTGTGAGAACCAAACATAAGTCCAGAAAATGCTAAAACCGAACATCAGCTTGCCCAGGTCATGCAAGTGGTTTGAGGTTAAAGCCTTCAAATAACCAGCTTGTTTCAAGAAAATTGCAGTAAGTGCAATAGCTGCAATACCCGATACCCACCACGAAGCGAATACATACCAACCAAACATGGTGCTGAACCAGTGCGTGTCAACCGACATCACCCAGTCCCAGGCTGCCATTGACGAGGTCACAGCATATAGCACCAAGAATAACGCGGAAACATTAATGCTTTTGTGGAACCATACTGTACCACCCAACTGGTCTTCCGCCAGCGAGAGCTGACGCAGCTTCCAGCTGAAATAAGCCCAGATGCCGAGGTAAACAATGGTGCGGATGAGGTAAAAAGGCAAATTCAAGAAGCCGCTTTTACCCGCGATGATTGCATCATAATTAGGGTTGCCTTTGTCCATGATGCCATCATGCGTCCAGTGGAAAATGTCGTGACGACCCAGCAGGAACACTACCAGCATAATGACAGCTCCTGGGATAATCCAAGCGCTGAGTGCTTCCGCAATGCGCTTAATCATTACTGACCAGCCAGCGTACGCTACATAATTGATGGCTAGAAACACCGTACCAATAGTTGATACGCCAAGGAAGAATACGTTGCTGTGCCAAAGGCTTACCAGTACCCGCTTCAACCAAACTGGGCTGCCTTCATGATGTAGCGAAGCACCGACACCATGGCCGGCCGAAGCGCCTAAATGACCAGCAGCTTCCCCAGCGGCAGCGTGCTCACCTTCTCCAATGTGGAAAATGGCAGCCAGCAAGCCAAGAATGAGCAGCACTACGCCAGCGACGATAATGGTAATAAAGGTTTTACGGGCGCCATCCGTAACGACGAGCTGTTCAGCCGTGGCGCTTTCTTGATGCGTCAGAGTTGCCATAGATTATTTCGTGCCGGAGAAGTGAGTGACGCCCGAGCCATTGGGAGCAATGGAGTGCATTTGCCCGGGAGATGCCGAGCCTTGGCCCGGGGTTGCGGACGCTTTATTAGCTTGAGCCTGGCCTACTGGCCCCTGATAGGCGCGGTCAGTCAATTCAGTTGGGCTGGCTGTGTTACCTGCGCTTGCAGCAGGACCTTGTGCCACTAACTTGTCTAGTGCCTCTGGGCCTTCGCCACGCTGGAGTACCCGTACGTACATGGCAATCTTCCAACGTTCTTGAGGGTTTACAATCGAACCATGGGGCATCATCCGGTTACGTCCCCACTGAATGACATGGTAGATATGACCCTCGTTCATGGTTTTGTAGGCCCCGACTGCGTAGTTGGGCACACCCTTGAACTTTACCCCTACTGGCCCATCGCCTGCACCAGCTTCACCATGGCAATGCGAGCAGACGCGCGTGTACAGAACTTTGCCCTCTTCTAAGTTTGCCTTAGTGTAAGGAAAGGGATTGCGAAGCTTGCGCGAAGCAATGCCGACACTATCCTTTGGAATGTGATTGTAGTAATCAAGCTTACCCAGCGGAACCGTAGCAATCGGGGGAGTCCGCATATTAAGGCCGAACGCATTGACCTTATTAAAATTTGTTTGCTTTAAAGGCTCGTATGGAATAGGGTCATACATCTCCGGCGCATATTGCAAACCGGGGTCGTCAGGCCGAGGGGTACAAGCCGGAGCAAGCCCTAGGGATAAGAACAGCGCCGAGACGCGCAAGCTCAGGTTCAGCGGATGCTTCATTATTTAGTGGTCATTTCTTTTTGGTTGACTTCTGAAGCGCCGTTATCGCGCAGCAGTTGGGTCAGCCGAGAAAATTGCGAGCCGGTTTCATCCAGTTCGATGGCCATTACGAATTTGTCGTCGGTTGCACGCACGTCCATCACCGGTACTTTAGGACGGGGATACAGGCCCGTAATAGTAAAGAAAGTGAGCGCCATGCCATGGCAGGTAAAGAACACAGTCAATTCGAAAGCAACCGGAATAAAGGCGGGAAGCGCGATGTGCGGTTTGCCACCAATAATCATGGGCCAGTCGAAACCCAGCATGTAAATCTGCATCCACAGCGCGAAAGACAGACCGGTCATGCCAAAAAAGAAAGCGGCAATCGGGAGTCGCGAACGTTCAATGCCCAAGGCATCGTCGATTCCGTGAACGGGATAGGGCGAGAACACGTCGTAAATCTTCACACCAGCGGCGCGAACATTTTCTACGGCGTGCAGCAGCACGTCTTCATCTTCGAAGATGCCGAGGGCATAGCGCTTAGTCATGCTTGTTGTAGTTTACGGGTGCTGAAGCAGGAGCCCCGTGAATGGCAGGTTGAGGAGCGGGGGTAGCGTGGGCAGCTTTCTGCGGATTGTAAGTCGGACCGTTGTCCACGGTATACTTCAGGATAGTCTTCACTTCTGCCATGTTAATCACGGGGAAGAACTTGGCGAAGAGCAGAAATAGGGTGAAGAACAGTCCGAGAGTACCCACATAGAGACCAATGTCGATAATGGACGGCGAGAACATAGCCCAGCTCGACGGCAGGTAGTCGCGGTGCAACGAAGTCACAATGATTACGAAGCGCTCGAACCACATACCGATGTTCACAATAATCGACAGCACGAACGTCAGCGGGATGCTGTAGCGTACCCGGCGAATCCATACCAACTGCGGGGTAATTACGTTGCAGGTCATCATAGCGGCATACGACCACCAGTAAGGGCCTGTAGCACGGTTGATAAATGCATACTGTTCAAATTCAACCTGCGAATACCATGCGATGAAGAACTCCGTGATGTAAGCGACACCCACGATAGAGCCGGTTACCATCATGATTTTATTCATAAGGGCGATGTGCTCCAGAGTGATATAGTCTTCCAGACGGAACACCACCCGGGTTATCAGCATCAGCGTGAGTACCATGGCGAAGCCCGAGAAGATAGCACCGGCCACAAAGTAGGGCGGAAAGATGGTAGTGTGCCAGCCTGGTACAACCGAAGTTGCAAAGTCCATTGATACGATGGTGTGTACGGACAGTACCAGAGGCGTCGAAACACCAGCAAGAATCAAAGACACCGTTTCGTAGCGCGACCAAGCTTTGGCCGAACCTTTCCAGCCAAAGCTCAGCATCGAGTAGCTGAATTTGGCAATGGAACCTTTAGCACGGTCGCGGATGGTAGCAAAGTCTGGAATCAGACCGATGTACCAGAACACCAGTGACACTGTGAAGTAAGTCGAGATGGCGAATACGTCCCAGAGCAGCGGCGAATTGAAATTCACCCACAGCGAACCAAATGTGTTCTGGAAGGGGAATACCCAATAAGCCAACCACGGACGGCCCATGTGAAGCACAGGGAACATCGCGGCACAGATTACGGCGAAAATCGTCATAGCTTCTGCCGCCCGGTTGATGGACGACCGCCACTTCTGACGGAATAGCAGCAGTACCGCTGAAATCAGCGTACCTGCGTGACCAATACCCACCCACCACACGAAGTTGGTGATGTCCCAAGCCCAGTTTACGGTCTTGTTCAGGCCCCACTCTCCGATGCCATACCACACAGTGCGGTATACCGAATAGAAGAAGATGCCTAGGAAAAACAGAGCTACGCTCAAAGCAGCCATCCAACGGATGTTGGGCTTGGCTTCTACCTGGTAGCAGATGTCTTGCGTTACGTCGTGTAGCGTTTTACCCCCGGTTACGAGTGGCTCGCGTACGGCTGATACGTGCTGCATAATCTAATAAGTTAATGATTATTAAGCGTTTTCTTTAGCGAAGAACTCCGACTCTGCATTGCGAATCTTAGTCAAGTAAGTCACGTTTGGCTGCACGTTGATGGATTCCAGGGCGTGGAAAGCACGCTCACCGTCCTCACGGCGCATCAGCTGGCTGATGCGGCTATTGGGGTCACGCATGTCGCCGAAAACGATGGCTTCGGTGGGGCATGACTGGGCGCAGGCCGAAACAATCTCACCATCTATAGGGCGGCGCTTCTGCTTCTTGGCTTCGAGCTTGCCCAACTGAATGCGCTGGATACAGAACGTGCATTTCTCCATCACACCACGAGCACGAACTGTTACGTCCGGATTCAGGACCATGCGGCCCAGGTCGGTGAACATATGGCCGTTAACTGTTTCGAACTTCTCGTTGGAGTAGTAAGAGAACCAGTTGAAGCGGCGCACTTTGTACGGGCAGTTGTTAGCGCAGTAGCGGGTACCAATGCAACGGTTATACGTCATCTGGTTGAGACCTTCCGAGCTGTGCGTGGTTGCCAGTACAGGGCATACCGTTTCGCAGGGAGCATGGTTGCACTGCTGGCACATCATGGGCTGGAAAATGACCTGCGGGTTATCCGATGGGTCTTCCATTGCAGCGTAGGTGCCTACTTTACCTACCGTTTCAAACTCATTCTTGTGGTGGTCCGAGCTATAATAGCGGTCAATGCGCATCCAGTGCATTTCGCGGCGGTTAATAACCTCCTGCTTACCTACTACAGCAATGTTATTCTCAGTCTGGCAACCAATCACGCACGAGCCACAGCCGATGCACGAATTGAGGTCTACCATCATGCCCCAATGGTGGTTGTTGTACTGATAGTCTTGCCACAGAGAAACCTTGTTGGGCTTCTCCAAGCCGTCAGGCGTAGCAACCTTCTCGTACTCGGTTACTTCTTTGGGGTTTTTGATGTACTGAGCCAGGGTGTTCTCTTGAACAACCGGCTTGCGGTCCATTACAGTGTGGTGAGTCTGTGTTTGGGCAATAGTGGAAGTAGCATCCGTCTTTTTCAACGTTACCACGTTGCGGTACATCAGGCCATTTGCGGTCGCCATTGCCAGCGGAGCAGCGTTTGCTCCTACCTGGTC
This sequence comes from Hymenobacter sp. B1770, assembly GCF_049896385.1. Classification (NCBI taxonomy): domain Bacteria; kingdom Pseudomonadati; phylum Bacteroidota; class Cytophagia; order Cytophagales; family Hymenobacteraceae; genus Hymenobacter; species Hymenobacter sp. B1770. The sequence continues at coordinate 117,211 of NZ_JAFCUF010000003.1, forward strand.
GCCGGCCTTGCCAGACTGCGTCCGGCCGTAGCCAAGGGCAATACTTACGGTACCGTTGGCTTGGCCAGGCTGAATCAGCACGGGCAACTCGACGGTGTAGCCGTTGGCAGTCACCTGAATTACATCACCTTGCTCCCACTCATTTTCAACTGCCATTTTGCGTGGCACTGCAACGTAATTGCCCCAAGTAGCTTTTGAAACCGGGTCAGGCAACTCTTGCAGGAACGGGTTGTTTGCTTCACAACCAGCAGCTCCCAAACCTACTTTTTCATACAAAGCCAATTCAACAGCATTGGCAGCGATTTTAGGAGCGCGACCAATCTGGTCGACTGCAGCAGCAGGGCTTAGTGCAGCACCCATTGCAGGGGCAGCGGCCAATGCCGTACCAGTAGCAACGCCATCATGTACGACCTTGTCCCATGCAGCATCGTTAGGAGTCAGGGCACGCCAAGTGGCACGCAGGTACTGATAATACGTGGTGTTGTTACCAGCCCAACGCAACAAGCTCTCCTGCCCCTGACGGGTTGAGAACAGCGGCGTGATTACAGGCTGAGCCAAGCTCAAGAAGCCACGCTTTGGTTCGTAGTCGTTCCACGATTCCAACCAGTGGCTATCAGGAGCAGCGTATTGGCAAAGGGCACCGGTTTCATCCAACCGGTCATTCATGGAAATAGTCAGGGGCACTTTGGCGATGCCCGACTTTACCTTAGCACCCAGCGGGTGGTTAAATACCGGGTTAGCATTGTAGAAAATGACTGCCCCAACGCTGCCGTTGTTCATGTCATTCACCAGAGCCGTCATGCGAGCGTCGTCGCCTTGGCGCACATAGCTCGGAGCATTTGGGTTGATGGTGGTGCCAACGCTGCCTAGAGCCGCGTTCATAGCTGTTACTAACGCCTGAACAGCTGGGTCGTTTGACCCGGATATCACCAAGCTGGCGCCACGATTGGCGGTCAGGTCCCGGGCAGCTTGTGTAAGCTTGTCGTTTTTGTAAGCAGAAGCACCCCCGGCACCATTTACAGCATTGTATAGAGCTAAGGCAACCTGCCCCAATTCCGAAGGCTTCACCGGCACTCGGATGTCAGCGTTACAGCCGCTGAGGGTCATGGCCGTTTCGAACTGGTAATGACGCGACATTGTGCGCTTATCCCGGTTCACTTTGCGGGTCATAGCGTACTGACGGCCGTACTCAACCGGCGATATCCAAGTACCAAGGAAGTCAGCATCAAGGCTAACGATGATATTGGCGCGGCTAAAATCATAACCGGGAACCGTTCCACCGTTGGCTTGCAGCAGAGCAGATGCCGATTGCGCATCATACATGACGTGCGTGGTATTCGGGTAGCGCGCGGCAAACTCAGCAATAGCCCGCTTGGTGGTAGGGCTGATGATGGTTGGCGAAACGATGGCAATGCGACCGGTTGTAGCAGCCAGCTTGCTGCGCACAGCTTGGTCAAACGTCGCTACTTCCGCTTTCTGGTAGCCATTGCCCGATTTAATGGCAAAATTTTGCAGACGACCACCGTCGTAGAGATTCAACACGGCAGCTTGTGCCCGGGCCGACAAACCACCATTGGTGATGGGCGACTCCGGATTACCTTCTAGCTTAATCGGCCGTCCCTCACGGGTCTTCACCAATACAGCGTTGTAATCGGCGCCAGTGAAGTAGGTCGAAGCGTAGAAGTTGGAGATGGCCGGGTCAATCTCCTCGGGTTTATTCAGGTAAGGGATGGCCTTGCGTACCGGAGATTCGCAAGAAGCCAAGGTGGCTGCGGCCACACCAAAACCCATTAGTTTGAGGAAGTCGCGACGAGGAGCCGCAGTAGCATCTTTGCTCGCGTGGCTTTCCTTGACCGGCATGAATTCGGCAAAAGCCGATTGCATGAACTCCGGTGCGCTTTCCAGTTCCTCAATTCCTTTCCAGTACTTCATTTGGGAGGGTAATCAGTAATCAGTATTGGGTAGTCAGTAGTCAATAGCAGTAGTCTTGATACTGACTACCCAGTACGGACTACTAAGAATCAGTTTATTAGTAGTGGCACTTCGAACACTCAGTGCCGCCGTTTGACGACACAGTGAAGGGAGCACCAGCATTTTTGGTGTCGTGCAGCTTCACGAGGTTATCGTAGTACTTGTTATCCTTGGCGTTCACCGGCATTTCGCGGTGGCAGTTGATGCACCAGCCCATAGTCAGGGCCGAGTATTGGTATACCACTTCCATGTTCTGGATGGGCCCGTGGCAGGTCTGGCACTGTAGGCCAGCGACCTGCGTATGCTGCGAGTGGTTAAAATAGGCAAGGTCGGGCAGGTTGTGAACCCGCACCCACTGAATGGGCTGCTTCCGCTCAATGGCCCGGTATATTTTCTTGATTTCGGGCGACTCCGTCTTAATCTGCGAGTGGCAGTTCATACAGATGTTGGCCGAAGGGATGTTAGCCGACTTGCTCTTATAAACCGAAGTGTGGCAGTAAGCGCAGTTAATCTGATGCTCGCCGGCGTGCAACTTGTGTGAAAAGGCAATGGGCTGGGTGGGCTGATAGCCCTGCGTCAAGCCTACGGCCATTACACTTTGCACACCAGCGTATACCAATACGATTGCAAAAACAGCTCCTACAATGCCGCGCAGCATAGGCGACCGGTACATTTTACCCCAGTCGAAGCGCTGCTCCAGAATTTCAACGTCACGGCCGTCGAGGTCTTTGCGACCACGCAGTACGTCCTTCATTAGGTTACCGATGATAACAAGCGTTACCACCAGAACAATCAGCACCACTACTAAGACAATGAGGAGAATATCAACGTATTTGCCAGCACCGCCAGCACCGCCAGCATCTGCTTGGCCATCAGTACCAGCTACGTTCCCAACAGTTGGGCCACCATCGCTTCCGCCGATTGTAGAAGCTTTGCCTTCCTCGGCATTGACCCATGCCAAAATCGAGTTAACCTCCTGGTCCGAGAGGGCAAAGGAGGGCATTTGCTGCTTGTTGTACTTGTTGTAGATGGCCACGGCGTACTCATCGCCACTTGCTACCACTTTGCTGGAGTTCTTAATCCAGGGAATCAGCCAGGAAACGGGGCGGCGCTTAGTGATGCCAGCCAAGGCGGGGCCAACAACCACTTCATTCACGGCGTGGCACTGCGCGCAGTTGTTTTTGAAAAGCGCGTCACCAGCGGCGATAGCAGCCGCATCGGCACCGCCACCACCATTGCCACCGCTGCCAGCAGCAGCCGGGGCAGTAGCAGAAGCTGCCGTAGCGCCATCGGTTGCGCCAGGAACTACTCCCTCCTTTTTTACATCGGCAGCACCTGTTTGTTGAGCGGCAGCCTGTTGAGAGCCGGCAAACGCAAGGAACAGTGCCAGCAGCAGATGAGGTAACGTACGAAGTCGAATGCTATTCATAAGAAAATAGACGGTAAAACGAAACGCTAGGGCATTTCAAGGCCACAAATGTAGGTCAGGAATCGTAGGCGGCAAAAAGTGAAATGCATTTTCTGGGCATACTTGGCTGAGTGCAACTGGCCCTTTATCCGCTCTTCTCCCGTGCCTACAATCATTTATCTCCTCAGTAGCCTAATTATAAGGATGGCTACTGCCCGCCTCTGTAATATAGGCATTAATTTGTACTTAATATGCTGAATTACAACTCCGGAACATTATATTTTGTTACGCCGCAGGCAAATAACTTGAGAAAATTTTTACTCTGTATTCTTCAGTAAAAAGTATCATGGTATAGTGTTGTAATATATAACTAAGGACAGTTAAGCGGAACTGTTGGCCTCCTCTTACTGATGTTGTACTAAAGTATGGCTAAGACATCCTTGGCAATCTACCGGAAAGTCAGTACCTTTGCGCCCCAATCAAATTTTTTCACCCCCAAATTTTCACCCCGTCGTAATGGAAGTAAGAAATTACGAGACGGTCTTCATCGTAACTCCCGTGTTGAACGAGAGCCAGGTGCAAGAGACGGTCGAGAAGTTCACCCAGGTGCTTAAGGAAAATAGCGCCGCCATTTTGTCCACTGAAGCCTGGGGCCTGCGCAAGCTGGCTTATCCGATTCAGAAGAAAACCACAGGCTACTACTACTGCCTGTCGTACACTGGAGAAGGCAACATTGTTGACGTGCTAGAGCTGGCTTTCCGCCGCGACGAGCGCATCATCCGGTTTTTGACCACCGTGCTCGATAAGCATGCTGTGGACTATAACAACCGTCGCCGCAACGGCGAGATGAACCTGCAAAAGGCTGCAAAAGAAACCGAAGCCGTAGCCCAATAACCCAGTAGTAACATGGCAACTCCCGCATTCAACCGGAACAACGACCGGTCGGCTATGAACAAGCCGCAGGACACCCGCAAGAAATACTGCCGCTTCAAGAAGAACGGCATTAAGTACGTGGACTACAAAGACCCGAACTTCCTGCTGAAGTTCGTGAACGAGCAGGGCCGCGTGCTGCCCCGGCGCCTCACCGGCACCAGCCTGAAGTTTCAGCGCAAAGTGACTCAGGCCATTGCTAAGGCCCGCCACTTGGCTTTGATGCCTTACGTAGCCGACGCTCTGAAATAAATTTTGAATGTTGAGTGCTGAATTTTAAGTGTTGGCGGGGCTTTGGCCACGGAAGCAATCAGAATTCAGGATTCAGAATTTCTCCAAGACATGGAAATCATCCTCAAAGACGACGTTAAGGGCCTCGGCTACAAGAACGATATCGTGACCGTAAAATCGGGCTACGGTCGCAACTTCTTGTTGCCACAGGGTTTGGCTATGCTGGCCGACAAAACCAACAAGAAAATTACGGCTGAGAACGTGCGCCAAGCGGCTCACAAAGCTGACAAAATCAAGGGCGACGCCCAAGCTATTGCTGACCAAATCGGTGACGCATTCTTGGAAATCCGCGCCAAAGTGGGCGAGAGTGGCAAAATCTTCGGCCGCGTTACCACCCTGCAATTGGCTGAAGCGCTGAAGGCAAAAGGTGTTGACGTAGACCGCAAGCGCTTGTCGTTCGACCAGGAGCCTTCGGCTGCTGGCGACTACACTGCTACTGCTAACCTGCACAAAGAAGTTAAACAGACGATTAACTTCCGCGTTGTAGCTGAGTAGTTAGTGCTCAACAACAATTGAAAAAGCCCTGCCTTCTGGCAGGGCTTTTTTATTACCCCTCAGCCTGAAATACAGGTTAAGGGCTATTTTTGCTTCGATGTTTAGAACCGAAATCCCCATTGCTCCGGCTACCGACCAGCTTACCCGCAACGCAAGAGTCCTAACCATGGGCTCGTGCTTTGCCGATAGCATTGGCTCGCGCCTAGCCACTAATAAGGTAGAAGCACTAGTAAACCCATTTGGGACAGTGTTTCAGCCGCTGGCACTGGCCCGGCTGCTGCGCGCGGCGGCGGGCGAGGAAGTGGACTGGCAACAGCACCTAGTGCAAGCGCGGGGGCGCTGGCAGAGCTACGACTTGCATGGCAGCATTGGCGCCGATTCGCCGGTGGACTTACTCCAGCGCATTCAGGAATTGGTGCGCCGCACGGGAGAATTCCTGCGGCAGGCCGATGTGGTGCTCCTCACGCTGGGCACAGCCTGGACTTATCGCCTTCGCGAGACTGGTGAGCTGGTGAACAACTGCCATAAGCAGCCCGCCGACTTGTTTGTAAAAGAGCTGCTGACGCCGGATGAAATCATCAATGGCCTTGCTGAAACGCATGCTTACCTGCGACGCATCAACCCAGGCTTGCGGTTTGTGCTTACAGTGAGCCCGGTGCGACATCTTAAGGACACCTTACCGTTAAATTCGGTGAGCAAGTCGGTGCTTCGGGTGGCTACTCATATAGTGAGCGACTTGCTGCCGGGCGTGGCCTACTTCCCAGCCTATGAGCTGCTGATGGATGACTTGCGGGACTACCGCTTCTACGCTTCGGATATGTTGCATCCGTCGGAAGTGGCGGAAGATTACATCTGGGACAAATTTGCCCGGACGTACTTCGATGCGGATTTCGGCCGCTTCCGCAAGGAGTGGGCAGCGGTGCGGCAGTCGCTGGGACACCGGCCCCTGCACGAGGGCGCGCCCGAGCATCGCCAGTTTTTGGTAAACACCATGGAGAAGCTGGAGCAGCTCAGCTTGCGCAAAGTAGGTGTGGAAGCCGAGTTGAACGAGGTACGTGCTAAAATCATGGCGTTGCCGGTACTAAAGGAACCCGAGCCGGAAGCTATTCCGGAGGATGACGAGGAGCGCATTGACATTGGTGATTACGCGGCAACTGTTGCGGCGGAAGAGGCTATGCCGCCATCGGCGCCGCTTGCTGCTGCTGCCGACGGGCGTCCTCCCCGCTTATCGCCGGAGGAGTTCCGGGCGCAGCGGGCCGCTCGCTCGGGCCGGCCGGAGCATAGCCGTCGCGATGGACGTGGCAAAGGCCAACAGCAGATTCCGGCAGAGAATGAGCAGTTCCAAGCAGCAGGAGCTTCGGCAGATGAGCAAGATGAAGTCACTATGTCGGCTACACCCGTGGTGCTTATTCCAACTGAGTTGGGGGCAGCTGAACTGCTACTGGAGCAAACAGCTTCCACCGCTTCGGGCCAGGGCATTATTGCTGGTGACCAAGAGCCGGTAAAAAAGAAGAAGCGGCGTTCGCGGGGTGGTGCTAAACGCACAGCCCGCAAAAATGCCCTGCGCATGGCCGCTGGAGAGATTAATTCTGAGAATGAGTCAGCTGATTTGCCTGAAGTAATGGACGATGCGGCCGAGGATGACGCGGCCATGCCAAATCAGGACAGCCAATCGGAAGGCAAGAAGTCTTCGGTCATCGCTAAATCTGTCCCAGTGAAGCGGGGAGAACGCCGCAACGAGTCGGGCCGGGTGCCGCGTGTAGCATTGTTTGCGCCGCCTGCTGAAACGCCGCCTGCCGAAGCGGTTTCCAATGTTGATATCCAAGCTCCGGCTTCGGAAATGGCCTCAGCATCCGTAGAAGTATCAGCAGGAAGCGCTGATGCAGCAGTGAATGAGCCGACAGGCATAACCCCGAACCAGCGCAACCAGCGCAACAGGGGCAGAAAAAACAATGCACCTGCCGGCCAACCCGAAGCTGCGCCCCCAGATGCTGCACTGCCCTCTGAGGTTCCTCGAAGCGTTGCGACCGGCAGCGCCGAACAGCGCGCCAGCAACGATGAACCCAATGCCAGGTCCGCCCGCGACCGCAACCGGAGCAGAAATCAACCCGAGTTGGTTTCTGAACCCATAGATACACCAGCGCAACCAGATGCTAACGCGGCAGAAGCCCCTTCTACACAGGCAGAGCCGGTTGCTGCCCCTACTCGACGCTCCAACCGAGCCAAGCGGGCCGTTAGTGGTGCCCGGGCTGAAAAGCCTGCCGTGGATACCCCCGTTATTCCGGTGCCGGATGCGCTCCAACTTCGTACCCAAGTGGCAGCGGGCCGCATGATGGGCTCTTCAGCTACTTTGATTGAGCCCACCGCCGAGCCTGCAGCCCCGGTAAAAGCCCCCTCTGCACGGAAAGCAGCAGCTCCGAAAAAGGCTGCTGCGCCAAAGAAAGCAGCTCCTAGGGCTAACGCGACGCCACCGCCAAAGCCTGAGGCAGCATCCGAGCCGACGCCAGAGCCTGCAGCACCTAAAGCACCTGCCAAGAAAGCGGCTCCCGCCAAAAAGACAACTTCTGCGGCAAAACCAAAGGCTACGGCCAAGCCCAAGGCAGCGGCTCCAAAACCGGCAGCACCTAAACCCAAAGCTCCCCGAAAACCGGCAAAGCCGGCTTAAGTGAAACTGCTCAACTATCTTCCAAACCCGGCCTCTGTTGCCGGGTTTGGTGTTTCGGCACCTCTCCTACACTCCCGCTATGGCCTTAGCTCCGCAATCGACCAACCGCCTCGCCCAGGAAACCAGCCCTTACCTGCAGCAGCACGCGCATAACCCAGTGGACTGGTACCCGTGGGGACCCGAAGCGCTGAACCGCGCTCAGGCCGAGCAAAAACCCATTCTGGTGAGCATTGGGTACGCGGCGTGCCATTGGTGCCACGTGATGGAGCGCGAATCGTTTGAAAATGAAGCTGTGGCCGCGGTGATGAATGCGCACTTCATCTGCATTAAAGTAGACCGGGAGGAGCGGCCCGATGTGGACCATATTTACATGGATGCCCTGCACGCCATGGGCCTGCAAGGCGGCTGGCCGCTCAATGCATTTCTGACGGCAGATGCCAAACCATTTTATGGAGGCACCTATTTCTCGAAGGGAAACTGGGTAAAGCTGCTTGAGAATATTGGCGAGGCCTATGCCGGTGAGCACCGCGCCGAGCTGGAGCAGTCGGCGGAGCGGTTTATGGAGGTGATAGGCACGAGTGAGTTGCAGAAGTATAAAGGACAAAGCAGCGCCTCTTCAAGGGCCACTACTGGCAACCAATCTATTGACATTATTGGCACAAGTCCTGTAGCTGCTGATGCGGCTGAGGTCTCGGACGAAGAATTTAAGCTACTGGCTTATAACCTGAGGGTAAAATTTGACCGGGCGCGGGGCGGCATGAACCGGGAGCCCAAATTCCCAATGCCAAGCATCTGGCGTTTTGCATTGCGGGCGTATGCCATCAGCGGCAGCCAGGTGCTGCTGCACCAAACCGTGTTAACGTTGCGCGGAATGGCCTGGGGCGGTATTTACGACCAGGCGCACGGCGGCTTCGCTCGCTATTCGGTGGATGCTGAATGGCTGGCCCCGCACTTTGAGAAAATGCTGTACGACAACGGGCAACTGATTAGCCTCTACAGCGAAGCCTTTCAGGTGACTCAGGAAGAGCTGTTTCGAGAAGTGGTGTACGACACCGTGGAATTCATCCGCTTGGAGCTGACCAATGCCGAGGGCGGCTTCTATTCCTCGCTCGATGCGGATAGTGAGGGCGAGGAAGGAAAGTTTTACGTCTTTACCAAGGACGAACTGCGTGAGATTATTGGGGAAGAGGAGCCGCTGTTTTCCGACTACTACAATTGCACGGCAGTGGGAAACTGGGAACACGGACGCAACATTCTACACCGCACCCAAACCGACGAGGCCTTTGCTGCTGCCCACGAACTGGCTCCGGGTGTGGTGCCGGAGCTGGTGGCGGGCTGGAAGCAGAAAATAATGGCCGCACGGGCCACCCGCGTCCGCCCCGGACTGGACAACAAAATCCTCACCGGCTGGAATGCCCTTCTGCTACAGGGCCTCACCGATGCCTACCGCGCCTACGCGGAGCCAGAATTTCTGGTGGTCGCGGAACGCAACGCCCGGTTCATTCAAACCAACCTGCGCGACGGCCAGCGCTTGTATCGCACCTGCAAAAAAGGGCGCCCCAGCATTAGCGGCTTTCTGGAAGACTACGCGCTGGTTATCCAGGCCTACATCAGCCTGTACGAGGTGAGCTTTGGGGAAACGTGGCTGCGGGAAGCCGAGCAATTGACGGAATACGTGCTCTGCAATTTCTTTGACCCTGCCGAGGCCCAGTTTTTCTACACCGATAGCAGCGCCGAGCCGCTTATTGCGCGCAAAAAGGAGTTGTTTGACAACGTAATACCCGCGTCAAACTCCGTGATGGCGCACAACCTGCGCCGCTTGGGCCGCCACCTCGAAAATGCCCGCTATGTGGACTTGGCCGCCGATATGCTGGCTCAGGTGCGACCCTTGGTGGTAAAGGAACCGCAGCACCTCACCAATTGGGCTTCGCTGTACGCGGCGCTGCTGCGGCCGGGCGCCGAAATTGCCATCATCGGTCCGGAGGCCGATACTTTCCGGGAAGAACTTAGCCGGCATTTTTTGTTTGATACAGTCATTGCTGGCACCGAAGAACGTTCGGAGTTGCCGCTGCTAAAGCATTTAAAGCCCGACGCTGCTGGGCGCACCGCGGTGCATATCTGCCGAAATAAGGCCTGTTTAGCGCCGGTATATAGCGTTGCTGAAGCGCTGGCCGCCTTGTAGCGCCTAGGCGTAGGCGGGCGCTACCGTCCTGTTATCTTTACTATCCGCCCCCTACCCTATTGCTATTTTGAGTCTCGCTCTTGATTTTATTTCTCCCTCATCGGCCCCGGCGGCCGACCGGGTTACGTTATTTGCCGACGTTATTCTCCCCCTGCCCTTGCCACGGCTCTACACCTATCGGGTGCCGTATGAGCTGAACGACAATGTGGTGATTGGGGGGCGGGTGATTGTTCAATTTGGAGCCAAAAAGACGCTTAGCTGCATTGTGGCGGCCGTGCACGAGAACGCACCCAAAGAATACCAGGCCAAATACATCCTCGAATTCATCGACGATGCACCCGTAGTGACCCAGCCGCAGCTGAAGCTGTTTCGCTGGATGGCCGACTATTACATGTGCACCATCGGCGAGGTGATAAACGCGGCGCTGCCTTCGGCCCTGAAGCTAAGCTCGGAGTCGCGCATACAGCTGCATCCGGCCTTTTCGCGGGAGGATAACGAGTACCCGCTTAGCCCGCAGGAAGAGCAGATTGTGGAGGCGCTGGGCACTACGGAAGAAGGCAAAGCCCTGACTTTTACCGAAGTTGGCGACTTACTGGGCATTACTTCTTTCCATAAGGTGATAAAATCCTTGATGCACAAGGACGTCATCTTTCTTTTTGAGCACACGGCCGACAAGTACTCGCCCAAAGTGGTGAAGAAGGTGCGGCTGGCGCACCATTTCGTTTCGGAGGCGTCGATTGAGCAGTTATTCGGCACTTTGTCCAGCAAGCCTAAGCAGTTGGATGTGCTGATGAAGTACATGCAGCGCGTGCCGGTGTACCAGAATGAGTATTCCAACCAGAACGGAATTGAGAAAGCAGCCCTGACCAGCAGCCCGCATCTGTCGGCATCGGCGGTGAATACGCTTATTAAAAACGGCGTTCTGGAGCAGTTCGATGTCATTGTCTCGCGCTTTCCCTTGGAGGACGAACCCACGGCCAAGCTGCATTTTACGCTCACGGAGGCTCAGACTACGGCGCGTGATGAAATCATGACGCACTTCGCCGAGAAGGACATTGCGCTGCTGCACGGCGTGACGGGCGCCGGCAAAACGGAGATTTACATCGACCTCATCCGCAAGGCGCTCGATGGCGGCGACCAAGTGCTGTACCTGTTGCCCGAAATTGCCCTCACGGCCCAAATTGTGGGCCGGCTGCTGCGCGTATTCGGCTCGCGGCTGGGCGTGTACCACTCCAAGTTTTCGGACAACGAGCGGGTGGAAGTATGGAATGGCGTGCTTTCGGGCCGGTTTCAGGTGGTGGTAGGGGTGCGCTCGGCGGTGTTCTTGCCGTTCGACAACCTCGCGCTGATTATCGTGGACGAGGAGCACGAATCGTCATACAAGCAGTACGAGCCGGCCCCGCGCTACAATGCCCGCGAAGTAGCCCTGATGATGGCCAATTTCCAGGGGGCCAAAACCCTGTTGGGCTCGGCAACGCCGGCCGTGGAAACTTACTACCAGGCCAAGCAGGGGCGCTACGGGCTGGTGTCGCTCACCAAGCGCTTTGGCGAAGCCGGCATGCCCGACATTGAGCTGGTAGATACGCGCAAGGCCCGCGAGAAAAAGACCATGCACAATCACTTCACAGCCGATTTGCTGGGGGAGATTGAACGCAAGCTGGGCGCGCAAGAGCAGGTTATCCTGTTCCAGAACCGGCGGGGCTACGCGCCCGTAGTGGCCTGCCAAGACTGCGGCTGGATTCCTAAGTGCACCAACTGCGCCGTGAGCCTAAGCTACCACAAGCACAGCCACGAGCTGCGCTGCCACTACTGCGGCTACCACGACTCCATGGTGACCAAATGCCCGGCCTGTGGCTCCCGGGCCGTGAAAACCCAGGGCTTCGGCACGGAGAAAATTGAGGATGACCTCAAAATCATGCTTCCCCAGGCCAACATTCAACGGATGGACCTGGACACAACGCGGGCCAAAAACAGCTACCAGCAAATTATTGCCGACTTCGAAAAGCAAAACACCAACGTGCTGGTAGGCACCCAGATGGTGACCAAAGGGCTGGACTTTGCCAACGTGAGCCTAGTAGGCATCATCAACGCCGACAGCATTATCCACTACCCCGACTTCCGGGCCCACGAGCGGGCCTACCAGATGTTTGTGCAGGTGAGCGGACGAGCCGGCCGCAAGGGCAAGAAGGGCAAGGTCATTATCCAGACTTCTGACCCGACGCAGGTGATTTTCGATAAAGTGATTCGCAACGACTATGCGGAGTTCTACAACTACGAAATCATGCAGCGGCACGAGCACGGCTACCCGCCCTTCATGCGTGTTATCAAAATGACGGTGAAGCATATGGAGCAGGGCTTGGGCGAGCAGGCTGCCATTCTGCTGACCCAGGAACTGGTTGACCGGCTGGGCCGGGCAGCAGTGCTGGGCCCCGAGGCTCCTTACATCTTCCGCATCCGCAACTTCTACCTGCAGGAAATCACTATTAAGCTTGACCGGGCACATACAGCCCTGAAATGGGCTAAGGAACAAATTTGCGCAGCCATGGATGTGGTGAAAGACCAGAAGGAGTTCAAGCAGGCACGTTTGGTAGCTGACGTTGACCCGATGTAGCTGCCGAAGGGTCGGAAACAAAAAAGGCCCGCTCGATGTACGAGCGGGCCTTTTTTGGTGCTAAATGCTTCCTACAAAGCATCAAGCAACCACAGTACAATAAATATCAAGCCGATAACTGCAATGATGGTACCGACAATACCGAACAAGCGGCTAACGCCCGAAAGCAGTGTAATCAGCAAGCCAACCAGCAGTAAGATGATACCGGTGCGGAGGTTACCACCGATTTTCTCAGCTTTGGCCGTTTCCATCGAACGCTTGAATTGGCTGATGCCGGCCACTTCGCTCGCGATACGGCCAACACGCGAGGCTGCAAATTTCTGTACCCGGGTTAGCTTGCGCGTGGCCTGGGGCAGCGTTGCAACGGTAGCAGCAGTAGCGGCTTCGTCGGCGCTGGCAGTTGCCGGGGCGGTGGAGGCAGCGGCAACTTTCTTTGCAGCTACAGCAGGAGCGGCCACGGCAACGGACTTAGCAGACTCACGGGGAGCAGCAACCGTTTCTTGAGCCACCGCTTCAACAGAAGCCGAAGCTTCTTGAACAACACTGCGCTGAGCCGGGGCGGGAACTGGCGTGGCAGCGCGGCTTACGCCGTGGTACGACCCGCTCTTGGGTAGCATGGCGTATTCGGCACGATTACAGCTACCTAACGATAAAGCGCAGGCAGCTATAGCAATTAGCTTGGCGAAGGGAGAAAAAGTGTTCTTCATGGGTAATGGGTATATGAGAATGAGTAACTCTTCGTTCTACGAACAAAAAGCAACATGGGTGCCTTCTGTGCACTTTTTGTTTACTTAAGGATGTGTCCATATCACTTTAAGGATGTTTATGAATCCGAAAAAGTTGGGCCAAACATTGGCTGAACGCTCTCTCCGCCATTGCTGTTGGAAGAGCCAAATGTGCTTACTTGCGAACTGTATGAGGTATTGTTTTTCATCTTGGCAACAGCTTTTACTGGTGCTGGCTCCGTGCACCAGCGCGGGCCTTCTGGCTTTTGGCTGCACTCAACTGCCGGCCGAAACTAGGCCTTCAGCCAGTGCTGAACGGCGCCTGCAAGCTCAGGTGGGAGCCGACACCAGCGGCTATGAGATAGCCCCTCCCCGTGACTTAAACGGAATTGGCAAGTACTACATGGGCCGCCAAATAGCCCACGTAATGGGCCACGAGGGCTCGAGCTGGCTCGAGCGCAGCGGCCGCCGGCAAGAAGAGGGCACCGACATTCTAATCAACGCGCTCAAACTGAAACCTACTGATGTGGTGGCAGATATAGGTGCAGGCACCGGGTTCTTCGCATTTCAGCTAGCTAAAAAAGTGCCGCAAGGCCAAGTTCTTGCGGTGGATATTCAGCCGGAAATGATTGCCTCGCTAAAGGCCAACCGGCGCAAATTCAACGTTATGAACGTGCGGCCGGTGCTGGGCAACACTACCAGCCCCGCCCTGCCCGCCGACAGCCTGGACTTGATTCTTATTGTGGATGCCTACCACGAGTTTGACCACCCGCGCGAAATGGGTCGTGCCATTCGGCGGGCGCTTCGTCCCGGCACGGGCCGCTTGGCGCTGGTAGAGTACCGTGCCGAAGACCCGAACGTGCCCATCAAGCGCATACATAAAATGACGGTGGAGCAGGCGCAAAAGGAGATGGCTGCCATAGGCCTGGAGCTGGCCGAAACTATAGAAACGCTGCCGCAGCAGCATTTACTTTTCTTTCGACGGCCGAACTGAAGTTATTTTGGTTAGGCACCGGGACGGTACGGGCTAAAGCTTGCGCTACTTTTCCGACCTTTGTGGGTATGAGTGCCCACCCCCGCCACCTTTCCATCCACGACTTTACTTACCCGCTACCCGCCGAGCGCATCGCCCCCGAACCCTTGCCGGACCGTGCCGCGAGCCGGCTTTTGGTGAGCAGAAACGGCAAGATTACAGACAAACATTTCCGGGACCTGCCCCAGGAACTGCCTCCGGGCGCGTTGCTAGTTTTTAACGATACCCGTGTGGTGCGGGCTCGGCTACTTGCCCGGCGGCCTACCGGCGGGCAGGTGGAGCTGTTTTGTCTGGAGCCCGTGGCCCCGCACCGCACCCTGGAACTGGCCTTGCAGCAAACGGGCCACTGCACGTGGCGCTGCTTGGTGGGCAATGGCCGCCGTTGGAAAGAAGGCCCCGTGACCTTGGAATTTGAGACAGCGGATGGGCAACTAGCCAGCTTATGGGCCGAGCGCCAGACCCAGGAAGCCGGCACTGCCCTCATCAATTTTCGCTGGGAGCCGGCAGCGCTGCCCTTTGCGGAGGTGCTCCGCGCGGGCGGGCACCTACCCCTCCCCCCCTACCTGGGCCGGCTCGATACGCCCACCGATGCCGTCCGCTACCAAACCGTGTATGCGGCGACCGAAGGCGCCGTGGCCGCGCCTACGGCCGGCCTGCACTTCACGCCTGAGCTCTTGGCCGAGCTGCAGCAGAAGGGGTTTTCGACAGGCCATGTGACGCTACACGTCGGGGCTGGCACTTTCCAGCCGGTGAAGGCCGAGCACATGGCTGACCACCCCATGCACACGGAGCCCATTTTGGTTTCGGCGGCATTACTACGTCAGCTCTTGGCCCATCGTCCGCGCCCGGTGCTGGCGGTAGGAACCACCAGCTTGCGCACACTTGAAAGCTTGTATTGGCTGGGCGTGGGGCTCCTTCAGCCGGCTGAGGCCACTGCCAAACCGGAAGCTGGCGAGTTGCGGGTAACGCAGTGGCAACCTTACGACATGGCCGAGCCCGCTGCCAGCATCAGCGCCGAAATGGCCCTCGAGGCGCTGCTTCAGCACCTTGCAGCCACGCAAACAGACACCTTGCAGGCCAGCACCCGCCTGCTTATTGCACCGGGCTACAAGTTTCGGCTGGTCGATGGCTTGATTACCAATTTTCATCAGCCCGAAAGCACCCTGCTGCTACTGGTGGCGGCACTAATGGGACCAGAGTGGCGCACTTTGTACGACCATGCTTTGGCAGAGGGCTATCGGTTCCTGAGCTACGGCGACAGTTCGCTGCTCCTGCCTGGCACGGTAATAGAGTAAGTACCATAAGCTCATACACCGGGTTCAAAACATCTGCCCCAGTGATGCGTACAAGCCCTACTTTCCTTTAATAAATACCCTCCTCATGAAAAAGTCACTTTTGTTGCTCGCTGGCCTGGCTCTCGCCACCACTGCTGCCAACGCTCAAGATATCACGCCTGCCAATCCGAAAACTGAAGTAGAGGTTCGCGATAATGGCACAGTAAAGACCACCACTAAAACCGGTAAAACTAATGTTGGCGCTGCCCTTGATAATACCAAGGATGCCGCTGGCAACGTGGCTGGCAAAACTGGCAGCGCCATAAAGCGCGGTGCAAAAAAAACCGGTAGCGTAGTGAAAAAAGGCGCTAAAAAAACGACGCGCGTCGTGAAGCGTGGCGCTTATAAAACCAGCAACGCTGCCAAGGAAGGCACAAGCAAGCTTGAAGAAAAAACTGAGTAGACAGTGCTCAAATGCCAGAACCAAAAAGGCCCCGACTTTCCAGTTGGGGCTTTTTGGTTCTGGCATTTAATCTCATTCTCTGCACCCTCTTAATGCATTTTGTTGGGTCAGGATAGACGACTCGAATTATTGGCCCGTAGAGAAGAAGCCAATAGCTCGTTCTTATGCCTGCTTCTCGTGAAGCTCGTGCCGCATTCTCTCCAACACGCCGCGCCCGAACAAACTAATGCCGGCATTGAACACGACCAGCGCTCCGGTGCCCGCGGCTACCCATTTTGAGGTGGGAACCTGCTGCTCCTTAAGATTACCAGCCCACTGTATCAGGCAGGCACCCGTACCGATAGTGAGCAAGCCCAGCGGAGCAAACAGCAGCCATTTGTTTTTGTGAGTCATTGGAAAAGTAAATGAAAAGTGAACGTATAAATCATCCGACAAAGCCACAAATAGCGCAGGACCTTATCAACAACCCGTACCTTTCGGCTTATTTGGTTACGCGCCGCTCCACGTCATGTTACGGCCTCCATGTTAGTTCTCCCTCATGACTCCTTACGAACAGCTCCTGCACCTGGCCTTCACTGCTCCCAACGATGTGAAGTATTACCTCACTCCCACTACTCTGCAGGCCTACGACCAATTGCGTATTGCCAAGCCTGCCGAACGGCCTTTCCGCTTCGAACAAGTGCGCCTCGGTGTGGCCATGAGCCTGCTTAAGTTGGTATCGGAGCTTGGCGACCACGACGAAAGCCGCCAAGTGCTCGATGTACTGCACCGTGCCCTGAGCGAAGCTCGCTCGCCGGAAGCCATTGACCGCATTGTGGGCCGCGAAGCCAAGCTATTCGACCGGCTTTATGAAAACCTGTACGTGAACGAACAAGGAGAAGAATTGCTTAACCTTTTCGGCCGTACCCTCGATGCCGACGCACCGGAGTTGCTCGAAGACATAGCTCAGGAAGCCGTTGACGTGGCCCGAACCCTTGATTTCAGCGACAACGAAGAATAACGAATATCAATGTTGTCGCGGTTGGCACGAAGGCATAGTAAGTGCCTACCCGAATAGATAGAGGGAATAGTTGGCCGTGGCGCCGACCAGAAGACACCGCCAAGTCTTTAGCAACAGGTTTTATATAAAAACAAAGGTCCCGGCATTAGCTGGGACCTTTGTTTTAAGACCTTGGAGAACAACTCGTACGGCGTTTATTGATATCCTTCGTTCTGGGTCAGATTCGGGTTGACGTTGATTTCACGTAGGGGTATTGGGAAAATCAGGCGGGGGGAGTTCCAGGGAAGCACCGTGCCCGAGGGGTCGGTTACTGACTCCTTATTGCGCTTAACATCGCTTAGGCGAAAACCTTCGAAGGCCAGCTCCAGCTTACGCTCCCGCAGAATAGCGGGGAGCGTGAGGGTCGTCAACGGAGCCAGCCCTACCCGGGCACGCACCCGGTTCACATCGGCCAAAGGAGTGGCGCCCACCGCTGTGCCGTTGCGGAAATTAGCCTCGGCGCGCGTGAGGTACATTTCAGCTACGCGCATCACCTTGATGTTGCCATAGAGCGCATCGTATTTGTTGCTATATCTATCACCGCTCAGCACCGAGAACAAATCGAGCCGCTCATCATTAGGCTCGTATTGGTTGATGTGCTTATCGTTAACCAAAATCTCAGCGCGGCGGTCAGAAGAGTAGAAGGTATTAAGCTCGTTTTGCCCGCTTTGGGCAGAAACCTGAATGGCAAAAATGTCCTCGCTGGAGTTTGGCAGCAAATCCGCTCCTGAGAAAAACTCGTCGACGTAGCTCGGATTGAGCACATAACGACCGATAGCGCGGGTGGCGGCCGCAGCGGTTTCGGCAAACCGCCCTTGCTGCAAGTATACCCGGGATAACATGCCTGAGGCCGCGTTGGTGTTGGCAAAAAAAGCGCCCGCCGAGGACGTGGTTCTCATTTTGGTTTCTGCCGTGGTTAAGTCGCTGATTACATGAGCGTAGACCTCAGCCACCGTGTTGCGCCGCACCTGGGCAGAAGCATCAAGTGCGAGGGTAGGCGTAAGCACCAGCGGCACGCCGGGGTTAGTCGTTGGAGAGCCATCGCTCCAATCCTTGGCGTACAACCGCACTAATTCGAAGTACATAGCACCTCGAATGAATTTGGCTTCTCCCTCAACCCGGTCCTTTTTAGCTTGGGTATCCAGTTTGTCCAGATTAGCCAGTACGTTGTTTGTGCGGTTAATAACGCTATAAGCGTTGGTCCAGATAACCTGCACAAACGAGTTGTCCCTCTGAATAGCCTTCCGAATTATTTGGTTGGGCTGAACAAAGGTGCCGATGAAGTCGACTTCGCCGTTGTCGGCCAGCAGGTCCGACATGAGTTGAATGTAGCCGCCGTAGGCTTCCACATTCTGCATGCCGGTGTAGGCCCCCACCAAGGCGGCTTCTACGTCGTTTGACGTCTGCAGCGCCTTTTCGGCATCAACGTTATTTATTGGCTCAATATCGAGCTTCTTATCGCAACTAGTGAGGGAGCCTGCCAGAAACAGGGCCGCTGCTAGTGCATACAAAGACTTTTTCATGGTTTGAAGATTTACGAGATAAAGAATTACCAAGGCCGCAGCGCGCTACCCTATAGGCCGATGTTGACCCCAAACGTGAGGGTGCGGGGCTGGGGAGCCGTGTAAAAATCAATTCCTTGGTTGATGTTGCTTTGCGTTGCGCTGCCGGCGAGGTAATCGGTATTCACCTCGGGGTCCCACCCTTGGTATTTGGTAAAGGTTATGAGGTTAAGCCCTTGCACATAAAAACGGGCCGATTGCAGGTAAGCCTTTTTCACCAAAGCCGAAGGCAGGTTGTAACCCAAGGTTAGGGTACGTAGCCGGCCATAGGACCCATCCCGCACAAAGCGCGAGGAGTTGCCGGTGCCGTTGCCACTGAGGTAGCTAGCCTTGGGCACATCCGTGTTGTCGCCGGGCTTTTGCCACCGACGCAACTGGTCCCGGGTCTGGTTATCGGGACCGTTGTTGAAAGCCGCCGAGTAGTACTGCCCGCCGCCGTCGTAAATCTTGTTTCCGAAAACGCCAATAAGCGTGGCACTCAAGTCGATGCCTTTAAAGGTAAAGGTGTTGGTGATGCCGCCCGTCCACTTGGCATTGGGGTCGCCCACTGGCACGAGCTGCGCCAGGTTGATGTCGTCGGTAGTGCCAGTGCTGTGGTCGATGCTGCCAGTACCGGTGTTGTCGTCATTGGCCCTGTTGAGGTGATACAGCGCATTGCCATTGTTGGGGTCAACACCAGCGTATTCGGCGCCAAAGAAGGTTCCGATTGGGAAGCCCTCCTGCGCACGGTTGAGGAAGCTGCCCAAGATGGGCTGGCCCTGCAGAAAAGTAACTTTGTTGTAGTTGCGCGCGGCGTTGAAAGACGTATTCCAGGTGAAATCGCCGACGAAATTTTGCGTGTTCAAGGCAAACTCAATGCCTTTGTTTTCTAGGTTGCCCACGTTTTGGAACTGACTGGTGAAGCCCGAGGTGCCCGGTACCGGTGCGTTCAATGCCAGGTCGGTTGTGCGCTTCAAGTACACGTCTACTTCCCCGCTAATGCGGCCACCGAAAAAGCCAAGCTCCAATCCGGCGTCGGCCTGGGTCGTGGACTCCCATTTCAGGTTGGGGTTGCCGATTTGCAACGGTCTCTGGCCGGGAATACCCACGTAGCCAGAGGTGCCGGTAAAGAGGCTACGAGGGGCAAAATCCGGAAAACCTTGGTTGCCGGTACGCCCAATGCTGACGCGGGGCTTCAGGAATGTCAGCACCTGCTGGTCTTTTAAAAAGCTTTCTTCGGTAACCACCCATCCGAGGGAGGCCGCAGGGAAAAATCCGTAGCGGTTGTTACTACCAAAACGCGAGGAGCCATCAATGCGGCTGCTCAGGCCCAGCAAATAACGCCCTCCAAAGGAATAGTTGAGGCGGGCAAAGTAAGACAGCAAGGAATTGCCGGTGCCGGATGAATTGCCGGACGTGAACGTGGCGGCGTTGACGATGGTGCGGAAAGCATCGCTGGCAAACTGCGTTCCGGTTACGCTGCGGTAGTTGGACTGCCGCTCTTCGTAAGCCGTGCCCAGCGTGGCTTCAATAGAGTGTTGCTCGGCAAGTACTTTGCTGTAGGTGAAGAAGTTGTTAGTAATATAACGGCCGCTGGTGGTGTGGGCGCTGAAGCCAAAGCCGTTGGTCGGCCCTGAGTTGCGCGACGTTACCCGCCCCAGGTACTGGTCTTCGTCCTGATTAAGCAGGTCGAGCCCTAGCTCCGAGCGAAAGGAGAGACCGGGCAAAATGTCAAGCTGCGCAAACACATTGCCCAGCGCACGGTAGTTGATGGCCACGTACGTAGCCCCGTTCGGTTCCAGCCCCAGCAGGGGGTTATAATAGAAGGGAAAGTTGGAGTTAGGGTTGCCCGTAGCCAAGTCCAGCGCTCCGCTAGTTAGGCCGGTGCGCGGGTCAGTTGCGGGGGTGATGGGCGCTAAGGCAACCGCCTGCATGGGATTGCTGAAAGCATTGTCGTTGGGGAGGCGGTCGTTGCGGGTACGTGAGAGCGAAACGTTAACGCCTAGCACCAAACGGTCGGTGGCCCGGTGGTCAACGTTCAAGCGGGAGGCGATGCGCTGGAGCTGATTGCCGCGCAGAATGCCTTCCTGGTTGTTGTATTGCCCAGAGAGAAAGAATTTTGTTTTATCGGTACCGCCACTGGCATTCAGGTCGTACTGGCTGAACTTACCAGTGCGGAAAATCTGGTCCTGCCAGTCGGTATCAACAGCGTAGTTGGCGTCGACGTCCACACCGCCCGCATAATTTCGGAGGCGGGTGGCATTGGCAGCGTCCGAGCGGCCTGAGTTTTTCAACGCTTCCGTTAGCAGCTCCACATATTCCCTGCCATTTAGGAATTCGCGGCGCCGCGTGGCTTCGCTGGTGCCCCGCTGGTAGCCCAGGTTGAAGCGGGTAGCACCGGCTTTGCCGCGCTTGGTGGTAATGAGGACCACGCCATTCGAAGCCCGGGAGCCATAGATTGCCGAAGCAGCCGCATCTTTCAAAATGGTAATGCTCTCAATGTCGTTCGGGTTGATGTCGGCAAGCGGATTGGTTGGGGCGCTGGTCGAAGAGAAGTTATCGGTTTGAACCGGAATGTTATCGATAACATACAGTGGCTGAGTATCTCCACTCACGGAGGAAGTACCGCGCACCCTTACCTTAATGGCTTGGCCGAGTTTGCCGCTTGAGTTTTCAATAACTACCCCTGCAGCTTTGCCCTGAATGGCCTGCTCAAAGGTTTGCACAGGAGCATTGGCAATATCCTTAGTCGATAGGCTCGAAACTGAACCAGTTAGGTCAGCCCGCGACTGGGTACCGTAGCCCACTACCACGGCTTCGGAGAGCGCAGTGGCAGCGGCAACCAGCGTTATATTGATGGTCGACTGGCCGCCCACCGCTACTGTTTGGGCAGTGTAGCCCACCGAACTGATGACCAAAGAGGCATTGGGCTGAACCGTCAGGGTAAAAGCGCCATCCGCATTAGTGCTGGTGCCGTTGGTGGTGCCGCGCTCGAGCACCGTTGCGCCAGGCAGGCCTCCGCCATCGGAGCTTAGAATGCGGCCGTTTACGACTTGCTGAGCCCAGGCAGGAGCCGCGAAAAGGCATAATGCAAGCAGCGAAAACAGCTTGAGGGGAGTAAATAATTTGTGCTTCATGGAAATAGTGAATGGTGAGAAGTTTAAAATGACACGCGCTCTACGCAGAGTTGCTTCACTGCGACTAATAACATCAAGATAACACAAAGGACTTGTCTTTTCATGATGTAGAAGCGAAAGTAATTACATCACTTGTTTTATCTTTTTCTCACATACACGGCTGCCATAATTATTATATAAGTCTATTTAATATAAATCAGAAGTTGCATCCTCTGATAACCCGACCTTATTGCTAATACTTATCAATCTATCGGAGCTTGCTATAGATGCCTACCTTTACCATTGCTAACCACTGCCGCTCCGAGCCGGCTTCTTTGTTTTCCGTCTTAATGCCAACGATACATCACCTCACCACGGCCGAAGCAATTGCCACCGCGGCTGCCCACTTTGCCACCCTGCCGCGCATTGGTATAGACCTGGAATTTGACGACATGCGTTACCGCTACGGCCGTCATTTGGCGCTGATTCAAATATTCGACGGTCAGGAAGCCTACATCATCGACCCCTTGCCACTGCCTGACATGGCGGCGAACCTCGAACCGCTGTTTGCAGTCCTGCGCGACCCCGCTGTGGCCAAGGTGTTTCATTCGTGCAAATCAGACATCCTGCTCCTCGACGAAGTGTTCGGCGTTCACTGCCGCAACATCGTCGACACCAGTGTACAGTTCACCTTATTGGCTGCCGAAGACAACAACATATCATTGGGCCGTCTTATTCAGACCGAACTAGGGTTTGAGGTTGACAAGGGTGAACAAAAGTCTAACTGGCTGAAGCGCCCCCTCACCAATGCGCAAATGGAGTACGCTGCTAATGATGTGCTGTACCTGTTTGAGCTCACTGACCGCCTCAGCCTGCGCTTGGCCGAATTGGGCCGCAGCGAGTGGGCCGCTCAGGAAAACCTGGCCCTGGAAGCCGTGCGCTACGGCCGCGACGACCCGCGGCCGTGGTCGCGCAATGCGGCCAAATACAAGATATCACCCCAGGAAATGCCCGTTTTCCGGGAGCTGTACATGCTGCGCGACACCGTGGCCCGCCAGCTCGACCGCCCCCCCTACCACGTGCTCAGCAACGACCGACTGGCCGAGCTGGCCCGCCAACCCATCGAAACCCCCAACCAGCTGCGCACGGCCAACGGCTTGCATCCCGAGCTGAAACGCTCGCCGTATGCCGAGCAACTGCTGGCCATTGGCACTACCGACCTGGCGCCTGAAGGGCCGCTGCCGCCTGAGCAACGCAAGTTTCCGTTCCGTCGCCGGCTCAATGGTGCTGCCGCAAGCCGCGCCGAAGCCCGCGAAACGCTGCTCAACGCGCTCAAACAGCACCTCGTCACCGACCATGGCGCCACCATGGCCAACATGGTGCTCAGTAATCGGCTGATTGCTGACATTATCGAACAAGGTGCGACTGCGGCCCTGCGGCCCTGGCAACAAGAGTTGCTCCGCGAATCGGCGGCGCGCCACGGGGAGGATTATGACCTGATAGCCGAGCCGTTTGCATGAACCGCAGATTGGTCGAATTGCTCGGATTAGTCGAATTCTGAAGCCAATTATTTAGCTTAGAAAAGGCCGCCCATTTGGGCAGCCTTTTCTTTTTTGAAAACATAGTTTCAGGACTATGTTAAAAAAATCGGGTTCAAATGCCGAGCAATTCTAGCGAACTGCAGTTCAAACTAGAATTGGGACTCTTCGGTGCTGCCCACCAGAGCCGAAGTACTGGTTTGGTTGCTGGTTACCACGTTTTGCACGGCATCGAAGTAGCCAGTGCCTACGAAGGACTGGTGCTTCACGGCCTGATAACCGTCTTTGGTAAGGGCAAATTCCCGCTCCTGCAGCTCAGAGTATCCCGCCATGCCGCGCTGGCGGTAGGCTTGCGCCAACCCAAACGTGCCGGTGTTGAGGGAGTGGAAGCCGGCCAGGGTGATAAACTGAAATTTATAGCCCAATGCGGCTAGCTCTTCGCGGAATGTTTCCATCTGCGCCACGCCCAGTTTGGAGGCCCAGTTAAATAACGGCGAGCAGTTGTAAGGCAGCAATTTGTCCGGGTACTGCGCATGAATGGCTTCGGCAAACTGCCGGGCCTGCTCCAGGTCGGGGTGCGCGAGCACTACTGCCGCCGCTGGGTAAGCCTGCGCCTCATGGACGAGGCCCGTGCCCGATACCGCCGCGGTTCCCGTCACGGTAGCCGGCGCCCAGAAGTCGCACTACTTTGGCACCGATGATAAATACGTATGCTTCACGCTGGCCCGCGCCGGCACGCCCGCCCAGCCGGCCCTGAGCGTAACCGTTGGCCTGCGCTGCGACGACAACCTCCGCACGCAGGTCCGCTTTCTGGCCGACCCGGCCCTGCCTTTTCGCATTGTAAACGAAACCTGCGAGCGCTGCCCCATCGCTGACTGCGAATCGCGAGCGGCGGCCCCTACCGAAGTTGTACGTCAAGCCGAGCGGGAGGCTTTCGAAGCTGCGGTAACTGCCTTGGTGCACGGCGAGCACTAAGGCGGGGCGAACTTTCGTTGTCCAAGCAGTGTGCTAGAGGGTATCATAAGGCTGAAATGCCATGAGGCCGGTCCTTCCGGTCGCGGCTTCATTTTTGTTGCAGAGAAGGACCAATGCCCAAATTACCTCTTGCAGTTACTTTAACTTATGCGTTTAACTCTTATCTGGGGACTTACCTTGTTGCTGTTCCTGATTGCGGGCAGCTATGCAGCGTGGCGGGTGTTTTATCGACCCAATGTCACGGCCCTGCCCGAAGGCCCAGCCTACCTCTACATTCGCACCGGCACGGGGTTCACTGCGGTGCTGGACTCTTTAACAAAACACCAGCTGCTGCAGGAGCCTACTACCTTTGCTTGGGTGGCTGAACAGCAGAACTATCCCGCGCAGGTGAAAGCGGGCCGCTACCGGTTGGAACCCCACCTGAGTAACCTGGACCTCGTCAGACTGCTGGCTGCCGGGTACCAGGATACGGTGCAATTCGAACTCAAGCCCTTTCACTACCTCGACCGCCTCCCGCGCCAGGTATGCCGCCAACTCGAAACCGATTCATTTAAGCTGGAACTGCTGCTGGGCGACAACACCAGCCTGCGCAGCCGCTATCGGCTCGACACCTGCACTATTCGCACGCTTTTTATTCCCGGGCGCTACAAGCTGCTCTGGAACACGGGTGCCGCTGCCTTTCTGGACACCATGGCGGCCAGCCACCACCGTTTCTGGACCGCCAAGCGCCTCGCCCAGGCCGATTCGCTAAAGCTTACGCCGGTGCAAGTGAGCGTGCTGGCCAGCATTGTGCAGCGCGAAACGGCTCAGCCTACCGACAAGCCATTGATAGCGGCCGTGTACCTCAACCGCCTGCGCAATGGCCAGCCCCTGCAGGCCGACCCCACCCTGCTGTGGCCCCTGCACGGCCTGGGCACCCGCAAGCGCGTGCTCAACGTGGACAAAAAAGTGGATTCGCCTTATAACACCTACCGGCACAAGGGCCTGCCGCCGGGCCCCATCACTACGCCCCTGCCCAGTTCCCTCAATGCGGTGCTACGCCCGGCTCACAACAAGAATTTGTTTTTCTGCGCCCGGCCCGATGGCAGTGGCTTTTCGGACTTTGCCGAGACCTACGCCGAGCATAAGCTAAACGCCCGGCGCTACCACCGCCGGCTCGATAGCCTGGGCATAAAGCGCTAGTCTGACATAGTAGGCCACCACTGTCAACAGCCCGCAATTCGGGGCTTGGGTGCTGGCCGAGTTTTAGAACAATGCCCTTACATCGAAGACTCCGTTGCCCTGCGGCCTCCCCAACCCATTACTGACGAAGACTACTAGCTGGCGACCACACTGCCGCGCGTGGGCCAGCCAACGGCCGTCAGCGTAGGCGGCACTAAGCTGATGCCGCCCTACGGCCGCGATGTTCGCAATCCGCTGCGTGATGCCGACGTGCTCGATATAGATGAGCTTAGCCGCACCACAAGCGTGCTAAACAGCTACAACACCGAGCTGGACCGCCTGGCCAGCATTGAATAAGATGCCCGTCATCACGGCGTCCTCGAAGCGAAGCACGCTTGATTGAATGGCTTGCTTTTCAACCATGTAGCCGACGTTATTTCAGTGGCCGGCGTGGTGTATTCGTCGTAGCCGGTTCGGGGCAACTACTTTTCTGTGGATTATTACTCCCTCACGCCCCGCGGCAATAGCCTATTAGCCAATACTTTCATTGCAGCTTTCAACAAAGCCTACCGGGCTAATGTGCCGGCCCTCGATGTGAACAGCCTGCCCACTGCGGCCAGATAATTAGGGAGCGTGATAAGGGCGGGCCCTACCGCAACCGATACAGCCGGAGTGGCAGGCTATCGGCGGCGGCTTCCCGCTGGGCAGCCAGCGTCTCGGTGAAGCCTTTGCCCGTGTACTCCGAATGCTCCAGAAATAGCAGCGGTTGGTGCAGCTGCGGCGCAGGCCAGGCTGCTATGGGAGTTGTATGGCGCAAGGAATCGAACTGGTGCACGCCCGCTACCCGCCAGTAGCCATCAAGCAACACGTACTCGTAGCCTTGCTGGCGCAGGCCAGCGAGTTGCCGCTCTCTATTGACCACGGTCAGGGTCTGATTACCATCAAGGTAAGGTGCTAGCCCCATGCCAACGGTGCTGGCCACTTTTGTTGCGCCGTGGGCCTGTAGCCAGGCAGCCACTCGGGGGTATGGCGTAGGCAGGGACGAGTATAACTCTTGTTGAATTCGGAATACATTCAGTCCCACAGCAACCAGTACTATGCCTAACAGCGCCCAACTGGGCAGCACCCGCCGGCCGCTGAGCACAGCCAGAGCCGCCAGCGGTAAGTACGCGAATACAATCTCACGCGGTGCTTTTACAACTATCGACATGCCTGCCAAAAGGCAGCCCGCCCACACCAGCAGGTAAGGAAGAACCGGCAATGCCTGCCCTCTCCGGAACATTTCGCTACGCCAGCCGCGCCACACCAGCCAAGCGGAAACCGCCAATCCGACGAGTAGCAATGGCGACTCATAGCCAGCCAAGTAGCGGACGTAATACAGCAAGTCGATGTGAACCGTGCCTTGATGGCCGGACTGGTTTGGTCCGGCTACTATCACTTGGCGGATATAGAAACCCAGCCAACGATACCACGGCAGGCCCACAATTACTGAGAATACCCCGAATATTAAGTAAGGCGCTGCCAGAATGACCAGCACCCGGGCCCACAGAGTCCGTTGTCGCCACAGGCCATCGGCCTGCCATGCTTCCAACACAATCAGAATGGGGATTGTAAACAGGAATTTGAAGTTGAAGCACATGGCTACTGCCAGCCAGCCCACGACGCGCAAAACGGCAGCGGCACCAGGCTTGTGCAGCCGTGCGAAATGGCTACGCAGCAGCATGGAAAACAGCAGCACGCTGATTGCGTTGGGATTCAAATCCCGCCCCGAAAACGTGAGCAACAAAGAAGTACCGCCCAGCAAGGTGAGGCCCGCAGCTTCGGGGCCAGTCAGCTTAGCGTATTTAGCAACCCAGGCGCAGAAAAAACCAACTCCTGTAATTCCCAACAGGGCATTGAGGGTTTGGAATACCAGAAAATTCCGCGTGAAGACCGCCACGCCGGCGTAAAAAAGCAGAAACGCGGGGCTGCCAAGGGCAAATAGCCGCGAGAAGTTTCCCTGCGCCATTTCCTGAGCCACCTGCCAGTTGCGTACTGAGTCGTAGTCGGGCAACCCGGCTTCGGGCAGTCGCCACAGCCGGATTATGGCCACTCCCAGCAACGCCGCCAGCAGCCAAAGAGTACGCCCTGCTGTTTGGTGGCTTTTATTTGTACTGGTGGCTGAAAACATGGACAGAGGTGGCAGTAGCCGCTGCGAAGGTCGATAAAGTTCATCAAACCTCGGCTGTTCCGCTATTTTTGATGGTTGCACCGGGTGCCTTGGCCATTTGCTCAGGCGAAATGGCGAGCCAAGCGACCCAAACCGCCTGCTTACCACCGGCCCCCTCTTCCCCTACAAATCCCTTTTTTATGCGTCTCGTCATTCAGCGCGTCAGCGAAGCTCAGGTCACCGTCGAAGGCCAAGTTTCCGGGCGCATTGGCCCGGGCTTATTGGCCCTGGCTGGGTTCGCACCTACCGACAACACTGCCTCACTTACCTGGATGTGCCGCAAGCTGGTGCAACTGCGCATTTTTGGCGATGAGAACGGCCAGATGAACCGTAGCGTCGTCGATACCGACGGAGAAATTCTGGTAGTTAGTCAGTTTACTCTCCTGGCCGATGCGCGCAAAGGCAACCGGCCCAGCTACATTGGAGCAGCCCCGCTTCCCATTGCTGAGCCGCTCTACCAGCAATTCGTGGCCATGGTCGCCAAGGAATTAGGCAAGCCCGTTCCCACTGGCATTTTTGGCGCCGACATGAAGGTCAGCCTGCTCAATGATGGTCCGGTGACCATCGTGCTTGATACTCCCGCCTAAAGTTGGCTTTGACCTCAGCTACTAATCCCGCACTCATGACTCTCGAAGAAGCCCAAAAAACCGTCGACACTTGGATAACCACCACGGGCGTCCGCTATTTCAATGAGCTCACCAACATGGCCATTCTCACCGAAGAAGTGGGCGAAGTAGCCCGGCTCATTTCCCGGCAATACGGTGAGCAGTCGTTTAAAGAATCTGACAAAGGCCGCGAACTAGGCGATGAACTGGCCGACGTACTATTCGTCGTTATCTGCCTGGCCAACCAAACCGGTGTCGATTTGACGGAAGCCCTGACGCGGAACTTGGCCAAGAAAACCCAGCGCGACAGCCAGCGGCATCATGACAACGAGAAGCTGAAGTAGGTCGCAGGATTTGGCAAGCACTGTTTGTCCTAAAAAGAGCTGTGTGCGTCCGCGCAAGTCAGCACGATATAGAGACGCATACTTGCGTCTCGTCGTTGAACTATGTCTGAAAGATAGCCTTGTTACGTTTCCCAAACAGCGCTGCCGACGAGACGCAAATATGCGTCTCTACATCGTGCTGACGCCAAAAAAACCAACTAAAACAGCATCTTAATTCAAAACCAGTCGGTCGTTTTTCCAGATGGGCAACACGTCGGCGTAAGCATCTATCCGCAGGCAGAACTCAAAGTCTTGGCTGGCTTCTAAGGAATTAAGGCGGCGCACGTGCGCCGATTGCAGCAGATACCCCGATAAGTCAGCTTTGCCCTGCTGCCACAGGTGTAGCGCGGCCAAAGTAGCGTCGGAGTTGCGCACATCGAACTCATCGGCTAATAATTCAGCCAGGACCCCGCCAAACACAGTGTCCTCCAGGCAGAACCGGCCCTTCCAGCCGGCACAAACGACTAACACATCGCGGCCCTGCTGGCGGGCAAACGCTGCTACGGCGCTTAGGTTCAAAAAAGACCCAACGACCACATTTTCTGCCGATAGAGAGCGGCGCAGGGCAGCAGTGCCATTGGTAGTGCTGATGGTGAGGGCGCGGCCTCGCACCGGGTAAGCAGCATCTAGAAAACCAAAGGGCGAGTTGCCCAGGTCAAACCCAGCAGCGGGAACGCCATCGCGCTCGGCAGCAGTCAGGCACCCATTCTGCTGGCCATACGCAGTGCACTCTTCCAGCGACGCTACGGGAAAGACGTGCGTCACTCCTTCCCCTAAAGCGGTTACGATGGTGCTGGAAGCCCGCAAAATGTCAACAATGACTGCCACCTGACCGGTAAGGTCATATAGCGGCAGCAACTCGGGAGAATAGCAAATATCTAGTTTGGGCACGGAATAGGGTAAGGAGTAAAAAGTTGGGAGTTATGAGTTGATAACTGGAGATACGAGGCCCTTTTTTATCAACTCATAACTCCTAATTCTTAACTCTACTCCGCGCCCTTGGTCAGCGGCAATTTACTCACCGTGGCGGGCAGGTTTTTGCCCCGGATTTGCACAAAAATCTGGGTACCGGGAGTCGCAAACTCCGACTTCACATAGCCCATGCCAATGCCTTTGCTCAGCGAAGGGGACTGGGTGCCGCTGGTTACGTCGCCAATTTTCTGGCCCTCGCCGTCCACCAACTCGTAGTGGCCGCGCGGGATGCCGGGACCGTCCATGATGAAGGCCACCAGCTTTTTGTTGACACCGGTTTCCTTCTGTTTCTTCAGGTTTTCGGCGTTGGTGAAGTCCTTGGTGAATTTGGTAATCCAGCCCAGGCCGGCTTCAAGGGGCGAAGTGGTGTCGTCGATGTCATTGCCGTAGAGGGCAAACCCCATTTCAAGGCGCAGCGTGTCGCGGGCACCAAGGCCGATGGGCTTGATGCCGTGGGCTTGGCCGGCTATCATGATTTTATCCCAAATCTCCGCAGCGTGCTCGTTGGGAATGTACAGCTCAAAGCCGCCCGCGCCGGTGTAGCCGGTGGCCGAAATGATAACATCGGGCGCACCGGCGAATGTGCCTTGAACAAAGGAGTAGTATGGGATGCTGGAGAGGTCCACATCGGTCAGCGTTTGCAGGGCGGCGCTGGCTTTGGGGCCTTGCACGGCAAACAGGCTGGTGCGGTCCGAGATATCCTCCATTTCCACGCCCTGATTGTTAAACTGCTGAATCCAGCTCCAGTCTTTTTCGATATTGGAAGCATTCACCACCAATAAGTAATCCTCATCGGCCAGCTTGTACACAAGAAGGTCATCCACGATGCCGCCGTCGCGGTTGGGCAGACACGAATACTGGGCTTTGCCCGGGGTGAGCTTGCTGGCGTCGTTGCTGGTCACGCGCTGAATCAGGTCGAGGGCCTGGGGACCACGCAGGCGGAACTCGCCCATGTGCGACACATCAAAAATGCCTACTGCCCGGCGCACCGTGTGGTGCTCGTCCAAGTCAGAAGAGTAGCGCACCGGCATGTTGTAGCCAGCGAAGGGCACCATTTTAGCGCCCAGCTTTTGGTGCGTGTCGTTGAGGGTAACGGTTTTCAGAGAAACGGTCATGTGAGGGACTGAGTGGCGGAATAACTGAGTGGGAATGCACTTGGTGCTGCAAAGGTGGGGCAAAAAAGAAAAGCCGCTTCGGAGCGAAGCGGCTTTTCCACTAAAATGTCATGCAGAGGGCAGCGAAGCATCTTGCTCAACGAAGCAGTAAAGATGCTCCACTGCCCTCTGCATGACGTTCAATTGAGCTACACCCGCACCATCCAGTTGTGCACATCGGCTCCTTCGCCGGTGCGGATGGCGTCGAGGGCCGCGCCCACGCGCTTAGAGAAGGCGTTGGGGCTCACTTTGGGCAGGTCGTAGTCGTGGCCCTGGTAGCCGATGGTGGCAATGGGCGCGATGGTAGCGGCCGTGCCCGCGCCGAAAGCTTCTTCGAGTTTGCCCGCTTCCAGTGCTTCCACAATTTCGCGGCTGCTCACTTTGCGCTCTTCTACCGGAATGCCCATGTCGCGGGCCAGCTGCAGCACGCTGCGGCGCGTCACTCCGTCGAGAATAGACGTGCTCAGTGAAGGCGTAACCACGCGGCCATCAATGACAAAAATGGCGTTCATCGTGCCCGATTCCTCCACGTACTGGTGCTCGGTGGCATCGGTCCAGATGAGCTGGTTGTAGCCTTCCTTCTGGGCCAGCTTGGTGGGGTACATAGCGCCGCCGTAGTTGCCGGCCGCCTTGGCATAGCCCGCGCCGCCCTCGGCCGAGCGCACGTACTTCTGCTCGAAGCGCACGCGCAGGGGCTTGTTGTAGTACAAGCCCACGGGGCTAGTGAAAATCATGAAGCGGTAAGACTCCGAAGGCCGCACGCCAATGAAGCCATCGGTAGCGAACATAAAGGGCCGGATGTAGAGCGAACTGCCGCCACCGGTAGGAACCCAAGCCGAATCGATGCGAATCAACTCGCTCAGACCCTGCATAAATAACTCTTCGGAGATATTGGGCATGCACATGCGGTCGGCCGAGGCATTGAGCCGCGCCCAATTGTCGAGCGGACGGAACAGAGCCACGCCGCCATCGTTCTGGTGGTAGGCCTTCATGCCCTCAAAAATTGACTGGCCATAGTGCAATGCCGAATTGGCGGGGCTCACGGCCATGTCGCCGTAGGGCACAATTTGAGCTTCCTGCCACTCGCCATTGTGGTAGTCCACGGCAAACATGTGGTCCGAATACACCTTGCCGAACTCCAGGTTGGCTGGGTCGAGTTCGGTGAGGCGCGAAGCCGTGGTGCGTTGCGTGCGAATGGGGAGAATGTCAATCATAGAATGAAATTTGCTGGATACTAGTGGGCGGGATTTTCCGAGTACGGAGGATGGAGGCAGGGTGGCTGTAATTAAAAAGGCAAAGAAATAATAACCGCGGTATTTACATGGTTTAACCCTTTTTCAGGTTTCAACCATATCAACCTATCAACTGAAATTTAACTAAAGTCGTGCCTTCCACGTCACTTCTTCAACGCCCAGCTCGTGGGCCATGTACCGACTAATCACAAACAGGTAGTCCGACAAGCGGTTCAAATAAACCACCACCAGCTCGGCCACAAACGACTCTTCGCTAAGCAGAATGACCATGCGCTCGGCGCGGCGGCATACGCAGCGGGCCACGTGCGCGTGGCTCACGGCGGGGTGCCCACCCGGCAGAATGAAGGCCCGTAGCTCCGGCAATTCGGCATTCATGCGGTCCATCTCGTCCTCCAGCAGCGTCACGTCGGCTTCGTGCAGGTCGGGCAGCTTCATTTTTGATTTATCTGGGTCGGCCGCCAGCGCCGAGCCCATAGTGAATAACCGGTCCTGAATTTCCTTGAGCAGCGGCCGGCGGGTGGCATTCACGTCCTGGTCGCGCACCAAGCCGATGTGAGAGTTCAGTTCATCAACCGTACCATAGCACTCGATGCGCAGGCTGCTTTTGGGCACCCGGGTGCCGCCAATGAGGGAAGTGAGGCCTTTGTCGCCGGTTTTGGTGTAAATTTTCATAGGCTGGAAAAAGAACAGCACACTCCCCTCCTTTTCAAAAAGGGGAGTGTGCTGTTCAATGGCTAGTTAGTGCGTGCGTCGTAACATCCTTGTTTACCTCGTCTGACTCCACCAACCCATCGCGCAGGCGCACAATGCGGTGCGCGTACCGGGCAATATCTTCTTCGTGCGTCACCATGATGATGGTGTTGCCTTTAGAGTACAGCGCCTCGAAAAGGTCCATGATTTCGTGGCTGGTCTTGGAGTCGAGGGCCCCGGTGGGTTCGTCGGCCAGCAGCACGCTCGGATTGTTGACGAGGGCACGGGCAATGGCCACGCGCTGGCGCTGGCCACCGCTGAGCTCGTTGGGCCGGTGGGAAGCCCGGTCGGCAAGGCCCACGGAGCGCAAAGACTCAAGGGCTCGCTCGTTGCGTTCCTTCTTATTCAAGCCGGCGTAGATGAGCGGCAGCGCTACATTGTCGAGGGCGCTGGCGCGGGGCAGCAGGTTAAAGCTTTGGAAGACGAAGCCAATCTCCTTGTTCCGCACCTCGGCCAGCTGGTTGTCGCTCATGCGGCTTACATCCTGGCCGTTGAGAATATACTGGCCTTTGGAAGGGGTATCGAGGCACCCTATAATGTTCATCAGCGTGGACTTACCTGACCCCGACGGCCCCATGAAGGCCACGTATTCGCCACGCGGAATCTGAATGCTTACCGAGCGCAGAGCGTGGATGACTTCCGCTCCCATCACGTAGTTTTTTGCGATGTCCGTCGTCTCAATTACGTTTGAATTCATGGCACTTTGAGGCTTATTGCAGAGGTGAGGGAGCCGGAGCCCCAGAGAAAGACGCTGCCGCCGCTGCACGGGCTGCTTGGCGAGCAGCGTATTCGGCAGCTAAAGCAGCATAAGCAGCAGGTGGAAGCTGCTGGCGCAGCTCGGCCAGCGCGTCGGCGGCATAGTCGCTCAGGCCAGCGTCGGCCGCGGCTAGTGCATAGCTCCTCAACAGCGGGAGGGAGCGAGGGTTTTCGTCGAGCCCAGCACGCAAGGCCTCGTAAGCCGCCAGGTAGTTGCGGCGACGGGTGTAGAAACTCGCTGCGGCCAGCACCGCGCCCTCATTAAAAGGTGCCTCCCGCACAATACGTCGATAGTTCTTGATTGCCTCCGCTGGCTTGCCCTGCTGCTCGGCTCGTTGCGCTTGCGCCAGCCAATTGCTACCAACCCGGCCAGCCGTATTCTCTGCCGGAACAATGCTGCCAGCAGATAGATGCTGCTGCACTTGTCGCCCCTGCTGCCGCTGCACCGAATCAGAAGACGCCGCTAGGCGTGCGGCCACTACTAGGGCCGAATCGGCACGGCCGCTCAGTGCCAGCGCATACACGCGGGCTTGCAAGGCAGATGTGGCGCCGTGCGTAGCCGCAAACGCCAACTGATTGGCGGCAGTGGCGTATTGGCCCTGCTGTAGCTGCCACAGCCCCAGCAACTGTTGGTAGTAAGCGGAGCTGGCGCTGGTGCCAGCGGCCAACGGCGCCAGCAGCTGTCGGGCCGACTGTTCCTCCCCTCTTGCGTGGCGCGCCAGCGCCTGCAGAAATAGCAGTTGCTCGTAGTAGTTCGCATTGGCCGGTTCGTTGGCAAGCGTCGATAAGCGCACCAACAGCGCAGGCGTGAGTTGGTCTTTGCGCTTGGCCACGTTGAACAGCACCAAATGATAGAGCTGAGCAAAGCTGGCATCATCCAGCATGCTGATGCTGGCGGGTAGTCCGGCGGGCTCCTGACCTGAGGCTGGGGCCTGCAACTGCAGCAGCGTGTAGTTACTGGCCAAGCCCGGCTCATCGGCTGGCACCTTCATGGCATCGCCCAGCTTGCGCGCCTCTTCCAGTAGGTTCTGGCTCAATAAAAAGCCGAGCTGGTTGGTGCGGCTAGAGTAGCTGCCGGGTGCCAACTGCTCGGCTTTATCCAGATAATAGGCAACCGAATCGGTAAGGGAAGTTCTGGTGAAAAGCTGTGCTAAATCGCCAGCCAGGGCGGCGCTTCTGGGTTCGGCTTTCAGGCCACGCCGCAGCACTTCCAAGCCCTCAAACAAGTCAGCCGGGTCGTGGAACAGCGCGGCGAGGCGGAGCGAAATTTTCTCGTTTGGGCCGCGCAGAAGGGCCCGCCGCAGCGCGTTGATTTCGTTTCGGCGCTGCTGGCGGAAGCGGTACAGGGCTGCCCGCCCCATTTGGGCGTGCAGGTCGCCGCGGTAAAGCACATCGCCCGTTTCGGCGTAGTACCGCTCGGCCAAGAGGGCCAAGCTGAGGTTGCTGGGGTCGGCTTCGCTTTGCTGCCGGGTCAGGTCGCCGAGGTGGTTGTATTCGCCGGCCGCAACCTGGTCGGTCAGGGGGCGGTTATTGCGCACCTGCACCATAATGAGCCCTCCTACCGCCAGAATATAGATTGGATAAAAAGGCAGGCGACGGGGTTCAAAGACCACCTTGTACACCCGGAGCCGCTTACGAATAAGCGGCCCGAAATTCAGGAGCACATAAATCAGAAAAGCTCCGCCCAAGAACAGCAGCGCCTGAGAGGTAAAGTCGCGCGCTGCCCGTAGCAAAGGCGTATTGTCCGTCGCAAACGCGTAGCCCAAAGCGCCAGCTGCGCCCATGAGCAGCAGCGGATACAGTTGGGCCGCCCGAGTGTACGGAAACCAATCGGCGTAGGAAGGCGCCCGCAAGCGCAGGCCCAGGCCGGCGGCCACCACGGCGGGCAACAACAGCACCAGCGGGTCAAGCTGCACGCTCGGGAAAAGCTCGAGCCTGCCCTTGTTCCAAACCAACCAGGAAAGCGCGCCCAGATACAGCCCACTGGCCAGCACAAACGGCACGAGGCCAAACCGGCTGCCCGGCTGCTCGGCCTGGGTATTAAACCAGAGCAGGGCCCGGATATTTTCAAACCCAACCCAAAGCACCAGCAGCGCCACCATCACGGCGCCTCCCATTGTAGCGTAGGCCGCCAGCTGCAACGCCGTTTCGGCTGGCGACAAGTCGCTTTTTACAAATAGCAGCACACTTAGCCCTGTCGTTAGGGCCCCGAAAATCAGCCACCGCCAGCCCAGGCGCAGTCCCTCAGCAAATGCGTGGAGCCCAAAGGCCCCGCCCACCAGCAACCCCAGCGCCAGGTACAGAAAGTACCGTTGCCCGACCTCGAATACGCCCACCACATCCAGGTTGAGCGACATCAGCAAAAAGATGACCGGCACCATGCCGGCTACAAAACCCGCCCGGGGCAAGGTGCTGGCCACCGCCAGCCAGCCGGCCAACGCAAATGCCAGCAGCAGCAAAAACAAGCTGGCAGCCACCGGCTGCGTAAAGGGCCCGGCCACGTCGTGTGTCAGGCTCACCACAAAGCCGCTCACGTGCACCGGCAGGCTAATGGCGCCCAGCACCACTTGCTCCACCGTGAGGGGCACGCCCTCCAGGTGGGGCACTACCGTTAGGGGTAGCGTGGCAGTACTGCCCGTAAAGTAGTAAAACACCGCCAGCCCAACGGCCAGCGCAGCCAATACAGCTAGCCAGGTGGGCAGCCCAAACCGCTGAGAAGTTGGTTGCGCCACCCTTATTCCAGCACTTTGGGCACCCGGAAATAATCCGAGTCTTTGCGCGGGGCGTTGCGCAGGCCATCTTGGTGGCTCACGGTGTTGCGGG
Source organism: Hymenobacter sp. B1770 (assembly GCF_049896385.1). Classification (NCBI taxonomy): domain Bacteria; kingdom Pseudomonadati; phylum Bacteroidota; class Cytophagia; order Cytophagales; family Hymenobacteraceae; genus Hymenobacter; species Hymenobacter sp. B1770. The sequence goes on from NZ_JAFCUF010000003.1 coordinate 153,534, forward strand.
CCTCGTCGTCGCGCAACACGTTTATCTCCTGCGAGAGGTGCACCAGCGGCTCTACCCCGGTCGTGTCTAGGCCTTCGAGCTGGGCTACAAAGTCGAGGATGTTGTTGAGGTCGCCGAGCATCTGCTTCTCGCGGGTTTCGTCAAATTCGAGGCGGGCCAAGTGGGCCAGGCCGCGAAGGGTGCCAAGGTCGGTACTCAAGGAAGTAATGCGTTAAAAGGTACTACGAATTAAGAATTGACAGACTGTGGCTGCTCCTGCGAAACAGCCGGCGCCCGCCAGGTACTTGGGCCTGGTTTCACTGCCCCTTCGGGCAGAAAGTCGCCGGCCAGCTGGGCAGCTACGCGCTGCTTCAGGGCAGGAATGTCGGCCAGGGTAAGCCCGTCTGTAGAAATGGGCGGATGAAAAACGATTTTCAGGCGGTGGTAGCGCACGCGCAGGTCTTTCTGGACATCGGGCATGAACATGTGGTTCAACGGCATGCCTACAGGCACCAGTGGCACCCCCATCTCAATGGCCAATTGAAACGCACCATCCAGTAGGGGCAGCAGCTCTTTGCCAGGTGTGGGAGAGATACGCCCCTCAGCAAAAATGGCAATGCTCTTGCCTGCCGCCAGCCCGCGCCGGGCCGCTACCATGGCGCGCCCCCGGCTCACGGCGCTGGTGCGGTCTACGGTGATGTAGACGTTGCCAAAAATGGGCCCCCACACCGGCACTTTCGCCAGCGAGGCTTTGCCCATCATGTTCAGAAACCCAGGAATGTACTTGAACAGCATCATGATATCGACATACGAGCCGTGGTTGGCCACGTACACGCAAGGCTGCGAAACAGGCTCTTTACTTTCGCGCACAACCTCAATGGGCACCGCCCACATGGTAATTGAAAACCACGACCAAAAGCGGTTCAGGGCGTGCACCACGCCATGGCCATCGGGCCGGCGGCTGAAGTACCACTGAAGCGGAAACGTGAGCACAAACGGCACCAGAAACCAGAACGTAGCCCAGGTGGTGTAGAGACGCTGGCCGATGTAACGAAGCAGGTGGCGCATATCGGCAAAGTTAGCGGATGAAGTTAGGAGGTGAGGCTGGGGAAAACAACGCGCCAGCCAGAGCCGCCCTAAACGGTTCTCGCCGCTAATACTTTTTCAGCCTTCAATAGGCCCGCCACGCTGATGCCGTCGGTGATGCGGTCGTCCATTGCCATGCGCACGGCTTCGGCCAGCGGGAGCTTCCACAGGCGCAGGTCCTCGGTTTCTTCGGGCTCTAGGTCGCTTTGGGTTAGGTCTTCGGCCAGGTACACAAAGCCTTCTTCATCGGTTACGGAGTTGGAGGTGTGCAGGCGGGCAATGCGCGTCCAACGGGCGGCAAGCAGGCCGGTTTCTTCCTTCAGCTCGCGCTGCGCCGACTCCAGCACGTCGCGCTCAATTAAGCCGCCGCCCATTGGTATCTCCCAGCTGTATTCATTCAGCGGATACCGGTATTGGCCCACCAGCCAAGTGTTGCCTTCCGCATCGACTGGGATGATGCCTAGCGCCTTGTTTTTCATGCTCACCACGCCGTAAATACCGCGGCCCCCGCCCGGGTTCACCACTTGGTCTTCGCGCACCGAAATCCAGGGATTTTGATATTTAACCTCGGTGCTCAGAGTTTGCCAAGGGTTGTGGTTTTTGTCAACTTCGGGCGCAGTAGTGTGTGGCATATCTATTAAATAAAGCAGAACTTGGTTGTAAAATTACACTTTTTGCCGCAACAGCTCAGCGGTTGCAAAACATGTTATCGTTCCATTCACCGTGCTTAATCAGCCATTGGGCGCCTATTGTTGACGTTTAGTCCGAAAATTATTGCATGTCGCCCGGCCCTTGGCGTACCTTTGAGTCATAAGTACCCCCGCACGGGCTGGAAATGTGGAAAGGAAGGACCTCTCGTGCGGCGGCGCTCTGGCTGAAAAGGTGGGGTAGACACCTTCAAGCCAGACCCGCCACTTTAAGGCCATCGCACTTGTGCGATGGCCTTTTTTTGTACCCAAACCGTGGCAAAAAGTGAGCCCTGCAGTTTAACTAACTGTTTATAAAAGGCCTGCTCTTGAGCTTTCAACCTTGGCTAGCGCGGCTCCGTACCACTGAGCAACGGCCGCCCACATTCCGGCCGTTACTCTTCAAATGGCTCAGTCCAAGTCGAAACCCAACCAAAACGCCACGCAAGACGAACACGACCCGCTCTTTAACCTGAAACATGCCCAAGCTGAGGCTGACTTGGCCGCCAAAACCGGCGGTCTGGGCCCTGTGACCAACGAATACGTGAGCACGGACGAAGACAGCGAAATCGATGAAGGCCCCCGCGACAGCCAAGGCTTCCGCCGTGGCGAAAGCGAAGACAATGTCATCGGTAGCAACGCCGGCGACCGGAAGTAAGCGAGATTTTATTGCCTTCAACGCCCGTTTGGCCGCCTCTATTGCGGCCAGACGGGCGTTGCTTTTAGTGGTTAGTTTGGAGTGCTAAGACATTATTTTTGCGAGCTTATGTTCCTTCTCTCCTCCCTTACTGGCCACGTGCTCGAAGCTGGCCTCGATGAAGCTGGCCGAGGTTGCCTAGCGGGCCCCGTATTTGCCGCGGCCGTTATTCTGCCCATCGATTTCAATCACCGCTTTCTAAACGACTCCAAGCAACTCACGGCCAAGCGGCGCGAAGCGCTGCGCCCTATAATATGTGCCGAGGCGGTGGCGTGGGCCGTTGGCCAAGCCACGGTAGCCGAAATTAGCACCCTTAACATTGCACAAGCCAGCTATTTGGCTATGCACCGAGCTGTGCAGGCCTTGGCAATAGCCCCGGCTCATTTACTGGTCGACGGCAACCGATTTAGGCCCATGCCAGGCTATGAGCACACCTGCGTGATTGGAGGCGATGGCCTTTACCGCAACATTGCCGCAGCTTCTATTCTGGCCAAAACCTTTCGGGATGAGCACATGCATGCTTTGGCAGCAGAATTCCCCGAGTATGGCTGGGAGCAGAACGCAGGCTACCCCACACAAAGCCATCGCGCCGCCATCCGGACGCACGGGCCTTGCGCCCACCACCGCATGGGGTTTAGGCTGCTATCATAAACGCATAATCAATAAAATCGGAGCACATGCACGCCGCGCCGACTTATAATTTATTGCTTCAGCTTGAGCAAGTCCAGGAAAAGGCTGAACCCATCCACGCTAGTGCCGCCTTCGCCAAACTTGTCGAAGCTTAGCGGCTTAATGATATAACCACTCACCGCCAAGTGCTTGGCCTTCAGCCGTTCCGACTCTAGGTCAGAAGTCGTCATGATAAACACGTTCAGGCTCACAAACTCGGGGTCGGAACGAAGCACCTCAAGCAGCTCCAAACCGTTCATACGTGGCATGTTAATGTCGAGCATTACGACATCGGGCCTGGCGATTTTGGGCTCATCACCCTCGCCGCGCAACATTTTGAGGGCGTCGCGGCCATTTCGCGCGTGCACAAGGGGCACGTCAATGTTTTGGCGGCGCAGCTCCCGCTGCACGTTCATGACGTCCATCTGGTCGTCTTCCACGAGCAGGATGCTGGGCGTGGGATGGTCGGAGGACATAGGCGTAATAAGTTTTCAGAAGCGGAATATGCCCGCAAAAACCAGCACAAATCTGGGATTAGGTAATGCTTGGTACGGCAGAATGGGGTACGGCGTCTATAGTCTTTGTCGAAATTCTAGCTTTAGGAGGCTGTTTGGGCCACGTGAACACGAACTTAGCACCCTGTCCTTCCGCCGATTTGACCCCAATACGACCGCCTTGGCGCTCCACAATTTTTTTCACTATGGCCAAGCCTACGCCGGTGCTTTCCAGGGTGTCGCGCTCGGTCAGGGTTTGAAAAATGACAAAAATTCGGTCGTGATATTCCGGGTCGATTCCGGGCCCGTCGTCGGCCACCGAAAAAAGATAAAAATCGCCCGCATCTTCGCAACTAATGTGCACTGTTCCCGACTCGGGATGGTCGTGATACTTCAGGGCATTGCTGATGAGGTTGGTGAATACCTGCTGCAGCTGTACCACGTTGGTAGTAAGGGTAGGCAGAAAAAACGGCAGCTCGACGCGAAAGCCGGGTGGCGGGTTAAGGCTATCTATCACTTCGCGCAGTAGCGTACGCACAAACACGGTTTCATCGGCCTGGGCCGTGCGTCCCACGCGGGCAAGGTCCAAGATTCCGGTAATGAGTTTTTCCATGCGGTGCACCCGCTGACGCATCATGCTCAGGAACTCCCGGATGGATTCGGGCAGTTGCTCCTGGCCCATGTCTTCCTCTATCCAGCGAGAGGCGCTTTCAATCCCACGCAGTGGGGCCTTAAGGTCGTGCGATACCACGTAGGCAAACTGGTCGAGTTCCTGGTTGCGGCTTTCCAATTGTCTGATGTTGGCCCCCACGGTGCGAGCCATTACGTTCAGGGCTGAAATGAGCTCGCTTACCTCGTCCTGGGCAGTATCCACAATTTGGGTGTTGTAATCGCCATCGGCCATGCGTCGTGCCAGGTCCAGCATGCTGCGCAAACGCCTGGAAAACAACCGCACGATGTAGATAGCCCACAATAGCCCCAACACCAGCGCTGCTACCGCCAAGGCGACCGACAGCCACTGCGCCCGCTCAATACTGTCCTCCAGCTGCTTGCGCAACAGCTGCCGCTTTTGCGCCTCGTTACGCTCAAAGGCTTCCAGTCGCAGCCGGATGTTATCCATTACCTGCTGGCCAGATAGTCCCTCGGCTATGCGACGGTGCGGCATGCCTTCCAAACCGCTTTGTCGGGGGTTGCGGCGGCGGGCTTCCCGCTTTTCGGATACCAACAAGTGGCTATACCCGGCCCATTGCTGAAACAGGCGCTGCGTTTTCTCTATTAGCGCTACTTGGTCGGGCGAATCGGTAACAAGATTTCTAATCTGCGTAAACCGGCCTACCAGCTGCCGCTCGCCATCATAATAAGGCGCTAAGGTCTGCTCATTGCCAATAAGCAGAAAGCCCCGAAAGCCCGTTTCCATGTCGACGATGTTACGGAGCAAGGTTGAGGCATTGTTGGAAATCCGCTGCGAATCCTCCACTTTGGCTGAGTTGCGCAATACCTGCCGGGCCAACTGGGAGTAGAACAATACCACAACCGCGAACAGGGCCAGCAACAACACAAATCCGGCAAAAAGCTTTGTAGTAAGTGTGATTTTCATGCAATTGCACTCTAGTGCATTAATTAGGCTCCCGTACGCATCCTAGCTTCCATGGTTTGGAGCAGAGCCGTCATCTTGTCAGCAATGGTCTGGAGCTGCGGAAACCCAGCAAGTGCCTCTTCCAGTTGGCCTGCCTTATACATATCCATCAAACGGTTGGCTACTTGATGGATGAGCCTAAGCGCTCGGTCAAATTCGCAGGCCTCGGGTAGATGCGCATAAACGCCCCCATTGCGCAACCGATTCGCAACCCAAATGCCCAAGCTGCATTGCTCTGGGTCGCGGGTGGGGCCTTCTGCTCCGCTACTCCCATATAAAAGCGTGCGCAGCTTGCCTTTAAAATGAACATGCCTAATGCGCGCCGAGTCAAAATCCTGCTTTAGCTCTTCCTGGGTCATACTAATTTTAATCACTGCCTTATGAGGCAGGGGCTCTCCGCAGCTTTTTAATTGTTTGGCTACAGCCTTCTACGGCGAGCAGCATAAAGGGAAGGTGCCTTGCCATAATTTGATATCGCTGAGCAGTAGCAACCCAATGAGAAGGCGGCTCCCGCGCTAGAATTCGGTACTTTCGTGCCCAGGTAGCTCCACCTCAGGCACGGCAATACGCCGATACTGACGTGTTGGCTGCCCTCTCATCTTTTCCCCCACCCATGACCCAAGACCAGATTAAGGACTTGAAGGGCCGCGTTGAGGCCCTGAGGAGGTATCTTTGACTACGATACCCGCAAAGCTCAAATAGCCGCCGCTGAGGCGCAAACCACTGCTCCCGGCTTCTGGGACGATTCAAAAGCGGCCGAGACTACGCTTCGCGAAATCAAGGCCATTAAAACCTGGACCGACGACTTCGAAGCTGTACAACAGGCCCTGGCTGATACGGAGGTGCTGTTCGACTTCCACAGGGAGGGCGAGGTGCCCGAGTATGAAATGCAGGCCGATTACGAAGCCACTCTCAAGAAAGTGGAAGGCTTGGAATTCAAGCGCATGCTTTCCGATGAGGAGGACCAGCTCTCGGCCATCATCGATATCAACCCCGGGGCTGGCGGCACCGAAAGCCAGGACTGGGCCGAGATGCTCATGCGCATGTACATCATGTGGGCCGAAAGCCACGGCTTTGGCGTGCGCCAAATCAGCTACCAACCCGGCGAAGGGGCGGGCATCAAGTCAGCGTCGCTGGAAATCGATGGCGACTTCGCTTACGGTTACCTAAAAAGCGAAATCGGGGTGCACCGGCTGGTGCGCATGTCGCCGTTCGACAGCAGTGGACGGCGCCACACGTCGTTTGCATCCGTGTTTGCCTACCCGGTGATTGATGACACCATCAACATCGAAATAAACCCGGCCGACATCTCCTGGGATACGTTCCGGGCCGGTGGCGCCGGTGGCCAGAACGTGAACAAGGTAGAAACTGCCGTGCGGCTCACCCACGCTCCTTCCGGCATCATCATCGCGGTGCAGATTGAGCGCAGCCAGCTCATGAACAAGGAGCACGCCCTGCGCATGCTCAAGTCGCGCCTCTACCAGATAGAGATGGACAAGCGCCACGCCGAGCGCGACAAAGTAGAAGCCACTAAGAAACGAATCGACTTCGGCTCCCAGATTCGCAACTATGTGCTGCATCCCTACAAGCTCATCAAGGACCTCCGCACCGGCATTGAGCGCACCGACGTACAGAACGTACTCGACGGCGACCTGGACGAGTACATCAAGGGATTTCTAATGCAGAGCTAAGCCCGTTGACCCAATAAAAAAGCCCCGCACAGTTTGTGCGGGGCTTTTTTATTGGGTCAACGGGCCTTACTTGTTGGCTTCGTCCCACTGCTTCTCGGCAGCAGGCCGCTCCAAGCGGTCAAACAGGCGGTACGGGGCCGTTGCGTAGGCCAGGGTCTGGTTCGGGGCCGGCGTGGGGTTCAGGCGGTTCAGGCGACGCAGGTCTATCCAGCGGTGGCCTTCGTAAAACAGCGAGTACCGGCGCTGACGCAGGATTTCATTGATGTAGGCCGCGGGGCTGGCCAGCGAGGCAAGGGCGGGCAGCCCCCCGGCACGGGTCCGAATGGCGTTGATATCGGCCAAGGCACCCATCAAGTCGCCGGTGCCCACGCGGGCTTCTGCAGCAATCAGAATCAACTCCTCGTTACGGATAATGTCGAGCGGGGCACTCTGCGAGGTGAACACGCGGGCCTCGTAGGCACCCGTGATGCCGCCCAGCGAGCGGGGGGCGGTGCGCAGCGCCACTTTGCTCAGGCGCAGGTCGCCCGCTTCAGCTTCCGTCACGAAATTATCCGGCACGGACACCAGCGTCGAAGGTTCGCCGTTGGGCACCTGGAAGTAGGGGTTGCCTACGTCGCTGGCCGTGGTGGGGCTGAACGTGATTTTCGGCCCCAGCGTGAGGCTAGCCGTGCGGTCGTAGAACGAGGCGCTCAGGGCGGTGAGGGCACCCGCGTGGTCGCCTTGGTACAGGGCCACGCGGGCCGCCAAAGCGCGGTTGAAGCGGCGGAAAGTAGCGGGCGTGTTGAAGCCCGCGTAGCCGCTCGACAGGGGGAAGGCAAAAGTGGCGCCGGCAGAAGCCAAATCAGCAGCGCCCTGGTCGAGCAGCTGGCGGATGTTGGCAAAGCCTTCGGCCTGGCTGACGAACTTGCCGGGCTTCTCGATGTTGTCCAAATCGATGCGGATGCCGTTTTCGCCCTGCAGATTGAGCAGGTGCAGCTTGCTAAGCGCCTCGTAGGTGCGGGTGAAGCCGGCAATGCCCAGCTTCTGCTCAGCGTTTATCACGGGGCTGCCTTCGGCCGAAAGCCGGAAGATGCGGGCGGCGCGGCCCACGCGGGCGAAGTCGGTGTACTGCCCGTTATAAAAGGCGGCGTCGTCGAGGGCGTTGACGGTGGCGGAGCCCCGGCGGCCCTGCAGCTCATCGTACCAACGACCTTCGGTCAAAGGCAGTACGGTTACTTCGCGGCCCAGGGTGCCCACTATCTGGTTGTAGGAGCTGTTGTTAGCGTGACCGAGGCGCAGCGAAGCCTCTACGCCCACCGCCAAGGCGTTGAGCTGAGCTTGGGTGGCGTTGGTGAGGACGCTTTCGATGCTGGCGTTGTTGGGGTCGGTTACGGGCTCAATTTTCATGAGGTCGCAGCCGGTGGTTCCCAGCAGCGCGGCCAGAGCACCTGCCAGGACCATGGGCCGGAATTTTAACATAGTATGCATAAGGGGAATCTCTAGAGCAGGTGAGAATTAAAAGTCGAGGCCAAGGTGAAAGAACATGCGGCGGGTGTTGGGGTAACCGGCCACGTCGACTTGAGCGAAGTTGGTAGTGGCGCCGAAGTTCGATACCTCTGGGTCGTAGCCTACGTAATCAGTCCAAGTCAGCAAATTGTTCCCCGACACGCCCACGCGAATGTTGCGCACGTAGTCTTTGAACAGGCTGGTTCGCAGGCTGGCCGGCAGCGAGTAGTAGATGCTGGCCTCGCGCAGGCGCACATAGCCGCTGTTCTGAATGTATTCGCGGGCCGAGGCGCTCTGGCGCTGCAGGCCGTTTACTTGGCCGTTGCCGTCGCTGTCCTGGCTCCAGTCCTCGGTGGTGCCGCCTGAGTCCTTAAGCAGCCGGCTCAGGTTGCTGGTGTAGGAGTCTTTGCGCCAAGCCAACAGAAACGAGATATCGAAGCTCTTGAACACAGTGAAGTTGTTCAGGAACGACATCTGGAATCTCGGCTGGGCGTCTTCGTATCGGGTCAGGAAGCTCGGGTTGTTGGGGTTGTCAGTGGCACTGATGGGCGAGCCGTACCAGCGCGAGGGCGACTGCCCCAGGCTGAACACGTTGCGGCCATACGAGGAGCCAAAGCCCAGGCCCGTGTTGAAGGCAGGCACATTTATCTTCGTCACCTCCGAGCGGTTAAACCAGTACTGCGTGGTCGAGGTCCAGGTGAAGTTGGTGGCGCGTACGGGCGTTACGCCCAGCGAAAGCTCCAAGCCACGGTTGCGCAGGTCGCCCACGGCAAATCCCTGCAGCTGCGTAACGCCCGTGCCAGGCGCCAGCCCGAAGTTGCCCACCAAGTCAATTACCTTCTTGTTATACACAGTGGCCTCCAAGGTCACGCGGCTGTCGAGGAAAGCCAGGTCTACGCCAGCTTCCAACTCGGTGGCCCGCTCGGGGCCAGTCCCCGGGTTGCCCACCAGGGTTGAGGGCAGGAAGCCCACCCGCCCGCCGGTACTGGTGTTTACCAGCGGTGAAAACGTGCTGCCAAAAACTGCCGGGTTGCCGGTTTCGCCGTAGGCGGCCCGCAACTTCAACAGGTTCATCGAGGGCAGGTCGAAAAAGCCGAACTTGGCCACGTTCACAGCCAGCGAGGCTTTCGGGAAGGCGTAGTACTTATTGGGGTCGCCGTTGCGGCTCGACTTGTCGAAGCGCACGCCGGCGGTGGCAATTACCATGTCGCGGAAGTTTACTTCCTGCTGGGCCACCTGGCCGATGTCCTGCTCCGAGCCAAATTCTACTTGCTGCGTCACCAGTGAGCTGCGGTTGGGCGAGAGGGGCGTACCGGGAGCCAAGTTCTGGCCCTGGCTGTAGCTCAGGTCGCGGCGCAAGCTCAGGCGCACGGTGCCCACCTGCGAGGTGAGGCTGATGCCTTCGCCCAGGGTCCAGTCGTAGATAAGGAAAGCCTGCATGTTGGAGTTGAAAAAATCATTTTTCGCCACGCGCACTGCACCGGGGTTGGGCAGGTTGCGCTGCGACTGCAGGTCGGCGGGCAAAGCCAGCAGGGCGTTGCTGTGCGAAAAGTCGATGCCACCCTGCACAGCCAGGCGCAGCGACGAGCGTTCGCCTTCCAGAATGCGCAGGGTGGCGTTGCCGGCCTGCACGGTACGGTTGGTTTTTTCCTCGTTTACCGAGCGCTCCACAATGGCCAGCGGGTTGTCGCCGCCGTAGGGGTTATCGGGGAAAATGCCGGCCGCGTTGGGCCGGAGCTGGGCGTAGCTGGGCACATAAGCCAGGGTATAGCCCAGGCTCACACCGCGGTTGTCGTTGCCGGTGAAGCCGCGGCGGTTTTCCGAGTTGATATAGCTCGACGTAACGCCGATATCGAGGCGCTTGCCAATCTTCTGGTCCACGTTCGCGCGGATGGAGTGACGCTGGAAGCCGGTGCGATTTACAATGCCTTCTTCATTGGTGGTGGTGCCGGCCACGTAGAACTTGGTCTGCTCCGAGCCGCCCGATACGCTGAGCGAAGTGTTGCGCAAGAAAGCGGTATTGCCGAATATCTCCTTTTCGTAATCGATGATGTTGCCGCCGGCCTGGGCCGCTGCCAGCGCCGCCTTTTCGTTGTTGCGGCGGGTGGTCACGTTGGCCATCTGGGCCGGGGTGGCGTTGTTCGGAAAGGCGTAGAACCGGTCGATTTTCTCGGGCGTCCAGTCTTCTTTGCCCAGCAGGCGCCAGGCGCGGGCCACGCCCAGGTCCTGGCTAAAGCTTACGCGGGTCTGACCGGCCACGCCGCGCTTGGTGCGGATGATAATAACGCCGGCGTTGGCGCGCTGCCCGTAGATGGCGGCTGCACTCGAGCCCTTCAGCACCTCAATGCTCTCGATGTCGTTCGGGTTCAGGTCGGAAATGCGGTTAAGGGGGTTGTCCTGGGTGCTGCGGCCCTGGATGGTAGAGGCTGCGGCCGAAAACGCGGCGGCGCCGGCGCCGTTGCCGGTTTCCGAATTCACGGCGTACACGCCGTCGATGATGTACAGGGGCTGAGAGTTGCCGCCAAGCGTGGAAATACCGCGCAGCTGAATGGCCACGCCGCCGCCGGGTGCGCCGGAGGTCTGGGCAATGTTGGCGCCTACTACTTTGCCGTTTAGGGCAGCGTCTACTGTCACGGGGCGTGTGCTACCCACCAGCTCCTGTGCAGAGATGGTTGTAACGGCATTGGCCAGGTTAGAACGTTTGATGGTGGTGGCTAGGCCAGTTACCACTACTTCGTCCAAGTTGCGGGTTTCAACGGCCATGGTAACATCAACCGTTGAAGCATTCGTAATGTCGCGCTCTACCTGCTTGAAGCCAATAGAAGTAAACTGCAATGCGGTGGTGCCAGCGGGAACACCAATGGAAAAAGAGCCGTCAGCATTGGTTGCAGTACCAATTTTAGTGCCTTTGGCTAGCACGGTCACCCCAGGCAGTCCCTGGCCACTCGACCCGTCTAAGACGCGGCCAGTGATGGTTCTGTCCTGTGCAACTGCCTGCTGCAACAGACAGGTCATAAGGAATATGACCACACATAAAATTTTCTTCATTGGGTTGGTGAGTGAGAGAAAAGTGAAAAAAGAGTGACAAATGAAAAAGCAATAATACAGTAATTTTAAAATGCATTGCTTTTTATACTACATAACTGAAGATTATGCAGACATATTTTCAATTTTCATTAATGTTAGCACAAAAACTAATCCCTCAACAACGCAATACTCCATATAATATAATTTTCAAATATATTACTGGGGTTCCCGGAAAAGCAAACAAGAATAGGTCAAGGGAAATGAGGCCTGTAAACTAAAAGGGGGTCGTAGTACTAATTCCTCATAAGGCTCCGCTAGCTAAAATAGCTGCAAACAACAAGTAAGTCAACTAAGGCATGCTTTAGCATAGGATTACCTAGAGCCAACGACTGACTCTTAGGAGCAGAATTGCCCCTGGCCACAGACCTGCGCCTCTGGCTCCATCAAGCTTACCTGTACCCTCCTTTTAACGCTTTTCTCAACTGGTGCTTACCAGGAAAAATACTTAAATCAACTTATGTAAATCACTCTTTCAAGTGCTTTACCTCGACAGCCTAGACCTCAACCATCAAATTAATGACAGGATTAATGCATAAGCCTAATTGCATTTAACCCACTCTGGCAGTGATATTAACTTAGCCTTTAATTAGTGAAGAGAGGAGGCAACGGCATATTTATGCTATACTTGCCGGTAACTTTAATTATTTAAAAGCTTCTTTTCACTTTCTTTTCTCTTCACTCACCAAACTTTTTACCGCATGAAAAAATCATTATTGATGGTTTTTGCGCTCTTTGTGGCTCTGTTGCAGCAGGCCCAAGCGCAAGACCGCACCATTTCGGGTAAGGTGACCGACCGGTCTACTAACCAAGGCATACCGGGGGTTACGGTGCTTGCTAAGGGGACTACGGTAGGCACAGGTACCAATGCCGATGGCAGCTTCTCGCTGTCAGTCCCCAGTACTGCAACCACACTGGTATTCAGCTTTGTTGGTTATGCTAGTCAGGAGCAGCCTATTGGAGCTTCCAACACCATTGACGTTGCTCTGGTAACCGATACCAAGCAATTGAACGAAGTGGTGGTAACCGCCCTGGGCGTGGAGCGGACCCGCAACTCGCTAGCCTACTCGGCCACGCAAATTGAAGGGAGCGACATTACGGTGGCCCGTAACCCCAACGCGGTGAACTCGCTGTCGGGCAAAGTTGCCGGTCTGAACATTCAGCAGAACAACACCATGGGTGGCTCGACTAACGTCGTAATCCGTGGCACTAAGTCGATTGGTGGCAACAACCAAGCCCTTTTCGTAGTGGACGGTGTTCCCATCAGCAACTCGACTTCCAACTCTGCCGACCAGGCCACTGGCCGCGGTGGTTATGACTACGGTAACGCCGCAGCCGACATCAACCCTGACGACATTGCTACTACTACCGTGCTGAAAGGCGCGGCTGCCACAGCGCTCTACGGCGAGCGGGCTGCCAACGGGGTTATCCTCATCACCACCAAAAAAGGCCGCAGCGGCCGGGTAGGTGTTAACCTCAACTCGGGTGTCACCTTTGGTCGCATCGACAAAAGCACTTTCGTAAAGTACCAGAAAGAGTACGGCGCTGGCTACGGTCTGTACTACGGCCCTAAAGAGGATGCTTACTTCAGCCAGTTAGCCGATGGCACGCTGGTGGTTCCAACATCGGAAGATGCTTCCTATGGTGCTCGGTTTGACCCAAATTTGCGGGTGCGTCAGTGGGCTTCGTTTGTTCCTGGCATGCCCACCTTCGGCCAAACCACTCCCTGGGTTGCGGCTGAAAACGACCCCAGCAGCTTCTTTAAAACTGCTGTTTCGACGCTGAACAGCGTTACTGTTGACGGCGGCAGCGATGTAGCTACTTTCAAGCTCGGCTATGCCCACAACGACGAGCGGGGCGTATTGCCCAACAGCCGCATCACCAAGAACATTGTCAACCTGTCGGGCTCGTTCAATGTGACGCCAAAGCTGACCACCAGCGCTACCGTTAACTACTCGCGCGTAGATGGCCTGGGCCGCTTTGGCACTGGCTATAATGAAGAGAACTTAATGGGCAACTTCCGTCAGTGGTGGCAAACCAACGTTGACATTAAGGAGTTGGAGCAAGCTTATAACCTCAATCAGCAGAACAACACCTGGAACTTTGCTGATGCAGCGGCTGGCAACCTCTCGCCTATCTACTGGAACAACCCCTACTTTACCCGTTTCCAGAACTTCTCAAACGACAACCGTAACCGCACGTTCGGCAACGTTTCGGCGACCTACAAATTCTCTAACTGGTTCAACATCCTGGGTCGCGTTTCGGCCGACACCTACGATGAGCGGCAGGAAGAGCGTGCCAACACCGGCAGCGTGGGTCTTTCGGCCTACCGGCGCACAAACCGCGAATCGCGCGAATACAACTACGACCTGATTGGTAACTTCAGCGCCAACATCAACGAGAGCTTCTCGTTCCGCGGCCTGATTGGCACCAACATCAACCGCATCAACACCACTTCCATTTTTGCCAGCACCAACGGTGGCCTCGTGGTTCCTTCCCTGTACTCGTTGAGCAATTCGAAGGACCCAGTATCTCCTCCTTTCGAGCAGGACATCAGCATCGGGCGTGACGGCATATTTGCCAGCACCACCTTCGGTTTCCGCGAGCGGGTATTCCTCGACCTGACCGTTCGTCGTGACAAGTCGACCACCCTGCCTACCGGCAACAACACCTACGTTTACCCCTCGGCCGCCCTCGGCTACGTGTTCTCGGAAGACCTTAATGCAACCCTTCCTTGGCTTTCCTACGGCAAAGCCCGCGTTAACTATGCCCAGGTAGGCTCGGGTGCTCAGCCCCAGTCGGTGTTTGACATCTACACCAAGCCTACGGCTTTCGGCTCGGTTCCCCTGTTTGCTCTGCCAACGCGCAAAAACAACCCCGACCTGAAGCCCGAGCTGACTCGCAGCGCAGAAGCTGGTATTGAGGCAGCTTTTCTGAACAGCCGTTTCGGCTTCGACTTTACGGTTTACCAGCAGAACACCACTAACCAGATTATTCCGGTTGACATTTCAACCGCCAGCGGCTACCGCACCCGCGTCATCAACGCCGGTGAGGTCCGTAACCGTGGTATCGAAATTTCGGTTTTTGCTACGCCGGTTCAGACCAGCGACTTCACCTACCGCATCAATGCCAACTGGACGCACAACGATAACCGCGTGCTGTCGCTCATCGAAGGCACTGACGTCATCCAGTTGGGCACTTATCAGGGCGGTATCTCGTCGAATGCCATTGTAGGCCGTCCTTTCGGCATCCTGCGCGGCTCCGACTTTGTTTACCTCAACGGTCAGCGAGTGGTAGGCTCCAATGGTTACTACCTGCAGAACCCTGCCCAAGACATTGCCAACCCCAACGCCCGGTGGCGTGGTGGTGTGACGAACACCTTCACCTACAAGAATATTTCGCTAAGCGCCCTGCTCGATATCAAATCGGGTGGTCAGGTTTTCTCGCTCGACCGCTACTACGGCTTGGCTACGGGCATGTATGAGGAGACTGCTGGCCTCAACGACTTGGGCAACCCTTCACGTTTGCCCATCGCTGAAGGTGGTGGAGTGATTGTGCCCGGCGTAATGGCCGACGGTACGCCCAACACGACCCGTGTAGGCAATCAGTTTTTCGGGGTGTACGGCTATCGCCGGAACCCTGCGGCTGGTTTCGTATATGATGCCAGCTTCGTGAAGCTTCGCGAAGTTGCTCTGACGTTCGGCTTGCCCAAGGCCATGCTTACAAAAGTTACACTAATTAGAGGGGCTGACTTCTCCATTGTGGGCCGGAACTTGTGGATTATCCACAAGAACACCCCTGGCCTAGACCCTGAAGATGGACTCGGCGCTGGCAACCTTGCCCAAGGTTACCAGTCTGGTTCTTATCCTTCGGTTCGTACGCTTGGTGCCAACCTGCGTCTCAGCTTCTAATACAATTAAGCATATGAAAAAGACCCTTATTTTTTGCTCTGCGCTGCTTATGCTCTCGGGTACGTCGTGCGTCGACAGCCTGAAGGAGTACAACGTAGACCCCAAGAGTGCAACACTAGTGCCCGGCAGCACGCTGATTTCCGGCGCTGAGCGTAGCCTGGTTCGGCTGGTTACCAGCACAAGCGTGAACAACAACCCGTTCCGCTTGTATGTGCAGTACTGGGCAGAAACCACCTACTTCGACGAGGACATTTACGACATCGAAACCCGTACCATCAACCGCAACTTCTGGGACCAGATGTACACCGGGGTACTGGTTAACTTAAAGGAGGCTACCCGCCTCATCGATGCCGATGTCCTTCTGGATGCCAAAGTGAAGGCCAACCAAAAGGCGGCCGCCGAAATCCTGACGGTGTATACCTACGCAACGTTGGTTAACACCTTTGGCAACGTGCCTTACACGGAAGCATTAGATACCTCCAAGCCTCAGCCCAAGTATGATGACGCAGCGACCATTTACACGGATTTGTTCCGTCGTCTGGATGCTGCTATCGCCGCGCTTGACCCAAGTGCGCAAGGTCTTCGCGATGCCGACCTAATCTACAATGGCGACGTGGCCAAATGGATTAAGTTTGCCAACTCGCTCAAGCTACGTATGGCCATAACCATTGCCGATGTGGACGCCGCCCGGTCGAAGACGCTAGCAGAGCAGACCGTGGGTAAAACTTTTACCTCCAATGCAGACAACGCCTCCGTGACCTTTACCGGTGCTTCGCCGAACACCAACCCGCTGTATGAGCAGCTGGTGCAGAGTGGTCGCAATGACTTTGTTGGTGCAGCAACCTTCGTTAATCGCCTGAACACGTTGAACGACCCCCGTATCTCGTACTTCTTCAAGTTTGTAGGCGAAGGCACTAGCGCTCCCCAGCCTGGTGTATTCAAGGGCGGTACTACCGGCGTTGGCAACTCCTACAGCATCAACTCTGCTCCCGGCTCAGCCCTGGAAGACCCCACCCTGCCCGGCGTACTCCTTTCGTACTCCGAGGTTGAGTTCCTGCTGGCCGAGGGCAAAGAGCGCGGCTACGCGGCCATCCCCGGCACGGCTGAATCGCACTACAACGCCGCCGTAACGGCATCCATTCTCTCCTTTAACGGTACGGCCGCCGAGGCGGCTGCTTACCTGGCTCAGCCTTCGGTAGCGTACGCTACTGCCGGCGCCACTTACAAGGAGAAAATTGGTGTTCAGAAGTGGATTGCTTTGTACGACCAGCCAGTTGAAGCCTGGAAGGAAGTACGTCGTCTGGATTCGCCCCGGATTATAGCTCCGGCTGGTGCGCTGTCGGTGTACCCAGTGCGTTTCCCCTACCCCACGACTGAAAAGAGCCTCAACAAAGCCAACAATTCTGCCGCAGCAGGAGCTATTGGTGGAGATGACGTAGGTACTAAGATTTTCTGGGATAAGTTCTAAAGAACATATTCAACCAGAAGAAAAGGGGCTGCCAATTGTGGCAGCCCCTTTTTTGTGTTGTACACTAAGGTCGTGCTGCACACAGGCACTGCTGGGCTGGCGGGGTCCTTAAACCAGGGTGCTTATTGTAATTTTAGCTCTTGGCTAACTCCTTGTTATTCTTGCCTTTTTAATGGGCTGGATGTATTGGAAATCTTC
Organism: Hymenobacter sp. B1770; assembly: GCF_049896385.1. NCBI lineage: Bacteria > Pseudomonadati > Bacteroidota > Cytophagia > Cytophagales > Hymenobacteraceae > Hymenobacter > Hymenobacter sp. B1770. Next base: position 170,618 of record NZ_JAFCUF010000003.1, read on the forward strand.
GGCAAAATCAGTGATTTAAACTGTGGATAAAACTACCGCTTTACATTGTCTGCTTCTGTTTTTGGTGGGCCAGGGCTGGGCCCAAAGCCGACCCGTATCGGGCCGCGTGCTTGACAAGGCCACCAACGAAGGTCTGCCCGGGGTAAGTGTTATCGTGCATGGCACTACCGTGGGCACTGCCACCGACCTCGAGGGCCGCTTTGCGCTCAATATCTCGGGCCCCGAAGCTACCCTGCAGTTTAAGCTGTTTTGCTTGTCCAAATTCCCTTAAAGTGCCCTTTAATAGCACAGTTCCGCTGTTTAAAGCATTGAATTACTGAAGTAATTTGTCCTACTAAAGGCTATTAATAATTATATAATTAATTAGTCCTCTGGCAGTAAGCTGCTCTAATAATAGGCATTTAAGGTACCGCAGGCATTTTTATGCTATACTTGCCAATATTAACAGCGATTTATCCTTTTCTTTTTCACCCCTTTTCTCTTCACTCACCAAACTTTTTACCGCATGAAAAAATCATTATTGATGGTTTTTGCGCTCTTTGTGGCTCTGTTGCAGCAGGCCCAAGCGCAAGACCGCACCATTTCGGGTAAGGTGACCGACCGGTCTACCAGCCAGGGTCTCCCGGGAGTAACGGTACTAGCTAAAGGTACCACTGTCGGCACCAGCACGAATGCTGATGGCGGCTTCTCCCTGTCCGTTCCTGCTAGTGCTACCACGCTGGTATTCAGCTTTGTGGGATATGCTACACAAGAGCAGGCAATTGGCAGCGCTAGCACCATTGACGTTACTTTGGCAACGGATGCCAAGCAACTGAGCGAAGTAGTAGTGACAGCACTAGGCCTCACGGCCAACCGCGATGAGCTGGGTACGGCCCAAGCCACGGTACAAGGTGTGGCACTAGTACGCTCGGGTGAAACCAACGTCATCACGGCTTTGTCGGGCAAAACGCCAGGTGTACTTATCACCCGTACTTCGGGTGACCCAGGCGCCAGCGCAAACATTCAGATTCGGGGCGCCAGCACCATCACTGGCAACCTGCAGCCACTGATTGTGGTGGATGGTATTCCCGTGTTCAACTCGTCGGTAGGCGATGAAGGCATCCTGGTGAGCAATGGCGGTGCCGGCTCTAACCAGGTAAACGGTGTTGTGCAGCAGTCGCGTCTGGGCGACATCAACCCTGATGACATTGCGAGCATGGAAGTTCTGAAAGGAGCTGCTGCCAGCGCAGTATGGGGCACCCGCGCTGCCAACGGTGTAATCGTAATTACCACCAAAAAGGGCCGTGGTAACGCTAATGGCAAGCTCAACCTGAGCTATCGCACTAGCTACGGCATCGACCAGATTAACCGAGTGCCGGGCTTGCAGCGCACGTTTGGTCAGGGCACCAATGGCATCTACAACGGTACCACCGGCAACTCCTGGGGTGACAAGATAGCCGACCGCACGGGCGGCCCCGACAACGAAATCACTAACCCCTCAGCTCCGGGTTATAACGGTTTCATCACGTTTCCTGATGGCACGCGCCGCTACGCTGTGGCCAACGGCACGGCGTCCAACCCCCACGGCGGCAAAAACAGCCGCGAAACCTACGACCAGGCCCGTGCTCCTTTTACTACCGGCTCTACCTGGGATAACATCGCTACCCTTAGCGGTGGCGATAACGGGGGCAATTTCTACGTGAGCTTGGGCAATACCTACCAGAAGGGCATTGCTCGCTTCAACTCCGATTACGACCGCACTACGGCCCGTGTGAACGTTGACCGCCAGTTGAGCGACAAACTTCGCGCTTCCGTTAACACCTCTTACATCCGCACCCGTTCGAAGCGCGCCCAGCAGGGCTCCAACGTCAGCGGCATCTATTTGGGAGGTTTGCGCACCTCGCCTGACTTTGACAACAGCCGTTTTGTGGGCGACTACACTGACCGCAACGGCAACGTGTTTCTGGACCGTCAGGTGGGCTACCGCAACAAGATTGGCACTGTTTCAGGAGATGGCATCACCCGTACGGTGTACGACAACCCCCTCTGGACCCAGGACCGTGTGCAAAACACCAGCCGCGTAAACCGTTTTCTTGGTGCACTGGAACTGACTTACGACATCACTCCCTGGTTGAACATCCTTAACCGCACCGGGGTAGACACCTACGCGGACAACCGCCGTGCTTATTTCCCGGTTGGGGCCGCCGCCGCTGTGCAGGGTTCGCTTACGGAAGAAGTGATTCAGGAAACGCAGGTGAACAACGACCTGATTTTGCGGGCAAACCGCAGCCTGACCGAAAACATAACGATAACTGGTCTGATTGGCTACAACCTAAACGGGCGCCGCAGCTCCCAGGTAGGTGCTACGGCTACCCAGTTCATCAATCCTTTCTCGCCGCCGCAGCTCAGCAACACGCCGGCGTCAAGCCGCACGCCTTTCAACCTGGTGGTAGAGCAGCGGACCGCCGCCCTTTATGGTCAGCTCGACCTGGGTCTGTTCAACCAGCTGTTCCTTAGCGGCACGGTTCGGGGCGAACAAGCTTCGACTTTTGGCCCCGAGGCGAACAGCACGTTTATCTACCCTGCTGCTTCGGCGGCCTGGCAGTTCACCAAGCTTGGCGCACTCGCTGAGAACCGCATTCTGAGCTTTGGTAAGGCTCGCGCTTCGTTCGGCACCGTGGGTGTGCAGCCTACTCCTTACCTGACCCGCACGTACTACACCGGCGCCAGCAGCGCCATTATCGGCGATGGCTGGGGCACGGCTATCGACGCTGCCAATTACGGCGGTGGCTTTGTGCGCTCTACTACCCAAGGCAATGCTACCCTTAAGCCCGAGCGCAAAACTGAATTTGAAGGCGGCCTGGACTTGCGCTTCTTCAGCGACCGGGTGGGTTTGAACGTGACCGGCTATGCCAACAAAACGGTTGACGCCATCCTGTCGGTACCGGTGGCTGCTTCTACCGGTTTTCAGAGCACAAACGGCAACGTGGCTTCCATCCAGAACCGCGGTTTTGAGTTGAGCCTGGACGGCGACGTCATCAGAACGGGTGGCTTCACCTGGAACATTGCTCCGAACTTCTCGCTGAACCGCAACAAAGTGCTTGAGCTAGCCGGCGCCGAATCCATTTTCCTAACCGGTTTCACCGGCACGTCGTCGCGCGCTGTGCAGGGCCACCAGCTGGGCGCCCTGTGGGGCACTGAGTTTGGCCGCAATGAATCGGGCGGATACATTCTGGATGCCAACGGCTTCCCGACCTTGGCCGACGGCGGCACCGAGCGTGTGATTGGCGACCCCAACCCCAAGTGGCGCGGTGGCCTGAACAACACGTTCAGCTTCAAAGGCCTCTCGCTCAACGTCCTGGTTGACCATGTAAACAGCTTCGATGTGTGGAACGGTACCAAAGGTGCTCTCTACTTCTTTGGCACTTCCGACGAGCTGGAGCAGGAAACGACGGTTTCGGCTAGTGAAGCCGCAAATCTGCGCCGCTACAATGGCACCACAGTAGCCTCATCTTACCCGCTGGTTAACGGGAATTATACCTTCCGTGGCACTGTTGGCAACTTCGGAGGCAACAACGTGGCTCTCGACGAGCAGTGGTACCGCGCTGGCCTGGGCAATGGCTTCTCGGGCGGCCCGGCCAAGCCTTTCATTGAGAACGTGAGCTACACCCGTCTGCGCGAAGTGTCGCTGATATACACCCTCAACCAGGACTGGTTGCGCAACGCGACCAAGCTCGCTGGCATTGACCTGTCGGTAACCGGCCGTAACCTCTACCTCTGGACTAACTACACTGGTGTGGACCCTGAGACTAACCTGACTGGTGTTTCGAATGGCCGCGGCCTCGATTATTTCAACAACCCGAGCACTCGCTCGGTGATTTTCTCCATTAAGTTCACCTACTAGTCCTTAGGGGAATCCTCATCATGAAAAACATTAAACAATTCGTGCTGCTGGCTGCTATGGGCTTGTCTCTGGGCAGCTGCAATAAGCTCATTGAGGGTAGCGATATCAGCCCCAACTCGCCGCAAGACGCTCCTGCCGACCAGCAACTTACTGCTGCCCAACTGAGCATGGGCTTCTTTATGAGCGGCGAGATGCCGCGCCAGGCAGGCATCTGGAGTGGCATGTTTACCGGTGCCGACCGTCAGTACACAGGCCTCAACCTTTACAACACTGCCGCAGGCGACTACGACAATGCCTGGGCTACCGCTTATGCCACCACACTGGCTCAGACTCGTATTGTGTCGGAGAAAGCACAGGCCGTAAACAACCGCGCTCTGCTGGGCGTGGCGCAGGTAGTAGAAGCTCAGATAGTAGGTCAGATTACCGCTCTGTGGGGTGATGTACCCTATTCGGAGGCTCTGCGTCCTAATGCGCCAAGCAAGTTTGACGCTCAGGCCGATGTGTACGCCGCTACCCAGACCCTGCTCGACCAGGCTATTACAAACCTGCCCCTGAATGGCGTTTACACCCGCAGCCGCGACATTTTCTATCAAGGTTCGGTAGCGAAGTGGACGGCCGCTGCGCACTCGCTCAAGGCGCGACACTACCTGCACGTAAAGAACTACGCGCAAGCTGCTACGCAGGCTCGCCTGGGTATTTCCAGCAGTGTAGATGACATGGTAATGCCTTATGCAGGTTCGGCCTTTAGCGGCGATGTGAACCCGTATTACGACTTCATCGACTATAACCGTCCAGGTTACATCTCGGCTGAAGGTTCTTACGCACTGTCATTGCTGAACTCCCGCACAAACGCTAAGACTCTGGAAACAGCCCGTCGCGACTACTTCTACACCGAAGACGGCGACTACTATCCCTTCGACCTGAACTACATCGACGGAGCCTTTGCTGCGGATGCTGATGCGCCGCTGCTAACTTACGTGGAAACGCAGGCCATTCTGGCCGAGGCGCTAGCTCGCACTGGCAACCAGGCTGGTGCTTTGGCTGCGCTCAACAACATCCGCGCAGAGAATCGCTCGACGTTTGCAGGCACGGGTTCCCGTTATGTAGCTTTCACCCTGGCCGACTTTGCTGCTGGTGGATTGATGAATGGCGGTCTCACACCAGAAAAAGCCCTTATAAAGGAGATTCTCACTGAGAAGTACCTGAGCCTGATTGGTCAGTTGGAGCCCTTCCACGACCTGCGTCGTACTGATAACGAGATTGGGGTGCCCAAGAAGAACACAGCATCCCCTAGCCTGCCCCAGCGCTTGCTGTACCCGCAGAGCGAGGTTAACGCCAACCCGAACGTGCCGAATCCGATTCCTGGCGTGTTTGATAAAACGCCCGTGAACCGCTAAGCTGTTTGGTCAGCTAGCTAGCTTCCTGAAAAAAACCTGGTCCGCTTTGGGCCAGGTTTTTTTGTTTACTCAAGTCGAATAATCAACTCATGACTCTTGCCAGTTAGACACTAAACTTAGTGCTGGGCAGGGGGCGAAAATCCATAATAAAAATTGGTAGGCATTTACCAATTCTCGAGTATTGCTATTCAATTCGGCAACTGTAACTTACAATTCTAAAAGAGGTCATCGCTGGCCTTTACCAACACAAACCCACAGCGGCAAGCTTGTGAAGCTATCTAAACATTTCAGCTAAGAATTCGCGCCGCTTTCACTTATTTTCTCCCTCCCATCTTTCCCACAACTCAATGAAGAGAACCTTACTGCTAAGTCTGCTCTTGCTTCTGTTTTTGGTGGGCCGGAGCTGGGCCCAGAGCCGTCCCGTATCGGGCCGCGTGCTTGACAAGGCCACCAACGAAGGCCTGCCCGGGGTAAGTGTTATTGTGAAGGGCACTACCGTGGGCACCGCCACCGACCTCGAGGGCCGCTTTGCGCTCAATATCTCGGGCCCCGAAGCTACCCTGCAGTTTAAGTACCTGGGGTATGTAACGCTGGAGCAGGCAGTGGGACCTTCGGCGACGATTGAGGTGGCGATGGTGGTTGACGCCAAGCAGCTCGACGAAGTAGTTGTCACTTCGCTGGGCATTCAGCGGGAAAGGCGCGCGCTGGGCTATGCCGTGTCCGAGGTGAAGGCAGAGCAGGTGGTGCAGCGGTCCGAGCCGGATATCCTGCGCACGCTCACGGGCAAGGTACCGGGGGTGAACATTACGAGTTCGAGCGGAGTACCGGGGGCGTCATCGCGCATCACCATTCGGGGCAACACCTCGCTGCTGGGTAACAACCAGCCCCTGTTTATCGTGGACGGGGTACCCTACGACAACTCCCAGACCGAATCGGAAAACCAGCTGGTGCGAGGAGCGGGTTATTCCAGCCGCACGGCCGACATCGACCCCAACAACATTGCTTCTATTAATGTCCTGAAAGGGGCCGCTGCCGCCGCGCTCTACGGCTCGCGGGCCGCGGGAGGCGTCATCGTCATCACCACCAAAACCGGCGGTGGCCAGCGCGGGCCCAAAGGAGTGCAGCTGGGCTACAGCACGGGTTATTCCATCGAGAAGATTGCGGGCCTGCCCGAGTACCAGAACACTTATGGCACGGGCGCAAATTTTGGCAATGGCGGCAATGACTATGCTACGAACGGCTCGTGGGGTCCTGCTTTTGGCAGCGACATTGCGCCCCAAACCCTCCCCCACCCCCAGGCGGGCAATGCGAACCTGGGCATCCCCAGCGACGCCCGCATTCCCTATCAGGCCTATCCCAACAACGTTCGGGACTATTTTGACACGGGCCACCTGTATGAAAACTCGGTGTCGCTGACGGGTAGCGGCGACAATGCGACCTTCAGCACCATCGTGTCGCGCGCGGACCAAGCGGGCACCATTCCCAACTCAAAGTTTACGCGGAACAACATAAGCGCCGGCGGGTCGGGCCGCTTCGACAAATTTACCATCAACGGGGCCGTGGGGTATACCAATACCCAGCAGCAAGGGCCACAGCTCGGGGCTAACAACGCACGGGGCAGTGCCTCTGCCTTTGCGCGCACCCTCTTTATTCCGCGCAACCTCGACTTGCAGGGGCTGCCTTACATTGACCCCGTTACGAAGCAGCAGTACTTTGGCTGGCTTTCGGGCCAGGCCGACAACCCGCGCTGGAGCACCGAGAACAACCAATATACCTCCCGGGTGGACCGCATCACGGCCAGTGTTGGCCTTTCTTATGCCATCAAGGATTGGCTGACGCTTAGCTACATGGGTGGTTTAAACTCCTACACCGACAACCGCCGCACCACCGTGCGCCCCGGCTCCAACGGCTATGGGGGCGTGGGCAACGTGCTGGAAGATAATATTCAGAACACAGAATTGGAGCAGACTCTTTTGCTGAATATCAACAAGAATCTGACGGAGGATATCAGCCTACGCGCTTCAGTGGGTCAGAACATCAACCATCGGCAGCAGGAATTCCTGGCATATGCCGGGCGGGGCATCATCGTATTTGGCATTGACAACATCGAGAACACCAACGAAAAAAACACCAATGGCTACGACTTTTTCAGGCGCCGCCTGATAGGGGTGCTGGGCGACGTGACGGTGGGCTATAAAGACTGGGCCTTCCTGACGGCTACGGCCCGCAACGACTGGTCATCGACGTTAAACAAAAACGGAAGGCAGGGCCAAAGCGGGGGCTCCTACTTCTATCCCAGCGTAAGCGGTTCGGTGGTGGTGAACGAAGCCTTAGGCCTAGACTTGGCTTGGCTGTCGCTGGCCAAAGCCCGCGTGGCTTATGCGCGCGTGGGCCGCGATGCCCCGCCCTACACCGCAGGCCCCACCCGTTACCTTATCAATCCGTCCTTCGGGAATGCGGGCCAGGGTCTCGGCACCGAGTTTCCGCTCAATGGCACCCCCGGCCTGGGCCTGAGTGGGCAGATTGGCAACCCAGCCCTGACACCGGAGTTCACCACCGAGCTGGAAGTGGGCACGGACCTGTCGTTTTACAAAAACCGGATTACGCTGAGCGCTTCCTATTACGACCGCCGCTCGACCAACCAGATTGCCCCCGTAGACCTCCCCGTTTCCACGGGCTTTGCATCTATCGTGACCAACTTTGGCGAAATCTCTAATAAAGGAGTAGAGTTGGCCCTTACGGCCGTGCCAGTGCAGACCAAAGGCTTGACGTGGAGCACGACCTTCAACTTCACGCACAATAAGAACAAGGTAGAAAGCCTCACATCCGGCTTGGAGCAGCTGGCTTTTGGCACCGGTTTCACGGGTGGCGTTCAAGCCATTCTCAAGCCCGGCGAAGACTATGGCGTGTTTTATGGCTCGGCCGCAGCGCGCGATGAAAAAGGCAACTACCTCATCAACCCGGCCACGGGCTATATGATTGCCGAACTGAACCCCCAAGTGATTGGCAACCCCAACCCGCAGTTTTTGATGGGATTCATCAACCAAGTCACGTTTAAAGGCTTCACCTTGAACATGCTGGTGGACTACCGCAAGGGCGGCGACCTCTACTCTACTACCCTGGCCTCTTACCTGGGCCGCGGCGTGACTAAGGATACGGAAGACCGCAACCGCCTGGTTATCATCAAAGGCGTGCAGGGCGACCCCAACACCCGGCAGCCTCTGCGCAGCTCGGATGGCACGGCCATCCCAAATAACACTGCCATTTCCCTGAACGACTACTATTTCAGCTCGGGAGCTGCGGGCCTGGGCGCGTTCGACGAGAAACAGGTATACGATGCCACCACGGTCCGCTTGCGCGAGCTTTCTTTGGGCTACGACTTACCCAAGGCTCTGCTGGCCAAAACGCCATTTGGCGTTGTCAACGTTTCGGTTTCGGGGCGTAACCTGTACTGGTATTCGCCCAACATTCCGAAGTACACCAACTTCGACCCCGAAACCAGCACTTTCGGCGCCAGCAATCAGCAGGGGTTTGAGTACACCAATGCTCCAAACACCCGGCGCTACGGTGTAAACCTGCGGGTGAACTTCTAATCAGCCTCCTCATTTTCATGAAATTACGTAAATTTTATAGCGTGCTGGTTTTGGCTGGCCTGCTGGTGGGAAACCCGGGGTGTAAAGGCTTCTTCGACGTTAACGTGGACCCCCTCCGCCCCACCCAGGCCGACTTGCAGCAATTGCTGCCGGTGGCGCAAACGGCGGTATCGACTTACCTGGGCTTTAGCATTGCAGGCTTGGGCCAGCCCACCTCGGCGCTTATGCAGCAGCTCTCCAACGGGCGCGGCATTGGCACGTTTCAGCAAAATGGCGACTCCTTTAGCAATGCTTGGAATGGTCTGTATTCGGACATGCTTGCCAACAACGAGCTCATCATCACGAAGGGCACTGCCGAGCAGCGCTGGGGCTACGTGGGCGTAGCCCAACTGCAGAAAGCCTACGTTTTCAGCCAAATGGTCGACATGTTTGGCGACATTCCTTACTCAGAAGCTTTGCGGGGTGCTGGAAACACCTCGCCTCGCTTCGATAAAGATGCCGACATCTACAACGGCAATGCCAGCTTGGGCATTCAGGGCTTGTTTCAGCTGATTGACGAAGGCCTTGCCAACCTAGCCAAGCCCGGCGCATCCGTGCAGGGCACCGCCGATTTGTTTTATGGCGGGGCCATCAGCAAGTGGGCGCGGTTTGGTCGCACGCTGAAGTTGAAGCTGTACGTGCAGATTCGGAAAACCCGTCCCGATGCTTTCCGGCCCGAAGTAACCACACTACTGGCAGGCGCCCTCGCCAATACCGACGCGGCCGGATTGCTGGATGCCAACAGCGACTTTGAGTTTAAGTACGGCGCCTCAGAGTCGCCCGCCAACCGCAACATTGGCTTCCTGTCCGACTACGTCGACGTGGCCCGAGAGAACCACGTGGGCCGGTACCTGTACCTGTTCATGAGATACGGCGACGGTGCCCGCGTGTCCAACCCCGTGAATGTGCGCCCCGCTGACCCCCGCATTCCTTACTATTTTTTCAATCAGAATACCTCCCGAACCGTCGATTTGAGCGCCTTCGACTACCAGGACCCCAACGATGGACGCTTTGTAACGACGCGCCAGGGCAGCACGGGCCCAGCCAATGCCAGCGCCCTTTCATCGAGCACCCGAACCCTGCCGGGCCTTTACCCCATTGGGGGGCGCTACGACGACGGCCGCGGCGGCAACGCCAATACCACCTACGGTCGGGGTCTGGTGGCCCAACGCCTGCTGCCCTACTTCAGCCGCAAGTTTTTGGAGGCCGAAGCCCAGTTAGTGATTATGAATGACCGGGCCGCTGCCCGCACAGCGTTTCAAGCAGCCGTGCAAGCTTCCTTCGATAAAGTGAATGCCATTGCGCTGGCCGAAGGCACTCCCACTACGCCTACCACCACTTCGGGGGCGCCCTATCCTACGGCTATCCCGGCGGGCTCGCGGGCCCTGGCGCCCATTCCAGCAGCCGAGATTGCGGCCTACATCACGGCCGCCCTGGCCCGGTTCGATGGTGCCACCCCACTCCGCATCATCATGGAAGAGAAATACGTGGCCAGTTTTGGCATGGGCCCCGATATCTATACGGACTGGCGGCGAACCGGCTTCCCCGTCATCACCGTGCCCGACAACAGCAACATCGGCAACAACGCTGGCCTGGTCGAAGACAACGACCCGGTTACCCGCGGGGCTGGCCTCTTTCCCCGGCGCCTGTTCTATTCGCAACAAGACCTTACGGCTAACGCTAACCCGGCGGCTCCCAAAGGCCAAGTGGACCCTACCAGCCCTAACTATCGCATTTTCTGGGACCGCTAGGCCCGGGCAGTCTTCTCCCTATGTTTTTCATCCCAATGAAAAAACTCCTACTTAGCCTGTTAGTTGTTTCGGCTACTCTGGCTTCGCTTAGTTCGTGCCAGGACAGCAGCAAAATTCCGGCCCCTGACGTTACCAGTGTGCCGCTCATCTTCGCGAAGGCCAGCCCCGACCCGTCCAAAAACAGCTTTGATTTCCTGCGGGCGCGGGCCAGCATCAACGAGCTGCCCTCCCTCGCCAACCCCACCCGCCCGGTGTTTGAGTTTACAATAGACATTCCCGACCAGCGCGACGTAAAAATCAGAGAAGTGGAAGTGTACAAAAGCTTCTTGCGCGGCACCCGGCTGGGGCCTAGAGCCTTTGTTGGCGCATACAACACTTTCCCAGCCACAGTATCGCTCAATAGCCAGACTGCATTGACGGGCTTACAACAACTGGTATTTACCTCCAATGCCTCCCTCCCTTCCCTGAGCAGCCTAGTGGGGGCCACCCCCACGGCTCGGAACCCCATTTTCAATGGCGACATCATTGTCTTCACCTTCGAATATGTGCTGCAGGATGGCTCACGCGTGATTTTGACTCCGCTCACTGACGTCAGGCTGGACGATGGTAGCGTTGCTAAGGTCATTTCCGGCACCCAAATCAATCCTCCTTATGCCCTGTACGCCAAATTTCAGGCGCTCTAACCAATCCAGCTGAAGCAGTTTATCAAGCCCAAACAAGGCAAAAGCCAAGGAAACTCATCTAAGCCGAAGAAAAAGCAAAGGCCCCACCGGATTCCGGCGGGGCCTTTCCCATGCCGGGACCCCAAGCTAGACTCCGGGTCAAAGAAGATTCCTACTTGACTGCTCCCAGCGTCTCTGGCTTTCGAGTACTCGGGTTAAACAATGACGCAGGTGCCGACTGTGCCTAGCCAGCCACTAGCCCCTTCTTTTAGAATGCGCCCCTCCCCGAGTGCAAGGTCTTGCAGCGTAACGAACTGATGCAGCTTTTGTGAGAAATGACCTTCAACCTACGCTACGGCAGAAGAATACCCGCTAAATACTCTCCAGCATAAATCACTCCTACATTCTACTGGCGCAATACCTCTGGGCAAATTCCGGGCAAGAAGACACTACCTACTATTCTTCTTTGCTTCAATGGCCCATACCTACCCTGGAAACACCTATTTAGGCAACTGTAGCAATAATTTAAACTATTGGAAACCAATAATTCACACTGCAAACCCGGATATTTTTTATCTTTATGTTCGAGACTCTACCTACTTAGGTTTTCTGGTTAACTTCTATTTAGGAGTTAAATATAAACAATTAGATGAGACTTGTATCTGACATTAAATTATAAACTTTCCAATTATTAACTTTAAAATTACAACAAGACTCATAATAAAGCTAATTCAAAATTTAAGCGTATTCGCTAGCAGGTTTGAAATTTTCAATGTCCTGAAGCTTATTAAATTGTTAGAATGTGACAGTGACGCCCTATTTTTGATAACCAAAGACAACACCACCTTCAATTTTTTTTAACTTTTATGTCCATGAAAAGAATCTTACTCATGAGCTTGGTGCTCATGTTTACATTCCTTAACGGAGTAATGGCGCAAACGCGGACCATCTCCGGGCGGGTAACCGACCAAACATCTGGCGAAGGGCTGCCAGGCGTAACGGTATTGCTTAAAGGCACTACCAATGGCATCTCGACCAACTCTAGCGGTGCTTTTAGCTTAACTGTTCCTGAGAGCGGCGGCACCCTCGTATTCTCGTCAGTGGGTATGGCTACCCAAGAGCGGGCCATCGGCTCTGAATCGACCTTCAACGTTGCTTTGGCTCAAGACACCAAGCAACTGAGTGAAGTTGTGGTAACGGCACTTGGCATCGAGCGCGACACTCGCTCGCTGGGCTACGCTACGCAGCAAATCAAAGCTGACCAGATTTCGCAGAAATCGGAGCCCAACGTGCTGAACGCACTGCAAGGCAAAGTTGCTGGTGTTCAAATCACTACTGCCAGCGGCCTGCCCGGCGCTTCGTCGAACATCAACATCCGCGGCATAACCTCGCTCGGTGGCAGCAACCAGCCCTTGTTCGTAGTTGACGGTATTCCGATTAGCAACGACCTGGACCGCACCGCTAACAGCCTTTTTGGTGCTCAACAGTCTAACCGTGCTCTCGACATTGACCCCGAGAACGTTGAAAGCATCAACATCCTGAAAGGCCCAGCGGCCGCGGCCCTCTACGGCTCGCGCGCTTCTTCGGGTGCTATCATCATCACCACCAAAGCTGGTCGTAACGTAAACAAGAAGCTGGAAGTAACCGTGACTTCGGGCCTCTCGGCGCAGCGCGTGTATGGCCTGATAGACCTGCAGAACGACTATGGCCAAGGCACTGCCATGACCAACCTGCTAACCAACGGCGACCCTAACTCGGGTGGCACTGCTTCCTGGGGTCCGCGCTTCGGAACAACGCCCACTCTGTTCAACGGCTTGCAGTACCGCGATGCCGCCGGCAACCTCCAGACTTACGACTACCGCGCTTACCCCAACAACACCCGGGACTTTTTCCGCACGGGCCGCATTCTGCAGAACGGGGTTAACATTGCCGGGGGCAATGCTGACCAGAACGTGTCGTTGAACATCAACAACACGAACCAGGAAGGCATCACTAAGTTCTCTAAACTGAACCGCACCAGCGTGCAGCTGGGTGGCAACACCACGCTACTTAACAAGCTGAAGGCCGGGGGCTCGGTGAACTTCATCCAAACCAACCAGCTCGGCCCAGTACAGGGCAACGGTGGTTCGCCGTTTGGCCGCCTGAACGTAGTACCGCGCAGCTACAACCTGCAGGGCCTGCCCTACATTGACCCTGTTACGAAGCGCAACATATTCATTGGCACGGGTGAAAACCCTTACTGGAGCCTGGAGCGGAACTTCACGACGTCTAACCTGACGCGTTTCATCAACGTGGCCAACCTGAGCTATGACATTGCACCGTGGCTGAACGTGGCCTACCGCGCCGGCTTGGACACCTACACTGACCGCCGCAAGCAGGTGTACGACATTGGCTCGCAGCGCCAGGCCGCTGGCCAGTTGATAGACCAGTCCTTATTCCGCAGCGAAATCAACGGCGACCTGTTGGTGACCTTGAAAAAGGATAACATCCTAACCGAAGGACTCAATGCTAACCTGTTGTTGGGTCAGAACATCAACCAGCGCCGCGTGCAGGAAATATTTGCCCAAGGTGCCAGCCAAGTATTGCCCGACATCTACAACCTGTCGAACTACACCAACTACAACGGCACCAGCGAATCCGTCCAACTGCGCCGCCTGCTGGGCTACTATGGCCAGCTTTCGTTGGCTTACAACAACTACCTGTTTGTGGAACTGACGGGCCGGGCTGACCAGTCGTCGACGCTGCCTAAAGCCAATAACACGTTCTTCTATCCCTCAGCTACGGCAACGTTGGTGTTCACCGATGCCTTTAAGATTTCCAACGACATCTTCTCGTACGGCAAAATCCGGGGTAACATTGCCCGCGTGGGCCGTGACGCCTCTCCATACCTGCTCGACACCAACTTCCTGGTGGCCGGCCAAGGCAACAACGTAGCGAGCATCACCTTCCCCTTCGCCATCGGTGCGAACAACTTTGCTGGTTTCGACATCGGCAACCGCCTGGGTGGCGGCCAGGTGCTGACCCCGGAATTCACGCAGTCGTACGAAGCAGGCACCAATTTGGGCTTCTTCGGCAACCGTCTGACCTTGGACCTGACGTATTTCAAAACCGTTAGCGAAAGCCAGATTCTAGATGTGAGCACGGCTCCTTCTTCCGGCTTCCTGTCGCGCACCACCAACGTGGGCCGCGTAGACAACCAAGGCTTCGAGGCCCTGCTGAACGTGACGCCTGTGAAATCGAGCAACTTCCGCTGGGACGTGTCTGCGAACTTCACGCGCATTCGCAACAAGGTGCTTGAAATCTCGGAGGGTGTAACCGAGTCGTCCATTGGTGGCGGCGCCTTCATCGGCACCACTCCCTCGTTCATTGTTGGCCAGCCCTACGGCGTTATCCGCGGCGGTAAGAAGCCTCGCGTAACCGACCGCGACAGCGAGTTCTTCGGCCAGTACATCATCAACCCAGGAAACGGCTTGTGGGCTCCCGAGTTGCAGAATCAAATCATCGCTGACCCCAACCCCGAGTGGCAGGGCGGCATTAACAACTCCATTAGCTTCAAAGGCCTCACGGCTTCGGTTCTGGTGGACGCTGTTTACGGTGCCGACGTTGTTTCCTTCACCGCTGCCGGCTACAGAGGCGCAGGTGCTTTGAAAGAAACCGGTGTTGACCGCGAGGCTCCTCGCACGATTCCTGGTGTGATTGAAATTCGGGACACGGACGGCAAATTGACTGGCTACCGCCCAAACAACATCCAGATTGATGCCCAGACTTACTGGAGCAACTTCGGCTTCCAGAGCGACCTGAACGTATTCGACGCTACGGTATACCGCCTGCGCGAAGTATCGTTGGGCTACTCCCTGCCCAAAGGCCTGCTGGAGCGCACTCCATTCGGCCAGGCCAGCATCTCGCTGTCGGGTCGTAACCTGTTCTTCCTTGCCCCCAATGCTCCCTTCGACCCAGAGGTGAACACCCAGGGCGCTGGCAACATCCGCGGCCTGGAGCTGCAGGGCTCGCCAAATGCGCGCAACTACGGAATTAACCTGCGCTTCACTTTGTAATACGGCTTAAATACCGCTTTTCGAACTCAACAATGAGAAATACTAAAGTAATCGGGTTTGCGCTGGCAGGGCTGGTAACACTAGGCGGCGCAGGCTGCAGCGTGGACAAGTTCCTCGACGTAAACAATACACCTAACAACCCCATCACGGCGCCGCCGACAGTACTGCTGACCAGTACGGCTATTGGCACGGCTTTCTCCAACGGTAACGAAATCAACCGCATCACGTCGCTGCTGGTGCAGCACGTGGCAGGTGCGGCCAACCAGGCAGCCGGCCAGGACCGGTACAACATTCGCGGTGGTCTGGACAACCAGTGGCAGTTTGAGCAGTATGCTGGCGTTCTTCAGAACTCCCAGACCCTCATCGAAACGGCTAACAGTGTGAACAGCCCCGCCTACGCGGGCATCGGCAAGCTATTGAAGGCTTACAACTTTGCAATGGTGACCGACCTGTGGGGTGATATTCCTTACTCGGAAGCTCTGCAGGGCCTTAACAAGTTGCAGCCGCGTTTCGACTCGCAGGAAGACATCTATAAGGGTAACTCAGCTCTGGGCATCCAGAGCCTTGACGCTCTGATTAAGGAAGGCTTGGCCGACCTGGACGCGACAAGCACCCTAAAGCCTTCGACCAGCGATGACCCGGTGTACGCAGGCGACCTGGCCAAGTGGAAGCGGATGGGCAACACCCTGCGCCTCAAGCTAGCCAATACCATGAGCCGCAAGGAGCCGGCTTTGGCCCGCACCATCATCAACGAGGTTATTGCCGGTAACAACTTCATCAGCAGCAATGCCGACGATTTCGAGGTGCGTTTCGGTGGTGCCGTAGGCAACCGCAACCCCATTGCAGACTTCAATGGTGTCAACATTGTTAACCCGACGACCGGAGCGGTTACGGGCTCTACTACTCTGGTTGGTCAGCGCAACGTTGACATAATATTGAGCCAGCGCCTGCTCGACAGCATGGCCGTGCGGAACGACCCACGTCTGCCCATCTTCTTCAATACGGTTCCGGCTACTGCCGGTACCCCGGCTGCTCCCGTTGCAGGCGTTACCACCACCTCGGTTGGTACGTTCCGGGGCTTTCAGAACGGTGGCGTCGGTGCACTTCCTACAACTCCCGCTGGCCGTTCGAAGTACTTTACTTACCTGACCGGCAACAGCGGCGAGGCTCCTATTCGCTTGCTGACTAACTTCCAGCGCCTGTTCATCATGGCCGAATCGGCTTTGATACTGGGTACTTCGACGGGTGGTGCTGCTAACGCGCAAGCCCTGTACCGCGACGCCATCCGCGCTTCGATGACTAAAGCCGGTTTGACCAACGCACAGGTAGATGCTTACTTCACTGACAACCCCCAGGTGGCTAACCTCAGCACCAACCAAACTAAGGCGCATAACCAGATTATGACGCAGAAGTGGATTGCTTGGGTAGGCAACGGCTACGAAGCCTACAACGACTACCGTCGCACGGGCTTCCCCCGTTTGGCGCTGACACTGAACGCCGAAGGCGATAACCCAAACGTGCTGCCTAAGCGCTTTGTGTACCCAGCGTCCGAATTGTCGGGCAATGCTAACAACGCGCCCAAGAATGTGCCTGACACCACTGTTCCCGTTTGGTGGGACGTTGATTAATTGTCTGCACCTCGGCGTCACTTCTCATCACGATTGAATATGAAAAATAACCTCATAAAGCTTTGCACCCTGGTGCTTCTTTCAGCTAGCGTTATCTCCTGCAAAAAGGACTATGGTGTAAACCTGGGCCCTGTAGAAGACAGCCAGGCCGAAATTCCTGTAACCGTAACCAACGCCGATGCTTTCGAGCGCTACCCTGTAGTGAATACCTCGATAGCAGCGGGTGGCAACATCACTATTACGCTTGCTATTCCTGCAGACAGAGGCAGAATCAAGCAGATTAACCGGGTGGCCACGAGTAGCACAACTCAGTCAATTAACCTGACGAACATCAACGCTGCTATCAATCCTGGCCCGGCCTCGGCCCCGGTTTCGGTCTTTGCATATAACGCAACGGGTACAGGCACTAACCGGGTAGTTACAACCATTCCGGGTAACGGCAGCAACACCATCACCTTCACGACTACGCTCGCTAGGTACCTGACTCACCGCATTGCGGCAGGAGCTACTGCTGGTCCGGCTGGTCCTCAGGCAGGCACTCCCCCTGCTGGCCCTGTTACGATGCCTGTGCCTAGCACCACCGCTGCGCCAACGGATATTGCTTTCTACTTCCAGCTTGAGCTGGAAGATGGTAGAACCATCATCCCAATGCCGGTACGTGTACGTGTGCTACCCTAGCACTACGCATTACCTGACATAAAAAGCCCCCCGTCGTTTGACGGGGGGCTTTTTTTTATGGCTCGTTTTAGTGCTCTGGTCCGCCAAAAGGCGCCGCACAAAGCAATGGGCAAGGTTACAGAATGTACTGGCTCAAGTCCCGGTTTTTCACCATGTCGTTCAATCGTTCATTCACCAAGTCGGCCGTGATGAGGATGCGAGCATTCGGACCAATCTTATCGGGCACATCGTAAAGGATATCATTCAGCAACCGGCTCATTACCGTGTGCAGCCGACGAGCACCGATGTTCTCCACCTCAGCGTTTACCTGGGAGGCGATTTCGGCTACGCGTTCAAGAGCGGCATCGTCAAAGGTCAGCTCTACCTCCTCGGCTTTCACCAAGGCTTCGTACTGCTTGGTGAGCGCATTTTTGGGGTCTTTCAGAATGCGGAAGAAATCGTCCTTGGTCAGGCTTTGCAGCTCGACGCGGATGGGGAAGCGGCCCTGTAGCTCCGGGATAAGGTCACTGGGCTTGCTGACGTGAAAGGCGCCGGCAGCAATAAATAGAATATGGTCGGTGTTGACGATGCCGTACTTGGTGTTTACGGCCGAGCCTTCCACAATGGGCAGCAGGTCGCGCTGCACACCCTGGCGGCTGACGTCGGGGCCACTGCCGCCGTTGCGGCCGCCGCTGCTAGCCACTTTGTCGATTTCGTCGATGAAGATGATGCCGGCGTTTTCGGCCTGGCGAATGGCTTCGTCCTTCACCTCGTCCATGTCGATGAGCTTGGCAGCTTCTTCGTCAAGGAGGAGCTTGCGGGCTTCGGCTACGGTTACTTTGCGCTTGCGGGTTTTCTTAGGCAGCATGTTGCCCAGCATGTCCTGCAGGCCGGAGAGGGTGCCTTCGTCCATGCCGGGAGGCGCGCCCATCACCCCGATGTTGGGGCCGGACTGGGCTACCTGGATTTCAATGCGGCGGTCTTCGAGCTCGCCGTTTTTGATTTTTTGGCGAAACCGCTCGCGGGTGCGCTCATTCAGTTCGGCGTCCGACTGGGGCATGTCGTCGGCTCCTCCCCCACCGCCGCCAAAGCCCAAGCCAGCTTTGGACCCCGCGGGCCGGGGCACGGCCGGAATCAGAGCGTCGAGAATTAACTCCTCGACGGCATCGGCGGCCTGAGCTTTTACGGCTTCCTGGCGACGGGCTTTCACGCGGTTGACACTTTGCTCGGCCAGGTCGCGGACCATGCTTTCCACGTCGCGACCCACGTAGCCAACCTCAGTGAATTTGCTGGCTTCCACCTTTACAAAAGGAGCATCGGCGAGGTGTGCAAGGCGGCGGGCTATTTCGGTTTTGCCCACGCCGGTAGCGCCTATCATCAGAATGTTGTTGGGCACAATTTCGGCCTGCATGTCGGCCGGGGCGTGCAGTCGACGCCAGCGGTTGCGCAGGGCAATGGCCACGTGGCGCTTGGCATCGTGCTGGCCGATGATATATTTGTCGAGTTCGGCCACAATTTGGGCCGGGGTTAAAAAATCTTGATTAAGCATAAGCGGATGTACGGGAGGGGCTGAAATAAGAACGTCATGCTGAGCGCAGCCGAAGTAGCTCTGCCAGGCATATCCCCCCTTACGAGTGGGTTTGCTGCTGCAGTATAGCTGCTTCGGCTGCGTTCAGCATGACCGTTCTGGTTGTTGAGTGGTGAAGGCAGCGCTATTCTTTCTTTTTAAACAGCGAGTCGAGATTGCGAGACAGCGTGAAGTATTCGCTGGACCCGGCCGCCTGCAGCACAGCGTGAGTATAGTCAATCTGAAAGCTGCTGATTTTAAGCATAACTCCAAAACTGAGACCCGCGCTGCCACTGGTGTTTTCCAGGCGAAGCTCTCGGCGTTGCAGGTGGTTGTAGCCCGCACGCAGGTGCAGGTTCTTGCTAAGCTCCAGAGCCGCACTGGCGGTGAAATGACGCGCCAGGTTGTCGCCGAAGCTTTTGGTGGGTTTCTTTTCTACGTTGTTGCCGTCTAACTGGCCACGTTGGTTGGGGTCGAGGTATTGAATGTCCCACTGCTGCAGATGGTGGGCCGTGAGAGAAAACCGCAATGGCATGTGCTCAGGCTTGATTGTGGCGCCAAGCTGTACATCGAGGGGCAAGGGGCCGCGGTCGGTGCCAGGGTAAGGCGTGAGCTGGAGCCCTACGTTTTTGGCAGCTAAGCCTACTGTGAAATCCTGCGTGGCATGCTTGAACACTACCCCCACATCGGCCACGCCGGCCACTGAGCGGTTGCCGGCAATGCTGGAAACTGCCAGCTTGGTAGTGGCGCCAAACGTGAATTTGCCCTTGGTGTAAGAGTCCGAAATACCCACCGTGTACTCATTTACGCTAAAGGTGCCCAGGCTATTTCCCGCCGGGTCGTAGCTCTCAAAGCTGCCGTAGTTTAGATAGGTAATGCCAACGCCAAAACGGCCGTACTTTTCGGTATTAAAAACGTAGGCCGCAGTGCTTTGCTTGATATCGGCCACGTACGCCACGTAGCTCAGGGCGAGGCGGCCATCCATGCCCTCATTCAGCAGGGCCGGGTTGGCAAAAAGCATTGAGGGGTCGTCGTTGCGAGCCGACACGTTGGTACTGCCCAACGCAGCCTGTTGCGCACCAGTCGGAAGGTCCAGAAAAGGAAACACAGTGCGGCCACCAAGCTGCTGAGCAGCAGTGGGCCGAAATGCCACAAGTCCCCCAACCAATAAGCAAACACCGGCAACCCGGTGAGCGGAAAATTGCTTCATACGTCTAAGTTAACGCTTGTAGAACACGCTTGGGCTTGCTGCCAGCAAGGGCGCCCCAAACAACGTAAGCTGATTAGCTAAAGTATAGGGATGCTCTGACTGACAACAAGCTCGAACGTATCCTCCGCTTATTGCACCTCCACGCTGGGACCTGCTACGGGCAAGGGCTCGTCGCGCACCGGCAGCTTTTGCGGGTGCGGCACCAGCTCATCGAGCAGGGCCACGCGTAGCACATCATCTACGCGCTCAGCGTAGTGAATGGTGAGGCCTTTGAGGTAGTCTTCCTGAATCTCCTCGATGTCCTTGCGGTTTTTGGGGCACAGAATGATGTCCTTCATGCCTGCGCGGCGGGCAGCCAGCAGCTTTTCTTTGATGCCGCCCACGGGCAGCACCTTGCCTCGCAGGGTGATTTCGCCGGTCATGGCCAGGCGGGGCCGCACGCGACGCTGCGTGAAGGCCGAGGCCATGCTGGTGAAAATAGCAATGCCCGCGCTGGGTCCATCCTTGGGCACTGCTCCTTCGGGGAAGTGAATGTGCAGGTCATACTGCTCAAACAGGCGGTAGTCGATGCCAATCTCATCGGCCCGGCTGCGCAGGTACGAGAGGGCCGTAATGGCCGACTCCTTCATCACATCGCCTAGCTGGCCCGAGAGCGTAAGCTTGCCGCGGCCACGGCTCAGCAGGCTTTCTACAAAGAGAATGTCGCCGCCCACGCTGGTCCAAGCCAAGCCCGTTACCACGCCGGCGGTGTCATTGTCCTGGTACTGGTCGCGGTCAAACATCGGCGCGCCGAGGATTTTGCGGATTTCGGCCGGCTCCATCACGGCGGGCAGCTCTTCCTTGCCAGCCTTGCGGCGGGCCAGGTTGCGGGTCACGGCGGCCAGCTTGCGCTCCAGCCCGCGCACGCCCGATTCCCGGGTGTAGTCGTCGGCCACGCGGTGCAGGGCAGCGTCCGTAATCTTTACTTCGCCCTCGCCCAGGCCGTGGTCTTTCAGCTGCTTAGGCCAAAGATGCTTGCGGGCAATCTGTACTTTTTCCTCCTGGGTGTAGCCGGTGAGGTCGATGATTTCCATGCGGTCGCGCAGGGCGGGCTGAATGGTATCGAGTGAGTTGGCCGTGGCAATGAACAGGACCTTGCTCAGGTCGTACTCCACCTCCAGGTAGTTGTCGGTGAAGGTGGCGTTTTGCTCGGGGTCGAGCACTTCGAGCAGGGCCGAGCTGGGGTCGCCGCGGAAGTCACTGCTCACTTTGTCAATCTCATCGAGAATGATGACGGGGTTGGAAGCGCCAGCCTTTTTTATCTGAGCAATGATACGGCCGGGCATGGCCCCCACGTAGGTTTTGCGGTGGCCGCGGATTTCGGCTTCGTCGCGCACGCCGCCCAGGCTCATGCGCACGTACTTGCGGCCCATGGCAGCCGCAATGCTGCGGCCCAAGCTGGTTTTACCCACGCCGGGAGGGCCGTAGAGGCACAAGATGGGCGCCTTCAAATCCTGCTTTAGCTTGAGTACAGCGATGTACTCCAGAATCCGCTCCTTCACCTTTTCCAGGCCGAAGTGGTCGGAATCAAGAATCTTCTTGGTTTGCTTCAGGTTGAATTTATCCTTGGTGTACTCGCCCCAGGGCAGGTCGAGCAGGAACTCCACGTAGTTCATGCTCACCGAATAGTCGGGTGCCATGGGGTTGGTGCGGGCCAGCTTTTCCATCTCCTTTTTGAAATGGAGCGCCACGCTTTCGGGCCACTTCTTGGTTTCGGCGCGGGCCTTGAGGCGGTGCACGTCCTCGTCGGGCCCGTCCTGGCCCAATTCGTCCTGCAGGGTTTTGAGCTGCTGGCGCAGGAAATACTCCCGCTGCTGGGCGTCGATGCCGGTGTGAGTTTTGGACCGAATGTCCTGCTTGATTTCGAGCAGCTCGGCTTGGCTGAGCAACGCCTCCAGCAATTGGCGGGCCTGTTGCTCAGGGTCGGCCAGCTCTAGCAATTTTTGCTTGGCGGGCAAGTCCAGCTGCACGTTCGACGACAAAAAATGCGTCAGAAAAGCCGGTGACTGGATGCCGTCGAGCATGGCCCGAGCCTCCATCGGTATCTCGGGCGTGAGCTCCAGCACCTTGGTGGCCGCCTCGCGCAGGGCTTGCAACAGGCCAAACTCGCCGGGAATTTCGGGATTAAGGGCTATTTCCGAAAAGTAAGTTACCCGCGCCGTGAGCGTGGGCGTGAAGGTGAGTTGCTCTTCAATAGTGAAGCGCACCTGCCCTTGCAGGATGATGGTAACCTGGCCATCGGGCTGCTCCAGCAGCTTAAGAATGCGGGCCAGCGTGCCCACAGAATGCAGTTCGTCAGTGGTGGGCTCGTCGGCGTCGGGGCTTTGCTGGGCCACTACGCCCAGCAGCTTGTCGGCGGCGTAGGCCTTGCGTACCAGCTTGATGCTTTTTTTGCGGGTAACCGTGACAGGCAAAACCACGCCTGGAAACAAGACGGTATTGCGCACGGGCAGCAGTGGCAGCGTGGGCGGGGCATCGTCGCCGCGCAGCAGGTGGTCCGGGTCAGCGGCCATAATGGCAATAGCTTCGGGTTGGGAATTCGTGTCGCTGAAGGCCCGAATGCGGGACGTCGCGGGGGGAGTAGGAGAAATGACTGGTGCCAGACGCATGAACGAGAATAAAGCCTAAAGCAAGAACAAAGGTGCCAGTTTGGCAGCCGTGCGCCGCGTGAAGCGGGAAGTACAAGGTACGGCTTCCCGGCGCTTTTGGCCGTCAAGGGCCGTGCCAGCAGAACTGTTCCGCCAAAGCGGCGCACTTAACAACAAATCGCAACCGCTCTCAGCTTGAAATCGCTAAATTGTTGGCAACTTGCGTAAATTATTATTTTAATACTCTACTAATGCCCGTCTTATTGCGTTGGTGCCAACTGGTTCTCCTATTGCTGTTGGGAATGGCCGCCGCTCCGCACGCTCAAGCCCAACGCCGGCCCACCAAAAGAATTCCCCCGGCCGCATCTCCATCCAGGGACACCACCAGCGGCGGCGCCTCAGCGACCCCGGCCAGCCGCAAGCCCAACGCGCAGAAACCAGCAGCAGCTCAACCAGCCAGCCAGCCGGCTATTGCAGCCGGCAGCTACCACGTTGCGGGCCTCAACAGCCGCATTACCCGCAAGTTGCGACTGCGCCCCGACGGCACCCCAGACTTTATATACATCAATAGCTACCCTTATTTTGAGAACAAGAAAGCTCTGCGGGCCATTGCCAAAGCCGAGCGCCGGCACCAGTACCACGAGGCCCGGCAGCTGCTAGAAAGCTACGTGGCCAAGTTTGGCCCTACCAACTTTGCCCGTAACACCGACATGCTCTGGCGCCTGGGCCAGTTGCTGGAGCGCGACAACCAGCAGGTGAAAGCCAAGGCGTACTACCGACTGGCCCTTAAGCATCACCGCACCGATATTAAAAAGGTGCAACTTTATTACGACTCGCTGGAGAAAAAAAATCAGGACTTATACGTTCCCCTCAAAACGTATTACGACCTGGTGGAGTACCGCAAAAATCTAAACACGTTTCACCCACCGCGGGGCGTGTACACGAGCATGGGCGATGCTGTTAACACCAAGACACCGGACTACGGGCCCGCCATGGGCGGCAACGATTCCATTATCTATTTCAGTAGTAAGCGCAAGCGCCGCGGCATCACCGGCGTGATGGACGAAGACCTGTACTTTTCCCGCAAAGAAGGCATAAGTTGGAGCGATGCCGAGCCCATGCCCAAGCCCATTAATTCGCCTAACAACGAAGGCTCGGCGTGCCTGAGCAAGGACGGACGCACCATTTTCTTCGCCCGCTGCGAATGCTCGACCTGCCACGGTAACTGCGACCTCTTTACAGCCACGATGGGAAAAGACGGCAAATGGAGCACCCCAAAAAGCCTGGGGTCCAACGTTAATTCCCCGGCCTGGGATTCGCAGCCCACGCTCTCCCAGAACGAGGACACGCTTTACTTCGCGTCTGACCGATTGGGGGGCTTCGGGCTCTCCGACATCTACTTCACCCACAAGCTAAAAAATGGCCAGTGGAGCCCCGCCCAAAACGCCGGGCCCGTGGTGAACACCCGCGAGAGCGAAGTGAGCCCCTTCTACCACCCGCTCTACCACGTGCTGTACTTCAGCTCGCGGGGGCAGCTGCTGAACTTTGGCGATTTCGACATTTATAAAACCTACCGCGTGGGCGGCCGCTGGCAGGAGCCTAAAAACATTGGCCCCCTCGTCAACGGCAAAGGGTCGGAATACTACTTTACCATCGACGCCGGTAGCAAAAACCTTTACTACGCCCGCTCCGAAGCCGAGAACATCAACAACCTCGACCTCTATTCCTTTCCGCTGCCCATGGAGGCCCAGCCACTGGCCACTACGCACGTCGAGGGCACTCTCCTTGATTCGGTGTCCAGCAAGCCTCTAAAAGGGATTGTGAGCATCATCGACCTGGACAATGGCATTGAGGTAGCCAGCAAGTTCATCCGGCCCGATGGCACCTTCGACTTTGAGCTGATGGAAGGCTCGCACTACGCCATGCTGATTCAGAGCACCGATTTCTTCAGCGTGGAAAAACAGTTTGAGCTGAAAGGCGACACGGTGATGACCCTGCTCACGAACAGCATCGACTACAAGCTGCCACTGATTTTCAAGAACATTGAATTTCAGCCCGGCAAGTCGTCCATCCTGCCGTCTATGTACGCGACGCTTGACCGGATAGCCATTTTTCTGGTCGACCATCCTACGTTCCGGCTCAACATTGGGGGGCACACCGATGCCAGCGGCGACCCCGACGTGAACGAGCAGCTTTCGCAGGACCGCGCCGAGGAAATTCGCCGCTACATTGAGCGCAAAGGCAAGCTCAAGCCCAACCGCATCGAGAGCTTGGGCTACGGCTCTACCCGCCCCCTCAAGGACGAGCTGACCGATGCCGACGCCAAAGTAAACCGCCGCGTCGAGTTTCGCCTCATCAAGCCCGACGACGAAAAGCCGGCTGATGGTGGCGGAGAGTGGAAATAACATGGTATCAGCGGCACTTATCTTGCCGCCCGAGGCAATTGGGTCCAGGCTAGCGTGATAATCAACCACATTCCCGACTTTAACCTGCAGTACGATGAGGCACTGGGCCTGCTGCGCTTGGAATGGGTTTCGGGCGAAGCCACCCACACGCTCCGCACTAGTGCCGAGCAGCTGTTGCTATTGGCTCGTAAGTTAGCCGTGCGCTCCCTGCTCATCGACATGAACTCGGTGCCCAACATTTCAGTGGAAGACGAGCTGTGGCTGGGCTCCCACTGGATGCCCGGCATTGTGCAGCTGCCGCTAGAGCGTCTGGTGCTGGCCATTGACAGTAGCCAGCTGCACAACCAGCTGGCCATCGACGCGCTTCATGATTTGGTGCAGCCTGCCATTCGGTTCGACTCGCACTATTTTTCCGATGCACTTTCGGCTATGCAGTGGCTTACGGAAGGCACTAATCGCCTGCCTGCACTGCTGGCCGAATGGAACGCCCGGTAGCCCCGCCCTCCCCTACTCCACTGCCAGCACCCGCACCGCCTTGCCGTTGAACTCAACCTGCTCGCCGGCCCGAAGCCCCTTAAGCGCCACCGCCACCGGCGCCGCCGCCGACACTGCAAAGACCTCCGGCCCGTCGCCTACCACCAGCTTGCCCGCGCTGATGCTGATGTAGAAACGGCCCATGCTGGTGTGCACCAGCGCGCCGGGCCGCACGGTATTACAAGCTCCATCGGGGCTGATGCGGGCCAGCTCGACTTGCAGTTGCTGGGCCTGCTGCATGTGAGCGGCGTTGCGGTCGCGCTCGGCGTTGGCCATTTCGCGCCCAGTTTCATACTTGTCGCCGGCGCTGCTCTTGGTTTCTGAACTGGAGGACTCCTGCGCAGCTTGCATGGCCGTGCGAGCAGCGTCGATACGTTCCTGGATGAAGGTCTGGCAGAGGGCGTGTAGGGCGGGTTTAGTCATTTTTCTATTCGTTAGGTGGAAACCAGCCAGCATTTATTAATGGAATCAATTCCTGGATTCGACTTCGGCTTTGATTGGTCAAATCAAGGCAAAAGAGGGTCTTAATCGATTCATCAGATAATGGAGCGACTGAAGTGGCAAACCAAAAACCCTCATCCAAGCTGGTATCGGCGGTGGTCGTAGGAGCTAACCCATAGTCAAATGGCCCCTTATGCTCTTCTTCCCACGCCAATGCCTTTTCTACAATTTCTTCATCAAACCAGTCTTCCATAATAGAAGCACTTTCGCCTACACAACAGATGTAAGACGGCTTGTGCTCTATACAGGCTTTCGTAATCGCTGAAAACAGAACCGGTTCCACTTCACACGTCACGGTAAGAAGAAGCCAATTAGATAGTGGCAAAGCGTCCACCCATTCTTGACATTGGTCTACTCCCAGATACTGCACTTCCAGAATCCCTATTTTACCCAGTTCCATAATCTGAGCTTTTACAATTCAGTGAGTCCCTCCGCCACCTTCCGGTCATTACCCAAGCGCGGCACCTTGTTTTGCCCGCCCAACTTGCCCAGGCTTTTCATATACCGCTGAAAGGCACCAAGCGGCAGCGTTGTAAGCTTCAGCGGAACGAGAATATTGCCCTGGCGGAGGTCGTCGTAATATGTGTTACGCTGGCGTAAAGAGTCATCCAGAGCTGCAGCAAAAGCAGCGGTATCGCGCGGCGGACGGGCAAACTCCACCAGCCACTCGTGGCGCGAAGGCGTCGCGGGGTCCTCACTCACCAGGGGCGCTACGGTGAATTCTACTACTTCCACCTCTGGAAACAGCGCCATGCCGGCGCGCAGCGCTTGTTCGACCTCTTCGCCAATGACGTGCTCTCCAAAGGCCGAAAGAAAATGCTTGATGCGGCCCGTTACCACCACGCGGTGCGGCGCCAGGCTCACAAAGCGCACAGTGTCGCCCAGCGAGTACGCCCACAGGCCGGCGTTGGAAGTGAGTACTACGGCGTATTGCTTGTCCAGCTCCACATCAGCAATGGTGAAGCGGGGCGCATCAGGCTCGAAGAAGCGCTCGGCCGGCACAAACTCGAAGAAAATGCCGCTGTTCAGCAGCAGCAGCAGCCCCGGGTTGCCCGGTTCGTCCTGGAAGGCCAGAAAGCCCTCAGAGGCCGGAAACAGCTCAATGCTGTCGACTGGCCGGCCAATGCTTTCGAAAAGCTTGGCGCGGTAGGGCTCGAAGTTGACCCCGCCGTAAACGAACAGGTTAAAATTCGGGAAAATGTCTTTGATGGGGCGGCCGGTACGGGCTGTGAGTCGGTCGAAGTACATCTGCACCCAGGGCGGAATGCCCGAAATGACGGTCATCTTCTCCCCCAGTGTTTCGTCCACGATGCGTTCCAGCTTGGTTTCCCAGTCCTCCACGATGTTGGTGGCGTAGCTCGGCAGCTGGTTGCGACGCAGGTAGGCCGGCACGTGGTGATTGGCAATGCCCGAGAGGCGCCCGGTGCGGATGCCGTGGTGCATTTCCAGCTCCGGGGAGCCTGACAGGAAAATCAGCTTGCCGTCGAGAAACTGGCTACGGCCGGTGCGGTAGATGTAATAAAGCAGGGCATCGCGGGCCCCATCGATGTGATTGGGGATGCTGTCCTTCGTAATGGGAATGTACTTGGTGCCAGAAGTGGTGCCACTGGTTTTGGCCAAATACAGCGGGTGGCCGGGCCAGAGCACGTTGGCTTCCCCGGCCTGGGTGCGGTCGAAATAAGATTTGAGGCCTTCATAGTCGCGCACGGGCACTTGCCGGGCCAGCTGGGAAGGCGTTGCTACGCTGCCCAGGTCGTGGTCGCGGCCAAACGCCGTGTTGGCAGCCGCAGTGGTAAGCTGGCGCAGTAGCTCGAGCTGGGTGACTTCGGGGCGGTGTTGCCAGCGCTGGTAGCGCCGGGCAATGTACCGGGCCAGCGGCCGGCTGAGTGCAGATTTTACTCCCATAATCCGATTAAAAGCGCTATTTCAACGGTTGCGAAGGTACGTTGGCCCGGTTCGTCGGTGCTCAAGCTGGGCAACCCGGTTAACTTGCTGCCGTTACCCTTGTTTCCCATACTCAACACTTACCTCACCAACCACCATACAATCATGGCAGACCACAAAGGCACCGCCGCCTGGACCGGCGATATCAAAGGCAGTGGCACCCTCAGCACCGAAAGCGGCGCACTGAACGCTCCCTACTCCGTGGGCAGCCGCTTCGAAGGCAAGCAAGGCACCAACCCCGAGGAGCTCATTGGCGCAGCCCACGCTGGCTGCTACACCATGTACCTGACCAGCGTGCTCACCAAGCACGGCCACCAGGTCGAGAGCATCACCACCCACTCCACCGTCACGATGAACCCGAACAACGGGCACCCTGTCATCGAGCGCATTCACGTGAGCACCGAGGGCCGCGTGAGCGGCGGCAACATCACGGCTGAGGACTTTCAGAAGCACGCCGAAGATGCCAAAGCCAACTGCCCAGTGTCGAAGGCACTGAGCGCCGTGCCCGAAATGACGCTGGACGCTAAGTTAATCGGCTAGTTTTTGCCCAAGCTGATTTGAAAAAACGTCGTGCTGAGCACAGTCGAATCACCGCTACCGCGCAATTAGTCAATTTTAGTATTGCGGTAGTGGTGATTCGGCTGTGCTCGGCACGACGTTTTCATTGTTCCAAGGAGGCATTATTGGCCTATGCGCCGCTGTTTCTGCTTTCCGCACTAAATTTGCCCTATGCCCACTGGTACCACTCGCATCCGCCTTCGCCCCGCCAATACTTCCCGCATTCCCTTCTGGGGTCAATTAGCCATTGGCGCCTTCTGGCTAACCTATGTGCTGTTTTCAATGTGGGGCGATACCAAAGCGAATGACTACCATTTTCTGCACTGGGTTTTCTTGGTGTTCACGTTCGTGTACATCGGCTACGTGCTGGTGCACAACGCGCCCATTTTTGGTACCCAGAGCTACTTGGAGTTTACCCCTGGCTACATCGTGCACAAGGCCGGCCTCTTCCGTGCCAAGCAGGTATTCGCGGCCGAGCGAATCGCGACGCTAGAGCTTCGCCCCATGATGCTGCGCCTGCAGCTCAAAGACGGCGAAGTATATGCCCTGAACCTACGCGAGGTAAAAGGCAAAATGCGCAAAACCCGCTTTCGGGAGCAGGTACGGGATTTTGCAACCAAACACGATGTTCGGCTGCTGGAAACCAACAATCCCACGGCTACGGCCTAATTCTCGGGTTCACAGAACGAGGTAGAGGCCCTACCCTTGGCGTCCGGTTGCCCGCGCCGTTAGGGAATAGTCGCCCACATACTATCGTTCGGGTATCGTTAAACGACGAGACGCGAACCTAAGGTCGGCGTAGCCAAGTGTCGCATCTCTACGGCATGCGCCTACTTCGCGAACTTCTTGCGCAACTCGTCGACTTGGTCGCGAAATTTTTTGTCCGAGTCTACCAAATCCGACACCGTTTGCACCGAGTGCATTACGGTGGTGTGGTCGCGCCCGCCAAAGTGAAAACCAATGGTTTTCAGGGTGTGCGCGGTATGGTGCTTGGCGAAGTACATGGCTACCTGGCGGGCCGTCACCACTTCTTTCTTGCGGGTCTTGTCTTTCAGCAGCTCGACTGAGATGCCGAAATAGGCGGCCACGGTCTTCTGAATAAAGTCGAGGTTGACTTCCGCTTCCACTTCTTCAATGATGTGGCGCAGGGCCTGCTTCACCATCTCCAAATCGATGTCGCGGCGCGAGAGGCTGCTCTGCGCTACCAGCGAGGCAATCACACCTTCCAGCTCGCGCACGTTGGTATGCACCGAGTTGGCGAGGTAGTCCACTACGTGGTCTGGCGGAATGTCGATGCCATCCTGCTCCATCTTATTGCGGATGATGGCCACCCGCGTCTCAAAGTCGGGGCTCTGCACATCGGCCGTGAGGCCCCACTTGAAGCGGTTAAGCAACCGGTCTTCCAGGCCCAGCAGGTCCTTGGGGGGCCGGTCCGACGTCATCACAATCTGCTTGCCGGACTGGTGCAAGTGGTTGAAGATGTGAAAGAACATCTCCTGGGTCTTGCCCTTGTTGGCCAGAAACTGCACGTCGTCCAGAATCAAGGCGTCGACTTGCAGGTAAAAGTTAGCAAAGTCCTGCACCTGCGCGCGCTGCACGCTGTCAATGAACTGGTTGGTGAATTTCTCAGCGGACACATATAGCACAAACCGCTCGGGCGCGGTGGCCTTGATGTGGTTGCCGATGGCCTGCACCAGGTGCGTTTT
This sequence comes from Hymenobacter sp. B1770, assembly GCF_049896385.1. Lineage (NCBI taxonomy): Bacteria > Pseudomonadati > Bacteroidota > Cytophagia > Cytophagales > Hymenobacteraceae > Hymenobacter > Hymenobacter sp. B1770. The sequence continues at coordinate 201,335 of NZ_JAFCUF010000003.1, forward strand.
GCCCAAGCCTACGCCGCCGTACACCATCAGCGGGTTAAAGCTGGTGGTGCCGGGTTTGTTGGCCACGGCCAAGCCCGCTGAGCGCGCCAGGCGGTTGCAGTCGCCCTCGATGTAGTTATCGAAGGTGTAGGAACCGTTCAGCTGCGACGGCACGAGGTTGCCGTCCATGGGGCGGGCCGTGTCGAAGGGATTGCGCGGCGGTGCCATGGTGTCGGCGGCCTGGTTGTTGATGCCGAAGTTGCCGCGGGGTGTAGTGCGCACGGCACCCGAGTTCACGTAGCGGGCCGAACCGGCACGTGCACTGCCAGCAAAGGGGTTGCCCGATGGCTGCGATGGCGCCGTCTGCGGGGTGTCGCGCGGGTCGGGCGCAGCGGTTTTGCGAGGTGGCGGCAGGTGCAGGGCGCGTGGCGGCGTCTGCTCGTTGCCCTGGTCCACCACCACACTGTATTCGAGGCGGCCATCGGCGCCCAGCTCGCGAAACAGGGCGCGGCGCAGCTCGTCCACATAATGCTCCTCCAGCCAGTCGTAGAAGTAGGCGCTCGGCACCTGAATGGTCAGCACGTTGCCCTTCAGCTCAACCGGAACAATGGGCTGAAACCAAGTTTTGAAACTCTGCTCCCCGATTTCCGCCGAGATGCTGCGTAAACAGCCAGCCCAAACCGTGCGAAAATCTTTGAGCATGAGTTTTTTGAACAGTAACCGGGTGCGGGCCGGAAGCGAAAAAAGTGACAAAAACAGCGGGCACGGGGTGCCCAGGTTTTTTTAGAGGGGGACAAAATTGTGGAAAACTCAGCACTTAAAAAAGCCGATTCCCGCTTGTTTATATCGTGCTTTTAACAGGCTGCCCGAACCGGCACCACAGAAGCACTGGCTAAGCCGGCCCGCTTTGTTTTCGGCGAAAATTCATAATCCAGCCTTCCCAAATTTATACCCGACCAACCCACTTGGTTTATCAGGGTGGGCTTGCCATCGGGGCTGGCAATGGGCTCCGGCGCGTCCATAAATGTGTGGGTGTGTCCGCCTAGTATCAGGTCGATGCCGGAGACCTGAGCCGCCAGCTTGCGGTCGTCAATTTTCGCATTTTCGTACTTGTAGCCGAGGTGTGAGAGACAGATAACGAGGTCACACTTTTCGGCCCCGCGCAGCTGAGCCACGGTTTCCGTGGCTTTCACCACCGGGTCGAGGTACTCGGTGGCGCCAAAGTTCTTATCGCCCACCAGGCCCGCAAGCTGAATTCCTAAGCCGAACACGCCAATGCGGACGCCCTGCTTCTCAAATACCTTGTAAGGAGCAAAACGGCCAGCCAGCGGCGTCTTGGAGAAGTCGTAGTTGGCGATGAGGAAGGGGAACGTGGCGTTGGGCAGCTGGCGTAGCAACCCGTCGAGGCCGTTGTCGAAGTCGTGGTTGCCGAGCGTGCTGGCGTCGTACTTCATCTCGCTCATGAGCTTGTATTCCAGCTCGCCCCCGAAAAAGTTGAAGTACGGGGTTCCCTGGAAAATGTCGCCCGAGTCGAGGAGCAGCACGTTGGGCTCTTTGCTGCGGATGTCTTTGATTAGGGCTGCCCGCCGCGCCATGCCGCCGAGCCCGGCCCACTGCCCGCCGTTGTTGGGAAAGGGCTCGATGCGCGAGTGCATGTCATTGGTGTGCAAGATGGTGAGCTTGATGGGCTCTTTAGCAGCAGCGGCGGCTTCGGCGGTGTTGGCCAAGCCACCCAGCATGGTAAGGCCGGCGGTGCCGAGCAAGGATTGACGAAGGAAATCGCGGCGAGTAGTCATCGGGATAGTAGTAATTAAATTCCTTGCGCTTTACTGTTTCACGCGGCCCTCGACCTTGGCGGTCACAGGTTGGCCGGCCTTGGTGAGGCTGCGGATGTGGTCGGCAATGGCGTTTCGCAGCAGCACATTGGTGTGGCGGGGCTCTATAGATTTGAAAAACACCATGTTATCGCCGCCCGAAGCCAGGTAATCGGAAATGGCAATGGGCCAGGTCCGGTCCTGGTTGGCGTCGAACACTTGGTTGCCGATGCGGATGTCTTTGGGCATGCCGTCGAAGGTGACGGCGTAGGTAGCACCCGAAACTGCCATTTTGATGCGGGCTGCGTACTCGAATAGCTGCTGTACTACCGGGCCGGGGGCATCTAGCACCACCAGCTCGTTTTCGAAGGGCATCAGCTCAAACACCGAACCCAGCGTAACGGGCCCGGCCGACAGCCCAGCGCGCAGACCGCCATTGGTCATCACGCCCAGCGGAACGGGTTTGCCTAATACCTGGCTGGCGCGGGCGCGCTGCAAGTCGGCCACAAAGTTGGCCAGCGGCGATTCGCCCTGGGCTTTCACCAAAGCTACCGGCGCTGTGCCCAGCACTTCTTGCATGTGGCTGGTGACCCGGTCGTGGTAGGGCGCAATCATGGCGGCCACGGCAGGGTCTTCAGCCTGAGTTTTGCCCACGGGCTGGCTGGTGACGGGCGCAAAGCGGGCCGTGGGTGCATAAGCAGCCCGTTGGCAGCCGGGGGCTACCGCCACCACCACCAGCAAGGAGGCTAAAGCGGTACGAAAAGAGTTTTGCAGCATGAATGCGACGGCTAAAGCAGCTTGGTTATTTTTTTACAAAGCTACGATGTATGCCCCTCCTTATACAGAAGTAGGAAGCTGCCAGCGGACAGCTTCGGGACTAGCGCGGTATCTTTCGGCCTGTTTTCAGCGTTGCTATGCCCAAAGCTGGGCCGTTGGAAATGATGCTCCGAAGCGCCACATACTTATGTCTGACACCCCCGTTTCCACGCCCGTTTCGTTTGCCGAATTTCCGGCTGTGACCACTGCGGAGTGGCAGGCCCGCCTGACCCGCGACCTGAAAGGCCAGGACCCCGCCACGCTCCGCTGGCCCCTACCCGATGGCTTTAGCGTGGAGCCCTTTTACCACCGCGAGTCCCTGGCAGCACTGGGCGGGCCGCCCGCTCCCCTGCCCCACCCGCAGACACCGTGGCTGAACGTGCCCGTGATAAACGTGCCCGCCGGTGATGGCCGCGCAGAAATTGACCGAGCGGCGGCCGCTTTAGAGAAAGGAGCCGATGGTATTCACTTTGTACTGACGGAAACAGGGTCCTTCGCCGTGCATCACTTGGCCGAGCAAATGCCGCTGGCTACCACTTACATAGGATATACAGTTGTGGCAGACCCTGATACATTGCTTACCCACCTGATTGATACGGCACCGGGCACGGCCCTGCGCGGCTTTCTGCGCTTCGCGCCCGGCACTGTGCCCGAAGGTGCCGAACTAGCCAACTACCGCACTGCTCTGCGCCGCTGTATAAGCCTGACCACCGGCATGCCCGACTTCCAGGCCCTGGCCGTGAACGGCGCCTTTTTTGGCAACCGCGGCGCTACCGCCACCCAGCAGATTGCCTTCAGCCTGAACACGGCCGCGGCGCTGCTGGCCGAGCTGCCCAACGACGAAATTAGCTTAGACCAGGTAGCGGCGGCGATGCATTTGCACGTGGTCATTACGCCCAGCTACTTCCCGGAAATTGCTAAGCTGCGGGTCCTGCGCCGCCTGTGGGCCACGTTGCTACACGCCTTTGACCTGCCTGCCGCGCTCAACCAGTGCCTGCGCATTCACGCCGCCACGGCCTCCTGGACCCAAACCACCCTCGACCCGCACACCAATCTACTGCGTCACACCACTGAAGCCATGAGTGCCGTGCTCGGCGGCGCCGACTCGCTGTCGGTAGCGCCATTCGATAGTTTATTTGCCGTGCCCAACGATTTTTCGGGCCGGCTGGCGCGCAACCTGTCAGTGCTGCTGCGCGAAGAATCGGGCCTGGGCTGGGTGCAGGACCCCGCCGCGGGTTCCTACTACCTCGAAACGCTCACCGACCAGCTGGCCCAGGAAGCCTGGGGGCTGTTTCAGCGCACGGAGGCGGCCGGCGGCCTGCCCAAAGTGCGGGCGCAGGTGCTGGACGAAATCAAGCAAGTGGCGACCGAAACGTTCCGGCGCATTGCGAGTGGCCAGCAAATTGTGGTGGGAACTAACCGCTTTCAGAACCGGGGCGAGCAATTCAGTTTCAACCCCAAAAAGCTGTTGCGGTCCGCCAATTTTGACGTCACCCGCGCTACGTATCCCACCGAAGTGCTGCGCTTGGCTACGGCCTTGCACTTTGAGCGCCGCGAGAAAAAGAGCAAGCGCGCCGCCGTGGTGCTGCTGGGCACCAACACCAACCAGGTGATTCTGGATACCTTCCTCAACATGCTGCTGCCCCACGAGCGGCCCGAAATTGCAGCTAGCCATCCGGAAGGCACTTTGTCGCTGCTGTACTCGTCGCCCGAAGAAGCCACGTTGATGTACGCCACGCCCGAGCAGTTCCAGCGCTTTGCCCGCTTCATTTACCAGATTCCGACCGAGAAGCAGGTGTTCATACCCCCCACCCTGCTCAGCTCCGACATGCCTACCCTACAAGAGGCTGTGCGCGTGTTTGGCTTTCACGAAATGAAGGTGCAGGGCTACACCACAGAGCAAGTACTGGACCGAATTCAAGGCCGCTAGCCTTTTATCTTTTATAAAGCACGTAATACACAGCGCAGTAAGTCTACTGCTTTGTTAGTAAACCAAATCGTTTGTCATACTTACGAAGGAAGCATCTTATCGCCGCTAAACGAATCGTTGCGGATTGAGAAGATGCTTCGCAAGCTCAGCATGACACACGGAATAAACGAAGCGGTAAATATGCTTGGCTACGCCGACTTTGGTTCGCTCCGCATGACGCTTTTACATTCCAATCCCACCCATGAAACCCGACTTTTCCACCATTCCCTACAACGCGGCTACGGCGCCCAGCGCCACATCCGCTGCTTCGGAAGCTGCTACGCTCACGCCGGAGGGCATCGCCATTAAGCCGGTATATACTCCGGACGATGTGGCCGGGCTCGACCACCTGGGTTTTGGGGCAGGCCTGCCGCCGTATCTGCGCGGTCCCTACGCCAGCATGTACGTGCAGAATCCGTGGACCATTCGCCAGTACGCGGGTTTCTCGACGGCCGAGGCCAGCAATGCCTTCTACCGCCGCAACCTGGCGGGCGGGCAAAAGGGTCTGTCGGTGGCGTTTGATTTGGCCACGCACCGGGGCTACGATTCCGACCACCCGCGGGTGCAGGGCGACGTGGGCAAGGCCGGCGTGGCCATCGATTCGGTAGAGGACATGAAGATTCTCTTCGACCAGATTCCGCTCGACCAGATGTCGGTGTCGATGACCATGAACGGGGCCGTGCTGCCGGTGCTGGCCTTCTACATAGTGGCGGCCGAAGAGCAAGGCGTGACGCCCGACAAGCTGGCGGGCACCATTCAGAACGACATTCTGAAGGAGTTCATGGTGCGTAACACCTACATCTACCCACCCGCGCCGAGCATGCGCATCATCGCCGATATTTTCAGCTACACGGCGGCGAACATGCCTAAGTTCAACTCGATTTCTATCTCGGGCTACCACATGCAGGAAGCTGGCGCCACTGCCGACCTGGAACTGGCCTACACCCTGGCCGATGGCCTTGAGTACGTGCGGGCGGGCCTGGCGGCGGGCATGAAGATTGACGAGTTTGCCCCGCGCCTGTCCTTCTTTTGGGCCATCGGCATGAACCACTTCATGGAAATTGCCAAGCTGCGCGCCGGGCGTATGCTCTGGGCCAAGCTCATGCAGCAGTTCAACCCCACTAACCCCAAAAGCCTGGCCCTGCGCACGCACTGTCAGACCTCGGGCTACTCGCTGACGGAGCAGGACCCCTACAACAACGTAGCCCGCACGGCTATCGAGGCGCTGGCCGCCGCCCTTGGCGGCACCCAAAGCCTGCACACCAATGCTCTGGACGAAGCCATTGCCCTGCCCACCGACTTCTCGGCCCGCATTGCCCGCAATACCCAGCTTTACCTGCAGCACGAAACCGACATCACCAAAGTAGTTGACCCCTGGGGCGGCTCTTACTACGTAGAGTCCCTGACCCACGAGTTGGCAGACAAGGCCTGGGCCCTTATTCAGGAAGTAGAGGAACTCGGCGGCATGGCCAAGGCCATTGAAACCGGCTTGCCCAAGCTGCGCATCGAAGAAGCCGCCGCCCGCAAGCAGGCACGCATCGACTCGGGCAAGGAAATCATTGTGGGGGTGAACAAGTACCAGACCACCGAGAAAACCGAGGTGGAAGTGCTCGACATCGACAACGACGCCGTGCGCGAAAGCCAGATTGCCCGCCTCAAAACCATCAGGGCCAGCCGCGATAACGTGGCCGTGAAGGTGGCCCTGGCCGCCCTTACCGAAGCAGCCGGCGTGCGCGTGGAGGAGTTGGCAACCGCAAAGTCCGCATCCGACAACGGGCAACCGCTCGCCCACAACCTTCTGGCTCTGGCTGTGACCGCCGCCCGGGCCCGGGCCACGCTGGGCGAAATCTCCGACGCCCTCGAAGCCATGTATGGCCGGCACCAAGCCACCACGCGCACCGTTTCGGGCGTGTACTCTCAGGAAATGCACTACAACGAAGCATTCGAAAAGGCCCGCAAGGCCGCCGAAGAATTTGCCGCCCGCGAAGGCCGCCGCCCCCGCATGCTGGTAGCCAAGATGGGCCAGGATGGCCACGACCGTGGTGCCAAAATCATCGCCACCAGCTTTGCCGATGTGGGCTTCGACGTCGACATTGCCCCACTCTTCCAAACGCCCGCCGAAGTAGCCCGCCAGGCCGCCGACAACGACGTGCACGTGGTGGGCGTTAGCAGCCTCGCGGCGGGCCACAAAACGCTGCTGCCTCAGCTGCTGGCAGAGCTTAAGCAACTAGGCCGTGAGGATATTCTGGTGATAGCCGGCGGCGTGATTCCAGCCCAGGACTATGGGTTTCTGTACGCGGCCGGCGTGGCTGGCGTGTACGGGCCGGGCACGGTGATTGCCACGGCAGCGCAGGAGATTCTGGCGAAGCTGGGGGAGTAATTCCAACAATTGCAAAGTTCCTTCATGCCATGCACTGCAATCAGTATAAGTCACTGACTTTAAAGTTTTAACACTATAATTCAAGAGCATAATCGCTCCAAAAACAGCTGCAGTAAGGTCTGATGAACGCAAAAGTTAAGCTACTGCCCAATTGGGAAAGCACTTCCTTTACATCGTTCAATCAGGCCTATATTATAATGAAATTGTTTTTATGCCATTGCCTCTTGGCTGGGCTAATTTGTTCATTACCCGCACTAGCCTAGCAAGCGGCTCCCCTCCTATCTACTACTGTGAGCTTGGGGCTGTCAGCAGGGGCAGGCATTCCATTCACGGCCATGAGCCCAACCCACTTGGACCTAGGCGGGGTTTCCCAGATTCGTACTAATGCCGAGGCATCCTGGCTCAATGGCACGACTAAAGAAGCTTTCTCGGTAAACCTGTTCATGCGCCTGGCCTGCGGCAAGTGGTTTTTGCAGCCCGAGGCGGGATACCAATCCTTGCTCTCTTCGCCGGTTGAGTATAAGGATGACTACCCCAACGGTTTCGGCGGAATCATCACCGCACGCAGTGAGGATTTGCATAATTTCCGTTCCGACCAGCTTAGCCTAGGAACCCTAGCTGGTTGCTATGTGGGGTCCGGACAGCATTTTTATGTCTTAATAGGTCCCGCAGTAGGGTTTCGTGTGGGTGGCGCTGATTACGGCAGTCCCCGGACGGAACTGGGCCATGAAATAAGAGCCAGTTTGAACCAAGCGCCCGCAAGCACTCGATTTCTTGTTCAAGGTGGCCTCGGCTACTGGGGCTTGGCGAGGCACCTCAATTTTGAGCTGCGCTACGTGCATGGCCTCACTCCCCTGGTAAGGAGCGTTACGTTTCGAGACGAAAAATATGCGTTGAAAGCGCAGGCCCACATGCTGCTGACAATGGCCTTTACTTACGATTTCCGACGCAAAGTCACGGCTGCTACACTTTGAAGCTAATTTAACAACCCTGCGCTATGCCCCCGTTTCCGGCCTCGACCGCCTCAAAGCTAAACTTTATGCTTTGCGGCCGCTTGTGCCGGAACGGGAGCAGCGAGTGACGCAGAAGTTTCTATCGGTACGGCAGCGCTGCCCCCTATTCTACTTTTTCTGCGTGACGGCTCGCAGCGCATTCACTCGCCCAAAACCATAGTACGGGTCGCGGCCGGGCTTGCCCAAGTCGTCGGCCGAGGCGCGGAGGATGGCCTCAACGCGGGCGGGGTCCATCTGGCCGCCGTTTTTGCCGATGATGAGGGCGGCGACCCCGCTGGCGTGGGGCGCGGCCATGCTCGTGCCCGCCAGCCAGGAGTACCCCCCGTGGTGGTCGGTGCTGAGCACCATGTCCATGGCGTAGGTGGGCTGGTAATAGCCAAATAGTGTAGTTATCTCGCTAAAGTCGGGGTAGCGGGAGTCGCCACCTGGTGCGGCGAACATCACTGTGGGCGTGCCGTAGTTAGAGTAAGAGGCAAACCGGTCGAGGTCACAATTTTCGGGGGCCTTGCCCCAGCCCATAGGACCCGTGGCGGAAATGGCAATAACCCCAGAGGCGTCAGCTGGCATGCGCACCCAGTTGTGGTCCTGGCTGCTGTCGATGCCGTCGTTGCCAGCCGAAGCAATGATGGTAGCACCGTGTTTACGGGCGTAGCTCGTGGCCTTGTTCAAAGCAGACAGCAAATCTTTGGTGGTTTTGGAATTGGTGATGGACTTGCCGTTCTCGTCGCGGAACTTCCCGTTGCGGGGCAGCAATGCCGTCAGGCTCATGTTGATGACGTCGGCGTTGTGGTCGGCAGCGTAAATAATGCCGTTGATTAACCAGGACAGTTGGCCTTCGCCGGCGTCGCTCATCACTTTCACCAGCAAAAGCTTGGCTTTGGGTGCTACTCCTATCACACCCTCGTTATTGTCGGCCGCAGCAATGGTGCCGGCCGTGTGTGTGCCGTGGCTAGTACCAAAGGTTCGGTGCTGCGCATCGTAGCTTTCACCGGGCATCGTCACGAAGGAGGTGCTGCCGATGATGTTGTCCCGCAGGTCGGGGTGGGTCAGGTCGTAGCCCGTGTCCAAATCGGCAACTATCACGCCTTCGCCCCGGGCGCCCGTGTTCCAGGCAGCAGGCGCATTAATGGCCGTCAGGCCCCACTGAAGCGGGAGGAGAGGGTTGTTGCCTCGCACGCCAGAAGAGCCGTGCGAAGCCGGGGTTACAAATGGTCGCGCCGGCTGAACTTCGTCGGCATGAAACACAAAATCATTGACTACGGCCTGCACTCCTGGCATCTTGGCGGCTTTGGCGGCAAAATCAGGGTCGTCGGAGGTAGCCGTGGCCAGACCTGCGCCTTTGAACTCGGCAGTTACTTTACCCTTGGCCCGCTTGGTTTGGTTAGCCAGGTCGGACGGTAGATTATCGCCCGAGGAGATAATAATGTAGTGCTGGGACAGTAGCTGGACTTCTTTTTTTTTCGGTTTGCTGTCTTGGTAGATGGGCGATGCTTCTGGCCCCTCAGGGCTCACTTGGTCTTTGCTACAACCAACAATAAAAAGCAAACCCAAACAGAACGCTGGGATAATACGCCGGGTAGAGGCACGATACCACATATAGGTTAATAATGAACGAATGATAGAAAGAGCCTACATACTGTGTAAGCCTCTTTGAAGTTAATTAATTATCCAGTCCCCGACCTGATTTTCTTATAGTTTAAATTGAATTGGGACAAATTAATTGGATAACATCATCCGTAGAAGGTGCCATCGATTTATCCTGTAGGCAACTATGAAATAGGCCCAAACCAGCTTTTTTTATTCTGATTTGGGGCAACAAATAAAAAAGCTCCTCACAATGAGGCTTTGCCACGGCTAGCTTGCCACATTCCAAAAACTGCAGACCACGCGCACACATATGCCGGAGCCGTGCATCAACACCTGCCGCCGGCCCGAATGGGTAAGCACAACCAGCACCCACCCATGCCGGTGGCAGGTCAGAAATCCTCGCGTCGTGTTAGAAATTGGCTAAAGCTGCTGGGTGTTAGGCCAACTGAGTCAGGGCTTCTTCATTGCCCTGCTGTAGGGCCAGGCCGCGAGCGGTAAGGCCCCGAACATCGGCAATGGTTTGGTCAGCCCCGGCTTCAATCAGCAGCTTCACCAGGTTGTTGCGGCCAAAAAGGGTGGCAAACATGAGAGCAGTGCCGCCGTTGCCGTTTTGCAGATTGAGGTCGGCGCCGTGCTGAATCAGGAGCCGGGCAATTTCGGGGTAGCCTTTGAAGCTGACGCCCATCAAGGCGGTGTTGCCGCTCACGTCCTGCACGTTGGGGTCGGCCTTGGCTTCGAGCAGGAACCGGGTGGCATCGAGGTGGTCGTCGTACGAAGCCAGGATGAGGGCCGTGAAGCCTTTACCGTTGGTTACGTTGATGTCGAGGCCGGTGGCCAGCAGTTCCTGTAGCACGGCAACGTCGCCGCGGCGAGCGGCATCAAACAGTAAATCCTCGGGGCGGGAAGAGGTAAAATCCATGGTTGGGGTAATCAGAGTTGAAAACTTGGTGGTCCGTATTCGATAATTCAGGGTCAGGAGTTGGCAAAATTTTACTCACCAGCACCTGACTCCCTCATACTGACAACCAAAGATTAAAACCACATCAGCATGACTAGGTTTAGAACGGTCAGCAAACTACTTAAGGTTGCGGTGTTAATCACGGCTTCGGGCGAGAGCCTGGGCCATACGCCCAAGCCCGCCACTAGGCCCAGCAGCAGCGGCAGCAAGGCAAACGTGCCGTAGATGGTGCCACCATAGGGCTGAAATACCTCGGGGCCCTCGGGCGAGGCGGGCGAGCTCACGCGCCGCACCACTCCCAGCAAAGGCGTTTTCCAGACGCTGACGCGCTGGCCCGGGCGCACGCGGTGGCTGATGCGGTTCGGCAGCCGGAACGACGTGTGCTGGGTGTGCACCCGGTAGGCCAGTTGTGGGCTGGACAGAGCCGAGGACACCAACACTGGAAACCGGGTGTGTACCTTTTCGTTGGGGTATTCGCGGAGTGGCAAGCCCCAATCGATGGCCAAAAGAAGGAAGCAGGCCAGCAGCGCGGCGTTGAGACTGCGGGCTACGCGTGCGTAGCGCAAGAGCCGCTCGTCGTGGCCCAAGCGCGGCCGGGCGGGCGCCTCGGGCTCCTGGGCCAGCAGCAGGTCGTAGGCAATGCGACGGCGGGCATTGCCCAGAATGTCGAACCCCGCTTCCACATCGGCCAACCGCGCCTTCATAATGCGGTCGGCCGCCGCGAGGCGCTTAAAGCGGGCGCGCTGACGCACGTAGGCCTGCTCAATCTGTACAGCCGTGGCCGTGGGGCCAACTCCCAATATGTGGTAGTAGTTCTGCATACATCAGGCGTGGGTGAGGCTCTAAAATACAGAGTCGCCGCGATATAAAAACGTTGCTTGCAGCCAGCCCGTTGTTCACTAAACGCGACAGTTGCCATCGGCCCTGGGCCGGGCCAGGCGGGCATTACCAAAAGCCTATCTGAGGGATAATGTGGCCGTCATGCTTCATCTGGCGTCCGCTTGGCTTTCCCAACCTTCGGTTGGACAAACAGACGCCAGATGAAGCATGACGGCCACATTAATTATCGGGATTGGCATTTTTGGACAGTCTTTACTAGCACAGCCTTTATAGATAGTTGCTTACTAAGCACCGAGGGCGTAATTCGTGGTTACAAAGCCCACTTCAGCGCAGCGCTTCCACTTTCAATCTCTCATCACTTTCTGCCCGACATGAACACCCCGACGGAGTGGAGTACGCTGGAGGTAGCGCAGGTGCGCGGCAAATCGCGGCTCATCACCAGCAAAAGCATTCAGCCCCTTAAGGTTTTCAATCCTGCTTCGCCCGGCCGCACCTGCCACGTGGTGCTGTCCAGCTACGGCGGCGGCATGGTAGCCGGCGATGCCATTCGGCTGCGCATAGCCGGGGCAGCGCATGCACAGCTGGTGGTGAGCACCCAGGCCAGCACCAGAATTTTTCGTTCGATAGACGGCGCCGTGGCCGAACAACATACCACCGGCAGCCTGGCCACGGGCGCCATGGCCGTGGTTTTTCCCGACCCGGTGGTGCTGCAGGCCGAGAGCCGCTACCGCCAAACCCAGCAGTGGCAGCTTGAGCCAGATTCGCTACTGCTGCTGGTCGACTGGTTCCACTCCGGTCGCATGGACCAGGGCGAGCGGTTTGCCTTCACCGCCCTGCACTCGGAGCTACGCGTGCGCGTGGCCGACAGATTGGTGCTGCTGGACCGCTTTGCCTTCAGCCCCGCCGAAAACATCGCCACTTCGCCCGGCAACTTTGCGGGGTATCAAACTTTCTTCTCAGTGTTTTTGGTGGGCAGCCCCACAGATGCGCGCTTCCAACTGCTGGCAGAGCTGCTGGCGCGGCAAAAGATGCCCGGCAGCACAGGCCCGCACTTCAACATCAACAGCCAGGAATGCGTAATTTCGGTGGCACAGGCGCGGGAGAATGTGTGGGTGCTGCGGGCGGCTGCGCACGGCCGGATGGCTTTGCAGCCACTGTGCGAGCGTATTTTGGCGGCGCTCGCGGATAAGGAGCTACTAGGGTATAATCCGCTGGCGCGAAAGTACTGATGTAGAACGACTCTGCCCGGCATTGCTACCGCCGGTCTTCGCGCACGGCGGCCAAGGCGCGCTCCCTGGCCGCTTTGATGTGGGCAATAATGTCGTCTAACCCATGCCCATCTATAGCGCGGGCGAAGAGGAAAGGTCCCTCGCCACGCATCTTACGCGAGTCGCGCTCCATCACGCCCAGGTCGGCTTTAATGAGGTCTTTAAGGTCGATTTTGTTTATGATTAGCAGGTCAGACTGCGTGATGCCGGGGCCGCCTTTGCGCGGAATTTTGTCGCCGCCCGACACGTCGATGACGTAGATGGAGTAGTCGACCAGCTCGCGGCTGAAATGGGCGGCCAAGTTGTCGCCGCCGCTTTCCACGAAGAGGTAGTCCAGCCCGTAGTCGAAACGCTGCATGAGGCCTTCCAGCGCGTCCATGTTTAGCGAGATGTCCTCGCGAATAGCGGCGTGTGGACAGCCACCGGTTTCCACGCCCACAATCCGGTCTTCGCTCAGGGCGCTGTGGCGAATCAGAAACTCGGCGTCTTCGCGGGTGAAAATGTCGTTCGTAACCACGCCCAGCTCGAACTCGTGGCGCAGTCGTTCGCACAGGGCTTTGAGCAGCGCGGTTTTGCCCGTGCCTACCGGCCCGCCAATCCCCACCGTGAAAGCCCGCTTGCGGAAGTTGCGGTAAGATGGCAGGCGGCGGGTTTCGCGCTCCGCAAAGTCGCCTGGCGATTCGTAAGCTTCGTGCTGGTGGCCGTGGAGGAGAAGGGCGAGTTTTTCGACAAAAGCCATAGTGAAATAGAAGTTACAGAACGTCATGCCGAGCGCAGCCGAGGCATCTCGCGGGCAGCAATCTAATTGTTGAACGAAGCGAGCAAGATGCCTCGGCTGCGCTCGGCATGACGGCCTTTGTTAATTTTAGTCAGTTCTGAAAAAGCTTGGAATAAATATCCTCGTGCAGCACCTGCGCAACATCAAGCAAAAAGGCTGAGCGAACCGCCTCGCCGTATTCCTTACCTGCGTGTGCCGCCAGAATATGCTCGAATACTGTATAAAAATCGTGCTGCAGCTGGTGCCCCTCCAGTGGCCCCAGAAACCCGAGGCGAATAGCGGCGCTGAGCTGGTCGCGCAGCAGCATGTGCAAGTACATGGCCTGTAGCTCCGCCAGCGCGAAGCCGGACCGCTGCAAAGCCAGCGCGAAAACCAGCGTGAAGTGCGGCGGAATATTCAAGCCTGCGAACCATTGGGTAATGGTGTCCAAGCCAGACTCCGGGTAGAAGCTGGCCAGCAGCTTCAGCCAATTCCGGCCCTGCACGGCGCTGGCTTTGTACAGACTTGGCACCTGCAATTGCGCGTCGTACTCTTCGGCCACCACTTTCATTTCTTCGCCGAGCTCCGCTAGCCGAAAGCTGGAATTGATGAACGGCAATTCGGCACTCCCGGCCTGCTGCAAATAGGAATACAGGTAGTTCCGTAGGGCAAACGGTGTACTTACCAAACCCAGCGTGATGCTGCTTTCCAGCCCATAGGAATAGGCAAACGAGCCGGTTGGAATGGCAGAGTCGACGAGGTGCAGGAGGCGGGCGAATTGCATTTGGAACGTTCTAACGGGCGCCTGTTAGAACAAATTATACAGCTGCGCCAGCGGCAATTTCTCCGCCGGCTCGCACGTCAGGTGCACACCGTCTACCATCACACGGTAGGTTTCCGGGTCCACTGAAATATTGGGCAAATAGTCGTTGAGGGCCATGTCCTTTTTGCCGATGTTGCGGCAGTTTTTCACGGCTACTACCTGCTTAGTCAAGCCATAATCAGCTCGTACCCGCTCCACCGAAGCTGCTGATACAAACACCATCGACGACTTGCCAATGGCCCCACCCAGCGCCCCGAACATGGGCCGCGAAAAAGACGGCTGCGGTGTGGGAATCGAAGCATTAGCGTCGCCCATCTGCGACTGCGCAATGATGCCGCCTTTGATAATCATCTCCGGCCGGGCGCCGAAAAAAGCCGGTTTCCAGAGCACCAAATCGGCCAGCTTGCCGATTTCGACAGAACCTACCTCGTGCGAAATGCCGTGGGCGCGGGCCGGGTTGATGGTGTACTTTGCCACGTAGCGGCGCACCCGGAAGTTGTCGGCCTGGGTGGCAGCGTCCTCAGGCAAGGAGCCGCGCTGCTGCTTCATTTTGTGGGCCGTTTGCCAAGTGCGGGTGATGACCTCCCCCACACGGCCCATGGCCTGCGAGTCGGAGCTGATAATGCTCAGGGCGCCTAGGTCGTGCAGGATGTCCTCGGCGGCAATGGTTTCGCCCCGGATGCGGCTTTCGGCAAAGGCCACGTCTTCGGGAATATTGCGGTCGAGGTGGTGGCAGACCATGAGCATGTCGAGGTGCTCGTCGATGGTGTTCACCGTGAAGGGCCGCGTGGGGTTCGTGCTCGACGGAATGACGTTTGGCTCGCCGCAGATTTTGATAATGTCGGGCGCGTGGCCGCCCCCCGCCCCTTCGGTGTGGTAAGAATGAATGGTGCGCCCCTTAAACGCCGCCGTGCTCGTTTCCACGAAGCCGCTTTCGTTCAGCGTATCGGTGTGGATGCACACCTGCACGTCGTATTCCTCGGCTATGCGCAGGCACTGGTCGATGGCCGCCGGCGTGGTGCCCCAGTCCTCGTGCAGCTTAAAGCCCAGCGCCCCGGCCTCGGCCTGTTCGCGCAGCCCCTCCGGCTTCGAGGAGTTGCCTTTGCCCAGAAACCCGAAGTTGAGGGGGTAGGCCTCGGTGGCCTTCAGCATCATTTCGAGGTAGAATGCGCCGGGTGTGCAGGTGGTGGCGTTGGTGCCCGCCGCCGGCCCGGTACCGCCCCCTATCATGGTAGTGACACCGGAGGCCAGCGCCTCGGGAATTTGCTGGGGGCTGATGAAATGAATGTGGCAATCGATGGCTCCCGCGGTCAGTATCTGACCTTCGCCGGCAATGACTTCGGTGGTCACGCCCACCACCATGCCGGGCGTGACGCTAGGCATGATGTGCGGGTTGCCAGCCTTGCCGATTCCCACGATGCGGCCGCCTTTAATGCCAATATCGGCCTTAAAGATGCCGGTATAATCAACCACCAGCGCGTTGGTGATGACCAAATCCAGTGCGTCGGCCTGTCCGATGCCGGCCGCCTGGCCCATGCCGTCGCGCAGCACCTTGCCGCCGCCAAACTTGCATTCCTCGCCGTACACGCAGTAGTCGCGTTCCACTACTATCAGCATGCCGGTATCACCGAGGCGCACCTGGTCACCGGTGGTAGGGCCGTACATATCGGCATAGGCGCGACGGGAGATGGGGAGGGACATATTAAGCTATTGAAACAAGCGGCGTGGAATTGTAAAAAGCGTTAATTCTGTCGAGCAAAGGGCCAATTGGTTTGCTACCAATCATGATGCTGTAGAATTGATTATTCACTGATGTATCAATCACTTGACAATTCTCAATTTTCAACAAGTATGGAAAGCCTTTTCGCTCTTTTACACCATAGAGCATTTTTGAAATGTATTTACTATCAGGCCCATTTTTAACATTACTTCCCTCCACAAAAACGACGTGTACTGATGGGTCTAATGCGGGCACAATAATATCCTGAGCGAATGCTATGCTGCTTTTGCGGTTGTTATAACAGAAGAAGCGTGCCCCATTCATCCGCTCCAAATACAGCTTATATTCTTTATGAAATTTCTTATCTGAAAACTGCGAGATTACCAGAAGCGAAAGAAGAAACACAAGCATAACAGCAATAAATGTGGCTACTAATACCAGAGTAATTCCAAGTACGTACTTGGCCACGGAGGCAAAAGCAACCACTAAAGCGGTATAAAGAATCTTATCGACCCATTCACTATTAGCATGTCTCATACAGCAGAAATAATTTATTCAACTGCGAATATTATTTATTGCTGAGACTCTCCAGCGCCTGTTGCTTCTTTCCAGCATTATTCAGCTGCCCATCAATCAGCCCATTGCCGCCGTACACGATGCGCTCGCCGGCCAGGGCCACCAGGCGCACGCACTTGCGCTCGCCGGGCTCGAAGCGCACCGCCGTGCCGGCCGGGATGTTGAGGCGGAAACCGTAGGCTGCCGCGCGGTCAAATTGCAGCAACGCGTTGGTTTCGAAAAAGGGATAGTGCGAGCCGACCTGCACGGGCCGGTCGCCCATGTTCACGACTTCCACGTCCACGGTGGCACGGCCTTCGTTGAGGATGACCTCGCCCAGGTGCAGCAGGTATTCGCCGGGCTGGGCGTGGCTGGCATTGTCGGGCGCGGCGCTGGGGGCCGGGGCTTTGTGGAGGCCGGAGCCGTAGAGGGCCAGGGCGGCATCGCCAGTTTCGCGGCAGATGGGGTGGTGCACGGTCACGAGCTTGGTGCCGTCGGGGAAGGTGCCTTCTATTTGGACTTCGTGGAGCATGTCGGCCACGCCGGGCAGCACGTCGGCCAGGCCCAGCAGTTGCTTGCCCTTGTCCATGAGCACGGCCACCCGCTCGCCGTCGCGGATGAACTCCAGCAGCTGCGTGGCGATGAGGGCCAGGGCTTCGGGGTAGTTCAGGAGCAGGCCACGGGCGTAGCGTTTCTGGGCCACGAAGCCGGCCTGGTGCAGCACGAGCTTGTCGAGGTCTTTGGGAGATAGATGCATTGGGGTTTCGTTCTTACGGGCGCCTAACCCCCTAACCCCCCTCCTCCGAAAAGCAGAGGGGACTAATTGCTAGTTTTTTAAAGGATGTTTTTCTGTGGCAAGTTTGATTTAGAACTAGAGGCTAATCCCCCTCTCCTATGTCGTAGAGGAAGCTAAGGAGTAAGGCGCACCGTTGCACGTTAAGTGTTTCCATAAATCATCCACCCGCCATACCCGATACATAGCAGCGAGGACAAGGTGACGGTACTAAATTTCAGCACTCGGCTGATTTTCATGCGCTTGGTAAATGGCACGCTGCATAGCCCGGCCACGATGAACATGCCCAAAATAGAACCGATGCCGAACACCGCGAAGTACAGCACGCTCAGCCACGGGTCGCTGATTTCGCTCATCACCAACAGCACCAGTGCGCCGCTGCCGGCCAAGCCGTGCAGCAGGCCCACCGCGTAGGCCGCCCGCGAGGGAGTAGCCCCGGGCCGTACCTTGGCAGGCAGCCGGCGCTGGTCGAGCAGACGGCTAATGCCCATTACGACGAGCATGAGGCCGACAGCAGCCTCGAAATAGCCAGAAGTAAGAAAAGTGATGCGTCCCAGCAGAATAAAACTGCCCACAACTACCAGCGTTGTGGTGTGTCCCAAGCCCCAATACACGCCGTCGCGCATGGCTTCGGCCATCGTGTCGCGGCGCGAAATGAGGTTGCCCACAGCCAGCAAGTGGTCGGGTTCGAAAGCATGACCCATTCCGGCCACAGAAGCGAATAAAACTGGCAACACCGCCTGCATATGATAGGGTTCCCGGAAAAAAATATCCTATCGGAGGATATACGCCCTATTTACAAAGGCATCCTTCAATATTAGTCAATTTTTCATCTAGCTCCCCGCAAATATTTAGAAAAGCTGCTTATTTTCATAAACCGCGGAATAAAATGGGGGATTGAATGCCTAGCTGAGCATTCAATCCCCCATATGCAAGCTTGCTCGCAGCAGTTGTTACAGCAACGCTATGCCGGCTTCGGCTAGCTCCTGGCGCACCGCTTCGGGCCAGATGCTCACCTGCACCTCCCCGATGTGGGCCTTGCGCAGCAAAAACATGGTCACCCGCGACTGCCCAATGCCGCCGCCGATGCTTTGCGGCAACTCGTCGGCCAAGAGCAGGCGGTGAAAATGCAGAGACTGGCGCTCGGAGCAGCCGCGCAGCTCCAGCTGGCGGGTTAGGGCCTCCTTATCGACCCGAATGCCCATGGAAGAAACCTCAAATGCCGTTTCCAATACCGGGTTCCAGAGCAGAATGTCGCCGTTCAGGCCGCGGTGGCCGTCTTCGTTGCGCGTGCTCCAGTCGTCGTAGTCAGGGGCGCGGCCGTCGTGGATTTCGCCGTGGCTGAGCTCCCCGCCAATGCCCATCAGGAACACCGCGCCGTACTCGCGGGCCGCTTCGTGCTCGCGCTGCTTGGGCGTGAGGTTGGGGTAGCGCTGCAGTAGGTGTTCGGCATGTACGAAGGCAATGGTGGGCGGCAGAATGGGCGCGATGCCGAACCGCTTGCGCACCTGCTCCTCGGTCGCTTTCAGGGCGCCGTAAATGGTTTCAACGGTGGCTTTAAGAAAGGGAATGGTGCGCTGCTCGGGCAGGATGTGCTTTTCCCAGTCCCACTGGTCCACGTAGATGGAGTGAATGGCGCTGTAGTCCTCGTCGGGGCGCAGGGCGCGCATGTCGGTGAGCAGGCCTTTGCCGGCCGGAATGCCTAGCTCGAACAGGCGCAGGCGCTTCCATTTGGCCAGGGAGTGCACCACCACGGCACGCTGCTCGTCGAGGGCTTTGATGGGGAAGCCTACGGGCCGCTCAATGCCGTTCAGGTCATCGTTGATGCCGGTGCCGTCGAGCACCACCAGCGGGGCCGACACCTTCACTAGGTGCAGCTGCTGGGCCAGCACTTTCGCGAAGGTTTCCTTCACGAACGAAATGGCTTCTTCGGTTTCGAGCAGGTCGGCCGCAGTGGGCCAGGTCATGGATGATGAGCTAGTTTTCATGGGGGTGAAATGGGGGGTTGGTTTGATATAAGTTGAATTAATTGAAGAGTCAGGGCCTTGGGTTTGGGCAATAAGCAGCCACCTCCCTCGCAGAGAGTTTTTTTGAGATTTCGGAAGTGAGCCTTGGGGCCGGAAGGGCTAAAAAAAAAGCCTTCCAGATAACGGAAGGCTTTTCAAATTGAAAATATGTTCTTGGGTTTATCCTTCGGAACAATAGCCTCCCTGTCTCGGAATATTATTATTCGAGTTATTCAGGAAAGAATTGTTGCTGCGGAAGGACATGAATGCGATTTTTGTCTTAGCGAAAGCAAATTAGGAGCTAATAATTTAAGAAGCAAGAATTAATTTCTAGCGCGTCTTAATTAAAAGTTGTTGAGAAAGCAATTTCTTATCTAGTCGTTGTTCCGGTCCTTCCGCCCCAGGCGGGCCGACCGGTGGCCGCTGGAGCAAGCTGCGCAGACTTCAACCGGTCGGCCTGCCTGGGGCGGAAGGACTGGAGCAACGACCTATTATTATAGGCCCAGGAAAGCAGCTTATATAATTGTACTCTTGCCGCAAGCTACGTTGCTGCGGTGCAGATGGCAGTCCATCAAATCGAGCACACCGTAGGCAATGAAGCTGCCTACCTGCTCGGTGGTATAGGGGGCGCCGGGGTTAAGCTCGGGCGTTAAGACTTCTTCGCTGAGGGCGTTTTCCACGGCGGCGCGCACGGCACGGGCCTCGTCGGGCAGGCCGAAGTAATCCAGCATCATGGCTGCCGACAGGATGGCGGCAATGGGATTGGCAATGCCTTTGCCCTTGGCCTGCGGGTAGGAGCCGTGCACGGGCTCAAACAGCCCTGCGCCATCGCCAAGGGAGGCGGAGGGCAGCAGGCCCAGGGAACCCGCAATCACGGAGGCTTCGTCAGACAGGATATCGCCGAACATGTTCTCGGTCAGGATAACATCGAACTGGCGCGGATTGAGAATGAGCTGCATGGCGGCATTGTCGACGAATAAATAGTCGACGGCTACCTCGGGGTAGTCAGGGGCGATGCCCTGAACGACTTCGCGCCAGAGCCGGGAAGTTTCCAGCACGTTGGCTTTGTCGACTAGTGTCAGCCGTTGGCGGCGGCCCTGGGCGGCACGGAAGGCGCGGTGGGCGATACGAGCAATTTCTTCGTGGTTGTAGGTGCAATGGTCGAAAGCGGTGCCGTCGGGCGTGCGGCCCTTTTCACCGAAGTACACGCCGCCGGTCAGCTCCCGGAAGATGAGCAGGTCGGTGCCGGCAATGCGTTCGGGTCGCAGCGGTGAAAACTCCAGCAGCTGCTCGTAGGCCGTGACGGGGCGAATGTTGGCGTAGAGGCCCAGGCTTTTGCGCAGCCCGAGCAAGCCCTGTTCGGGGCGCACCTTGGCGGCGGGGTTGTTGTCGTACTTGGGGTCGCCGATGGCCCCGAGGAGCACGGCGTCGGCCTGGTGGCAGGCCTCGAGCGTGGCATCGGGCAAGGGGCTGCCGGTGGCGTCGATGGCGCAGGCGCCCATCAGTTGGTAGTCGAAGGTGAAGCGGTGCCCAAACCGCTCGGCCACGGCCTTGAGCACGCGTACGGCTTCGCCGCATACTTCCGGGCCGACGCCGTCGCCGGGCAATACCACAATGCGTTTGCTTAAATACTCCATGTGCGTGCTTCTTCGTATTTGGTGATGGCAGCCTTCTGGCTCAGCAGGTAATCAATGTCGTCGTAGCCGTTGATGAGGCATTCTTTTTTGTAGGGGTCGATGTCGAAGGCGAAGCTTTCTTCCCACACGGGCACAGTGAGCGTTTGGGCGGGCAAATCCACCACCAGTTGGGTGTTGGGATAATGCGTGACGCGCGCCACCAGCCGCTGCAGCACTTCGGCCGATACCTGGAGGGGGAGCAGGCCGGTGTTCAGGGCATTACCCCGAAAAATATCGGCGAACTCACTGGAGATAACCACTTTGAAACCGGCGTCATACAGTGCCCACGCGGCGTGCTCACGGCTGGAGCCGCAGCCGAAGTTTTGGCCGGCTAGCAGAATCTGGCCGTGGTAGCGCTTGTCGTTCAGCACAAAGCCGTGCTTGGGCTCGCCGTTGGAGGCGTAGCGCCAGTCGGCAAACAGGTTGGCGCCGAAGCCCTCCCGGGTGGTTGCTTTCAGGAACCGGGCCGGAATAATCTGGTCGGTATCAATGTTCTCCAACGGTAGCGGAACCGCTGTAGAGTGCAGGGTCTGAAATTTGTCCATGGGAATTTGAGGTATTGGATTGCAGAATGGCGTGGGGAGAGAAATGCAACTGGCCATCCTGTTCGGCTTGCCGGAGCATTTGGGTGGCGTAGGTTATCCAATCGATGGACTTCTTATTCTCGGCTTCTGAATGCTTGAAGAAGGGTAGCATAATGGTCTATATCAATCGGTTTATAAAAGGTATTTCCGTTAGTTCAGGTATTGGGTAATGTCGACAATGCGGCCTTCCACGGCTGTGATGGCGGCCACCAACGGGCTGGCCAGCAGCGTGCGCGCCCCCGGCCCCTGCCGTCCCTCGAAGTTGCGGTTGGAGGTGGAGACGCAGTAGGCACCGGCGGGTATCTTATCGTCGTTCATAGCTAGGCAGGCGCTGCAGCCTGGTTCGCGCAGCTCGAAGCCGGCTTGGGCCAGAATCTTGTCGAGGCCCTCGGCAATGGCTTGCTTTTCTACTGACTTGGAGCCGGGCACGATGATAGCCTCCACGTGCGCGGCCTTTTGCTTGCCTTGCACATAGGCCGCCACGGCGCGCAAATCCTCGATGCGGGAATTGGTGCAGCTGCCAATGAAGACGTGGGTAATTTCCTTGCCCAGCAGTGTTTCGCCCGGCTGAAAGCCCATGTACTGCAATGACTTTTCGAAGCTGGCGGCTTCGCTGGCCGCTACTTGCGCCGGAATATGGCCGTTGAGGGCGATGCCCATGCCAGGATTGGTGCCGTAGGTAATCATCGGCGTAATAACCTGGGCGTCAATCAGCAAGTCAGCCTCAAACTCGGCACCTTCCTCCGAATACAGGGTTTGCCAATAGGCCAGTGCCTGCTCCCAACGCTCGCCCTGCGGCGCGTAGGGGCGGCCCTGCAGGTAGGCAAACGTGGTGGCATCTGGTGCAATCATGCCGCCGCGGGCGCCCATTTCGATGCTCATGTTGCAAACCGTCATGCGGCCTTCCATGCTCAGCGAGCGGATGGCGCTACCGGCATATTCCACAAAGTAGCCCGTGGCGCCGCCCGTGCCCAGTTGCGCAATGATGTGCAGAATCAGGTCTTTGGCCGTGACGCCAGGCCGCAGCTCGCCATCCACGGTGATGCGCATGCGCTTGGGGCGGCTGAGAAGCAGGCATTGCGTAGCCATTACCTGGGTTACCTGGCTGGTGCCGATGCCGAAAGCAATAGCGCCGAACGCGCCATGCGTGGACGTATGGCTGTCGCCACACACGATGGTCATACCTGGCTGGGTGATGCCCAGCTCCGGCCCAATGACGTGCACAATGCCCTGGTTTTCGTGCCCCAGCCCAAACAGCTCCACGCCGAAGCTGGCGCAGTTCTCGGTAAGCTTGTCGACTTGCGAGCGGGAAATGGGGTCGGCTATGGGCAGGTGCTGGTTGCGGGTGGGCACGTTGTGGTCGGCCGTGGCTACCATCTGAGTGGGGCGCAGCAGCGGTAGGCCGCGCTCGCGCAGCTCATCAAACGCCTGCGGGCTGGTGACTTCGTGAATGAGGTGCCGGTCGATGTAAAACACCTCCAGCCCGCCGGGAATGGCTTTTACCACGTGCGCATCCCAGATTTTATCGAATAAGGACTTGGCCATTATTGAAGCGTTTTTATAAAATCGACCGTCATGCTGAGCGGAGCCAAAGCATGACGGTTTTTTTGTCACCCTGCATTTACCAATTGCTCTTGTTCTACCAAAGCGTGGAGGTCGTGGTCCACGACTTCCTTTTGGCGGTCAGCAAGCTGCAGAAACGAGGCGTAGGCTTTGTTGAGAGACTGCCGGTCGAAGTCGTAGCCAATCTTTTGGAGGCGGTAGGCCAGCGCGGCGCGGCCGGAGCGAGCTGTAAGCACAATCGATGAATCGGCCATGCCCACGTCGCGGGGGTTCATGATTTCGTAGGTTTCGCGGTGCTTGATGACGCCGTCCTGGTGAATGCCGCTGGAGTGCGAAAAGGCGTTGGCGCCCACCACAGCCTTGTTGGCTTGCACGGGCATGCTCATTAAGTGCGCCACCATGGCCGAGGTTTCGGCCAGCAGCGGCGTGTTGATGCTGGTATCGAGGTGCAGATAGGGATGCTGGCGGAGCACCATCACTACTTCTTCCAGGGCGGTGTTGCCGGCCCGCTCCCCTACCCCGTTGATGGTACACTCAATCTGCCGCGCGCCGTTAATGACGCCCGAAATAGAGTTGGCAGTGGCCATGCCGAGGTCGTTGTGGCAGTGCGTGGAGAGCGTGACCTTGTGAATGCCGGTCACGTTTTCAGCCAAATACTTGATTTTGGCGCCGTACTCTTCAGGCAGGCAGTAGCCGGTGGTATCCGGGATGTTGAGCACTGTGGCCCCCGCCCGAATGGCCGCCTCGCACACGCGGGCCAGGAACTCATTGTCGGTGCGGCCGGCATCTTCGGCGTAAAACTCCACGTCCTCCACGAAGGATTTGGCCAGCTTCACGGCGGCCACGGCGCGGGCCATCACCTCTGCCTGCGTGCTGCACAGCTTGTAGCGAATGTGCGACTCGGAAGTGCCAATACCGGTGTGAATGCGCGGATACCGCGCCAGCTTCAAGGCCTCGGCGGCAACACGAATGTCGTTTTCCACAGCCCGCGACAAACCACAAACTGTGGCTTCGCGGGTTTGGGCCGCAATGGCCTGCACCGCTGCAAAATCGCCAGGACTCGACACCGGAAAGCCCGCCTCAATCACATCGACGCCCAGTAGCTCCAGCTGCCGGGCAATGACGAGTTTCTCGTCGCGGTTCAGCTTGCAGCCCGGCACTTGCTCGCCGTCGCGCAGGGTGGTATCGAAGATTTGGATTTTCTGATTTGCCATGGGAATAGTGGCGCTAAGCACTTTTAAGTGCTTGCAAGTACACCGCTTTCCCGCTCGTTTAGAAATAACTTTTTCAGCGGCTTACTATTTCTAAACAATGAATTATTGCCTACAATCAACTAATATCAAGCAACTTAATAAATTTAAAAATACAATTGCTAATGGGGTAACTGATGATTTTTATACCAGCAAACTCAGAAAATCGGGCTTGTCATTCAGGTATTCGTAGGTGAATCCTTCGGCCAGCATGCGGGACTGCATGCCATCAACCTCGCCCGCCTGCTTTTGCTCAATGCCCACAAAAACGGGCCCCTTTTCCTTGTTATTTTTCTTGATGTACTGGAAGTGGATGATGTCGTCTTCGGGCAGCAGCACGCTGTTGACGAAGCGGCGCAAAGCCCCCGGCTGCTGGTCGAACGTGACCATGAAGTAGTGCTTGCGGCCTTGGTAGCGGGTGGCGCGCTCCTTGATGTCCTCCATGCGGGTGATGTCGTTGTTGCTGCCGCTGACCACGCATACCACGTTTTTGCCCTTAATCTGCTCGGCGTATTGATGCAGGGCCGAGATGCAGAGTGTGCCCGCAGGCTCGAGCACTATGCCTTCCTCGTTGTACATCTTCAGCAAGTCGAGGCACACTTGGCCTTCAGGCACCAACACCACGTCGTCGAGCAGCTCGCGGCACAGCTCAAAGGTGAGCGCACCGGGGCATTTCACGGCCGCGCCGTCCACGAAGCTCTCAATCTGACTGAGGGCCTGCCGGTGCCCGGCAGCAATGGACCGCTGCATGGAGGGTGCCCCCAGCGGCTGCACTCCAATCAGCTTGGTGTGCGGGCTCAGCTGCCGAAACACGCTGCCCACGCCAGAGGCCAGCCCACCGCCCCCAATGGCCATAAAGCAGTAATCGATGCGCGTGGTGGCGGCTTTCAGAATTTCCAAGCCCACGGTGGCCTGGCCTTCCACAATGGCCAGGTCATCGAACGGGTGCACAAAGGTGCTGCCCCGCTCGTCGCAGAATTCGCGAGCCGTTTTGAAGGTGTCGTCAAACGTGCGGCCCGTGAGAATGACCTCAACTTGCTCCTGGCCAAACAGGCGCACTTTGTCTACCTTCTGGGCCGGCGTTTGGGCGGGCATGAAGATGTAGCCTTTCAGGCCCAGGAGCTGGCAGGCGTAGGCCACGCCCTGCGCGTGGTTGCCGGCGCTGGCGCATACCACGTTGAGGGCCCCTTCGGCCGCGGTGAGGCCCGCCATCTTGTTGTAGGCGCCCCTGATTTTGTAGGAGCGCACCACCTGCAGGTCCTCACGCTTAAGGTACACCTGGGCCTCGTAAGCCCGGGAGAGGCCTAGGTTCAGGAGCAGCGGCGTTTTGGAGATGACGCCTTTGAGCAGGCGGGCAGCTCGAGCCACGTTTTTCAGGGTGACGATGGGCGGAGCTGCGGTGGCGTTTTCCATGGGTAGGGATTATAATTGGCAAAACCAATGTGTTGTAACCAGCAAAACAGAACGTCATGCTGAGCGCAGTCGAAGCATCTCTACCGCGAAGAGTAAATAGATTACTTGCGCAGTAGGGATGCTTCGACCGCGCTCAGCATGACGTTCTGTTTATTTCAAACTCCCGCTAGCTAAGCGCTTCCACCTTTTCGGCGGCTTTGGAGCGCAGCTGCCGCACGGTGGCGCCGGTTTGCCACAGCTCGGAGTCGCGTACTTCTTTCAGCTCCGCGTCCAGTTCCTGGCGGTAGTTGGGCGTGGTGCCGCGCTGGATGGTGCGGGCAGCTTCCTGGCCCGAAGCCACGCTGTCGTACAGCTCGTTGAGCACCGGCAGGGTGGCTTCGCGGAAGCGGCCTTTCCAGTCGAGAGCACCGCGCTGGGCGGTTACGGAGCAGTTGGCAAACATCCAGTCCATGCCGTTTTCGCCTACCAGCGGCACCAGGCTTTGGGTGAGTTCCTCCACGGTTTCGTTGAAGGCTTCGGAGGGCGAGTGGCCGCGCTGGCGTAGCACCTGGTACTGGGCCTCGATGATGCCGGCCAGGGCGCCCATCAGCACGCCGCGCTCCCCGGTGAGGTCGGAGTAAACTTCCTTTTTAAAGTCGGTTTCGAATAAGTAGCCTGAGCCTACGCCGATGCCCATGGCCACTGCTTTTTCGTAGGCGTGGCCGCTGGCGTCTTGGTACACCGCAAACGAGGAGTTGAGGCCGCCCCCGGCTTGGAACAGCCGCCGCAGGCTGGTGCCGCTGCCC
Source organism: Hymenobacter sp. B1770 (assembly GCF_049896385.1). Classification (NCBI taxonomy): domain Bacteria; kingdom Pseudomonadati; phylum Bacteroidota; class Cytophagia; order Cytophagales; family Hymenobacteraceae; genus Hymenobacter; species Hymenobacter sp. B1770. The sequence continues at coordinate 227,884 of NZ_JAFCUF010000003.1, forward strand.
TTGGGGGCCACCAAAATCACGTCCACGTCGGCGGGCGGGATGATGTTGGTTTGGTCGTTGAAGGTGATGCCGAAGCCGTGCGAGAAGTACAGGGTTTTGCCCGCCGTGAGGCGCTCTTTCAGCATGGGCCACAGCGCAATCTGGCCGGCATCGGAGAGCAGGTTGCACACGATGGTGCCGCGCTCGGCCGCTTCTTCCAAGGAAAACAGGGTTTCGCCCTCTACCCAGCCGTCATTGATGGCGCGGTCCCAGGAGGAAGTGCCCTGCCGCTGGCCTACAATTACGTTGAAGCCGTTGTCGCGCATGTTCAACGCCTGGCCCGGGCCCTGCACACCGTAGCCGATAACGGCAATGGTATCGTCCTGTAGCACGGCCAGCGCCTTTTCCAATGGGAATTCCTCGCGGGTAACTACGTTTTCATCGACTCCGCCAAAATTGATTTGTGCCATGGTTAGTGGGGTTTGTAGCGCGGTCGTACCCGGTAGGGACTTTTAGTCCGCGCATGGGTTAAAAAATGTCGTTCGAACGCGGACTAAAAGTCCGCGCTACATCACATCGCAAACACGCCGTCGCGGTCGTTGAGGTATTCGTTTTCGATGACTTCGTCGCCGGGCTCGGCTTCTTCGAATTCATTAAGCTTCAGGTGGAAGCCGTCGCTGGCTTTGATGATGGCAATGCGGGCACTGCGCACAAATTCGATGAGCCCATAGGGTTGAAGCACGCGAATCAGATTGTCGGTTTCCTGGCGGTGACCAGTGGTTTCGAAAACCGTGTAATCCTTGCGAATGACCACGGCTCGGGCCCCATTTTCGCGCAGCAGCCGCTCTACCAAAGCGCGCTCAGCAATGACATCGGTGGGCACTTTGTAGAGCGCCATCTCCTGCCAGATAACCTCGTCGTTGGTGTTGAAATACACTTTCAGCACCTCCACCTGCTTTTCTATCTGCCGAGAGATTTTGCGCACTACTTCCTCCGTCTCGGTGATGACGATATTGAAGCGGTGAATGCCCTCAATCTCCGAGGGCGAGGTATTCAGGCTTTCGATGTTGATTTTACGGCGCGAGAAAATGATGGCAATGCGGTTAAGCAGCCCGATGTGGTTCTCGGTGTAAGCTGTGATGTTGTATTCCTGGCGTTCCATGGGTAGTTTTTTTATAGAGCCCAGCAGCCTGGGGACGACCAGCAGGCCAGAAAATTTGGCGTCATGCTGAGCTTGTCGAAGCATCTCTACCGCTTCGTTGCATTAGGTATTGATTACTCTCGTGGTAGAGATGCTTCGACAAGCTCAGCATGACGTTCAATCAGCATCAGGGGTCAAAAAGACTCCTGCGCTATCGCAGTCGAATCTCACTCACGCTGCACCCTTGGGGCACCATGGGAAAAATGTTTTGTTCCTGCGCCACCATCACTTCTAGCATGAAGGAGCCGGGGTGCGCCAGCATAGCTTGCAGCGCCGGCCGCAGTTCGGCGCGGTCCGATACGCTTTGGCCCTCGATGCGGTAGCCGCGGGCCACGGCCACATAATCGGGGCTTTGGATGTCGACAAAGGAGTAGCGCCGCTCGCTGAACAGCTCCTGCCACTGCCGTACCATGCCCAGAAACTGGTTGTTGAGCACAATAATCTTTACGGCAATGCCGGTTTGCATCAAGGTACCCAGCTCCTGAATCGTCATCTGCACGCCCCCATCACCGATGATGGCGACCACCGTAGATTCCGGCATGCCAAACTTGGCCCCGATGGCAGCCGGCAGCGCGAAGCCCATGGTGCCCAGGCCACCGCTCGTGATGTGGCGGCGCGACTGGTTGAGGCGGGCGTAGCGGCAGGTCACCATCTGGTGCTGGCCCACATCGGTTACCAGAATGGCCTCCCCTGCGGTTAGCTCGTTCAGCTGCTGAATCACCTCGCCCATGGTCAGCTCGACGGAAGTGGGGAACAGCGCTTCGCGGATTACCGCGTCCACCTCTGCATTCTGGAAGGGCACGAAACGCTCGCGCCAGGCCGGGTACGTGCGCGGGGCCACCAAGCGGGTGAGCAACGGCAGGGTCTGCTTGCAGTCGCCCCACACGGGCACGGTAGCGGCCACGTTTTTGTCAATTTCGGTGGGGTCGATGTCGAGGTGAATAACCTGGGCCTGCCGGGCGTACTTGTCGAGGCGGCCGGTCACCCGGTCGTCAAAGCGCATGCCGATGGCAATGAGTACGTCGCACTCGTTGGTGAGCACGTTGGGGCCGTAGTTGCCGTGCATGCCCAGCATACCTACGTTTAACGGATGGTCGGAGGACAACACGCCGGCGCCAAGGATGGTCCAGGCGGCCGGAATACCACTCTTTTCAATAAAGGCCTGAAACTCGCGCTCGGCCCCGCCCAGCACCACGCCCTGCCCCCACAGCACCAGCGGGCGCTGGGCCTGGTTGATGAGCGCGGCGGCCTGCGCCACGGCTTCGGGCCGCACCACGGGCGCGGGCCGGTAGCTTCGAATGTGCGTGCAGGGCTGGTACCCCGCAAACGCAATTTTGTCGAGCTGCGCGTTTTTGGTAATGTCAATCAGCACCGGGCCGGGCCGGCCGCTGCGGGCAATGTAGAACGCCTTGGCCAGAATGTCGGGGATTTCGCTGGCCTCCGTCACCTGGTAATTCCACTTTGTTACGGGCGCCGTGATGTTGATGACGTCGATTTCCTGAAAGGCATCGGAGCCCAGCAAATGCGCAAAAACCTGCCCCGTGATGCACACCAGCGGCGTGCTGTCAATCTGAGCATCGGCCAGGCCCGTCACCAAGTTGGTGGCGCCCGGCCCGCTGGTGGCAAACACCACGCCTACCTTGCCGGAAGCGCGGGCATACCCCTGCCCGGCATGAATGCCGCCCTGCTCGTGCCGCACCAGCACGTGGTTCAGCTGCTCTTTGAAATCATAGAGCGCGTCATAAATGGGCAGAATGGCTCCGCCAGGGTAGCCAAAAATGGTGTCAACACCCTCGGCCAGCAGTCCCCGCAATAGCACCTCAGCCCCGGATACTTCGCGGGTTGTGGCAACTGGGGCATCCAGGAGAGGTAATGCTTGCGTGCTCATGGCTGAAAGGATTAGGAATGAGAATTGACTTTGGGTATGGAGTAGGCTTACCTGTTATGCTGAGCGCAGCGAAGTATCTTATCACGTCAGAGCCAATCGTTCGGCGGGGAGAAGATGCTTCGTGCCTCAGCATGACGGGAGAGGCGGGGGCAACCATATTGCCCCTCTTTGTTTCTGATTTTAACTATCTGTAATGCACCCTGAACTGGCGCTGCCCACCGTGCGCACGTATTTACGCAGCACCCCGCGGGCGGCATTTATTGCGGGCGGCCGCCACTGCTCGCGGCGGGCTTGCAGCACGGCGGCATCCACGCGCACATCAATGGTGTTTTTGCTGGCATCGAGCACAATCCAGTCGCCGTTTTCGACCAGGGCGATGGGGCCACCGTCGTAGGCTTCGGGGCTGACGTGCCCAATAACGAACCCGTGCGTGCCGCCCGAAAAGCGACCATCGGTGAGCAGGGCCACTTTATCGCCTAGGCCGGCGCCCATGATGGCCGAGGTTGGCTTGAGCATTTCGGGCATGCCTGGGCCACCCTTTGGCCCCACGTAGCGGATGACGACGACTTGCCCGGCCTCCACCACACCCTGGGCTAGGCCTTCGTTCACGGCTTCTTCGGAGTCGAACACAATGGCAGGCCCGGCAAACTGCTCGCCTTCCTTGCCTGATATTTTGGCTACTGCGCCTTCCGGGGCCAGGTTGCCGTAGAGAATTTGAATGTGGCCATCGGCTTTCAGCGGGCGCGAGCTGGGATGGAGCAAGTCCTGCTCGGCCCCCAGGGGCTTGATATCGGCTAGGTTTTCGGCCAGGGTGCGGCCGGTTACGGTGAGGGTATCGCCAGTAATAAGGCCTTCCTCCAGCAGGGTTTTCAGCACGGCTGGCACCCCGCCAAGGGCCGACAGGTCTTCCATCAAGTACTTGCCGCTGGGCTTCAAGTCGGCCAGCACCGGCACCCGGTTGCTGATGGCCTGGAAGTCGGCCAACGTGAGCTTCACCCCTGCCGCATCGGCAATGGCGATGAGATGAATGACGGCGTTGGTTGAACCGCCAAGCACGGTGGTTACCACCATGGCATTCTCGAAGGCTTCGCGCACCAGAATGTCTCGGGGTTTGATGTCCCGCTCCAACAGCCGGCGCAGGTACTGCCCGGTGTCGAGGCATTCCTGCATTTTGGAGGCGCTTACGGCCGTCGACGATGATGAGAAAGGCACCGTCATGCCCAGCGTTTCGATGGCCGCGGCCATAGTATTAGCGGTGTACATGCCGCCGCAGGCGCCCGGCCCGGGGCAGGCATTGTTGATGATGCCGCGGTAGTCTTCGTTGGAAAGCTGGCCGCGCAGCTTCTGACCGTAGGCCTCGAAGCACGACACAATGTTCAGCTGCTGTCCCTTGAAAGTGCCGCCCTTGATGGTGCCGCCATAAACCATAAGCGCCGGGCGGTTGAGCCGGGCCATGGCCATGAGCGCGCCGGGCATGTTTTTGTCGCAGCCCACCACGCAGGCCAGGGCATCGTAGTTGTGCGCCCCGGCCATGGCTTCGATGGAATCGGCGATGATTTCGCGCGACACCAGCGAGTAGCGCATGCCCGGCGTGCCGTTCGTGATTCCGTCGCTCACCCCGATGGTGTTGAAGCGCAAGCCCACTAGGCCCTGCGCGGCCAGGCCCCGCTTCACCTCGTTGGCCAAGCCGTCGAGGTGCATGTTGCAGGTGTTGCCCTCAAAGCCGGTGGAGCACACGCCCACGAACGGCTTGCGCAGGTCGTCCTCCGACAAGCCCGCTCCAATGAGCATGGCTTGCGAGGCCGGCAGGCTGTCGTCCTGGGTGTAGATGCGGCTGTATTTATTGAGGACCATGAGTTGAGATTTCAGAACGCCGCCCGTCTGTTATGCAGAGCGCAGCGAAGCATTTCTACTGCTTTGTTGAGCAGATTGAGTTTGAGTAGATTGAGTTACAATTGAGGTAAATATGCTTTGCTGAGCTCTGCATGACAGCCTCAATTTTGACTTATCAAATGCCTTAAAGCGAAGCTTCCACGGCCTCCTTCTGGCCGGTTACCAGGGCACTGTAACTGGCGGCTAGCTGAGCCCCTAGCGTTTGCTCAAAAGGGGTGTCGAACACGACGTCGTCAACCGACGCCACGCCGATTACCTCGGCGGCAGTGCCTGTCATGAAAGCGCCAGTGGCCCCGCGCAGCTCTTCAGGTCTGAAGAACCTTTCCGTCACCGTAATCCCAGCCTCGCGGGCTAAGTCGATGATGGTGTTGCGGGTGATGCCGCGCAGAATGCTGCCGCCCGGTGCGGTGAACAGCTCGCCATCTTTCTCCACGAAGAAGTTGGCCCCGGGGCCTTCAGCCACGTAGCCGTTCATGTCCAGGAGCAAGGCTTCGTCGAAGCCGCGACCTTTGGCTTCGGAACTGGCAATGATAGAGTTGGCGTAATGGCCCGATACTTTGGCCTCGATGGGCACTGCTTTGGGGTTAGGCCGTTCGTAGGGCGAGATGGTGAGGCGCAGGCTTTGGCTACCCAGGTACTTGCCCCAGTGCCACACGGCCATCAGCAGGTTGCCGGAGGCGGGCGTGGTGAGGGTCATGTGGGGCGTGGCGGCGAAAGCCAGCGGCCGGATGTAGGCATCCGACAGGTTGTTTTTGGCAAGCAGGTCGTAGCTGATTTCGGTTAGCTCTTCCACCGAATAATTGAGCGGCAGGCCAATGGCCCGGCAGGAATAATGCAGCCGCTCGTAGTGCTCGCGGGCCTTGAAAATGCGGGTACCCTGCGGCGTGCTGTAAGCTCGGATTCCTTCAAACACGGCGTAGCCGTAGTGCAGCGATTGGGCATAGGCGCCACAGGTAGCCTGCTCGGCGGGGATGAACTCCCCGTCCAGATAGACCAGGGTACTGTTGTCGAAATACATGGGGAAGAAAGTTGATTACGGAAGAAAAAACCGCAAAAAAGCCTTTCTGAGCACAGGGCTGAGAAAGGCTGGTTTGCTAGCAGGCAAAACGGCGCTTTCAGCCCTACGGCTGCTTGATAATGACTAGAAAAATGGGCAGAAAAGAAGGGCTCATCAGGGGTCAACTATTGTGCGGCCTGAAACCGCAGTGTTTGTTCGTGCTTAGCTTGCGCCAAGTGGAGCGCCAAGCTGAGCAAAAAGTTATTTAGTTTTTTGTCAGCCTGTTAATGGTCACAATTTTAGAGTAATTGAAAGGCGCGCAAAAATTTATTTTAGGCGGACTTACTATTTCCAAGAAGGAATTTCATAATCATAATTCGCTACTGGACAGAGCGTAACACAATTGTCCTTTACAATGCCAAACGAAAGCAGCGACCCGGTTTTTCAATTGATAAAGTCGTTGACGCGCTCCGAAAAGCGTCACTTCCGCCTGTTTGCCAACCGGCAGGGCTCGACGGATGGGTTGAAGTTTCTGCAGCTGTTCGACGCCCTGGATGCCGCCGTGCATTACGACGACGAGCGGGTACTGGCGCAGTGTCCGGCCATTAAAAAGGTGCAACTCGCCAACCTCAAGGCCAACCTTTACCGGCAGCTGCTGGCCAGTCTGCGCATGTACCACGCCGGCCAGAACCTCGACATTCAGCTGCACGAGCAACTCGACTACGCCCGCGTGCTTTACAACCGCGGTCTCTACCAGCAGAGCCTGCGCATGCTGGAACGCGTGAAACTTGCGGCCCAGCAGGCCGGTGTGGGCCACATTGCCCTGCAAGCGCTCGATTTTGAGAAGCTCATCGAGGCCCAGTACATCACGCGCAGCCTGCAGGGCCGGGCCGAAGACTTGTCAGCCGAGGCCCTGACGCTGGTGGAGCACGTCAGCCAGCAGCACATGCTGTCCAGTTTGGCGCTGCGCATGTATGGGTTCTACCTGCAAATTGGCCACTCCCGCAACCAGGAAGACTACGACCGCCTCACCACGTTTTTCCGCTCGGCGTTGAAGCACGTGGACATGTCGAACCCCGATTTTTTTGAGGAGCTCTATTACTACCAGGCCCACGTGTGGTACCACACCATCACGCAGAATTTCGCGGCCTGCTACCGCTACGCACAGAAATGGGTTGACCTGTTTGAGCGCAACCCCAGCATGCGCGACCAGCAAACCATGCTCTACCTCAAGGGCTTGCACAACCTCCTGATATCAACCTACAACCTACTGTACTACAGGAAGTTCATAGCAGTATTGAACACCCTGGAGGCCTTCGCCGCCGACCCCGAGCGCCGCTCAAACCCCAACATTGAGGTGCTGCTGTTCCTCTACATCTACACCAACCGTATAAACGCCTCCTTCATGCAGGGGCGTTTCACCGAGGGCCTCGCCATTGTGCCGCCGCTGCTGGCCAACCTCAGCCAATATCAGCAGCAGCTCGACCCGCACCGCCTCATGGTGTTCTACTACAAAATTGCCAGCCTCTACTTTGGCAGCGGCGACTTCAACAAGGCCATTGAGTACCTGACCAAGATTATTCAGTTTAAGGACAGTGCTTTACGCGAAGACATTCAGTGCTTTGCCCGCATCCTGAATTTGATTGCGCACTACGAAGCTGGCCGCGACGAAAGCCTGGAATATCAAATCAAATCGGTGTACCGCTTCCTGGGCAAGATGAACGACCAGCAGCAAATGCAAGTCGCCATCTTCCGATTTCTCCGCTCCTTGGGCGACATGAACCCGCAGGAGCTGAAAACGGCCTTTATTCAGCTAAAAATCCAGCTCACCGAAATTGCTGCCAACCCCTTTGAACGGCGGCCCTTCATGTACCTCGATATCATTTCGTGGCTGGAAAGCAAGATTGAAAACCGGCCGGTGCAGGAGATTATGCAGCGCAAGTTTGCGCTGCTGAGGTAGGCTTCACCGTCGACAAACATCTCTAAGCAGGGGCGACTCGGGATAGCAGACGAGCTGGGCAGTAGCGCGACCGTGCCCGGCAGGGACTCTGTAGCTCGCGTCTTCTCGCCGTTTGCAAATCGTTCGGGGACGCGAGCTACAGCCCTGCCGGGCACGGTCGCGCTACAGTGAAACGGTGGCGAAGCGGTTATCAGGTTGTCGTATAAGCTATTTGATATTGTACACAATCAGACTGTAAAATTCTTATTACCTGATGATTATTTCGCCGCCTCCCGTACTGGAAATAGTAATTATTGACAAAATAAAAATTCACTGCCCTTGTGGAGCGAGGAAATTGCGAATCATCGTCAGCTAGTGCCTACTACAGTCAGTTCAGGCAAAGCCTAATGACTGCAGGGCTAGCCTGATGGATTCTTTAAGCATTTACTATTCGCAATGCAATCCACCGACAATGCCGAAGGCTTGTACCGCCCCGAATTTGAGCATGATGCCTGTGGTACTGGATTTATAACCTACCTCAACGGCCGCAAAACACACAGCATCATCGGCGACGCGCTGACGATGCTGGAAAACATGGAGCACCGCGGCGCCTGCGGCTGCGATTCCGATTCCGGCGATGGCGCCGGCCTGATGCTGCAGGTTCCGCACTGGTTTTTTCTGGAAGAGTGCACGGCCCTGAACATCCGCCTGCCCGAACCGGGCTGCTACGGCGTGGGCATGGTATTCCTACCCAAAGACGAAACCGCTCAAGCCGCTTGCCGGGACAGTATTTCGGCTGGTGCCGAGCAACTTGGCATGCCCCTGCTCGGCTTCCGGCCCGTGCCGGTGAACCCGCAAGGCATTGGCCCCACCGCGCTGGCCGCTGAGCCCCTCATGGAGCAGGTGTTTGTGGGCCGCCCGGCTGGCATTGCGCAGCCCGACGACTTTGAGCGCAAGCTCTACGTGCTGCGGCGCTTCATTGAGAAGACTGTGGCCGAAACGGTGTCGGGTGCCGAAGACTTCTACTTTACGTCGTTTTCCTGCAAAGTCATCGTCTACAAGGGCCAGCTGACCACCTACCAGGTGCGCGGCTACTTCCCCGACCTCAGCGACAAGCGGGTGACGTCGGCCTTTGGCATGGTGCACTCGCGGTTTTCCACCAACACCTTCCCGAGTTGGAAGCTGGCTCAGCCCTTCCGGCTACTTGCCCACAACGGCGAAATCAACACGCTGCGCGGCAATTTGAACTGGTTTTATGCCGGCCTGCGCAACTACGTGTCGCCTTATTTCTCCTCGGAGGAAATGGACATGCTGCTGCCCGTCATCGACAGCCGGCAATCGGACTCGGCCTGCCTCGACAACATCGTGGAAATCCTGCTGCACTCGGGCCGCTCGCTGCCCCACGTGATGATGATGCTGGTGCCCGAGGCCTGGGACGGCAACACCCAGATGGACCCACTAAAAAAGGCCTTTTACGAGTTCCACGCCACGTTTATGGAGCCCTGGGACGGCCCCGCTGCCCTGCTCTTCACCGATGGCAAAATGATTGGCGCCATGCTGGACCGCAACGGCCTGCGCCCCCTGCGCTACGTGGAAACCAGCGACGGCCGCGTGCTGGTGGCGTCCGAAGCGGGCGTGCTTACCATCGACCAAAGCACGGTGGTGCAGAAAGGCCGCCTGCAGCCCGGCAAAATGCTGCTGGTCGACACCGTGGCCGGCCGCATCATTGCCGATGCGGAGCTGAAAGCCCAAGCCGCCGGTAGGCAACCCTACGGCGACTGGCTGAACGAATACCAGATTCAGCTGGAAGAATTGCCCGAGCCGCGCCAGGTTTTCACCGACCTGGCCGCCGACTCCGTGTTCAAATACCACCAGGTATTCGGCTATACCCGCGAGGACATTGACACCATCATCACGCCCATGGCGCTGGAAGGCAAGGAGCCCATCGGCTCCATGGGTGTGGACGTGCCGTTGGCCGTGCTCTCTGACCAGCCCCAACACCTGAGCAGCTACTTCAAGCAGTTTTTTGCCCAGGTCACCAACCCGCCCATCGACCCTATTCGCGAGCGGCTGGTGATGAGCCTGGCCACGTTTCTGGGCAACAACGGCAACATTCTCGACGAGGACAAGCACCACTGCCACTGCGTGGCACTGCGGCAGCCCATTCTGAGCAACCACGAGTTGGAGAAGCTGCGCAGCATCGACACGGGCATGTTCAATGCCAAGACGTTGCAAGCGTATTTCCGGGCCGACGGACAGCCGGGCTCCCTCGAAAACGGCCTGGCCCGCCTCTGCCGCTACGCCGAGGACGCCGTGGTCGACGGGTTTGAAGTGCTGATTTTGTCGGACCGCGCCGTGGACTCCGAGCACGCGCCTATTCCGTCGCTGCTCGCGGTATCGGCCGTGCATCACCACCTCATCAAGCTGGGCTACCGGGGCTCGGTGGGTTTGGTGGTGGAAGCTGGCGACGTGTGGGAAGTGCACCACTTTGCCTGTCTGCTGTCGTTTGGAGCCACGGCCATCAACCCCTACCTCGCGCTGGCCACCATCCGGACCAGGCAGGAAGCCGGGCAATTCCCGGTGGAGCAAGACTTCTCCAAGCTAACTTACAACTACGTCAAGGCGGTGTGCGACGGCTTGCTGAAGATTTTCTCGAAGATGGGAATCTCCACGCTGCAGTCTTACCATGGCGCCCAAGTGTTCGAAATACTGGGTATCAACCAGGCTGTGGTGGACGCTTATTTCTGCGGGGCCGTGACGCGTATCGGCGGCCTGGGCCTAGATGAAATAGCCCGCGAAACGCTCTACAAGCACTTCCAGGGTTTCAAAACAACTACTCCCGAGGAGCAAACCCTGCTGCCCGAAGGCGGCGTGTATGCCTGGCGCCGCCGCGGCGAGGTGCACACTTTCAACCCCGAAACGGTGCACCTGCTGCAGCTGGCCACGCGCACCAACAACTACGCTACTTACCAGCGCTACGCCCGCCTAATCAACGAGCAGCCAGAGCGGCATTTTACCCTGCGCGGCCTCCTCGATTTTGCCCACCACCGCGAGGCCATTGCCCTGGAGGAAGTGGAGCCGGCTGAGGGCATTATGAAGCGCTTTGCCACGGGGGCCATGTCGTTTGGCTCGATTTCGCACGAGGCGCACAGCACCCTGGCCATTGCCATGAACCGCATTGGCGGCAAGAGCAACACCGGCGAGGGCGGCGAAGACCCGCTGCGGTATGAGAAAATGGCCAACGGCGATTCCATGCGCTCGGCCATCAAGCAAGTGGCTTCGGCCCGCTTCGGCGTGACGGCCCACTACCTCACCAATGCCGACGAGCTGCAAATCAAGATGGCCCAGGGCGCCAAGCCCGGCGAAGGGGGTCAGCTGCCCGGCCATAAAGTCGACGAGTGGATTGCCAAAGTGCGCCACGCCACGCCCGGCGTCGGCCTGATTTCGCCCCCGCCCCACCACGACATCTACTCCATCGAAGACCTGGCGCAGCTGATTTTCGACCTGAAAAATGCCAACCGCGCCGCCCGCATCAACGTGAAGCTCGTGAGCAAGGCGGGGGTAGGCACCATTGCAGCCGGCGTGGCCAAGGCGCACGCCGACGTTATCCTCATTGCCGGCTACGATGGTGGCACCGGGGCCTCCCCCATCAGCTCCATCAAGCACGCCGGCCTGCCCTGGGAGCTGGGCTTGGCCGAAGCCCACCAAACCTTGGTGCGCAACCAGCTCCGCAGCCGCGTGGTGCTGCAAGCCGACGGCCAGCTCAAAACCGGCCGCGACCTGGCCATTGCCGCGCTGCTGGGTGCGGAAGAATGGGGCGTGGCCACGGCCGCGCTGGTGGCAGGTGGCTGCATCATGATGCGCAAATGTCACCTCAACACCTGCCCCGTGGGCGTGGCCACGCAAGACCCCGAGCTCCGCAAGCTCTTCACGGGCCAGCCCGAGCATATCGTAAACCTGTTTCGCTTCCTGGCCGAAGAGCTGCGCGAAATCATGGCCGAGCTGGGATTTCGCACCATCAACGAAATGGTGGGCCGGCCCGAGTTCCTGAAGGTGCGCGAAGGCCTGACCCACTGGAAAGCGCGCCACCTGGATTTGTCAGGCATCCTGCATCCGGCCGCGAACATTTCGGGCGGCACGCTTTACAATAGCGAATCGCAGGACCACGGCCTGACTCATATTCTGGACTGGCAACTGCTTGAGCAGGCCCAGCCGGCGTTGAATGAGCGGATTCCAGTCTTCGCGTCCTTCGACGTGCACAACACCGACCGGACCATCGGCACGCTGCTATCCAATGAGATTGCGAAGCGCTACCACGCGGCCGGTCTACCCGAGAATACCATCAACTACAGCTTCAAGGGCTCGGCGGGGCAAAGCTTTGGTGCCTTCAGCGTTCGGGGTCTGTCTTTCTCTCTGGAAGGCGAAGCCAACGACTACGTGGGCAAAGGACTCTCGGGGGCGCAGCTGGCCATTTTCCCAGCGGCCGAAGCCCGGTTTGTCCCGGAGCAGAACATCATCATCGGCAACGTAGCGCTGTATGGGGCTACCTCCGGCGAGTTGTTTGTGCGCGGGCAGGCCGGCGAACGGTTTGCGGTGCGCAACTCCGGCGCCACGGCCGTAGTCGAAGGCGTGGGCGACCATGGCTGCGAGTACATGACGGGCGGTCGGGCGCTCATTCTGGGTCGCACAGGCCGCAACTTCGCAGCAGGCATGAGCGGCGGCATTGCTTGGGTGTACGACCCCGACGGCGTGCTGCCCCAAAACTGCAACCCCGAAATGGTGGAGCTCGACCCCCTCGAAACCGAGGACGAACACCAGATTCAGGCGCTGCTACGGAAGCACGTGCACCTCACCGGCAGCCAGGTAGCCACGTTCCTGCTAGCGAATTGGAGCGAGGAAGCCGGGCGGTTTGTGAAGGTGTTTCCAAGTGAATACAAGAAGGTGCTGCAGAAGGCGCAGTATGCCACGGCAGGGTAAACCAACTTCATAAGCCGCTTGTCATGCTGAGCTTGCGAAGCATCTTATCAGAACTGAACAAGTCGTTGTGACCTGATAAGATGCTTCGCAAGCTCAGCATGACAGACGCCTCAGCAAGGCGGATAATACAAGCATAATACATATCAGACAGTTAGCCTTTTGACGAGCAGACTTATTACCATGGGTAAAATTACCGGTTTCAAAGAATTTGAGCGGGAGCTGCCACCCAAAGCGGCTCCTCAGGAGCGCCTCTCGCATAGCCGCGAATTTGTAGGTGCATATTCCGAGCCGCAGCTTAACCAGCAGGCGGCTCGGTGCATGGACTGTGGCATTCCGTTTTGCCATTCGGGCTGTCCGCTGGGCAACATCATTCCCGAGTTCAACGACGCGGTATACCAGCAGGATTGGGAAGATGCGTACCGCATTCTGTCATCAACCAACAATTTCCCGGAATTCACGGGGCGCATTTGTCCGGCGCCGTGCGAGTCGGCGTGCGTGCTGGGCATCCACAACTCGCCGGTAGCCATTGAGGAAATCGAGAAGCACATCATCGAAACGGCGTTTGCCAAAGGCTACGTGCGCCCAAGCGCACCCCTACTGAAGTCGGGCAAGACCGTAGCAGTGGTAGGTTCGGGCCCGGCGGGCCTGGCAGCCGCAGCACAGCTGGCTAAGGCGGGGCATTCCGTCACGGTATTTGAACGCCACGACCGCCCCGGCGGGCTGCTGCGCTACGGCATCCCCGATTTCAAGCTGGACAAGTGGGTAATTGACCGCCGCCTGCAGGTGATGGAAGACGATGGCGTGGTGTTCCGCTGCAACACTGAAATCGGCCGCGACATATCGGGCGCCGAGCTCACCAGCACCTTCGATGCCGTGGTGCTGGCCGGGGGCGCCAGTATTCCGCGCGACCTGAACGTGCCGGGCCGCGACCTGCCCGGCATTCACTTCGCCATGGACTACCTCACCCAGCACAACCGGCGCGTGGGCGAACTGGAGGTGTTCGAGGAGCCCATTCTGGCCCACGGCCAGGACGTGGTGGTCATCGGCGGCGGCGACACCGGCTCCGACTGCGTAGGCACGGCCAACCGCCAGGGCGCGGCCTCGGTCACGCAGTTTGAGCTGCTGGCCCAGCCGCCCAAGCAGCGCACCGAGCACATGCCCTGGCCCAACTATCCCATGGTGCTCAAAGTAACTTCCTCGCACGAGGAGGGCTGCCAGCGCTACTGGGGCGTAAACACCAAGGCATTCCTCCCCGATGAGCAAGGCAACCTGCGCGCCCTGCTCGTGAGCGAAGTGACCTGGGAAACCGACATCATGGGCCGGCCCATGCGTTTCGAGGAAGTGCCCAACTCCGAGCGCGAAATCCCCTGCCAGCGCGTGCTGCTGGCCATGGGCTTCACAGGGCCCCGCACTACCGGTCTGCTAACCGAACTGGGCGTGGAGCTGGACGAGCGCAGCAACGTGCGCGCCACCGAAAAAGACTACCAAACCAGCCTGCCCAATGTATTTGCGGCCGGCGACATGCGCCGCGGGCAGTCGCTGGTGGTGTGGGCCATTTCAGAAGGTCGCGAAGCGGCGCGGCAGGTCGACAAGTTTTTGACCGGGAAGACCGCCCTGCCCAGCAAGAATGCGGTGGGAATGTTTACGTAAAAGAAGTAGCGCGACCGTGCCCGGCAGGGACTCTGCAGTTCGCGCTACAGTACTTAGAGCCTATCCCAATAGGCTCGAAAAAAGAACGGTCATGCTGAGCTGGTCGAAGCATCTCTACCGCGCAAGTAATCCCATCATAGGAGTTAGTTACGCGGTAGAGATGCTTCGACCAGCTCAGCATGACCGCCTTTTAGGATAGGCTCTTAACCTCAATACATTCGGTTCGCCCCCGCCACTATATACAGCGGGTCTTCTTCAATATTCACATCGATAAGCGCGCTGGCATTACCCAGCAGCTTGCGGCAGTCGGGGCTGAGGTGACGCAGGTGCAGAGTTTTGCCGGCGCGTTGGTAGCGCTCGGTAAGCTTGTGCAGCGCGTCGATGGCCGACATATCGGCCACCCGGCTTTCGCGGAAGTCGATGATGACTTCGGCCGGGTCGGTGGCTACGTCGAACTTCTCGCCGAAGGCCTGCACCGAGCCGAAGAAGAGGGGCCCATATATTTCGTAGTGCTTCACACCGGCCGCATCCACGTGGTGGCGGGCGCGGATGCGCTTGGCGTTTTCCCAGGCAAAGGCCAGCGCCGACACAATGACGCCCAGCAGCACGGCCAGCGCGAGGTTCTGCGAAACGGCCGTGACGACCGTTACGAGCAGCATCACCAGCACGTCGGTGAGGGGCATGCGGCGCAGGATGCGCAGGCTGGCCCACTCAAACGTGCCGATGACAACCATGAACATCACACCCACCAGCGCGGCTAGCGGCAGCCGCTCAATTACGGGCGCGCCCACTACCACAAACAGGGCCAGCGCCACGGCAGCCACCACGCCCGACAGCCGCCCGCGGCCCCGCGATTCAAGGTTGACCATGGTCTGGCCAATCATGGCGCAGCCGCCCATGCCGCCAAACAGGCCGGAGGTGACGTTGGCCAAGCCCTGGGCCACGCAGTCCTGGTTGCCCCGGCCGCGGGTATCAGTCATTTCATCGACTACGGTGAGGGTGAGAAGGCTTTCGGTGAGGCCCACCAGAGCCATGATGAAGGCGTAGGGTAGCACCAGCACGAAGGTGTCCCAGTTGAGCGGCACCTGCGGCAGGTGGAAAGAGGGCAGCCCGCCCGCAATAGAAGCAATGTCACCCACCGCCTTAGTTTGCAGTCCGCCAAAAATCACCAGTGCCGACACCACCACAATGGCCACCAGCGAGGCAGGCACCGCCTTCGTGAGCCGCGGCAGGAAGTACACAATGGCCATGGTAAGGGCTACCAGGCCCATCATCAGCAGCAGTGCCGTGCCCGTGAGCCAGTGCTCGTCTCCGGCTGCATCGCGCACCTTGAACTGCTCGAGCTGCGCCATAAAGATGATAACGGCCAGCCCGTTCACAAATCCGTATACCACCGGCTGCGGCACAAGCCGAATGAACTTACCCAGCCGCAACAGCCCGATGGCAACCTGAATCAGGCCCATGAGCACCACGGCGGCAAACAGGTACTCGACCCCGTGCTGCACTACCAAACTCACAATTACCACGGCCACTGACCCCGCCGCCCCGGAAATCATGCCCGGCCTACCACCGAACACACTTGTAATTAAACATATGATAAATGCCGACCCGATGCCCACCAATGGGCTGATATGGGCCAGCAGCGCGAAGGCTACCACCTCCGGCACCAGGGCCAGGGCGGTGGTGAGCCCGGCCAGAATTTCGTTTTTAGGATTGAACTTGTATTGGGTGAGATAAGCAGAAACAGCAAACATCAATAACGGAGAAAAAGGCAAAAGAAAAGCCGCACGCTTCCGGTGGGAAGCGGCGGCACCACGTTTTTGGGCCAGTTCTCAGGGCGGGGTGAGCTTGAAAATAGCGGGGAGAGGGAAGGTTTCCACAAAGGTAAGCCCTACGCCGCGGGGTTGGCCCCTACCCTATCGCCTTCTGCACCCAGGGCTTCAGCCCTGGCACCTTGGCCAGGCTCACGGCCGCGTTCACCAGCCAGGGCTTGGTGCTCAGGAAGCGCATGAGGCGGTAGCTTTTGGCCAGCTTCTTCCCAATCTTGTTCGCCACTTGTGCATCGTAGCCAGCAATGTGAGCGGCGCTGAAATCCTGGCTGGCAAAACAGGCCGCCGCTTGCACTGCCGCCAGCATGCCGCTTTGAATGGCCGTATCGATTCCGTGGCCCTGCAGGGGGTCGATGAGCGAGGCTGCATCGCCGCAGAGCATGAACCGCTCGCCGCTGATGGGCCGCACGCGCCCGCCGCCCAGTGGCAGGCCAAAGCCCACCGTGGGACCCAGTTGCCGGGCTTCGGCGAAGCGGCCGGCCAGGGCGGGATGCGTAGTGAGCAGGCGCTGCAACTGCTGCTTAAGGTCGACTTTGTGCTCGGCTACTACTTCGGCCAGCATGCCCAGGCCCACATTGTAGCGGCCCTGTCCCACGGGAAACAGCCAGCAGTAGCCGGCCAGATAATCGCGGGTGAGGAAAAACTCGGTGGTGCCGCTTTCGGCACCTTTTATGTTCTCGAAGTAAGCCCGCACGCCCACGCAGTGGTGAGCCCGGGCCAGCCGGGGCTCGGGCAGCAGCTTGCGGCCGACGGCAGAGTTGGCGCCGTCGCAGCCGATGACTAACTGGCAGCTGATTTCGGGGCCAGCTGCGGGTTGTAGCCGAACGTGGTCGGCTTCGATATGAAGGCTTTTCAGGCTGGTATTTTCGACGATAGTAGTGCCGGGGGCGTAGGAGCGCACCAGCGCCAGCAGGGCATCATCGAAGCTTTCGCGGGGGCAGTTGAAGCTGGGCAGCTTCCACTGCAGGTCGAGGCTGCCACCGTTTGGAGCCACGAGGCGGGACTGGCGCACGGCGTCGAGCGGCTGAAGGTGCCAGAGGCTGTCGGCAAAGGCGGGGTCGAGCTGGCGCAGGGCCTTGAGGGCGTGGCCGGGAATGGCATCGCCGCATACCTTGTCTCTCGGGAACTGGGCCTTGTCGAGCAGGACCACGCGCAGGCCGCTCTGGCGCAAACCCAGGGCGCAGGCTGTCCCGGCCGGGCCCGCGCCGATGATGGCAACGTCGTAGTCGAATTGAGAGAGAGTGGGCACGGCTTCAAAGGTAGTGGGCGGCACCCCTCCGAGGGAAATATTGCACTAATCCCACCACATCCAAACAAAAACACCTTCTGCTGGATACTATGGGCGCAGCGTCTAATTAAACCAGCAACTTGCGAAACCCTTGAGCAACTGCAACGGTACACCTCAACGATGGTTGCTGAGTAAGCGGCACTTTTTGCCCGTCGAGGCCTCCCTTTTCATTGCTACGTCCCCCGCCTCATACTTTGAGTTCAACCCCAACTCCCCTTATTCCGGCCTACGATGCCGCCCGACTGCAGGAACTGGAGCGCTACAAGCTGCTGGATGCCAGCAGCGAAAAGGTACTGGACGATGTGGTTGCCGCGGCCGCCCGGCTATTCCGGGTTTCCAACGCCATGCTTTCCATAGTGCAGGAAAAAGAAGTACTGATTAAAGCCCCCTACAACCTGCCGGTGCCCATCGAGCGCATACCGCGCGACCAAAGCCTGTGCTCAGCCACTATTCTGCAGAACGACACCGCGGTGTTTGAGGATTTAAATCAGGATGATGTGCCGGGCATCGACATTTCGCTTATTCAGCAGCTGGGCCTGCGGTTTTATGCCGGCCACAACCTGCGCACCGCCGAGGGCCATAACATTGGCACGCTCTGCCTGTACGACGGCCCACCCCGGCAATTTTCGCCCGTCGAGCGCAAGTTGCTCGGCACGTTTGCCGGGCTGGTGATGCGCTTACTTGAGCTGCGCCGCATCTTGGGGGCCCACGCTGGCTCCACGGCCATGCTCTGGACGTTTATCTACAAAGCCATTGGCGAGCAGCTGGCCCGCCTCACTGCCCTGGCCGAGCGTGCGGCTCCTACCCCACAGGCGCCTCTTTCCTCCGCCATTGCCAAGGAAGCCGGCGACATTGTTGGCATCATCGACCAGTTTGTAGCCGCTACCTTGCGCCGCACTTAATTCCGGGCTGGCAGAGGCGCCTTACTTTTGCGGCGTTTCTGTGTTAGTAGCATTATGGTTGACAATAACAAGGTGAAAACGCTGGCGCTGCTAGGCTCCACGGGCTCCATCGGCACGCAGGCGCTGGAAGTGGTGCGGCAGCAGCCGGGCCGGTTTCGGGTGGCAGTGCTCAGCGCCCAGCGGCAGTGGGAGCTGCTGGCGCAGCAGGCGCAGCAGTTTCGGCCCGCGGTGGTCGTGATTGGCGACGAAAGCTTTTACCAGCCGCTGAAAGCGGCCCTAGCCCAGCAGCCTGAAACGGAAGTGGTAGCCGGCCCCGCCGCGCTGGCCGAAGTGGTGACGCGCCCCGAAATCGACATTGTGCTCACGGCCTTGGTGGGTTACGCGGGGCTATTGCCCACGGTGGCCGCCATTCGGGCTGGCAAAGACATTGCCCTCGCCAACAAGGAAACCCTGGTGGTGGCCGGCGAACTGATTACCGGCCTCGTGCGCCAGCACAAGGTGCGTCTGCTGCCCGTCGACTCTGAGCACTCGGCCATTTTCCAGTGCTTGGTGGGCGAAGAGCAGAACCCCATCGAGAAAATCATCCTCACGGCCTCCGGTGGCCCATTCCGCGGCCGCACGGCCCAGCAGATGGAAACCGTGACCAAGGCCCAGGCCCTCAAGCACCCCAACTGGGACATGGGCGCCAAAATCACCATCGACTCCGCCTCCCTCATGAACAAGGGCCTGGAAGTGATTGAAGCCAAGTGGTTGTTCGGCCTCAGCAACGAGCAGGTCGATGTGGTGGTGCACCCGCAAAGCATTGTGCACTCGCTGGTACAGTTCCAGGACGGCTCGCTGAAAGCTCAGCTCGGCCTGCCCGACATGAAGCTGCCCATCCAATACGCCCTGGGCTACCCGCAGCGGCTAGCCAACACCTTCCCGCGCTTTTCCTTCCTCGACTACCCCACCCTCACCTTCGAAGCACCCGACCGAGCTGCTTTCCCTAACTTGGAGCTGGCTTTTGGGGCCATGCGGCGGGGCGGCAACGCCCCCTGCGTGCTCAATGCCGCCAACGAAGTGGCAGTGGCTGCTTTCCTGCGCGAGCAAGTAGGATTCCGGCAAATGTCGGACCTGGTGGCGGGGTGCCTGGCACGGGTTTCGTACCTTGCAGAGCCGTTGCTGGCCGACTTGGTAGCTACCGATGCGGAAACGCGCCGCGTGGCTGAAACGCTACTGTAAAAACTTTTGTCCTGCTAACGAAGGAAGCATCTTATCACGGCTACTTTCGTCAGACCATTTAACCTTAGGGGCGCCAGCGTGATAAGACTCTTCGCAGCGCTCAGAATGACAAATCCCTCCCTTGGAAATCTTAACCATGATTGGCCAGCTGCTGCTGGCGCTGTCGCTACTTGTTGGCTTGCACGAATTCGGCCATTTTGCCTTCGCAAAGCTTTTTAAAATTCGGGTCGATAAATTTTACATCTTCTTCGACTTTCTGTTTCCAATGCCCAATGTGGCAAATTTTGCGCTTGTCAAAAAGAAGATTGGCGAGACAGAATACGGCATCGGCTGGTTCCCGCTGGGTGGCTACGTCCAGATTCACGGCATGATAGACGAGACGCAGGACGCCTCTGCCCTGGCCGGCCCACCCAAGGATGATGAGTTCCGCGGCAAGCCCGCTTGGCAGCGCCTGCTGGTGATGCTCGGCGGCATTATCATGAACGTCATTACCGGCATCGTGATTTTCGCGGCCATGACGTTTCACTACGGCGACGTGTTTCTGCCGGCTTCGGAGGCACGCTACGGCATTCTGCCGAACGGCCTGGGCCGGGAAATTGGCTTCCGCACCGGCGACAAGATTGTAAAAATCAACGGCCGGCCCTTCACCGAGTTCGACGACGTGTACAAGCCCGATGTCATCATGGGCAACAACTCGTTCTACACCGTGGACCGCGGCGGGGAGTTGGTTGACATCAACATTCCGAGCAACTTCCTCGACAAATTTGCCAAGCAAAGCGCCGACAGCCTACTGGTGCGCCCCCGCGAAACCTTTGCCGTGGAGCGCGTGGTGCCCGGCGGGGCCGCGGCCAAAGCGGGCCTGATAGCCGGCGACAAAATCACGACCGTAGGCGGCCAGCCCGTGCAGTTCTTCGATGAACTGCAAGCCGCGCTGCTAGCCAACAAAGGCAAGAAAACCGAGGTAATCGTAGAGCGCAACGGCGAAACCATCCCCCTGGCCATCGAGGTGAGCGAGTCGGGACGCATTGGTTTCGAGCGCAAGTCCACGCTGAAGCTGGGCACGCGGAGCTACACCCTGGCCCAGGCCATTCCGCAGGGCGTGGAAAAGGCCTTTGGGGTAATTGGCCTGCAGGCCCGGGCTTTCGGCAAAATCTTCCGCCGCGAAATCTCCGCCTCGGAGAGCCTCGGTGGGCCCGTTGAGATTGCCCAGCAGTTTGGGGGCACCTGGGAGTGGCAGCATTTTTGGGGCCTGGCCGCGGGCCTGAGCATGGTGCTCGCCTTCATGAACCTGCTGCCCATTCCAGCCCTCGATGGCGGCCACGTGGTGTTCCTGCTCTACGAGATGATTCTGCGTCGCAAGCCGTCCGACAAGTTCTTGGAAGGCGCCCAGCGCGTGGGCACCATGCTGATTCTGGCCCTGATGGCCTATGTCATCATCCTCAAGCCCCTGCTGAAAGCCATTTCCTAAGTGCTGCAATTGTAAATTGGTGGGTTAGTGAATTGATTTCGGGCCTCAAGGGTCTTACAATTCACTAACCCACCAATTTCATTTATCCCCTCCCCCAGCCATGCGCTTGCTTTCCGTTTTTGCGGTTTTGCTCTTGCTGCTTCCTTTAACGGGGGCCGCCCCGGTCTTCCACGCCTATCACTCCTCGCTGACGGAACTGCGTTACAACGCCGCCAAAAAGCAGCTAGAGCTATCGGTGAAGGTGTTTACGGACGATTTTGAGAAGGCGCTTTCCGAAGGCCAGCCCACGCCGGTGAGCCTGAGCGCCCCGGGGCCGCGCCCGCTGGTGCTAGCCGCAGCATACTTGCAGCGCACCCTCAAGTTCAGCACTGCCGCCGGGGCGCCGCTGCCGTTGCAGCTATTGGGCATGCAGGCTGAGAACGACGGCTACTGGCTGTATTGCAAAGTGCCGCTCCCCGGTCCCGTACCCAGCGTGCAGCTACGTCAGGGCCTGCTGCTCGATGTATTCAGCGACCAGATGAACATCGTGAACATCGAAGCCGGCGACAAAAAGCAGAGCGTCCTTTTCCGCGCCGGCCACGAGCAGGAGCTGCTAACCTGGTAGCAGCGCAGTAGTACAAAACGAGCCGTTGCAGCCCACGCCTACGCTACGAAATGGCCCCGCGCATAAACTGGCAGAACGGCACCATGGCCCGGAAAACCTCCAGCACGTGCGCCTGGAAATCTTCGTGGCTGAGCACATCGGCATCCGGCATCTGGTGGGCGGCTACGAAGCTTTTGTGCTTAAGCAATTCAATATCCGGGTGTTCGACGGGGTAGCTGGCAGGCGACTTTTTAAGCTTGTCACCAACCATATTCCCGAAGTAGCGCCGGAAACCGGGCGCGGCGAGCAGGGCTTTCAGCTCGTCGGCGTTGTAATCGATTTCCTGGCGGATGGCGGCCAGTTGATTTTTATCGGGATGATATAGGCCGCCGGCTATCATGGTGCTGCCATTGGGACCGAGCTGCAGGTAATAGCCCGGCGCGTCGACTTCCTTGCTGCTGCTGGCGGTGAAATACACCGAAAAGTGCGTTTTGTAGGGGTCCTTGTTTTTGCTGAAACGCACGTCGCGGTAGATGCGGAAAATGCTGGTACGGCCCTCAGGCCCGGCCAACACGGGGTCGAGCTTGGCCAGTTCCCGGGCCAGAAATTCTGCATCTTCCACGAACTGAGCACGCAGCCCGTCGTAGGTGGCTTTGCGCTCCTGAAACCAATGCCGGTCGTTGTGTTTGGCTAGGCCAGTAAGGAAAGTGAAGAGGGGTTTAAGCTGCATGAAGTTGGAGAAATGAGGACGTTCAAACTCCCCTCCTTAGCTAAGGAGGGGAGTGATGTTCAATAAATGCTTAGTCGTCATCATCGTCTTCATCCTCGTGCTCTGTTTTGGCCTCGCGCACGGCGGCGCTGCGCCGCGGAGCAGGCATGTAACTGTGCTCGCCCCGGATGGCCTGCCAGATATTCTCGTTAAACGCCAGGTCGGGCGCGGCGTCTTCGCGGCTGAAATCGAATTTTTCGGCGCGCCGAGCGGGCGCGTTGTAGGCGGTGTTGCGCATGTCGAGAGCCGTGGTAGGCGGGCGCAGAACGTAGGGCGCGAAGTTGGGCTTGGAGGTGAAGCAGGCCCAGAGTGGCACGGCGGCGGCGTCGTACTGGCTCATGGGCGGCAGGCCAAGGATAAGCTCCAGCGTGCGCAGCATGCCCGAGGTGGTATAGGCTGTGTGCACCACGGCGTGGCGCCGGATGTAGGGCCCTACCAAGTAAGCCGTGGAGCGGTGTGCGTCGACGTGGTCGGGGCCGTTCTGGGCGTCGTCCTCGATTATCATGACTACCGACTCTTTCCAGACGGGACTTTTCGAGAGGTGCTCCAGCATCCGTCCCAGGGCCAGGTCGTTGTCGGCGGCGTAGGACAGCGGGTGCAGGGCGCCTTTGTAAGCACCCAGCGTGTGGTCGTTGGGCAGGCGGATAATGCTCAGGTCGGGCACGGCGTTGATGGCCACAAGGCTATCGAAGTCTTGCTCCCACACCTTTTCGCGGTCTACATCGAGCACGTTCATGTCGAAGCCTGCGTACTTTTTGCAATAGTTGGCCGCAATGGCCGGTGTGGTGGGCTTGCCCTGAAACACGAACTCGCCGTAGGAGCGGAAGCTGCGGCCGGCGCGCAGGCAATAGTCCCAGAGGAAGCCGTCTTTGGGCTGGGCCACTTCGCCCCGTGCGCCCTCAAAATCGTAGCTGCCACCGCGGCCGCTGTAGTTGCTGGGCCAGCTTTTCTCCACGAAATCAGTGGCGTAGGCGGCCGTGCTCCAGTTGTGGCCGTCGGCACTGACTTCAGCATCGACGTAGAAGTTATCGAGCAGCACAAACTCCCGCGTAAGGGCGTGGTGGTTGGGCGTCACCTTTTCCGGAAACAAGCACAAGCTAATATCGCCGTTGCCGGCGGGCACATCGCCAAGCACTTGGTCGTAAGTACGGTTCTCTTTGATGATGTAGAAGACGTGTTTAATGGGCGACTTATCGCCCACGCGCTGCGGCACGGGGTTGCCGGCCGGCACGTCGGGCGAGGCTTCACGGTCTTTGGAGAAGGGTGTGTTGGCATACACCTGAGCCGAGAACGTGGCCAGTGCCGCGGCATCGGGCAGCGGCAGGCGCGCCAGGGAACTGCCCAGCAGGCCTCCTATGTAGCCAGCGCCCTTTTCGCCTACGTCGCGCACTGGGTTAGGGCCGTTGGGGTTGGGCTTGGGGGTCTGACCTTTGCCATTGACAACCATCAGCTGCGAGCCCGCCACGCGCACCGCCGTGGGGTACCAGCCGGTGGGCACGAAGCCCAGGGGCCGGCTGGCGCGGGGCTCGCGCACGTCGAACACAGCCAGGCAGTTGTTGTCAGCGTTGGCAATGAAGAGCTGGGTGTCGTCGGCGTTCAGGGTCACGCTGTTGGGCGTGCTACCGGCGGGCGAGGCAGGGAACAAGGCTGTATTTAGCGTTTCGATGACGCGACCCTGGCGGGTGTCGATGATGGAAACCGAGTTGCTGTTGGCGTTGGCCACGAACAGGCGGCCGCCGTCATGGGTCAGGGCCATGTCATTGGGGTGGCTTTCCACCTCAATGCTGGGCAAGAGTTTCTGGCTGGCGATGTCGTAGGGAACCACCGCGTGGCCGCCCCACAGGCTGATATAGAGGCGGGCTCCATCGGGGCTGAGCAGCACGGCGTAAGCTTCGGCGGGCAGCTTGAGGGTGCGCAGTATCCGGCGCGTTTTCAGGTCGAAAGTGTAGAGCGAGTTGTCTTCCCGCGTCACGGCGTAGAGCAGGTTGCGCCGGCCATCTACCACGAGGCCGGCCACGCCGATTTTCTGCTTCGGCCATTTGTCGCCGAGCACCAAGGCGCTGTCAGGGCGCAGCTTCTGGCCCTCCACCCGGAAGCTGTGGATGCGGTTGTGCTGGCCGCCCGAGGCGTAAAGGCTGCGGCCGTCGGGAGCAAAGGCGAGGCCCATCCAGGCGGCGGGCACCACGCGGGTATCGAGCAGCTTGCCGGTGGCTACTTCGAGGAGTTGAACTGAGTTTTCGCCCCAGCCTGCGTTCACTACCGCGGCCAAGCGGCCATCTGGGCTGATTTGCAGGTTGAGGGGCAGGTCGCCTAGAGGCGTGAGGGCGCCGGCGGGGCTCAGCTTCCAGCCGTTGGGCAGCAGCGTTTGGTTGGTGCCGGCTATGGGGCCGGGCAGTACGCCGGGCGCTTCAGCCACGGTTTTGGTGCCGGGGCTACCGGAGCAGCCCAGCAACACCAGCAAGTGCAGCAAAGGGGCAAAAAAACGCAATCGGGCAGAAAAAACCATAAGCAAAAAGCTCCGCGGGAAAGCTGCCGCGCCAGCCGCCACGAAGGTAGCCAGCAAGCACGAGCACGTCGTTACCCCTACATTACTTCCACCGATTTAGCGCCCTGGCAGCACGTTTTTGCCTTTCATAAAATAGAAACAACTGAATGACGTTGTAGCTGCATTCATGGTCTTTGTGGTTAGTATTATGCTGCGTCTGCGTCGTTTGTCGTGCTGCGTGTTTTTGTTATTGCCCCTGTATCAGCTGCTGGCCCAAGCCTGTACGCCGCCCGCTGAAACCACTACGCTGGGGGAAGCCGGCCCTACCGACGGAGCTTTTTGGCAGGAGCAGCTCCGGTTTGTGCGGGTGCGGATGGCGCAGGTCGGCACCGGGCCCGTAGTGGCCGACCGCCTCCGCGCTCATAAGCTCGACCCGCGGCAGCTCGAAATCTTTCTGCGGGTCATCAAAACCAACCAGGAGCTGGAGGTGTGGGCGCGCAATCGGGGCGCCGGACCGTTTGCGCTGCTGCAGGCGTATCCTCTGGCAGCCACGTCGGGCCGGTTGGGTCCCAAACGCCGCGCCGGCGACCGCCAGGTGCCCGAAGGCTTTTACGAAATCGACCGCTTCAACCCCCAAAGCAACTACCACCTTTCGCTTGGCATCAACTACCCCAACGCCACCGACCGTGCCTTGGGCGAGGCCAACCCCGGCGGCGACATCTTCATTCACGGCGGGGAGGTCACGGTGGGGTGCCTGCCCATCACCGACATCGGGATTGAGGAAGTGTACCTACTGGCGGTGGCGGCACGGGCAGCCGGCCAGGGCATTATTCCGGTGCACATCTTTCCCTTCCCCCTCACCGAAAAGGAGCTGGCCAAGCGCGCTGCCAGCCCGCACCAAGCCTTCTGGCGGGGCCTGATGCCGGGCTATACCTACTTTGAACAACACCACGAAGCCGCCGAACTGGCTCGCCTGTCGGTGGCCGGGAAATAAGGAGCGTTTAGCAACAGCCGTGCCCCCGCCACCGGCGCACTAACTTGCCGGCGTGCCACGCTACCTGCTGCTTTTCCTGGTTTTGGTTGTCCTGTTCAACGCGAGCCGTGTGCTGCGCGAACCTCGTCCCGACGCCGACCGGCCCATGGATTTCCGGACCTGCTACGTGGGCCAAGCCGTGCTACGCGAGGGCCTCAACCCCTACCATGACACCACGCTCAAGCAGGGCTGGCAGCGCATTGTGCGGCAGGAAGCCCTCAGTAGCCGCACCCAGCCGGGACTGCCCAACCTGCCTTTTCTGTATCCGCCGTGGGCAGCCGCTCTTTTTGGTCTCACCATTGGGCAGCTCCCCTATCGCCTGGCCTGGCCGCTGTGGACTGCATTGGCAGGGTTGAGCCTCGCGTTGCTGGCTTGGCTGTGGCCCCTCGTTTTGCGTTCGGAAAACGCGCCCGTTGCGCCGTGGTGGCACTACTTGGTGGCAGCGCTGGCGCTCAAGGGCACTGTGCCCGCCTTGCTCACGGGCCAGCCCACTTTTGTGGCCCTAGCCCTGGGTGTGGGCGCGCTAGCCGCGGCCCGCTTGGGAACAAGCTGGTTACCCTTCCCCTTAGAGGCTACACCTGCCACCCATGAAGCTTCAGCGGCAGTCGTGGCTCCGGCACTGGGCGGAGTTACCAGGCGGGCCGTGCTGGCCGGCCTGCTGCTGGGGTTGGCAGCCTTCAAGGTAACCCTACTCCTGCCGTTCGCGGCGTGGTTTTTATGGCAAAAACAGTGGGCCACGCTCACCGTGGCAGCGGTGCTGGTAGCACTGCTCAGCGCCGCGGCCTGGCATTGGGCGGCCTTCCCGGCCGATTTGCTGCCCACCTACCAAAGCCTGGTGGCGCAGGTGCGCGCCCAGGCTTTCGACCCCAGCGACCCAGACTATCCCCTCACCCAGGGCATGACCTTGCGCCTGGAACTGGGAAACGTGCTGGAGTGGCTGCAACCCGGCAGCAGCCCTTGGCACCCGCTGCTGCACCGATCAGTGTGGCTGGCCGCCGGGCTGCGGCTGTTCTGGCTGCGGCGGCGCGGTGTGGTGCTGGCCCACTGGTATTTGTTTCTGGTATTGAGTTTCCTGACGCTGCTCACTACCTATCATCTGTACTATGATGCCGTGCTGCTTGTGCCGCTGCTGGCCTTCGGGTTTCGGCTGCCTAAGCGGCTGCGCTGGTTGCTGCTGGCATTACTGCTTCCCTTCTTTCTACCGCTCAATGGCATTGCCCTGGCCTTAGGCAACCCGGCGGGGCTGCAGTTTGTGTATTTCCTGATGCCGCTGGCGCTGCTGGGAGCACTGGGTTTGCTGCTAGCCCGGCCAGTGCAGGCTAGGTCGGCCGGTGAAGGGTAGGCCGACCTACTAAAGCGACGTCAGCGGCATCTTTACCGCGCCATCTGTCATGCTGAGCTTGTCGAAGCATCTCTACCCCGGGAGTAATCAATGCTACTTCAACGAAGCGGTAGAGATGCTTCGACAAGCTCAGCATGACAGTCAATTTATTTTTCGGCTAGGCACCGAGCTGCATCTTTCCTCAGCCTTACAAATGGCCCCTGCAAGCGCATCACACCAGCCGGCACGATTTTTTCGTTTACTCCGCCAACAACCTGCTTTTCCCATTATGAAACGCTTTCTTTTCGCCATCATCCCCCTCCTGCTTTCCTTCTCGGCCCGTGCCCAGCGGCCCACCGACATTTGGTATTTTGGCCAGCAGGCCGGCCTCACCTTCGCCGATGGCAACACGCCCAAGCCGCTCAACGACGGCAAGATGACTACCTACGAAGGCTGTGCCGTGGCCACCAGTTCCCGGGGCGAGCTGCTCTTCTATACCAACGGCGAAACCGTGTGGAACCGCAAACACCAGGTCATGCCTAATGGCCGCAAGCTTATGGGCAGTGGTAGCAGCACGCAGTCGGCCCTCATCGTGCCTGACCCGGGCTCGGGTAACATCTTCTACATTTTCACGGTAGCCCCGCAGGGCACCCCCGAAGGCCTGCGCTATTCCATCGTCGACATGACCCGCGACAATGGCTTCGGCGACCTGCCGCGCCTGAACCTGCTGCTCATTCAGCCGGTAGCGGAAAAGCTGGCCGCCGTGCGCCACACCAATGGCCGCGACACCTGGGTGGTGGCCCACCGCTGGAACTCCAACGCCTTTGTGTCTTACCTCGTCACGGCCGATGGTGTGGCCGGCAAGCCCATCATGAGCAATGTAGGCAGCATGAACGCTGGCCCTGGCCGCAATGCCATTGGCGCCCTGAAGTTCTCGCCCGATGGCCGCCGCCTGGCCGCCGCGCTGTGGCGCGAAAGCAACAAGTTTGAACTGTACGACTTCGACCGCACCACCGGCAAGGTGAGCAACCCCAGCAGCTTTGGCCCCTTTGCGGAGGCCTACGGCGTTGAGTTCTCGCCCGATGGTACCAAGCTCTACGGCACCTGCAACGGCGTGGGCGGTGGCCAAACCGAAATCTGGCAGTTCGACCTCCGAACTAAGGACAAGCTGCTGGTGGGCAAGTCGGCCAACCGCAAAATTGGCGCCCTGCAGCTCGGCCCCGACGGCCGCATCTACGTGGCCCGCGAAGACAACCCCAACCTGGGCGTGATTCAGAACCCCAACGCCCTGGGCAAAGACTGCCAGTACGTGGACGAAGGCCTGAAGCTAGGCGGCCGCCGCAGCAAACTGGGCCTGCCCGCCTTCGTGGTAGTGCCCTAAAGTGAGGCTAAGGGGACTATAATAGTACCTAACTGGGCTATTACAGTGCGCCAACTGTCATGCTGACGAAGGAAGCATCCTTTCACGTCTTGACGATTCGTTCCGCGGGGATAAGATACTTCCTACGTCAGCATGACAGACGGAACGGCAACTGTCATGGCAGCCTCTTTGCCTAACTTGCCGGGCAGCCGATTAGCTTATTTATCCCCGCCGAACTTGAAGCGCAGAACCCCCAGAGCCATGGAGTAGTATGGCGACTTTTCGCTGGAGAAGCCGAACACGTCGCGCGTGCTGATGCCGGCTTCCCAAATAGGGGTTACCAGCGTGAGGCCCAGCGGTAGGTTGGTGCCGAAGCCTGCGCCGCCACTTACGCCGCTGCTCAGGCGCAGCCAGCGCGTAGGCTTAAAGTCAACACCTAGCCCCACAAAAGGCGACGTCAGGTTCCCGGCTACTTTGTTGAGCGGCGCGGTGAAATCGACTCCCGCCTCGAGCAGGCTGCTGATGCGCACGCCAGCGCCCAGGCGCAGCTTGGCCGGCAGGGCGGCGGTGCGTTCCTGCTGGCCATCGTAGGTAAAGAGGTTGTCTTGGTCAGTATCAAATTGCTTCACCACCTCTTTGAGCACGTCGTAGGTTTCGAGGCCCGTAGCGGAAGTGGGCTGAAGTTGCTGGTCGGCAGCAGTCACTACGTTGCCGGTCCAGGTCATGGAGCCCAGGTCGGTGAAGGATGCGCCGACGCGCACGATTTTGCCTATTTCGGCAGCTAGTCCTAAGTCGTAGCCGTGGCCGCGGCCCACTGGCTTCAGCCCCGAACCCATTTCACGGCGGAAATTTGGGTTGTTCGCCAGAGCACTGTAATCAACTCCTAGAAACGGGGTTAGTGCCGAATAGGCCGTCAAATTGCCTTCTTCAGCTCGAATATCGGCAACCCCGAAGCCCTGGATATATCGGTATCCCGCCCCAGCGGAAAGCTTAAAGCCCGTTTTGTCGAGCACGCGCAGGCCGTAGGATATGTTGTACTCGCTGGTCCAGGCCATCTGGATGGCGGTGCCGTCCAGAAATTCCGACAGCAGCGGGGGCGGCAGCGGGCCAGGGCCCGTGGTGGTGTAATAAGGCTGAATGCTGGCGGCTTCCTTGCCATTGATGATGACATCGGCCGCGTTGCGGTTCAGGGCCAGGTGAGCGCTGAGGCGTTGGCGGTTGCTGAAGGCCAGGCCACCCAGGCCGTTGGGCAGGCTGACGGCCAGCCCCAGTGTGGTGGCGTCGACGTTCAGATTGAAGGCATTGTCGCCCGCAAAGCCATCGACCAAGGCGTTGCGGTCGGCGGGGCTGATGGCTTCGGTGCGCTCAAAAATGATGCGTTCGAAAAAGGTCTGGCTCAGCGAGCGGGAAGCCAGGCCCATGCCCACCTCGCCAATGGTGAAAGACACCGCCGATTCGCCGGTGCGGCCCAGGTTGGCGGGGTTCACTCCGATGGCCTGGTAGCCATGGGCAAACGTATTGATAACGCCGCCCCGGCCGGTAGCCGAAAAATTGCTAAGCTCGTTTTGGGCGCGCACGGCGGTGGGCAGCGCCAGCAAGGCGGCCAGGGGCAGGAGGCGTAGGGATTTCATAGGGTCCGGGGTAAAGTCAGCAGCAGCTGGGCGGGCTAGGCCATCCTATCCATTAGCTTGCCGTTTGATTTCGTAAAATAAGCCGCCATCGAGCAATTCTGCTCCTGACAAGTCCATCCAACCCCGAGCGCAAGCTCGTGCTACTACCTCATGCCTGCTCCCAAACGACTTACTGCCCCAGAGTACGCGGCTGGCATTCTGGCCGGCAACCGCACCATTCTGGGCCGGGCCATCACCTTGGTCGAAAGCACCCTGCCCGCCGACCAAGCCCTGGCCCAGGAAGTGCTGCAGGCCGTGCTGCCCCACACCGGCCGCAGCCTGCGCGTGGGCATTACGGGCGTGCCGGGCGTGGGCAAAAGCACGTTTATTGAGGCCTTGGGCCGGCACTTGGTCGAAACCCTGGGCAAGCAGCTGGCCGTGCTGGCCGTGGACCCCAGCAGCCAGCGTGGCGGCGGCAGCATTCTGGGCGATAAAACCCGCATGCCCTGGCTGTCGGCGCACCCGTCGGCCTTCATCCGGCCCTCCCCTGCCGGCACCAGCCTGGGCGGCGTGGCCCGCGCCACCCGCGAGGCCTTGCTGCTGTGCGAAGCCGCGGGCCACGACGTCATTTTCGTCGAAACTGTGGGCGTGGGTCAGTCCGAAACCACCGTGCACGGCATGGTCGATTTCTTTTTGCTGCTCATGCTTGCTGGCGCCGGCGACGAGCTCCAGGGCCTCAAGCGCGGCATTATGGAAATGGCCGATGCCCTGTGCATCACCAAAGCCGACCACGGCAACGAGCAGGCCGCCCGCCGCGCCCGCGTCGATTACCAAAGTGCGCTGCACCTGTTTCCGCCCTCGCCGTCGGGCCAGGCGCAGCCCGTGCTGCTGACCTCGGCCGTGAGCGGCACCGGCCTGGCCGAGGTGTGGGAGGTAATTGAAAACTATGCCGCCGCCACCCGGCAAAACGGCTATTTCCAGCAGCGACGGCAGCAGCAGCAGCTTCAGTGGCTGCACCAAAGCATTGTGCAGGAGCTGGAAGCGCGGTTTTATGCAGCGGCGGCGGTGCGCAAGCGGCTCCCCGATATGCAACAAGCCGTGGCTGCCGGAAGGTTGACACCCTTCGCAGCAGCCACGGAATTGCTAGAGCTTTCCGGCGACCTTACAAAGACGCCGTAGCCAGTCCGCTCTCCACGCGGCGGCTCATTGTTTCGCTTACGGCGATGGTGGCGCCCCCAGGCTTTTTGCTGTATACCTGCACATTGTAGCGGTAGCGGTTGGGTCCCACGCTCAGTATCACGGCGTACCGACCACTGGGGAGGGTGTTGAATTTAAGCAGCGTGCCGTAGGCTGACTCCCGGTGGATTTCGTGGAGAATCGTGTTGCCTTTAGTCATGTTCACTACCCGCAGCACGGCGGGCTTACTGGTGGAGTTGCTGATGCGGATGCGCAGGCTTTCGGCGTCGGGCTGCGTCACGTGCACCGGCTGGGTTTGCTGGGCCTGGGCGGGGCTGCCGAAACCGGCTCCGACCACGGCAACCAAGCCAAGCAGCGCTGGACGCACCATAGAGCGGACAATGAGTTGTACTTCGGCAACGGGCTGCGAAATGAGGAGATTGAAAGAGGTTTTCATGACTAACAGAAAAAAGATGGAAGGTGAAATTGTACTACCCTGGCGAGGCCGGCGCAAGACAAATGCTTATGTCCGGTTTTGAGCATCTGCCGCCCAGAGGTATTAGGGTAATTTCCAACGCCATGCCAATTTTTCAATTAACTGACAATCAATATAATAATAGAACAAACGGCTTATTGGCCTGGACAGAATATGTTCGTCTTTGGGCAGGTGTTCGATAATGAACACCCGCTAACAACCCAAGGCTAAGACCGCCGCTTATGGCTGGCAGCCATTACCCGCATTAATAATGCTCCAAAGCAGGCCAGCGGTTAGTAACTCTCGCCGCTGTCGAATAGCTTCGTTGTTGATTCCTGTTGTCGGCAATTCATTTCTTCTTGTCCCTTATTCTCCCCGATTATATGCTCGTTTCTACTCGCCTGGCCTTGCTTGGGCTCCTGACTTTCACCTCGTTCATGGCTCGGGCCCAAACCACAGAACAACTGCGCCGCTGGCAGCACCTGGACCTGAAGGCCGACGGCGTGCCCGGCATCAGCGCCGACCGGGCCTACCAAGAACTGCTGGCTGCCCGCAAGCCCACGCCGGTGCTGGTAGCGGTGCTCGACTCGGGCATCGACTCAACCCACGTGGACCTGAAGCCCATTTTGTGGAGCAAACCCACCGAAATAGCTGGCAATGGGATTGACGACGACAAGAACGGCTACGTGGACGACGTGCGCGGCTGGAATTTTCTGGGTGGCAAAGACGGCCAGAACATTGCCGTGGAAACGCTGGAGCAAACCCGCATCTATGCGCAGTACAAGGCGCAGTTTGAAGGCAAGAAACGCAGGTCGCTGTCGGCAGCCGACCAAGCCAGGTTCGATGTGTACGAGCAAGCCAAAGCTTCTTACCAGCAAGACCGGGCCCAGGAAAACAAGCAGTTCTCCATGCTGACCGGCGCGCTAGAAAGCAACACGGCCGCGTTCGAACGGGTAAAAAGAGTGCTGAATGTAGCCCTGCTCGACACCGCTACCCTGCGGCAGGCCACCCGCTCTCGCCCCGATGTGCCCAGCGCAGCCTCCCTAGATGGCTTTCTGCGCCGCAACAACTTCGCTAGCACCGATGCAGCCCTGCAGAGCCTCAACGAAGCCCTTACGCACTCCCGCGACCGGCTCGAAAAAAGCCTCAACCCCGATTACAACCCCCGCGCCCTGGTGGGCGACGACCTGACCAACCTCACCGAAACAGGCTACGGCAACCCCGACTCACAGGGCCCCGATGCCACCCACGGCACACACTGCGCCGGCATCATTGCCGGCGTGCGCAGCAACCAGTTAGGCGCCGATGGCGTGGCCGCCTCGGTGCGCATCATGAGCGTGCGCTCGACGCCCAGCGGCGATGAGCGCGACAAAGACGTGGCCAACGCCATTCGCTACGCGGTGGACAACGGCGCCCAAATCATCAGCATGAGCTTTGGAAAGGACTTTTCGCCCGACAAAGCCGCAGTGGACGCGGCCATGCAGTACGCCGACCAAAAGGGCGTGCTGCTGGTGCACGCTGCCGGCAACAGCAGCCGCGACACCGATGCCGGCCGGAACTTCCCCTCGGCGCGCTACCTCAGCGGGCAGGACATTCCGAACCAGATTACGGTGGGCGCCAGCAGCCGCCTCAACACCGAGCAGCTGGTGGCCGAGTTTTCCAACTACGGCAAGCAAACGGTAGACGTGTTTGCGCCCGGCGTCGACATCTATTCCTCTACACCGGGCAACACGTATGGCACTTTCAGCGGCACCAGCATGGCGGCCCCGGTGGTGGCGGGCGTAGCGGCTGTGCTAAAGGCGTATTTTCCGCAGCTCACCCCGCAGCAGCTCAAGCAGATTATCATGCAGTCGGCGGTGCCCTACCACACCAAAGTCCTCAAGCCGGGCACCAAAAAATCGGTTGATTTTGCCACGCTGTCCCGCAGCGGCGGCATCGTGAACCTGTACGAAGCCGTGAAGCTGGCGGAGCAGCAAACTACTGCGAGCAAGTAGCCTGTGAGTTGAACCGCCTAGCGTTGGCAGGACAGCCTTGCTGCTCTTTTAGCTTGTTCTGTTTATGCAGGAAGCAATAAAGACGGTCATGCTGAGCTTGTCGAAGCATCTCGCATGGGTGTAGTAAGTCAATTGTCTGTCATGCTGAAGCACGAAGCATCTTATCTCCGTTGAACGAATGGTTCTAACGTGACAGGATGCTTCGTGCCTCAGCATGACAGGCGATTGGATTTACCACCCCACGCGAGATGCTTCGACAAGCTCAGCATGACCGTTCGATGGGGCAGCCAGTCATACAACCTGCTACTCTTTCACCGCCTTCGCCAGCTCTTTCAACTCCTTCACAGTGCCACTGCCATTGAAATGCATGGTAGCATCTTTCGCGTCTTCTTCCCCTACTGCCACGGTGGCGGTGCCGCTGAGCTTGTAATCGGTTTTTTTGGCCTTGAACAAGGATTTGAACAGCACCTTAGGCATGGATTTGGACTCGAACTTGACGTGGACCGGCATTAGCTCGGTGCCCTTTTTATTAAAGGTGACGTCCTTGGTTTCCTAGCCTTTCACGTCGAGGCCGTCTTCAATCTGAAAGCGGTAGTTCACGCTTTTAACGGTGAAAGGAATGGATTCGTAGTTCGTGACACGCAGGTTCACCATGGCTTTTCCCTCCTGCAGGCCCAGCTTGGTAACGTCCACATCGGCCACTTCAATCTTGGGCAGTTTGGGAATATAGACGCGCTTGCTCACATCCACGGGCATTTTGGTGGGGCCCACCCCGGGCAAGTCAGCGTAGAGCAGGGTGCGCATCTGCACGGCCACGCAGTCCTGCTGGGCCGTTTCGGCCGTGTTCTTCAGCTTAGGAATGTTGAGGCTGATGGGCAGTTCGAGGCGGTTGGTGGCGTTTTTCTCAATCTCCAGGGGCCGGTCTTTGCGGCCCTGGGCGAGGCGCTTGCCGTCTACCAGGGTTTCGTAGCTCAGGCTGTCAACTTTGAGGCTCACGGGCGCGTTGTTGCGCATGTGCACCACCATTTTGCCCCGAATTCTTTCGCGTGATGTTGCTGATGTTTAGGGTCGGGGCTTCGAGGGTGGGTGCCAGGTCGCGGCTGCGGTCGGTGGCGAATTAGGCAATGCCGCCGCCCACCAACAACAAGCCAAGCAGCACAAAAAAGCCAGTCGGCA
Source organism: Hymenobacter sp. B1770 (assembly GCF_049896385.1). NCBI lineage: Bacteria > Pseudomonadati > Bacteroidota > Cytophagia > Cytophagales > Hymenobacteraceae > Hymenobacter > Hymenobacter sp. B1770. Next base: position 263,098 of record NZ_JAFCUF010000003.1, read on the forward strand.
GCGCGTGCCGCCGCGGATACGATTCAGAAGCCATAATCCAGGAGGTAGATTAGAATAAACTGCGCCTCGCCCAGCCATCAATCGGCTGAGATTCAACATCATACTTCCTTACCTACGCGAGTACCCAGCGGGCTAGTTATGGCCGGGTTTACGAAAACCGAAACCCGTCGCAAAACGCGTCACAGCTAACGCGCACACAATCAAAGGCTTTTTTTGTATAGCGCTAAGATTTAAAAAAAACTGTAAAAACAATGTCAGGGGCGAGTAAAGCGCTCTAACATCTTCCCGGCTGTCTAAGCGCGGCGCGGCCGCAAGGCCAGGTAATCCAGGAAGTACAGCACCTTCACCGACACCGAGTTATTGTGCGGGGTGTTGATGGTGTTGCTCAGGTTATCGAAGTAGAGCGGCGTGGCGGCATTGGCCTCGAGAAGGGTTGCCCCGGCGTTCTTCCACACCACGCTCACCTGGGAGCCAGGCGCAAACCACCACGAGTACACGGCGTCGATGTTGAAAGCGTTGAATGTGTTGTCGCGGTTGCGCTGGTAGGCCACGGGAGTTTCCACGCCGTCGGGGCGCAGGCGCGTGAAGTCCAGGTAGTGCACGTTGCTCACGTAGTGCCGCATCCGCACGTTGAACGACATGCGGTTGGTGAACGTGTAGGTGGCCGTGGCTGTGTTGGTGATGGTAGTGACGGTGCGTCGGCCTAGCAGCACGTCGCGGCCAAAGGCCGCCAGCAGGGCGGCATCCTCGGGCTGGGACCGGTTGAGGCCGCCGGCGTAGCCAATCTGGTTGCGGCGCAACTCGTAGTGCAGGTTGTAGATGAAGCTGAGCTGGTTGCTGGCCCGGTAGCGCGGGCTTAGAGTGGCGGAAAAGTTGTTACGTCCGGTGCGGTCGCCATCGGCAGCATAAAAGCGGAGGCCGTAGCTAAAATCGTAGGCAAATTTCTTGCGGTAGTCCGACGACAAGTAGCCGTGGAGGCCCACGTTGGCCGGGAGGCGCACGTAGTATTCTCCGATGGGCGTGCGGCGCGGGTCGAAGTAGTCGCGGTTCAGCGGCGAGGCATCCCCGTTGATGCCCGTGGAGATAAAGTTCTTGGTGAAGGTGGTATTGGCGCCAAAATACAGGGTTGTGCTCTGGTAGCGCAGCAGGGGCTGCTGCAGCATCGTGTACAGAAGGTTGGCATGGGTTGTGAGCCGGTTTACCTTCCAGAAAGGCGTGTAAATATTGTAGTTCGCGTTGAGCGACTGCGAAATCTTGTTGTTGCTGAACAGCAGGCCAAGGTCGTTGGGATTGTACGTGTGCGACTCGATGCCGTGGTCGACGTTCCAGGTAAACTTGCCGCTGATTTTGCCGAAGTTCAGAAAGTATTTGTAACCGTTCTGGTCAGATATTTCTTGGTCCGAATTGAAGGCTTTGCCGCGGCGATTGGAATAAATCAGCCGGCCGTCGAGGGCGTAGCGATTGGCTTTGTTGGCAAAGCGAAACAGGCCACCGGTCACGTTGGCGTCGTAGGTGTTGCCGGCCCGCGTCACGTTGGTGTTAATAAGGCTGACGAAGGAGTTGTTTTTCAGGCTCTGGTCGAAGACCACAATGCTGTAGTTGCTGAACGGCTGGGTGAGCACCTCGCGGCGAGCGCCGGTGGTGCTATCCTGTAGGGTGGCGTACACGTTATTGCTCAACGCATTGAATATACCCACCCCCAGGCCCTTACTGGTACGGCCCGATACCTTGGTGGCGTTCAGCAAAGGCGTGGTGCCCGGGTTCTCCAGCACAAATTCGCCGCTTTGGCGGCTACCGTCGGCCTCGTGGGAGCCCGGGCGCACCTGCCCGCCCACCTGCCCGAAGCCGATGGGCGTAGCGCCCACTCGGCGCGAGTAAAACAGGTTGCCTTTGTTGAACAGCTCGGTGCCTTCGGTGAAGAATTGGCGGTTTTCGTTGAACTGCACTTCGAAGGGCGAGAGGTTAAGCACCTGGTTGTCGCTCTGCACCTGCCCGAAGTCGGGCACGAGCGTGGCGTCGAGCGTGAAGCTCTCGTTGATGCCCCACTTCACGTCGGCCCCGCCATTGAAGCTGGTGGCGGTGTTCCGCTTGCCCTGCTCGTTGAAGGGGTAATGGTCGACGTAGGTCGAAACGTAGGGCGTCAGCGAGAGGCGCAGCGGCGGCTTCAGGTCGCGCAGGCCCGTGAGCTCGCCCCATTGGTTCACAAAGCCCGACACCTGGGGCTTCACCTCGTTCCAGAAAAACTTTTGACGGGTGCTACGCCGCTGGCGCCCAAAGTTCAGGCCCCACACCTGTTCGGGGGCATTGCTGAAGCGAATGGCCGAAAATGGGATGCGCATTTCGGCCACCCAGTCGTTGCCCTGCAGCGTGGTGCGGGAGTCCCACACGGCGTTCCAATTACCGTCTTCGCCAGTAGCGGGCGAGTTGCGCCTGTCAATCTGAACGCCGCCGGGCGTCAGCAGGAATTCGTAGCCGTTCAGGTGGTCGTTGTAGGTGTCGATGAAAACCCCAAACCAGTCGGAATTGCCAATGTGGTCACGGGCGCTGAGCTCGCGAAAAATGGAATCCTGCGACACGTCGTGCATGATGGCGCCCACGTAAATGGCCGCGTCGTCGTAGAGAATGCGTACTTCGGTGGGGTGTTTTTCCGGGCGGCCGGGCGTGGGCTCCAGCTCGTAGAACTGCGACGCGACGGGCGCCGATTGCCACACCTCGTCATTGAGCAAACCATCGAGCTTGGGCGGGGTGCTGATGCGCACGGCCTGAAGCTGGCGCTTAGGAGCAGGTTGGGCGGCGTTGGGGGCGGCGGTGCTGGACACCGAATGCTGCTGCCCTTGGGCTACACCTGTCAAAAAACATAACCAACAAATCAGTAATAAACAACGCATATAACTACACCAATACAGCTCGCCTGAGGTAGGCCCATAGATGCCGCAAAGGTCCGAAAGTTGCTTCCCCTACCCTAACTTCTTGCATTAATAAAATCTGACTAACAACCAGAAAGGCCGGCACTCGAATCGAGCACCGGCCTTTGCTTTTGCTTAGCGCCTAACCACAAAGTCCAGAGGGGTCATGGTGAGCTTGAGAAAGCACGACATCTTTTTTTTTCACCAGAGCAGGCTTTTCGGTCAGGTCATTATCCGTGGCGGCTTTATTAATCGTCGAAGGAAATTGACATGTTGTGAACTTGCCCGGGCCGGTCGTGGCCAACGAGCTTGCGGTACTTAGCCGCTATCTCGTCCGACTGCTGCTTGCCGTTCACCGTGAATCCTGCGTCGTTGAGTTGAAACTGAAAGCTTTTATCAGTAGCGCCAATCAGGCCATCTTTCCGCAGTTCGTCGCGCAGCGTCTTGGTATCGATGCTGGGGGCCTTTGGGGGCCGGGGCGGGGCCGGAGCATCCGTGGCGCGCGGCGGGGCAGGTGCCTGTGGGGACCTCGGCGCGCGTGGTGGGCTCGGCGGAGTAGGCGGAGTGATGCTGCCCCCGTTAGAGAACATGTTGGTATTGGAGGTGCTGTTGCGGCTCATCACCCACGAACCGGTGGCGCTCATTTTTCGCCCCGTGGTGCTTTCATACAGCTTCATATACTTCTGAAAAACGGCTTCGGGCTGGGTTTTTCCGTCTACTACCAGGCTAGTGGCACTCAGCTTGAGTTGGTAGTTGCTCCGGTCCTTCACCAAGCCGTCCTTCACCAGCTCCGCCATGATGGCTTCCGTCTGCTGGCGGTCACGCTCGGCACGCTCCCGGTCACGCTCAGCACGTTCCCGGTCACGTTCGGCACGCTCCCGGTCGCGTGAAGCGCGGTCACGGTCACGGTCGGCTTGCGCGCGGTCAAGGTCAGCCCGCCTCCGCTCCCGGTCCTGTTGGGTGCGGTTCTGCTCCAACTCCCGCAGTTCCTGCTGCGACTCCCGGATGCGCTCACGCAATTCTTCGCGGCGCTTTTCGCGGATAACTTCTTGCTTGGGGCCGTCCTGCAGCAGCCCCGCATCGTCGCTGATGATGGTGCCTGGAGCCAGTACCTGCACGTCGTTGCCGAAGCGCAGCACCCTTGGGGTGCGGGTTGAGCTTTCAAGTGCTTTCAGCTGCGCCTGCACTTTTGCAAGTTCTTTCTCGATGTCTTTGCGCTCCTTAGAAGTCAAGCTTTTGGCAGCACTGGCTTTGCGAAGGGCACTTTCGGCTGTCTGCAACGACTCGCGCTGACTGCGCAACGATTCGAGTTGGACGCGCAAGGGCTCACCGTCTATAAGAGGTGCAGGGGTAGCCAAACGGTATGTGCGCGTGCGGCCGTCGGGCGCGTGGCGAAGGCTGGGCACAACATCGCGGTATACGGTGTGGTCGCGGAGCGGCGTAAGGGTGCGGTACTCCACGCCGGGCGACCCAGCCCGCCCAAAGTGGGTTACACCACCCTCGCTCCGGTACACAAAGCCCCGCGCCTCGGGTGAGTTCTGCGGCACCACCCGAATAACTTCGAACTCCTGGCCGCCGGTTTGCTTGCCGCCTTTTTCCTTGATTTTGAGCTTGCGCTTGCCCGAACCCGAAACCGGCTCGGTGTCCACGCGCTGGCCGTTCACCAAGAGGTCGGTCAGGCGGCCTTTTTTATCTTTTGTGATAACCACTGTGCCGGGGCTGCCCCGGAAGGTAGGAGGAGCAGGCACATCGCGGCCCGTGACGATGACCGAACGGCTGTTGCTCACCCGCCCGGCCTTGCGCCGGCTTGCCCGGCCCCGCAGAACGGTGTCGCGGCTCACCACAAACGGATACAGACCCGCGTGAGCCGGGGCGAAGTTCCAGCCGGCCGTCGGAGCTGCCACGTCCCAGGCCGGGAGCATTGCCGGTTGGGATGCCAGAACCAACTCATTGACGGGCGAGGCAGAGTCGCAACCCCGCCAGTTGAAGGTTACCGGCTTGCTGAGCGGGGTGGCCGACTGCGATAAAGGGCCAGCCAAGGCCACGCTGCTACCCAATAGCCCCAGCCCTCCCAGCACCAAGGCACCGGCCATAATTCCTTCGGCCAAAGTAGGGGCAGCCGGACGACGCTGCACCAAACGGCGCACCCGGGTTAGCAAGGCTCCGCGGCCACCCATGGCTGCCAGGGCCAGGCGGGGCGAGGCGGGCACCACGGCACTTTGGCTCCACTCGGCCAGGGCCGTGAGGGCACGGGCCAGGCGCAACGAGTCGCCGCCGCAGAGGGCGGTAGCGGTGTCATCGCAGCAGTTTTCGCGCTCGGCGCGCACGCAGTTGGCCACAAACCACACGGCCGGATGGTAGAAAAACAGCACTTCGGCCACGGTTTGCAGCAGGTTCACGAGGTAGTCGCGGCGCAACACATGGGCCAGTTCATGGGCCAGTATGGCTTCTAAGCTAGCGGGCGAAAGGCCGGCCACTACCCCCAGCGGCAGTAAAACCACCGGTCGCAGGTGCCCCACCACCAGCGGCACCTGCACCAGCGCCGACTCCAACAGGGCCACTGGACGGCGCACGCCGCTGCGGGCGGCCAAGGCAGCAAAGCGGGCTTGCCAGGCAGCATTCAGGGGTCGCACCCGGTAGCGCCGCAAGCGCTCCACATACAGCAAGCCGCCCAGCATGCGCAGGCTCATGGCCAGCAGGCCCAACAGCCATGCTACTACCAAAAGTGGCAGGTGGTGGTCGAAGTAGCGCAGCCCGGCGGCCAGCCAGCTTATCGCAGCTGCTCCGCTTGCTTCGCGGGCGCCAGACCGGTCAGGAGCCGCTTGTAGCGGTGCGGTAGCAGGTGCTCCTGGTGCTTCCTCGGCAGTGCGGGCACGGCCAATAGGCGGCGTGCCTGTGCCCAACGTGGCCAGGTATACCGAGTGGCTGGGAGTCACCGGCCGTGCTTTCTCCGTTTTTAAGGGCAAGACCAGCGTGGGCTTCAAGGAGCTGGGCTTGAGCAAAGCATCTGTGCTAGTCCCAGCAGTAAAGTAAAGCCCAAACGTGATGCCTGCCAGCGCCACCACCACGCCCAACGCCCCGGCGGACGCCACGTAGCGGACCTCGGCTCGCTGCCGACGCAGCAATAGCAGCGCCCCAGCCAGCACGGCCGCTACCAGTGCCCCCTGCCACAGCGAGTGCACCAAAGTCCAGCCCAAAGCCCGCATGAGCGCGGGTGAAACGAAATTCTCAAGCGCGTTCATCGTCGTCGGAGTTAGAGGTGGAATTTTGAATTTCAATGTCGTTGAGCAAGCGGCGGATTTGTGCCAGCTCGTCGGCAGAAGTCTGGCGGCTGCCTAGGGCCTGCATCACCAGCTTTAGGGCCGACCCGCCGAAGGTGGCGTCCACGAATTTGTCGAGGAGCAGGCCCTGTGTTTCCTGCTCGCGCACGGCCGCCCGGTACACGTGGCTGCGGTCGGCATCGTCGCGCCGCACCAGCCCTTTTTCCAGCATTAGCTGCAGTATTTTGAGGGTAGTGGTGTAGCCCACTTCGGCCTGGCGGCGTTGGCTGAGGTGGTCGTTGATGGCCCGCACAGTGGCGGGCCCGTGCTGCCAGAGCACGTTTAGGATTTCCAATTCGGCATCCGTAGGTTTGGGGGGCGGTGCTTTGCTCATGCTGGTAAAACGTGAGGTTACTACGAATTATTTCGTAGGATAGAACAAAGATGTTACGAAAGCCTTCGTAGTTGCAACGCATAACTACGAAGACTTTCGTACAAGCAGCTTTGCCAAGGGCAATCACCTGTATCCCAAAGCAATAATTTTCCAAGCAGGAATGTATTCGGGCTGCGCTTCGCTTGCCCTAAGCCTTCGCCTCTTGCTTCCGCCGCTTCTGCACCAGCGTCACCCGAGCCCGTTGGCAGATGCCGCCCAGCGGCGGATTGAACTTGCTCACGCTCACGCGCACCTTCCGCACATGGGGCAATTCAACCATGATGCGGTCGAGCACGCGGTGAGCTACGTGCTCCAGCAGCCGGGCGGGGGCCCGCATTTCTTCGGCCACCATGCGGTACAGCACTTCGTAGTTCACCGTCTGGTGCAGCTTATCCGATTCGCCGGCCGCGAGCAGGTTGGTGGTGATGTAGAGGTCCACGCCGTACTTGTTCCCGATTTTCTGCTCCTCGTCGTAATAGCCGTGAAAAGCAAAAAACTCCAGTCCTTCGAGTGCGATTTGGCCCATGCGGTGGGGGTGAAATAGTAAGCGGATAACAGAATGGGAAGAGCAACGCTTCCCCAGTGTAAGTGGCAACAGCTAAAGCAGCTCCGTTGGCAAAGGTCGGTGCATAAAAAAGAAAGCCTACCGTTCTGGTAGGCTTTCTTTCTATTGCTGAGTGTTTAGAGGGTTGACGCCGTGGGCTAGATTTCGTCGAAGAACGACTTTTCTGCCACTGCCACTGCGGCTTCTGCAGCTACGGGGGCTTCTTTCACGGCTACTTTCTCAGCCGCTGCTGTTTTTTCCATGCCGGGGTGCATGGGCGCGGGCGGGTTGATTTCTGGCCGGTTGGGGCCGATGGGATGAATTTCGGGCCCGGTGGGGTCTATGCGCGGGGCGCCGGGATGCGGCACCTCCGAGGGGTCGGTGGGGTCGACGCGGGGAGCGCCAGGGTTTGGCACGCGGGAAGGCTCGGCCGGGTCGACGTGGGGTGCTGGCGAAATACCGGGGTCTTCGGTCGGGGCATTGGGCCGCTCGATGTCCGGCGTTGGCTCCTGATAAGGGTCGGGCTGCTGGCCGGGCTTCGGGTTATAAGCCAAGGTCTGGCTGATTTCGCCCTTGGGCTCGGGCTGGGCGATACGGGCCGCGGACTGCGACACCGGGCGCTCAAAAGTTGCGGGCGCGGCAGCGGCTACCGCGGCGGCCGAAGAAAGAGCGGAAGAAGAAGTAACCTGCATAGCGGGAATGGGCTCGGGTAGGGGTTCAACGACCGGTTCTTTCGGACGTTCTACCTGTACGCGCGCCGCACGAGAAAGGATGGCCGCCGTGCTGCCCTTGGGCCGGTTGCGGGCCTTCTCCACCTTGTCCAGGGCATCGGAAGCGAGGTGGTGCAGGTCGCGGGCGAGGCTGTCGAGTTGTTGCTCCAGGCGCTGGCACTCCTGGCCTAGGCCGGTTACCTCGCGCTGCATTTCCGACACCGTTTTCTCGGCCTGCTGGTAGGCTTCCTCCACCACCATGCGGGCGCGCTGGCGGGCCTCGCTCAGCAGTTGCTCGGCTTGAAATTGAGCTTCGCGAATGCGCAAATCAGCATCGCGCGAGGCTTGCTCGGTGATGTTGTTGCTGGTGTCTTCGGCTGTTTTCAAGGTGCGGTAGAGGCTGCTTTCCACCTCGCGCATCTTCTGCACGTCCTGCTGGGCGTGCTCCAGCTTCAGGCGCAGCTCGCGGTTTTCATCGCCCAACCGCTCCCACTGCTGAGAAATCGTGTTCAGGAATGCTTGCACCTCGTCCTTATCTATCCCGCGGAAGGATTTTTCAAACGTTTTTTGGCGGATATCGAGGGCGGTAATTTTCATTTTAGTAAGTATCAATGCTGGGTTGCCAGGGAGTTATTGCGCGCATCAGGCAGGGGCTTGTTGAACCCTACTTCCTGACAACGAACAACTGACAACTATGCGTCTATTTCCCATATGGCTAAGCTACGGTCGTCGCTACACGAAACTAGCCGGTTTTCGGCGCCCGGCCAAACGAGGCGGTTCACCGAAGTACCGTGTCCGGCTGCCCGCGCCCTGTCCAGCACGCGCAGCAAGGTCATGGTGCGCGCATCCCAGAGCTTAATGCTCTTATCGAGGCTGCATGAGGCCAGGAACCGGCCATCGGGACTAAAGGCCAGGTGGTTGATGGTGTACATGTGGGCGGGCACGGTGCTGACCAGGGCATAGCCCGCCGCCACGTCCCAGCTCCGGATTTGGGCGTCGCGCCCGGCCGTAAAAAGCTCCGTGCCATCGGGCGAATACGCAACCGAAAAAACTGAATTGGTGCTTTCGCCCAACGTGAACCTGGTTTCCAGCGAATCGAGGTCAAGAATGCGGGTAAGGGTGTCGGAGCTACCCACGGCCAGCTCGCCGCGGCCTTCGTGCAAGGCCAGGCAGCGCAGGCTTTTGTCGGTAATGCGCAGAAGTTTTTCCAGCTTAAACTCCGGCACCGAGAGCACGGCCAGCGTGCCATCGCCGAGGGCTACGTACAGGCGCTGCCGGCTTTCGGAAAAGACTATCTCGAAGATGGCCACCGGGGGCAGCGCTGTGGCATGCGCCAGCTGCCGCTGTGCCAGGTCGATGGCTTGAATGCCCTGAAAATTGTGCCCCAGCACCAGTAAATTCAGCGCCGGCAGGTGCCGCAGTGCGTACACTGAATTTTGAACACGGGCCAGCAGCACGCCGTCTTGGGCGGGCTGGGCAGTGTCCCAACCCACCACCATGCCATCGGCGCTTCCCGAATAAATGGTGCTGGCCGAGCCGCCCGTGAGGGCGTATACCGCGTCGCGGTGGCCAGCCAGGGTGGCAATTTTGGTAACGGGGGGGCGGAAAATCTCGGACATACGGGCGATGCAAAGGTAGCTTCGCCGCCTATTGTTCGTTAGCAGCGGCTCGTGGTCGACGGCACGCTGCCAGGAAATGGCCACTTCTCTACCAACCCAACAACCGACGCTCTGCCCATGCCACTCCACTCCCTCCAGCACCTCTCCCCTACTGCCGTGCTCGGCTTGTGGCAGCTCACAGAAAGCTCAATTGAGTTGTGGAAACAGCTACCGCAGGCCGCCGCCTACGAGGCCTTGATGCCCACCACGGCCGACACAACCCGCCAAACGCAGTGGCTGGCGGGTCGGGCGTTGGCCCACACCCTGCTGCAGGAATTGACTGTTGCCACGGCGGACCGTTTGGTGGTGCACAACGATGCTACCGGCCGGCCGTGGCTGGCGGGCGCAGCCCACGATTTAACCTTGTCTTTGTCGCACTCCGGGGTGTGGGTAGCGGCGGTGCTGGTCGCGGGCGGCCGGGCGGGCGTCGACGTTGAAATGATTCGCGATAAGGCCCAGCGGCTGGCCGTCAAATTTTTGAATACCAATGAGTGGAACGATGCCGCCGCTGTTGCCCTCGCCACACCCGAAGCAACCAGCACTCATTACACCCGCCTGTGGAGTGCTAAGGAGACGCTTTACAAGCTGGCCGCGCAACGCGGCATCATTTTCAAGAAGCAACTCTTGCTAGGTACTTTCGTTCCCGCTGAATCCGGCGAAATCCCCGCAACGTTGGTATTGGACGGCGCCGAGACGCGGCACTGCATTTGCTATTGCCAGCCGTCGCCGGGCTACGTCCTCACGTATTGTCATGAATCATTCACGTAGCCTGCGGCGCATTCCTGCAATCATGCCTTACCTTACCGCCATGTCCTTCCGCCGAATTACTATCATCGCTGCCATAGCCCTGCTGTTTGGCACGCTGGCAATGGGTGTGGCCCGTGCCCAAACCGGTACCGTTACCGACTTCACCCTCAAAACTGCTGCCAACGCCGATGTGGCCCTCAAAAGCTACGCCGGCAACAAGGCTGTGGTGGTGGTGTTCCTAAACCCTGCCTGCGCTTTTTCCCGCCTGTATCAGGAGCGGCTGGCCTCCCTGAGTAACAGCTACCGCAGCCGAGGCGTGGAGTTTCTATTCATCAACGTCCCCATTAACCTTGACGCCCCCGGCACCGCCGCCCCCGGCGAAGTAGAGCTGCCCACCCTCACCGATGCTAGCCAGCAAGTAAGCAACCTGCTGGGCGTGAGCAAAACCGCCGAGGCCGTGGTGCTGCAGCCCACCCCTGGCGGCTTCGCAATTCGCTACCGCGGCGCCATCGACGACAACCCCCAGATGGCCGGCAGTGTACAACAGCCCTACCTAAAGCAAGTGCTGGACAACGTGCTGGCCGGCCGCCCCGCTGGCGTGTCTGATAAGCGGGCTGCGGGCTGCTTGATTAAGCGGTAAGCGGCTCCTGTCATTGCGAGCACAGCGAAGCAATCGGTCCTGGTCTTAGCGACCAACCTTATAATGTGACAAAGCCCTGGCTCTGCGCAGAGCCAAGGCTTTTTGTTTAATTGAATTGCCTAGTTATTACAGGACGGATTGACGCCGCTTGATGCGCGGAATGTCGTGCCGCCTTGCAATGACAGGCGGTGCCTTGCGGTTCGTTACTCCAGAATACTCAGCAGCACTGCTACCTCCGCCGCTTTCCCAGGCTCCTGCAGCTTCTCGAAGCTCATCTGCAAGTTGCGCAGGGCGCGGCGTACGATGTCCAGATTGGTGCAGGGCTCGAAAAACATCGGATTTGACGAAATATTGAGTTGGCTCACGTAGTGCTCGATATCAGTGCGCGAAAGCACTAGGCCGCGGTTGTAGCAGTTGATGTAGAACGGCTCGGCACCCGGCAGTTCGGGGCGGAAGGTGAGCACGAACAGATTGGGCAGGTTTACGCCAAAAACCGGCAGATGCAGGCGGTCGGCCACGAGCAGGTAAATCACGCACAGCGTGAGCGGGTTGCCGCGCTTGGTTTCTATCACGCGCTGCAGCATGGAGTTGGCCGGCGAGTGAAAATGCTGGGTGTTGGCCGCAAACTTGTGCACCCGGAACATAATGTGGTTCATCACCTGCACCTGGTCGGCGGGGTGCATTCCGGGACGCATAGCCGTCCAGGCCTCAAAACGGAGCTGCTCGATGGCACGGTTCAGGGCCTGCAGGTCGGCATCGGGGTATTGGTAGGTATTCAGCAACCACATGCCCTCCAGCAAGTCGGTGGCGCCGGCTTCGCGCCACACGCGCAGGCGCTGCTGCAAGCCCTCAAACTGCAGGTGGTGTATCAGGTCTTCCAGGCGCTGCTGCTGCTGGGCGTCCAGGGTTTCTTCCCACGACTCCTCCAGAAAGGGAATGATGCTTTCCCCCAGATTCTGAATTTTGTCCTGGATTTGGGGCGCCACCTCCGGGTCGTCGAGCAGCGAGATAAGGGCTTTAATTTCTTTGTTTGTCATTGCACAGGAAGAAGGGCAGGGCAAATTTACGCCGGGCATCCATTTCTAGCCTCTTCGCGCCTTTTTCAACGTTTCTGCTACCGAAACAAGTTCGTTTTGGCCATTTCCAGAAGCTCGCCTCCGCGGCCGTCCATCAGCGCCTTCATGGCATAGAGGCTGAAGCCGCCGGCCTGCTTGGCGTTGACGCTGGGCGGCATGCTTAGCTCCTGGCGCTTTACCACGGCATCAACCAGCGCGGGGCCGTCGTGGGCCAGGGCTTCACGCAGCACGCTTTCCAACTGGCCCGGGTCGCTCACGCGGAAGCCCCGCAAGCCGGCCGCCTGGGCCAACGCGCCAAAATCGGGGTTGTCCAGCTCGGTGCCGTATTCCAGAATGCCGGCGGCTTTCATCTCCAGTTCCACGAAGCCAAGGGATGAATTGTTGAAAACAATGATTTTGACCGGAATTTTGTGCTGCCGAATGGTTAGCAGCTCGCTGAGCAGCATGGCCAGGCCGCCGTCGCCGCACAGCGCCACCACTTGCCGGTGTGGCTGGGCCAGCGCCGCCCCGTAGGCCTGCGAAACGGCATTGGCCATGCTGCCGTGCACAAACGAGCCGATGAGGCTGCGCCGACCGTTCATGTGCAGGTAGCGCGCCGCCCAGATGGTGGGCGTGCCCACGTCGCAGGTAAAAACGGCGTCTTCGCTGGCCAGTTCGTCCAGTAGTCGGGCCACGTGCTGGGGGTGCAGGCTGGTGTCGCCGGGCTCGCCGGTGGCCAGCTCGGCCAGGCTTTCTTCGTCGGCGCGGTGGCGTTCCTGGGCTTCCGTCAGGTGGTCGGAGTTGTTGCGGGGCGTGAGGCGCGGCAGCAAGGCCCGCAGGGTAGCGGCCACGTCGCCCACCAGCCCGATTTCCACGCGGGTGCGGCGGCCAATGTGCTCGGCGCGGTTGTCTACCTGCACCACACGGGCATCGTCGGGCAGAAACTGCCGGTACGGAAAGTCGGTGCCGAGCATCAGCACGGTGTCGGCATCCAGGAGGGCGTGGTAGCCGGCGGGCATGCCCAGCAATCCGGTCAGGCCCACGTCGTAGGGGTTGTTGGGCTCCACAAATTCCTTACCGCGCAGGGCGTGCACCACGGGCGCGTGCAAGGCCGCGGCCGTTTGCAGCAGCTCGGTGTGGGCTTCGGCGCAGCCAATCCCCGCCAGGATGGTCACCTTCTCGCCAGCGTTGAGCAGCTCGGCGGCCTGGCGGATATCGGCCTCGGAAGGATGCAGGGCGCTGCGGCGGCCCAGCGTTGGCAGCCGCACCTCGGGGGCTTCGGTCTTGAGCTCGGCCACATCGCCGGGAAATACCACCACGGCCACTCCCCGGTTGCCAAGCGCGGCGGTCACGGCGCTTTCTATGGTGCGCACGGCCTGCTCGGGCACCGATATCAACTCACAGTAATGGCTGCATTCTTGAAACAGCCGCTCGGGGTGGGTTTCCTGAAAATAGCCGGTTCCAATTTCTGCGCTCGGAATTTGGGCTGCCAGGGCCAGCACGGGCACGCGGCTGCGGTGGCAGTCAAACAAACCGTTGATGAGATGGGTGTTGCCGGGCCCGCACGAGCCGGCGCACACCGCAAGGTCGCCGGTGAGGTACGCCTCGGCGCCGGCAGCAAAAGCGCCGCCTTCCTCGTGGCGAACGCCGATAAACTCGATGCCCTCGCGCGCCCGAATGGTTTCGGTAATGCCGTTCAGCGAGTCGCCCACCACGCCAAATACGCGCTTGACACCGGCGGCCTGCAAGGTGTCGATAATGATTTCAGCAACGGATTTATTAGCCATAAGAATAGAATTAGTCCTACTAGCTGTACGCAAAAGCAAAAGGCCCGACAGGTTTTGCCTGGTGTTTTTGTGTTTCGTGTTCCCTCACGTGCCTACCGTAGGCCGCCTCTCCTACCGCACCCGGCCCATTAGCGACGTACCGGACATTGCTACCCAGGCACTGCCATAGCCAAACTCCCGGAAATTAACTAAGGCCCATAGGCACCAGCCACCGACCAGTCAGGACATTAAAAAACCTCATCCAATTAGAATGAGGTAGTTGCCGAAGAAATGAGGTCATTAATACAATGGGAATGCTGCGTTACCCAGTTGGTCGAACCCACCCTGATGCAGTGAGCGGACGCTAGGCTCCTTCCATTGCTGGTCTATTTTTAGTAATTTGTCCGGGTTGCGCCCCCCGGGCTCTGCCAGGGAAAGCCTGTAGCTGATGTTGGCGTCGCGGCTGGTTACTCCCACTGCTTTTTCCCGATTTTTAGCAGAGCGATGGTCGGCATACTCCGCCTCTTTTATCCTGGCAAAATCGTGCAGCCTGCGGGCTTGCGCCAGTGGCAAATAGCCCATGATTTCAGTAACCTTCGCTGTTCTCACGGTGATGCTGGTACTGGCGATGTTTTCGACGAACTGCATGGTCAATACGTCCTGCCACAAATATGCTTTAAACTCCATGTTCAAGCCAAAATTTCGCAAGCGGCAGAAAATAACGCGCAGCTGCGTCACGGCCACACAATCAGGAAAGGCGTTGAACAACGGCTTTTGCTGCACTGCTACATACTCGATTTCCTCCCCAGCGGCGAGCAGGGTGGTAACGTTGCCCATCAGTTTCTCAACTGTTTCAGGGTCTTGTCCTTCAGTCAAATAATCAGCACGCGGGACCATTATAATAGATACGAGGTTTGGGAGGAAATGGTAGCGCTTGGGCTATTACAATTTTTAATAAGTATCATTGATACATCCCTCGTTTCCGTGCTTCTAGCGCATGAGTTGCCATTTTTCTTCGTCTGACGGGCCTGCGTTCTTAAACAAGACCCCGCATTTCGTTTACAATCAGAGGCCAAAAGGGTTAACACCTGTATGGTCGAGAATAAAAGCTGCTGACAGGGCTCTAGACAAGTAGTACAAAGGTGAATCGACGGCGGCCACCAACGCAAAGGCCAAAATTTTCTTTTTTTATTTGACTTTACACCTACATTCTGCCGAGTGCCTCAAATTTCACCCCATCTACATACTGCCCTTCGCAACGCGGTTGCGGCCCGCTTTGGGCAACCATTGCTTTATCCGAGTCATTGCGATGCACTGGAAGCAGAGCTTCTAAAAGCCGGGGGCACGTGCACGCGACGTCTGAGTCCAAGCACATTGCGGCGGTTCTTCGGGCTTGTGGATAAAGAGGGCGGCTACCACTTGCACACCCTCGACACCCTGGCACGCTACGCTGGCCACGGCAACTTTGCTGATTTTGGGCGCGCCGTGTCCAGCCTTGTGGGGTCTGAACCAGCCGCGCTGGGCGTTCCCACCGATATTCCGGAGCTTCTGGCCATGGAGCGACTTTCTTACCCCGAGCGCTTGCTGCTGGGCTATTTCCTGGGGCGCGTGTCGCGCCCCTCCGACCCCAGGGGCATAGCCAGCCCGCTGGCGCTCCGGCTGGCCGCTCACCCTGCCGGCCAAGAGTTTTTTGTAGAGTCGTTTGTGGACTTGGCTCACCTCAACGGGGCCTATGGCGAAGTACTGCGGGAATACCTGCGGCATAAGCAAACCGCCGAAGCTAAGCTATTCGGAAATTGCGCGCTCTTCCTGGGCGAGTTCCTGGCGGAAGACGAAGCTGCCTGGCGCAATCGGCTGCCGGAGCTGCTGGCCCTGCCCGTGCCCGCAGAAGTGCATGCCTTTCCGCGGGGCCGGCGCGCCTTCACTGAGTTGGTAGTGGCCTGGCACGACGCTCCTCATCAGGCGCTGCCGGCCGCAACGTTGGCCCGGCTTCGCTTCGAAGCAGCCACGGCGCCGCGAGCTTTGGCCCCCGCACCGGCGCTGCCCGCTTTCTACAATCACTTTCCGGCCGGGCACCATTTCTTCGTGGCCGAAGCTTTGTTTCTAACGGGACAGTTTGGCCCGCTGCTGGAGTGGTTGGAGTTTACGCAGCTCGAATTCCCCCAGCTGGCTACTCTGGAACAAAACGTATTCAACGAACTGCTCCGCGCGTTCCGCGCCGTGGCCGAGTTGAACACCGGCCATTCTCGCCCCGGCAGCGTGGGGATGCATTCGCTCTTTCAAATAGAAAGCCACAGCTGGCTACTCGACTACTACCAGGTGCATATCTGGCTTGTAGAACTGCACCTGGCTGACAAAACAGATGCCGCCGAAATCACGCGGCTTCAAAATAAAGTAGAGGAATTTTCAGCCCTGCACAGTATGTCATTCTTCAACCGGGTGGCGCGGCAAATAGTAGCCGGTTCCTAAAAGCGCGGCTACTACGTTCCCGAAATAGCCGCGCTCAACCAGTTTAAGTTGGCTTCAGAATTTGTCCTTCTAAGCCAGAAGCTACACCTTCACGGGCTTGCCCTTACGGGCCGATTCGTAGATGGCCATAATCAGCTTGATGTCGCGCAGGCCTTCCTCGCCAGGGGTTTTGGGCGTTTTGTTTTGGAGCACGCACTCAGCCATGTGGTCGAGTTCGGCGGCAAACTGATTGCCTTCCTTGATGCTGGGCTTCATCTCACCATCGGCTTTGCCAATGGTCATGTTGTGCTTGTAGTAGTCGGTAGCGGGGTCGAGGTCGAGATACGCTTTGTCGCCGAAGGCCCGGAACCGCTTCACCCCCTCAATGCTGTAGGCACTGGTGCAGGTGGCCAGCACGCCGCTGGGGAAGCGGAGGGTGAAATGAATCTGGTCTTCCACTTCCTTGAAGCGCGGGTCGGAGCGGTCGGTCGACTCCATGGCCATTACTCCACGGGCTCTTCGCCGGTGAGGTAGCGGGCGGCATTGAGGGAGTAGATGCCAATGTCCATGAGCGAGCCGCCGCCGGCCAGTTTTTTCACCACGCGCCATTCGTCGGCCTTGTCTTCGGTAGGCTTCACCTGCCGGCCGTGGTCGGAGGTGACGTAGCGGAGCTTGCCCAACTCGCCTTTCTTAATACGGTCGATGGCCTCCAGGTTGAAAGGCTCGAACTGGGCACGGTAAGCCACCATGAGCTGTTTGCCGGCCTTGCGGCAGGCGTCAATCATGCGCTGGCACTCGGCTACGGTGTTGGCCATCGGCTTCTCGGTAAGCACGTGTTTGCCGGCCTGGGCGGCCCGCACCACGTACTCGGCGTGCATGCCCGGGGGCAGCACCACGTAGACCACATCCACGGCCGGGTTGTCCTTGATGCTGTCGAAATTCTGGTAGCTGTAGCAGCTCTTGGCATCCACGCTGTACTCTTTGGCCAGCTGCTGCATCTTACCCGGCGAGCCACTCACCAGCGCTGTGATTTTCGCGTGCTTGCTTTCCTTGAAAGCGGGCATCATTTGCTCGGTGGCATACTTGCCGAGGCCTACAATGGCAAAACCAATCTTGCGCTGGTCGTCGTTTTGAGTTAGGGAGGCTGACATAGGGAGTGCAATGGCCGGGCCGGCAATAGCCGCAGTGGCGGCCGTCAGGCCCGCCTGCCGCAGAAACTGACGGCGGGAATTGGTATGGTTAGAGTCGGTAGACATCAGGCAGGCATTGAATAGCGCTGCCTGTGGAAACGAGCGGAACTGTAGTGGCGTTGCGTTTGAGATGTAATCGTAACACAGGCACTTGCTAAAAATTCATACCAACTCAAGACACAATACCCAGCTATACGGCACTGGGCGCAGGTGGCATTTTCTCCGGTGGCACAGCTATTATTTTACCGTCGCGGGAGATGATGACTGGACTCTGCTTGTACTTCTTGAAAGCGAGCGTCTATTGGCGCGAGTTTAGCAGAGCGTAACTCGTACCTAGCATTCAGGCGAGGCTGTGTCTCGCATTAGTACATCTCTGAAGAATGACAGCATGACTTGGTGCCTCCATTGAAGCTCTACCCTGCTGCCAGCAACTCGTGGAGCCGCGCCAGCATCAGCCGGGGCCCGCTTGGATACTGATCGTTTCGGGCTGGAAAGGGAAAGACCCCGGGCTATTTCGTCGGCATTCACGAACTCGCGGCAATTCAGTAGGCTGGGCAGCTAAGTGAAGGCGGCGGTGGTTTTGCCCGCCCCGTTTTAGCCGGGAAGGAGGCAGAGTGTTTACATGGCAGTATTTGGCTTAAACCAAATCTATCCCATCAGCCACAATTTCAACTCCCATCGTTCGCCAACTTCTTAGAATCTTGACAAATAGCTGGCTTTGTGCATGCGAATCTGCAAGAAAAGCAACGACGATAGGAGGTTTTCCTGCTATCGGATAAAAACTAATGATGTTGCCACTTCCATCCCTAACATACCTTCCAATAGGTTGGCCTCGATAGCTGCTGAATTTCACCTCAACACGTTGTAAAACCAAGGCTTGAAGCTCATGCTCCTCTACCCCTTTCATCTTAATACTTTGCTCACTTATTTCAAGCCGCCCCCGGGTTTAGTATAACGCTACTCCTGATGCTGTGGCTGCCATAGAACAAATCAGAAAACCCAACAATAGAATTGCAGAGAATGGGAGCGCAAACCGCCACTGCGGCACAACTAGGCACACTGCTCCCACTCCCAGGCTAATTATCATAGCCCACTCTAGCCAGCGGTATAATGACTTCTTTCCTCCTTGGATCAAGAAGCTGGTTTTAATCATTACCTCACACCTGAATAACCCCCACATTGTACGCCTTCTCAATTGGCGCATGGTTCGCCGCCGCAATCCCCTCCGAAATCACCCGACGCGTTTCCAACGGGTCAATCACAGCATCGACCCAAAGTCGGGCCGCGGCGTAGTAGGGCGATAACTGCTCCTCATACCGCGCCTTGATGCGGTCCAGCAGTTCCTTCTCTGCCTCCGGAGTAATCACTTCCCCCTTGGCTTTCAGAGAAGCTACCTGAATCTGCAGCAGCGTGTTGGCCGCCGCAGCGCCGCTCATTACCGCGAGCTGTGCCGTAGGCCAAGCCACAATGAGGCGCGGGTCGTAAGCCTTGCCGCACATAGCGTAATTGCCGGCACCATAGCTGTTGCCTACGATAACCGTGAACTTGGGCACCACCGAATTGGCCATGGCATTTACCATCTTGGCGCCGTCCTTAATAATGCCGCCTTGCTCGGAGGCTGAGCCTACCATGAAGCCCGATACGTCGTGCAGAAACACCAGCGGGATACGCTTCTGGTTGCAGTTCATGATGAAGCGGGCGGCTTTGTCGGCTGAGTCGGAGTAGATGACGCCGCCCATCTGCATGCCGGTTTTCTTGCTCTTCACAATCTTGCGCTGGTTGGCCACGATGCCCACAGCCCATCCATCGATGCGGGCCAGGCCGCAGATGAGCGTCTGGCCGTAGAGGTCCTTGTAGGGTTCAAACTCCGAGTTGTCGACCAAGCGATTGATGATGTCCATCATATCGTAGGGCTTTACCCGGTCGGAGGGCAGCAAGCCGTAGATTTCCTGCTCGTCCTGCGCGGGCTTGGTTGGGGCTACGCGGCTGAAGCCTGCCGTAGCCTGCCCACCCATCTTGTCGAAAATGTTGCGGATGTGGTCGAGGCACTCCTCGTCGGTTTCGAACTTGTAGTCCGTCACGCCCGAGATTTCGGAGTGCATGCTCGCGCCGCCCAGAGCCTCGTTGTCGATGGTTTCGCCAATGGCCGACTTCACCAGATAAGAACCGGCCAGGAACACCGAGCCAGTGCCGTTCACTATCATGGCCTCGTCGCTCATGATGGGCAGGTAGGCGCCACCGGCCACGCAAGGCCCCATAATGGCTGAAATCTGCACAATGCCCATGCTGCTCATCACCGCGTTGTTGCGGAAGATGCGGCCGAAGTGCTCCTTGTCCGGAAAAATCTCATCTTGCATGGGCAGGTACACGCCGGCCGAATCGACGAGGTAGATGATGGGCAGCTTGTTTTCGATGCTGATTTCCTGGGCCCGCAGGTTCTTTTTGGCGGTAATGGGAAACCAGGCGCCGGCCTTCACGGTAGCGTCGTTGGCCACTACCACGCACTGCCGCCCCTGCACGTAGCCGATAACTACCACCACGCCGCCACCGGGGCAGCCACCCTCCTCCTGGTACATGCCCTCGCCCGCAAAGGCGCCGATTTCAACCGTGGCGGCTCCTTCGTCCAGCAGGTAGGCAATGCGCTCGCGGGCGGTGAGCTTGCCTTTGGCTTTGTGGGCGGCAATGCGCTTCTCGCCCCCGCCGAGGGATACTTTCTGAAACTTCTGACTGAGTTTAAAGCTGAGTTGCTTGAGTTGGTCTTCGTTGCGGTTGAACTCGACGTTCATAAGGGGATGGTGGTGGGATTTTGGAAGAATGAGCACAAAAAAATCCGCCCGGAGGCGGATTTCAAAGGTACGGCAGCGACGCGAAGCGCTACTTAACGGTGGTTTTGATTTCGGTGTCTACTGTAGTGCCGTTAGGCCGCGTGGTGGTAGTTTCTACCTCGGTTTTGGTTTTCTTGTCCTTGCCACCTCCGAACACCGAGAAGTGCACGTACCGCTTGGGGTTGGCCTTGAAGTCGGAAATCAGCGCGTTGGAGCTGGCAGCGGTGGCGTTGAGGTTGTTGTAGAGTAACGTGTCGTTAATCAACTTGCCCATCGAGCCCTTTTGGTCGTTGAGGGCGCGGTTGAGGCTGGCCACAGCGGTTTGGGCTTCGGCCATGGTAGCATCGAGGCGGCGCAGGGCCGGGCCGATGGGGGCAGCCTTCAACGAATCGGACAGCTGGCTGAAGTTGTTAGCAATGCGGTCAAGCT
Source organism: Hymenobacter sp. B1770 (assembly GCF_049896385.1). Classification (NCBI taxonomy): domain Bacteria; kingdom Pseudomonadati; phylum Bacteroidota; class Cytophagia; order Cytophagales; family Hymenobacteraceae; genus Hymenobacter; species Hymenobacter sp. B1770. The sequence continues at coordinate 283,709 of NZ_JAFCUF010000003.1, forward strand.
TCACTGTCGACTTATTCAGGGCGGCGCTCATCTGAGCGAAATTGGAGGTAATCTGATTGATGTTGCGCTGGTTGGCGGCAATGAGGGCCTGCAGGGCCTCGGTGCTCTTGCGGGCGCTGAGCAGAGTGCTTTGAATGTTGGTTTGCGCATCCTGGTTCAGGAAGGCGTTGATGTGGGCCAGCGTGGCACCCACTGTATCAAGCACAGGCAGGGCCTTGGCCTGAAAGGCATCGATGGTGCTGATGGCCGACTTGGTAGCCAGTTCTTCTCCGCCGTCAAACTCCTTGCTGTTCTTACCCAGAAACAAGGTAATGGTCTTCGAGCCCAGCAGGGTGCCGCTGAGGCCGGCCACCGTGGAGTCGCCCACCACAATGCCCTTTTGCAGTTCCAGCGAGGCGCGCACCGCGTTGCCCCGCTCGGGCTGGAGTTCCAGGTTTTTAACCTGGCCCACTTTAATGCCGTTCAGGATTACCTGCGCGCCTACATTAAGGCCCTCTACGTTGGGGTAGGAAGCGTAGTAGGTGCGGTCGTTGGACAGCACGTTGGTGCCGCGCAGAAAATTGAAGCCGATAACGAGCGCGGCGATGGCTACAATGGCAAGCAGCGCCACTTTTATTTCTTTAGACACGGGAAGCTAATGTATGGGTGGGTGTATAGGGACGCAACGCAACGATATCAGGGATGGTACGAGAGAATACAGCAGGCGGATTTCGCCGGTAATACTACGTGTACCGGCCCTTTTTTATGAGCCGCCTTCTAGTTCGCGCTTGTATTCGCGGAAAGCACGATAGATTCCCGCCGCCATATACGACTGATTAGCTTTGTCGTTGAGGTACCGCTCCTCGGCCGGGTTGGTGAGGAAGCCGGATTCGATGAGTACCGAGGGCATGGTTGATTTCCAGAGCACCAGAAAACCGGCCTGTTTTACGCCGCGGCTGGGGCGCTTCACCGTGGTGCGCAGCTGCCGGTCAACGCGCTGGGCAAAGCGCAGGCTGTTGGTGATGTAGGCCGATTGAAAGAGCGAAAACAAAATATGACTCTGGGGCGAGCGGGGGTCAAAGCCATCGTAGCGCTTCTGATAGTCCTTTTCCTGCAGAATAACCGCGTTTTCGCGTTGGGCCACGCCCAGGTTGGCGTTGGACTTGTGCAGGCCCATGGTCCACACTTCAGCGCCGTGGCTCTGGCTGGGGCCAGCGTTGCAGTGGATGGAAATGAACAGGTCGGCGTGGTTGCGGTTGGCGATAGCCGCCCGCTCAGCCAGCTCCACAAACACGTTGGTTTTGCGGGTATAAATGACTTTTACATCGGGCATATTTTCTTCAATCTGCTTGCCCAGCGCCAGCACCAGTCTTAGGGCCACGTCAGCTTCCCGCGCCGAAACCCCGGCGCAGCCCCGGTCCTTGCCGCCGTGACCGGCGTCGAGCACCACGGTGCGCAAGCGGTAGCGGTAAGGAGAATTAAATGCAGGGAGTGCGGTGTCGGCCGCAATGCGGCCCGAATCGGCCGTGGTCTGGGCCTCCGCTTTCCACTCCCCGCTGCCCGCGCCGAGTAGCAGCAGGGCGGCACTAGCCAAGATGACAATAATCCGCACGTTGTTCGTTGAAGGGGCGGTAGCGACCTGCTACCTTTGTAGAAGCCCCAAAAGTAAACGAAATTAACCGCTACTACCCTTTGCCTGCTTGGTTTGGTCTTCGTTTTGATGCTTGGACGCGGCCGCGGCCGCACCGCATGGCCCCAACGATGAAGGGCCCCAAACTGCTGGGGCTCATTTTTTTATTTTGTTTCAGCTTCGCTAGCGCAAGCTGGAGCCAGACCGTGACGCCGGCCAAACCCAAACCGGCGCCCGCCAAGCCTACCCAGCGGCCGGGCAGTACCCCTACCCCGCCGGTCCGCTACATCTCGCCCGACCCGCGTGACCCCGTGGGGCCGCCCCCGCCTGGCGTGCGGAACACCGGCCAGCCCCGCATACCTGGCGCCTCGCGCAAGCCCGTGCCCGACACGCTCGCTCCGGCTGGCCGAGTCATCCGGCCTGGCACCACCCCCACCGATACCACTGGCCGGATAAATGGCGTGAGCCGCCGCGGCGACTCCCTGCAAGTGGCGGCCCGGCGCCGCGGCCAGATTGAATCCACCATCGCGTACACGGCCAAGGACTCCATCCAGTTCGACGTTACCAAGAAAGTTGCCCGGCTCTACAACAAAGCCACCGTCAACTACGGCGACACTGACCTGAAAGCGGCGCTCATCACCGTGGACTACGGCAACAACACCATGACCGCCGACGGCCGGCGCGACTCGCTCACCAACCGCCTCATCGACCGGCCCGTGCTCAAGGACAAGGGCGGCTTGTACACGGCCAGCAACATTGCCTACAACTTCAAAAGCAAAAAGGCCCGCGTGAGCGATGCCGTCACCACCCAGGGCGAGGGCTACGTGAGTGCGTCTGTTATCAAGCGGCTGCCCAACGGCGACATCAACGGCCTGATAGGGCGCTACACCACCTGCAACCTCGAGCACCCGCACTTCTACATTCAGGCCAAGAACATGAAGGTAATTCCGGGCGACAAAGTCGTGACCGGGCCCTTCAACCTGGTAATCGGCGACGTGCCCACGCCCTTGGGCTTTCTGTTCGGCTTCTTCCCCACGCCCAACAAAAGCCGAGGCTCGGGCGTGCTTATCCCCACGTTTGGGCAGGCCGCCGACCGCGGGTACTTCCTCACCAACGGTGGCTACTACTTCGCCCCCAACGACTACATCGGCGTGCGCCTGACCGGCGACATCTACGCCGGCAACGCCCAGACCTGGGGCGGCTTTGGCGCCACGGCCGACGTCACCTACCTTAAGCGCTACACCTACCAGGGCAACTTCAACTTCCGCTTCGCGAACCGCCCCGGCCAGCAAATCCTGGCTACCGATGCGCTTACCACCAGCCAGGTCTACATCAAGCCCCCCGATGCCAACTCGTTCTGGATAACCTGGAGCCACACGCCCGTGCCCAAGCCCGGCGGCGGGCGCTTCTCGGCCAACGTGAACGCCGGCACCAGCAGCTACAACCGCATCAACAGCTTCGACGCCCGCCGGCTGCTGGCCACCCAGTTTACCTCCGGCATCAGCTACTCCAAGCAGATTCGCAACTCGCCCATCAACTACGACCTCAAGCTCAGTCAGAGCCAGGGCACCGACGGGTCGATGCGCTTCATTCTGCCCGACGTAAGCCTGGGCGTGGCCCGGCAGTACCCCTACCAGTGGTTTGGCATCGAGCCCGGGGGCAAGTATGGTTCCTTGTATGAGCAAATCACCATCAGCTACAACCTCACAGGGAGCAACGAAATAACCAACAGCGTGCCCGCCCGCACCCTCACCAACGGCCTGCCGCTGCTGGGCGGCTCCACCACTCCCACCACCATTCCGCTGCGGCTTGGCAACGCGGGCCGGCTGCTGCGCAACTCCCGCAACGGCATCCAGCACGCGTTCAACATCGGCCTGGGCTCCTACAATGTATTCAAGCATTTCCAGTTCACCCCCACTTTCAACTACGGCGAGGTGTGGTACGGCCAGCGCCTCAACTACAGCTTCAGCCCCGTGGCTCAGGCTGTGCGCATTGACACCACCTACGGCCTGAACCGCATCTACAGCTATTCGACCTCGGCCAGCCTGAACACCACGTTCTATGGCACCGTCATCCGCAAGGGCACGCACAAAATCCAGGCCTTGCGGCACAAAGTCACCCCAAGCCTCAACTACAGTTTCTCGCCAAACCTGACGCAGCGCGACAACGTCAACCCCACCGGCGCCAACATCCTCACTTCTCCCACGGGCCAGCCATTGCTGCTCAACCAATTTGGCGGGTTCGTCACCAACGAGGCCACCCTCAACCAGTACACGTTCAACAACTTCAACAACTTCCTATACGGTACCCCCGGCGGGCCTCTGCAAAGCCAGGTTACTTTCTCGCTGCAGAACGCCGTCGAAATGAAGGTGCGCGACCCCAACGACACCACCGGCCTCACGCCCTTCAAAAAGGTGGATTTGTTCCGCAACCTCGACCTTAACCTCTCCTACGACTTCACCCGGACCGCGTTTAAGCTCTCGCCGCTGTCCCTCATTTTCAGCACCGAAATTGCCAAAAAGCTGGCGCTGAACGGCAACGCGCAGTTCGACGCCTACCAGCGCGACAGCCGCGGCCAGCCCGTCGACAAGTACTTGTTTCAGGCCAGTCCGACCCGGCTCCTGCGTTTGACTTCGGCCAGCATCAGCACCGGCTACGCCTTCAACCCCACTACCGGCAAGAAGAAGAGCGTGGTGCCGCGGGCCGTGGCCCCCAGCAACGACCCCACCCTCGGCACCGTGGGCCCGCCCAACCTCTACGCCGATTACGTGGACTTTGAAATTCCCTGGGAGCTGTCGCTGACGTACGCAGCGGGCTATTCCACCATCCAGGTGCCGCGCCGGCCCGGCGACCCGCGCCCGCCCTTGCTCGCGCTGCACACCGTGGGCGGCACGGGCTCTGTCAAGCTCACTCCCAACCTGCGCCTGAGCGGCAACTTTAGCTACGACCTCGCGAGCCAGACCTTCGTTTATCCCAACGTCACTTTCCTGCGCGACCTGCACTGCTGGCAAATCACCGGTACCTGGATTCCTTTCGGCCAGCTCCGAGGCTATGGCTTCACCATTGCCGCCAAAAGCAGCCTGTTGCAGGATTTGAAGCTTAATCGCAACCGCTACGCGCAGTTCCAATAAGCATCCTTGCCGTATATCCTCCCGGACCGTACAACATCCGGGGTGACAAAAACGGGCGCCGCTCCTGAGTCACCCTCTTGACCCTCTCCCGCAACTACTTCTTTTGTGGCTTAGAACAAGATTTCCCAGCCCAGCCAGCCTTCCCTCACCGGGAAGCTGGCTGGGCTGCCTTGTTTAGGTCTACTTCGGGTAAGCTGGCTTGCAATTCTTTAGCCCTGCAACATCTATTCTGGACCAGAACGTCAGATAGGCAAATACGCTCAAAGAAGAAGGGTTGCACGAACTACCATATCAACATTTATTAACAAAATAGCATTATTATTAAATTGAATTTTATCAAGTACTATCTAAACCACACTGACAAACAACTAATAAAATGCTCAATACTTTAGGAGCAATTGGCTTCTGATTCAACTGTATTTCATATATCAAGGAAAAACCCAATGATTTTATACAGGCAACTTTATTGCAATAAAAAAAGATAGTACATTTGTTACCCTCCAATTATGTCCTGTTTAATTTAGCAGGTTTGGGCTCGGCTTATCATTCCTTTTACCTGTTAATATGACCAAACGCTTACCCCAGTTTTTTTCTGCTTTTGTTGGCTTGTGCTTGGCGCTGACAACCCCAGCGCAAGCACAGCAGCGCCCTTCCGAACGGGGCTGCGGCACCACCGAAAACAACGAAGCAATGCAGCAGCAGCTGGAACGCCTCGTGCCCGGCTATAACCGCAACACCCAGCCGTCTGCTCCGACGACCGTTCGCAAGACCACAGCCCAGAATTACACCATTCCCATTGTGTTTCACGTGGTGCACAATGGCGAAGCCGTGGGCACGGGCAGCAACATCTCCGATGCCCGCATTTTGGAGCAGATGTCCCGCCTCAACGAGGACTTTGCCAAGCTCAACGCCGACCGCAGCAAAATCCCCGGTGTATTTCAGGGTGCCCACGCCGACGTGCAGGTTCAGTTTGCCCTGGCGCAGAAAGACTTGGCCGGCAATTGCTTCAACGGCATCAACCGCGTTAACCGCACTGCCAAAGGCTGGACCGCTCCCCCCTACTCGCAGAGCTACTGCAACAGCACCATTAAGCCCGGCTCTAGTTGGGACCCCAGCCGCTACCTGAATTTCTGGGTGGTGGAGCTGGGCGACGGCCTGCTCGGTTTTGCCCAGTTTCCGGACAACACCGCCGGCCTGGGCGGGCTAAACGCCTCGGGCGGCACCGCCAACACCGACGGCGTAGTGTGCCTGTATTCCTCGGTGGGCAACGGCGGCCTAGCCGCTGCTCCTTACAACCTTGGCCGCACCGCCACCCATGAGGTAGGCCACTGGCTGGGCCTGCGTCACATCTGGGGCGATGGCTCCTGCGCCACCGACTACGTAGCCGATACGCCCACCCAAAGCACGTCGAACTACGGCTGCCCCGCTTTTCCGAAAGTGACCTGCTCAAACGGTCCCAACGGCGACATGTTCATGAACTACATGGACTACACCGACGACGCCTGCATGTTCATGTTCTCGGCCGGCCAAAAAGACCGGATGCAGGCCGTAATGGCTGCCAACACCCCCCGCCGCACGTCGCTGGCTACGTCGAGCGCCCTGCCCCCCGACGTGACCTATGCAGCCACTACCAGCACGCCCTTGGTGTGCGCGGGCAGTACCATTTCGCTCGCCGGCACGGCTCCCGCTGGCTATACTTATAGCTGGACCGGCCCAAACGGCTTCACTTCCACGCAGCAAAATCCGTCGCTGAGCAACGTGACTACGGAGGCCTCGGGCACCTACACCATGATAACCGCGCCGGCTGGGGGCTGCCCTATTTCGGCAAACGTCGACGTGACGGTACGGCCCATTTCAACCTCACCCGCACTCACGGCCAGCAACGGCGGGGTACGCTGCGGCTCCGACGCGGTGCTGCTCACGGCCACTCCCTTCGGCAACCAGACGGCCACCATAATCAACCAGAACTGGAACGTGGGTACCACCGAAGGCGGCTGGACCCGCGACAACACCGGCTCAGCCAACGGCCGCAATACGGCTCCAGTGTGGGCCACCAGCACTACTACACCGGGGGTCAACGGCACCCGCTTCATCATGGTCGACGCCAGCTCCGGCAAGAACAACGACCTCACACGTTCTTCGCTTTACAGCCCTGTATTCAGCGCGGCTAACCTGTCTTCACTATCGCTGTCGTTCCAGCATATTTTCAAGGTTAAGAACGGCGCCAATGACTTGGGAAAAGTGGAAATCAGCTCCAACGGCGGCTCTACCTGGACCACCCTGCAAACCTATATCACCAACCAGGGCAGTTCCAACACGTCGGCTGCCTCTCCGGCGGCAGTTACCATCTACTTGGATGCCTATGCGGGCATGGCCAATCTGCAGCTGCGCTGGAACTACAGCTCCGACAACGGGCAAAACTGGTCGGTAGACGACATCAGCGTGAGCGGCCGCATCAACAACACTTATACCTGGAGCCTGGTGAGTGGCGACGGCCTGCCCGCCAATCCGGGCACGGCCAGCACCTTGTCGGTATCGCCTACCACCAACTCGGTGTACCAAGTTACTGTTACCACGCCGGGCAGCTGCGCCAGCGTTGCCACTACCGTAAGCGTAACCTTGCCCACCAGCACGACCTGGACCGGCGCCGCTAATAACGGCGACTGGACCAATGCCGGCAACTGGAGCAGCTGCGTTCCTACACGCATCACCACCGCCACCATTCCCAGCGGCCTGAGCACGGCTTATCCAGACTTGGATTTCGGTATCACAGGCGAGGTCGGCAACCTGATTCAGAACGGTCCGCTGACCCTGAGCGGTGGTTCCCTGGTACTTTTCGGCGACCACACGGGCACGGGCACCTACACCCAGAACGGTGGGGCCTTCTTCGTGTCAGGCTCCAGCGCTCAGAATCTGCGCGGCCTCACCTACGGCGCCCTTACCCTCAACGGCACAGGCATCAAAACCTTGCAAAACAACGCCACCGCCACCGGCAGCGTGCGCCTGAACGGCAGCATGCTGAACACGGGAAACTACACCCTCACCCTGGCGCCGACGGCCAATCTCATTGAGTCAGGCAGCAGCTACATCGTGGGCAGCGTGCAGGCATCGGCAACGGTAGCAGCGGGCAGCAGCAGCAGCTTCAACGGTCTCGGAGCCACCATTGGCGCTCCCGCGGGCAGTGTAGCGCCGGGCTTTATTCAGGCCCTGCGGGTAACCGGCACTCCCATTACGCACAATTCCCTGCCCGGCGGCGAAAGCATCAGCCGGTACTTCGACCTCACGCCGGCCGTAAATTCCGGCCTGAACCTGGACCTGACGCTGACCTACAACCTCGCCGACCTGGGAAGCAAGCCCGAGAACCTCCTCAGCCTCTACCGGGCGGTGAGCCTGGGTTCCAATTTCGAGCGCATCAGCAGCTCGCTGGACCAAACCACGCGCCGGGTTTCCGCCACGGGAGTTAATCACTTGTCGGTTTGGACCCTGGCCGCCTCGAGCGCGCCCCTGCCAGTAGAGCTTACCGCCTTCAGCGCTACCGCAGTCGGCGCCGATGCCCGCCTGAGCTGGACCACGGCCACTGAGAAAAACAACGACTACTTCGAAGTGCAGGTGAGCACCAACGGCAGCCAGTTCACGTCCCTCGGCCGGGTGAATGGCCACGGCAACAGCACCCGCCCCCAGAACTACACCCTGACCGACGGCCAGGTGGCTCGCTACAACACGCCCGTGTTGTACTACCGACTGCGTCAGGTCGACCTGGATGGCACCGCTACGTTGTCGCCGGTTCGTTCGCTGGTTGTAGGCAAGGGCTCAGAAGCCGGGTTCAGTGCCCAGCTGTTCCCTAATCCTTCGGCCCTCACTACGGCCGCGCCGCGGCTGCTGGTTGCCGGCCCCACTACCGGCCCGCTCATCCTCACCTTGCGCGATGCGCTGGGCCGCGTGCTCAGCCGCCGCGAGGTTGCCGCCGCTGGCAGTGCTCCCCTGAACCTGCCCGAAGCAGAGAAGCTGGCCGCTGGCCTCTACATCCTGGAAGTTCAGCAAGCAACGCATCACCTCAGCGTGAAACTGATGCGTGAGTAACCCCCGGGAGCGGCAAAACTATTTAAGTATGCCGGCTCACTGACACTCCATAAAAGGCCTCTGCAACATTCGCAGAGGCCTTTTATCTTTTAAAAGTGGCTTAGCTCCAGCACTCACCGAATAGCCAACGGCTTGTTTGGCAGAAAAAGCATCGACAAGCCCGCGGCTACCTGGACAGTACTTTTTTCACGGGCAGCATTTTCGAATGCCTTCATTCGGCAGTAAATAAATTATTTGTTCTCAGCTTTGCCCTGCCACACGGCTTTTAGTCTAGTAATTCGTCCTCCCTCAACCACCATGTCGCAGCACAAGGAAGTCAAGCTCGTTACCACCCATCAAATGCTGGCCATGAAGCAGCGCGGGGAAAAAATCTCCATGCTCACGGCCTACGACTTCTCAATGGCCCAAATTCTCGACGGCGCCGGCATCGACGTGCTGCTCGTCGGCGACTCGGCTTCCAACGTCATGGCCGGACACGAAACTACCCTGCCCATCACCCTCGACCAGATTATCTACCACGCCCAGGGCGTGGTACGGGCGGTGAAGCGGGCTTTTGTGGTGGTCGACATGCCCTTTGGCTCGTACCAGGGCAATTCGTCGGTGGCGCTGCAGTCGGCCATCCGCATCATGAAAGAAAGCGGCGGCCACGGCGTCAAGCTCGAAGGCGGCGCCGAGGTGAAGGATTCCATCATCCGCATTCTCACCGCCGGCATTCCCGTGATGGGGCATCTGGGCCTCACCCCCCAGAGCATCTATAAATTCGGCACCTACTCGGTGCGGGCCAAAGAAGATGCCGAAGCCCAAAAGCTACTCGAAGATGCCCGCCTGCTCCAGGAAATTGGCTGCTTCGGCTTGGTACTCGAGAAAATTCCAGCGGCCCTCGCCAAGCAGGTCGCCGATGAGCTGAGCATTCCCGTTATTGGCATTGGCGCGGGCCCCGACGTGGACGGCCAGGTGCTGGTCGTGCACGACTTGCTGGGCATCACCAAAGAATTCAAGCCGCGTTTCCTGCGCCGCTACGCCGAGCTGCACGACATCATGACCGAGGCCGTACAGCATTACGTGGCCGACGTGAAGAGCCGTGAGTTTCCCAGCAAGGAGGAAGGGTACTAAAAGCCTAGTCCAAATTAGGTAATAAAAGAAACGGTCATGCTTCGGCAAGCTCAGCATGACCGTTTCTCTCAAAGTATTGAGCTAAGCTCTAAGTAGGCTCTGCCCAACAAGAAGGCACCCAACCAGTGAAGCTCCCTCAATTCAACAGCCTCTCTTTGCTTCGGTTTTAGTCCGGTTCAGCTTCGTATCTTCGCCGTCATAAGAGCAAGAGTGGAGCGCCCGGTGTGTGGTCCGATGTCGTACGAAAGCCCCTCGCGGGCCCTGGGCCCCTTTTGCTAAACTTCCTATCCCGCCCGCACCCGCCGCGTGAATCGTCCCAACATCTGGTCCGAAGGCAGAGAAATTCTGTTTGAAGACAACCACCTCCTCGTCATCAACAAGCCCGCCGGCCTACTCGTGCAGGGCGACGCCACCGGCGATGAGCCCCTCTCCAAGAAAGCCGCCGAGTACCTGCGCTTCAAGTACAAGAAGCCCGGCGAGGCGTTTGTAGGCGTGTGCCACCGCATTGATAGACCGGTGAGCGGCATCGTGGTGCTGGCCAAAACCAGCAAGGCTTTGAGCCGCCTAAACGAAATGTTCCGCGACTCGCAGATGACCAAAACCTACTGGGCCCTCACCGGCAAGCCACCCATTCCTGAAAACGGCACCCTGGTGCACTGGCTGGTGAAGGACACCGTGCGTAACGTCACCAAAGCGTATTCGGAAAAACACTCGCAGGGCCTGCGCTCCGAACTGCATTACGAGCTGCTGGGCCAGGCCGGCAACCGCTACCTGCTGCAGATAAACCCCGTCACTGGCCGACCGCACCAGATACGGACCCAGCTGGCCACGGGCCTGAGCACGCCCATAGTGGGCGATGTGAAGTACGGCTTTATCGCGCCCTTGCCCGATGTGAGCATTGCCCTGCACGCCCGCCAGCTGCAGCTGCAGCACCCCGTCTCGAAAGAGGCGATGACCTTTGTGGCTCCCCTACCCGATGCCCCGCACTGGGACGCGGCCCGGGAGTTTTATAAATAGCGCGAACCCTGCAGTTCGCGTTTCCATGCCGCTGGTGCTGTTCCAGGACACTAACTACAAGGTTCGCGCAACGTGCAACATTTTGGCCTTATAGCTCGCGAATATTCGTCTGGGCACACCCGGCCGTAATTTTGCATTACCACTTCTGAACCTTACCCTTGGGTTATTGCTTATCCGGGCAGTTCAGCTTGCTATCCACTCCTATGGCTATTCTCATTTTCTTCGTCGCCCACTACTACTTATCGCTGTTCACGCAGACGTTTTACCTGCACCGCTATGCGGCGCACAAAATGTTTACGATGAACAAGTTTTGGGAGAAGTTCTTCTTTGCCTTCACTTACATCTGCCAGGGTAGCAGCTTCCTGTCGCCGCGCGCATATGCGTTGCTGCACCGCATGCACCACGCCTATTCCGACACCGCGCTGGACCCTCACTCGCCTCATTTTTCGAACAACGCGTTCGACATGATGTGGAAGACCAAAGTAATTTACAACGACGTGGTAAAGGACGTGCACGAAGGCGCCAAGCGCTTCGACGGCGACATTCCGGAGTGGAAGTGGCTCGATAAGTTTGGCGGCACCGTGTATTCCCGTCTGGGTTGGGGCACGGCGTACGTGCTGTTCTACATCAACTTCGCTACGGCTTGGTGGCAGTACCTGTTGCTCCCTATCCACTTCTTGATGGGGCCCATCCACGGTGCCATCGTGAACTGGGGCGGCCACAAATACGGCTACCAGAACTTTGACAACCGCGACAAGTCGAAAAACACATTGGCGCTGGACTTCCTGGCCTTTGGCGAGCTGTTCCAGAACAACCACCACAAGCTGCCCATGCGCGTCAACTTTGGCGTGAAGTGGTGGGAGTTCGACCCCACGTATGTCGCCATCTGGAGCCTCGACAAAATCGGCATCATCAAGGTGAAGCGCAAGAATATGAACCTGAATACCATTTCCAAGCTGGCCAAGCCCAAGCGCGAAGCCATGGCAGCATAGTTGGTAAATAGAAAAGCAAAAGCCCTGGCTTCATCGCCAGGGCTTTTTTTGTGCAGTTGCTAGCTAATGCTCTGAACAAACGCTACCTTTGCACTCCAAATTTTTGGATATCTCACCAGACGCACGAGCTGCGTCGCACAAAACCCCACCGGTTTATGGCAGTTAAAATCCGCCTCGCCCGCCGTGGCCGCAAAAAGGCCGCGACTTACGACATCGTAGTAGCTGACGCCCGCGCTCCCCGCGACGGCCGTTTCATCGAGAAGCTCGGCACCTACAACCCCAACACCAACCCCGCCACCATCAACTACAACGCCGACCGCGCGTTCTACTGGATGATGACCGGTGCTCAGCCCACCGACACCGTTCGGGCCATGCTCAGCTACCGTGGCGTACTCTACCGTCGTCACCTGCAGCTGGGTGTTGACAAGGGCGCTATCACGCAAGACGTAGCCGACGAGCGTTTCAATGCTTGGAAAGAAGAGAAAGACGCTAAAATCGAAGGAAAGCGCACTGGCTTGGTTGACGCCAAAGCAACGGCCAAGCAGGCTGCTTTCGACGCCGAAACCAAGGTTAAGGAAGCTCGTTCGGAAGCTCAGCGTCAGAAAGCTGCTGCTTTGCTGGCTGCCAACGCACCCGCTCCCGCTGCTGAAGAAGCTACCGACGCTCCGGCCGAAGAAGCTGCTACCGAAGCTGCTGAGTAGTTTTTAGGTTTCTAAACCGAAAGAGTTTGGGGGTTGTGAGCCGGTCCGGCTGGCAACCCCCAAACTCTTTTTCGTTAAGCCCCTCCCCTGCCCATGACCCTCGACGAAACCTATCAGCTCGGCTACATCATCAAAACCCATGGCCTGCGCGGCCACGTGGTGGCGCACTTCGATGTAGACGATGTCAAGGCTTACCAAAAGCTCAAAACCGTGTACCTGACGCTAGCCGGCGCCCCCACCAAGCTGGTGGAGCACCAGGTAGAAAAGGTGCAGCCCCAGCCCGGCTCCCGTGTGCTGCTCAAGCTGCGCGGCATCGAACGCATTGAGGAAGCTGAGCCCCTGCGCGGCTCCCAGCTGCACCTGCCCCTGGCGCAGCTCCCCGAGTTAGAGGAAGACCAGTTCTACTTCCATGACGTCATCGGCTTCACTGTGGTTGACTCGACTTTGGGCGAGCTGGGCACCGTGGAGAATTTCTACGAGCTGCCCCAGCAAGACATGCTGGCCATGCGCTACCAGGGCCAGGAAGTCCTGATTCCGGTAGTGGATGAGTTGGTGAGCCACGCCAATCAGGAGAAGAAGCAGATTTACGTGAACCTGCCCGATGGCCTGTTGGACGTGTACCTCAAGCCTTCCTCCCGCGAAAAGGACGAACCCGACGAATTCGAAGAAGCGTAGTAGCGCGGACTTGTAGTCTGCGCCTCAACGATAATCGACCTAAACGCGGACTACAAGTCCGTGCTACAATCCATGCGCATCGACATCCTCACCTGCCTGCCGGAGCTTTTGGTTAGCCCCTTCGCCCATTCTATTGTGAAGCGGGCGCAGGACAAGGGCTTGGCCGAAATCCACGTGCACGACCTGCGCCAGCACGCCATTAACAAGCACGGTCAAATAGACGACTACGTGTTTGGGGGCGGGGCCGGCATGGTGCTGCGCGTAGAGCCCATTGCGGCTTGGATAGATGAGCTGCAGGCCCAACGGCCCTACGACGCCATCATCTACCTCACACCCGATGGCGAAACCTTGCGCCAGCCACTGGCCAACCGATTGTCTTTGTACCAGAACATCATGATGCTCTGCGGCCATTACAAAGGCATCGACGAGCGAATTCGCAGCACTTACATCACCCACGAAATCAGTGTGGGTGACTACGTGCTGAGCGGTGGCGAGCTAGGCGCTGCCATACTGGTAGATGCTGTGGTGCGGCTGCTGCCAGGCGTTCTGGGCAACGAAGAGTCGGCCCTATCCGACTCTTTTCAGGACGACTTGCTGGCGCCACCCGTGTACACCCGCCCGGCAGAATGGCGCGGCCAAACCGTGCCGGAAATCTTATTATCGGGCAATACGCCCAAAATCGAGGAGTGGCGGCACGAGCAGGCATTGGCCCGCACGCAAGCCCGACGCCCCGATTTATTGTCATAAACACGCGTTAGCGAGTGAACTGAATGCTGAATCGACAGCAAATCAGTAAACAAGCTAACGTATGTTGTACAAACCGCTTGCTATCCTCAACCGAAAGCGTTATCTTTGCGGTCCGTTTCCTAAAATACTAAATCCCGACGGCGGCGCCGTCTTTCGCAATTTCTCAGCCATGAGCGTACTACTTGACTTTATCCAGGCCGAATCGCAGGAGCGCCGCGCCAGCTTCCCCCAATTCGCCGCTGGTGACACCGTGAACGTGCACGTGAAAATCCGCGAGGGCAACAAGGAGCGTATCCAGCAGTTCCAGGGCGTGGTACTGCAGCGTCGCAACCCCAGCTCTAACGGCGAAACGTTCACCGTTCGCAAGATTTCCAACCAAATCGGCACCGAGCGTATCTTCCCCCTGCTGTCGCCTAACATCGATAAAATCGAGGTTATCCGTCGCGGCAAAGTACGTCGTGCCCGTCTGTTCTACCTGCGTGGCCTGTCCGGCAAAGCTTCCCGTATCAAGGAGCGTCGCCTCAACCAGGTTGCCAAGGCTACCGCCTAAGCACTGCCGCAACCAGTGGGTTGCCATTGATAATAAAAAATGCCAGTCCCATTCGTGGGGCCGGCATTTTTTAGGTTATAGCCAGTGCTCTTTGTAGCACCGGCTAATCGGAACCTTGCTTAGCTGTGCGAGGAGAAGTCCTGGGGCAGGCTGCCGTCAACTTCTACCGAGCTGCCCTGCAGCTGCTGCGACACCGCGGTGAGCACTTCGCCCAGCTTGGTGATGCGCGTGGCGGTGTTCACGTTCTCGGCAAAATGAGCCGACTGAGCCGTGTGCGTGCCCAAGCGGGCCAGTAGCGGAGCAATGACGTTCACGTCGAGCGTGCCGCTGCCGAAATGGGCTTTCAGGGCCTGCATGTCGACGATGAGTTGGTGAAACGCGGGGTTGTTGGCGTCCTTCAGGTCCTCAATCCAGCGCTGAAAATGATTGTCTAGGCCTGCGCGTGAGGCTTCTTCGTTGAGGTCGCTGGTGAGCAGGCCGATGGCACCTTCAAGGTGAGCTTGGTGCTGAACATCTTTCTTTTCCATGGTATCGTGTTGTGTGGGGAAATGGGCCGCAATGATTATGGCCATGTTCTTGCCAACGTAGTTCCGGCCTTCGGGGTTGGCACGACACCCAAACAAAAAGCCCCACCGTAACCGGCGGGGCTTTGATACAACGTAATAATATAGCTAAGCGACTACTCGATTTTGGTCATGCGGTCTTTCACGGCCTCCAGGGCTACGCGCATGTTCACAATGTCGCCACGGGCAGCTTCCTGCTCTTTCAGGTTGGCGTCGATGAGGTTATTGAACTGCTGGAGTTCGGCAGCGTTGGTGGCCAGCATCTGCTGGATTTCAAGCTTGCGGGCTTTGTTCTTGTCGATGTCCTTCTTGATGGTGTTCGACTTTTCGATAACGGCCATGTGGTTATTCTGCGAGGCCACCAAAGCACGCTCGGCTTCGGCAATCTGCGACACCAAGTCTTCGCGGTACATCATGCGAGCGAAGTCCTTCAGGTATTTCTCGGCCGACTTCCACTGCACGGGTGTCTTCTCTTTGGCGAGGTAGGCATTGCCCAAGTCTATGCTCCACCACACGGTGGTACCGGTGGGCGTAGCGTCGACTTTGCTGATGACACGAATAGGGGTAGGTGCAATTTCTTCGACGATAACACCGTCCATCGTAAGCACCCCTTTGGTGTTCTTCACCTTGTTACCAAACTTCTCGCTTAGCTGCTTGAGCCAAGCGGCTTCAACGCGCTTATTATCGAGCTGAACACTCACCCGCTGACCGGTGCGGGGCACGTTGTTAATTGACATATCGTACTCGTCCACAACGGATTTCTGGGCATAACTGCTCAGCGTGGCCAAGCATAGTACGAACAAGATGAGTAGTTTTTTTTTCATGGAGATAATAACTAATGAGAACGTTAAAGATGGTCGGTGGAAAAGACTTTTTACTATGGTACCGTTATCTGGCATTTCAAATTTAGGGTCTTTCTTCGATGCAACTTCTAACTATCGTTACTTTTTTGACAATTAAGGTGTTTTTGTTTCTTTAATCATAGTATTGCTTTTTTAAATTACACTATTATTTCAAAGCCTGCAGAATTGTTATGCCTCTTGGTAGGGCCAGTGTAACAAAGCGTGACCAGAACGGGTTGTAGGCCCCTATGCAAGTCACTATTTGCCGCGCCGAGCACTTCAACGCCGCCCACCGCCTGCACAATCCCGCCTGGGATGCCGAACACAATGAGCGCGTGTTCGGCAAATGCAACAACCCCAATTACCACGGGCATAACTACAACCTGATTGTGCGCCTCACCGGCCAAGTCGACCCCGAAACTGGCTACGTATACGATACGAAGCGCCTGAGCAACCTTATAAAGCGCGAGGTGCTGGACCGCTACGACCACCAAAACCTAAACCTGGATACGGAAGAGTTCCGTACCTTAAATCCCACAGCCGAAAATATTGCGGTGGTAATTTGGCAGCGCCTGCGCCCGCACCTGGCTGCTGACCTCGCCCTCTCGGTCACGCTTTATGAGACGGACCGCAACTTTGTAGAATACCATGGATAACCCTTCCGGACTCGTCCCGGCCACTGACGCGCACTTGCCCAAGGGCCTGCGCACTCCCCTGCGCGATGACGCGTTTGACCAAGCCGATGAGGCGAAGATTGCGGCCATTAGTGGCCATTTTGAAGCCATCATGCGCGAACTCGGCCTCGACTTGACCGACGACAGCCTGGCGGGCACGCCGCGCCGCGTGGCCAAGATGTATGTGCAGGAATGGTTTAAAGGCCTCGACCCCAGAAACCGGCCCGAGGTTCGCATGTTTGGCAACCGCTACAACTACCACCAGCTGCTAGTGGAGCGCGACATCACGCTTTTTTCTTGCTGCGAGCATCATTTTGTGCCCATTATTGGCAAAGCCCACGTGGCCTATTTGCCCGGCGCCAACGTAGTGGGTTTGAGCAAGCTCAACCGAGTGGTGCAGTATTACGCCCGCCGCCCGCAGGTGCAGGAGCGCCTCACCCGCCAGATTGCCGAAGAGCTCAAGCAAAGCCTGGGCACCGACGACGTGGCCGTACTCATCGAGGCCGACCACCTCTGCGTGATGAGCCGCGGCGTGAACGATACCAGCAGCTCAACACTCACCAGCGAATACGGCGGCCGCTTCGCCACCGACGAGGCCCTGCGGGGGGAATTTTTGCGTCAGATTGGCAAGTAATCCGCGTTGATTGCTAGGTTCATGTTCGGGAACGGGCCAGTTGCGTAAAGGCTCTTTGGCGCCTTTGCCGCCCGCCGCCGTTTTACCTTTGTGCCCTTACTTGGCAATAGCACCCATGACCGAGAATTCCCCCCGCAAAGTCCTCATCACCGGCGGTACTGGCCTTATTGGCAGTCGCCTAGCTGAATTGCTGATTGATAGCGGCTACGAAGTGGCGCTGCTTAGCCGGGAACCGGCTAAAAGCAGCCATTACCGCAGCTTTCGCTGGGACCCCCGGGCTGGTACAATCGACGATGCCGCCGTGCCCTACGCCGACTACATCGTGAATCTGGCTGGCGCCAGCGTTTCGGACGGCAAGTGGACGGACGAGCGCAAGCGCGACATCATGACGAGCCGGCTGGGTGGCCTGGCCCTGCTGAACCGCGAGCTAGCCAAACCCAGGCACCACGTGCAGGCCTTTATCTCGGCCTCGGCCATTGGCGTGTATGGCGACACGGCCGATACTGTGCTCACCGAGGAAGCGCCACCTGGCCTGCCTACCCACGATTTCCTGGCCGACGTAGCGCATCAGTGGGAGCTGGCGGCCGAGCCCATTGCCGCGCTGGGCATCCGCACGGTGGTACCGCGCATTGGCATTGTGCTGAGCAAGGAAGGCGGGGCCTTGCCCCAGATGGCGCGCCCCATGAAGCTGGGGGCCGGTGCGGCGCTGGGGAGTGGCAAGCAGTACATGTCCTGGATTCACCTCGACGATTTGTGCCGCATCTTCATGGCCATGATAGACAACGACAGCTGGGTCGGCACCTACAATGCCGTGGCCCCTACGCCGGTCACGAACCTGCAGTTTACCGAAACGCTGGCCCAGGTGCTACACCGCCGCCTAGTGCTGCCAAAGGTGCCTGCCTTCGGCCTGAAGCTGGCCTTGGGTGAAATGAGTGACATTGTGCTGGCTTCGCAACGGGTGAGCGCCCAGAAAGTGCTTGCAAAGGGCTTCACGTTTGACTATCCGGAGCTGCGCGGGGCCCTGGAGGCGCTGTATGGGGAGGAGTAAAGACGAGCCCTTTCGATGAACAAGCTCCGCATACTTTTAGCTGCTGTATCAATTGTCTTAATTGGCCTGATTTCGTGTAGTACCGATGGTACCGAAAATAAGGAAGAGCAATTTTGGGAATGGTTCAAATCAAATGAGTCCCAATATTTCTCAGACTCCGATAACTCTGAAAAACTATTTGATGAGCTCAGCAGTGAGCTTCACAAAGTAGATGAAAATCTGACGTTTGAGTTTTCACCAATTAATAAGAGCAGTGTAAAGGAATTCACTATATCCGCAGATGGGATAGTTGATGCTTTCCCGGCGGTTATGGTGCTCGTAAAAAAAGCTCCAAAGCTTCCAAACTGGAAAATTAATGCCTTTAGGCAAAGAGTACCGGGAGACTCCATAGAGATTAAATACGACAGCTTTAAAATCGCCTATGAGGACGTTTACTTCCGTTACTCTCCCGATGCAGACAAATTAGAAATTCAACTAAATATTCGCGGTTTTAAGGATACGCCAGACTTTAAAAACGCCACTTATGTGCTTCTGGACGGGTTGATTGGGGAGTATGATATGGAAACTAAAATCAGCGCCATCGATTTTAAGGCACTTGAAGAAACAGAGAAGGCTAAACTATTTAAAATAATCTACCTACGCCAAGTTGTAGATGAGTTAAAAAAGGACAATAACACAGATGCCTTCCGGTAGATAGAGACACGGCATTAGTAAAGCTGTCTGCTCTCCGCAATATTTCAGCGTGTATCTGCTGCATTCATTCGCGGCTTGTCCACGCAGTTGCTGTACCTTACTAATAAATCCAGCCCTCTTATGTCTAGCTACAACTTCTCCCGTCGCGATTGGCTCAAGACGACAGCCTTGGCTTCTACGCCTTTTCTGCTAGGACCCATCAGCGCATTGGGCAGTCCGGCCGCGCCAGGCAAAACGCCACCTTTGAGCGCAGCCGACATTGCGGCCATTGAAACCGCTATGGGCAAAAAAGGCACCTATGTGGAAGCGCAGGCTACCCATAGCACTCCCTTGCCCCGAAACGATTTAAAAATAACCATCAAAGGCGAGCCGGTGCCCATTGCTTTCGGGTTTGGCGGCTGGGTGGCCATCAAGCACACGCAGGATGGCAAATCGGCTATGCTGATGAGCGACACGGTGCTGCTGCAGGAGGAAGTTAACCCACTCATGTCGGCGGCATTGGCCAACGGGCTGGAAATCGGGGCCGTGCACAACCACTTTTTTTACGAGGAGCCGCGCATCTTTTACATGCATATCCACAGCATGGGCAGTCCGGCCGAACTAGCCCGTAAGTTTGCGGCTGCCCTCAAAGACTCCAAGTTATTACCCGCCAACCAGCCCAAAGCCCCCGCCGCTGCGGGTGCGCAGCCCGGCAACAATGCAACTCCCGCCACTCCCAGCGTGCAGACGGGCAAAGAACTGTTTGACTTGGCAGCGCTCGACCAGATTGTAAAGCACCAAGGCGTAGTTAACGGCCCTACCTACAAATACACCGTGGGCCGGGCCGACCTGCAGTCGGTGATGATGGGCACGGAAATGACTGCTGCCATTGGCCTGAATTCCTGGGCGGCTTTTGCGGGCAAGCACAGCGACGCCCACATTGCCGGCGACATCGCCATGCTGGAACAGGAGGTGAACCCCGTTATCAAGGCCCTACGGGCCAACAACCTCGAAGTGGTGGCCGTGCACAACCACATGCTTTTCGACCAGCCCCGCATGATGTTCCTGCACTATTACGGACGCGGGCCAGCCACTCAGCTAGCCGGTGGCTTCCGGGCAGCACTGAATGAGTTGGGTAAAAAAGCCAGCGGCATGCACAGGCGGCACTAACTAACGGCGTGCCTGACAAAGACCCTGACGCCTGCGAACCTACCGGCGCCGGGGCAAACTGTCTGGCACCCCGCCCCCACCGCCGCTGTTACTATTATTCATTCGCTCCAGTAGGTTATCAACCACAATGGTATCCATGGCTTCGGCGCGGCGGCGCGGCTCGCTGGGTGAAATGCAGTTGTATTTCTTATTTATTTTGGTAGGCGGCTTTGGGAACTCACCCTGGGTGTAGCCAAGTTCTTTGTCCTTGTAAACCTTCTCCATGAACTTGCCGAAGATGGGCAGAGCCGTGCGCCCGCCCTCGCCCTGCTGCGAGCCGGTGAAGTGAATGCTGCGGTCTTCGCCGCCTACCCACACGCCGGTCATCAGGTCCTTGGTCATGCCCATGTACCAGCCGTCGGAATAGTTGGAGGTGGTGCCGGTTTTGCCGCCAATCTGGTTATTGTTGCGCCACAGTTCGTAGTCCCACAGCCCTTGGGAGGTGCCGCCGGGCTCTTCCATGCCGCCGCGCAGCATATAGGTCATCAGCCACGCAGTTTCGGCCGAGATGGCGCGTTTCTGCACCGGGTCGAACTGTTTGATGACGTTGCCGTTGCGGTCCTCGATGCGGGTAACCAGACGCGGCTCGCTGCGGAAGCCGCTGTTCATGAATGTGCTGTAGGCATTCACCATTTCGTACACGCTCACATCGCCGCCCGAACCCAGGCCGATGCTGGGCACCGGCAGCAGCGGGCTCGTGATGCCCACCTTGTGGGCGTATTTGGCCACATTGTCCCAGCCCACTTTCTCGGTCAGCTGGGCCGTGATGGAATTTACGGAGCGCGCCATGGCGTGGCGCAGCGTCATGTTGATGCCGGTATATTCGCGGGTTACGTTGTCGGGCTTCCACTCCATGGGCTTGCCGTCTTCCACGTAATTGATGGTCACGCGCTGGTCGCGGATACGGTCGCAGGGCGAGTACCCGTTGTCGATGGCCGTGAGGTAAACAAAGGGCTTAAACGTGGAGCCGGCCTGGCGGCGGCCCTGCTTCACGTGGTCGTACTGGAAGAAGCGGTAGTCGAGCCCGCCCACCCAGGCCTTGATGTGCCCGGTGAAAGGGTCCATGCTCATCATGCCGGCCCGCAGAAAGCGCTTGTAATAAGCCAGCGAATCGAGCGGCGACATCACCAGCGTGGTGTCGCCATCGGTTTTTTTCCAGGTAAACACCTTCATGGGCCGCTTGGCATTCAAGGCCGAATCAAGGCGGAAGGGCTGGCCTTTGTAGTGGTTGGCCAAAGTCTTGTAGCTCTCGGTGCGCTTCATCTGGGTTTGGATGAAGTCGGGAATCTCGTTGCCTTTGTCGTCGACCCAGGGGTTCTTGCGCCGGTTGCGCCAGAAGTTATCGAAGCTGCTTTGCAAGGCCTTCATGCGCTCGTGCAGGGCGTTTTCGGCGTGGGCTTGCATCCGCGAATCGATGGTGGTGTAGATGCGCAGGCCGTCGCGGTACATGTCGTAGCCGGTGCTGTCGCACCACGCGTCCACAAACTGGCTGATGGCGCTGCGGAAGTACGTATCGGGCCCGTCGATGTGCCGCTCCACGTGGTAATCGAGCACAATGGGGGTGGCTTTGAGGGCGGCAATCTCGGCGGCGGGCAGCACGCCGGACTGGCCCATGCGGTCGAGTACCACGTTGCGGCGGCGCAGGGCCGCGGCGGGATGAAAGCGTGGGTTGTAGGCGGTGGGGTTGTTGAGCACACCCACCAGCATGGCCGCCTGCTCGGGCCGAAGGCTATCGGGCGAGGTGTTGAAGAAGGTTTTGGCTGCCACTTTAATGCCGAAGGCGCTGGAGCCGTACTCCACGGTATTGAGGTACATCCGCAGAATTTCTTCCTTGGTGTAGCGCTGCTCCAGGTCCACGGCCGTGAGCCATTCTTTGGTTTTGGCCACAATGGTGCTCACTACTGGAATGTAGCCCAAGGCGCCGCGGCTCTGCTGGCGACGGATTTTGTAGAGGTTTTTGGCGAGCTGCTGGGTGATGGTGGAGCCGCCGCGCTTTTCGCCGCGCAGTGAGGAGTAGAAGCCCCCAATCACAGCGGTCAGGTCGATGCCGGAATGCTCGTAGTAGCGCACGTCTTCGGTGGCAATTAGCGCCTTAATCAATACGGGCGACATCTTGCTCAGCGGCACCGGCGAGCGGTTTTCGCGGAAATATTTGCCAATCAGCACCCCATCGGAAGTGTAGAGCTCCGAGGCCTGTTCGACTTTGGGGTTCTCCAATTCGGCCAGGCTGGGCGACTTGCCAAACAGAAACATGAAATTGGTGCTCACCAGGAACGGATACACCAAAAACAGAATCACTACCACCCCGAACATTATCCACGCCAGGCTAGTGACCCGCAGGGGCCAGCGCTGGGGGCGCGCTTTCGGTTTAGAGCCAGTGGAAGGAGAAGAAAGTGGCGGTTTTAGGTCAGCCATGCGAGGCAACAAGAGGAAAACGGGGGCCAAATCCCCCCGCGAAGAAGGACAAATATACCAGCCCTATGCCCCAAAAGCCGAGCGTTGCGGACACAACTGCAAAATGAGGAAAGAGGTAACTCACTGGCTACCGACGCTGCCGACCGGCCAGTATGGCTTGGTGGTGCACATTGCGCCGGGCCCGCACCCGGCGGAGCTGCCACCGCCACCCCAACTCCCCCAGGGCAAGCACAATGAAGGCGAGCCCCAGGAAATAGCTCCAGTGCAGCATGCGGATTTGGGCCCGGGTAGGCGAATCCAATTCCTGAAACAACAGAAGGCCCCAGAGCTCGTCGAGCAGGGTGAAACCCCACACCACGGCCGCAAACACACGCCCGGCCCGGCCTAGGGCCAGGTGCCAGTGCAGTAGGTAGAGCACCACACCGGGCAGGGCTGAGAGCAGCACCAATGGCGCCGCTTTCACCAGGGGCAACCCCAGAAAAATCATGCTCAGCGTTTCCTTCAGTACTTGCGCACCGGCCAAAAACCGGCCCAGGCGCGAGAGGGTGGGAACAGCAGGCTGCGGATGAAGGTGCGGGTGAGAAGTGGGCATAGCGCGGGCAGACGGTTAGACCATTATGCCACCAAGATACTGATTAACCGTTAGTAACGGCGCGTCGTCATGCGCGTGGCCTGACAGCGCCAGGTGAGTACCACAATTAGGAGTCCTTTTACCGAATCAAGCAGCAGATTATCGGGCTTTCCGAAGGTGTAGTAAATCCCGATGCCAATACCTATCCACCACAACCCCAGCACGTAGCACCACGTGGCGTAGCTGGGCCGCCGCTGCCACATCTGCCCCAGGGCCACAAAAGCCGCAAGGGAAACAAACAGCAGCAGCCACCCCACTATGTAAGCCAGGAACGAGGTTTCCGGCCCGTATTTCACCCCAAAGTGCGTGAGGGTGAATACCGGAGCAAAAAACACGCCTCCCGACATCGCTAGTTCCGCCACCAAGGAGACAAGTAACACAACCAATAGCAGCTTCCGGGGCATAGGGCGAAGGCAAAGTGAAGGTGAAACCGTCACGAGCTTTTCGCTATCAGGTAAGCCTAACGGGCCGACAAGCTAAACAATAAACCTGGATACGTTATGATTCCAAAAGACAATTGGACTGTATAGCTCCTTAATTATACCTTGTAACAAAGGCTGTTAACACTTCCAAAGGCACCACTTACCTAATTTGTGATTCTTGACCAGACCCTATAATATTATAAGTATTTACTTGTTTATATGTTTAACATATAATGTCCCCTTGCCTATTCCACCCTTGTCAATCCGATAATCCATATAGAGAACAGGACAGTAGCTACTACTACCAGCCCGGCAATGCCGGCGCAAGTGGCCAGCACGATGCCACGAAACACCAGCCGGAATAAGGCGGGTCCAGAATATTCAGTAGGCCAGTGCCACAACACTTTGATGGCCTGCAGCCCTGCTGCTACCATTAGTAAAACCAGCACCACGCTGTGCCAGCGCACTGCCTGCGGATGATGTGGCCATATTTCCTGTCTGAGCCCCAAGCTCAGCGCCACCAAGCTGATTGCTGCACCGGTAAGCCACAACTGCCTGGGCACCCGCGGCCAGCCGGGCAGCAAGGCCATACACCAACGGCTAATCATGGTTAAGGCGCGCATGTCGACCCATGCCCAAAAAAGCAGTTATCACTGGCTGCGGGAAACAGAGTATTTGCCGCGGACACCGGGCGGCATAGAGTCCGATTTTATTGCGGAGGTCTTCCAGGTCCTCGGTGGCGTAATCAGCTAGGTTCCACCGGAACATCGGGCTCACCTGCCTCCCCTGCCGATAATGAGCCCGGAAGTCTGCCCATAACTCCGGCATCAGCACCCCGAAGAGCAGGGCGCCGAAACAGGTTGGGCTGCGATTGCCATTGCCGAGCATGAAGGCCTGCATTTTCAACTCTTCTTCAGCCGTCATACCGTAGCCGAGCAGCGCGTGTTTGAGGTCGTGGTTTTCGTAATTGGGAATGAGCTGAAAGCCGTGGCGGTGCAGGCCCTCGGCCACGGCCCGGCCCAGGGTACCCACCGGCAAGCTGCTTAAGTAAGCCAGGGGCGTAGCCGAAGGCCGGGCGCCGTAGAGCCGCCAGAAAAGTGGAATCAGCAACGAGGTTTCGGCGTGCTCCACAATCTTTCTGACCAGGCGCTGATAGGCATTTAAGGCAACGGGAGAGTCCTTCTGCATGGAAAATTGAGTTAAAATCAAGAACAGAGAGCAAGAAATGAGTGGCTACTGACCCGACCACAGCAGCAGCATTTGCACGAAGGCTAGCAGCAGCAAGGCCACTAGCAGCACCGATGCCGGCAGCACCCCGCGCAACAAGCGCCGGCGCCGGGCGGCCGGCGTGGCCGCCCGCTCTTGCCAGGTGAGCAGCACGCCCAAAACAGCCACGTCGCCGGCACAGAAAAGCAGGCCCAGAAAAGTGAGCAGGAGTTGAGGAAGACTCGTCATGACTTTAGGAAAGTGGAGGAGCAAAGACTATTTGTTAGTAGATAATTGCTGGTATGCCTGCCAGTTGGCGTAAGTGCGGCCCTGCCAGTTCGGGCGGGCTTCGTAGCGCGCCTTCCAATTGGTCACGGCGGCATCGAGGCGGCGCTGGGCTTCGACGGCAGTCACCACGGTGTATTGCCCGTACGGCCCTTCGGCGGTGAGTTGGGCCGTGGTATTTAGCAGTTCGCGGCGGGCTACCAGCGTGGGCAGAACCCGGCCGGGCATGTCGAGCATAAAGCCTACGTCGATGGTGCGGAAGCGAGCCTGCAGGTTGTAGCGGGTCATCCAGACCTCCCAATTGCCGGCGGCCAGCAGGAGCAGCACGGCGTACACCGCCAGCGAGTTGAGCCGCACCAGGCTGTAGGCTGAGCGCCGCTGCCAGATTTTGAGCAGCACCGTGCCCAGCCCGAAAAACACCAGCAGCAGGAAAAAGCACACCCCAATGCGCTTGTAAGCCAAGCCGCAGTGCAGGATGTAGTAGTAGTTGCGCAGCCCCACCGACACGGCTAGCACCGCGTTTTGCAGCACCCATACAGTGGCGCCCCAACGCAGCCACGGCAGGCCGGGCGCATAGAAATTGAGGTTGCGGCGGAAAAACCACAGCACAATGCCCATAGCTAGCAAGATGCTGAAGATGAGCACATACGTTCCCTCGTGCACAAACTGCGTGAGGTCGAACCCCGGCTTGGGCACGAAGCCAAACCATAACCAGTTGACGTCGATGACATTGACCACCAGCAGCAGCGCATTCACCAGCCCAAACACTGCGGCCGCGGCCAAAAACTCCTTGCGCAAATCGAGCACGCCGGCCTTGTTATAGCGAAAGCTAGGCTGCCGCACCGCAAACGACGCCACCCGGTCGCGTTGCCGCTGAATAAACTCCCCGAAGCGCGACTCCTGGTCGGTGTACAGGTGCACCGGCACCATCACCACCACCCCGGCCGTCACCAAAAAGCCCAGCAGGAAGAACAGCAGGTGCGCCAGCGAAACTTCGGGCAGCAACCACACCAGGAAGTCACCGAGCACCTCAAGCGCCCGGCTGCTCAGGGCCGCATAGCGCGGATTGGCCAGCGCAAACAGCAGGTGGAACGCCCCCAACACCCCCAGCGGCACCAGCAGCAGGCGGCCATAGTACCAGCCCCGGCGCACGCCCGCCCCCGTGGCGCGGGGCGCCCGCAATCCCATTAGTACCCGCGGCCCCGCCTGTGCCACGCTGCCCAGGGCCGTGAGTAAGGCGTAAAGCACCAGCTTCAGATACGGCTGATTGACGTATCCCAGCAGCATGAGCAGGGAAGCAATGCAGGCCAGCGCCGCCGCTCCCGACCCGTACACGGCCATCATGGCACCACTAAACAAGCTGCCACCCACCATGAGCCAGAAGTAGCCCGAGCGGCGCACCAGGGCCACTCGCGGCACCAACAGCAACTGCGCCATCACCACAAAAGCTGCAAACACAAGCACATTGGGCCCGCCCGCCTCCAGCCAAAACAGCCAGTTGAACAGTAACACTCCGGCCGGTAGAAGCAATTTCTGAGTGGTGCTGAGAGGCGGCGCAACGGGTGCGGAAGTTGAGAAAATAGCTGTTGAAGCCGGCCGGGCTGGTTGGCCGTCCGGCCAGGATGTGGCGCGAGGTGCAAAGTCTGTCATGATAAGTTTTTAAAGTTCTTTGTATTTCAAAGTGTAAAGTCAAAAAAAAAGCCTGTAAACTGACCAAACTTTTTTTTAAGGCCGCAACAGCTTCTCCAGGGTTGCCAAATGTTGCTGGAAAGCTACTTTACCCGCTGGGGTAGCGGCGTAGGTCGTGTTAGGTTTTTTGCCGATAAACTGCTTGCTCACAAGAATATATTCGGCCTTTTCGAGGGCGGCTACGTGGCTGGCGAGGTTACCATCGGTGAGTTCAAGCACTTCTTTCAGGTCGTTAAAACTCACCGATTCGTTGGCCATCAGCACGGCCATCACCCCCAGCCGCACGCGGTGGTCGAAAGCCTTGTTTAGGGTATGGATAAGGTGCTTCACCGAGCCACTACAGATTTAGACGCTGCGGCAGCCGCGCCCGGCCGCTCGTAGCGGTTATACATCACCAGGCCATAGCCAATGTGGCCCAGCCCAAACCCCAGCCCGAAAAAAATCAGGCCCCAGCCCGGCAGCAGCATGCACAGCAGGCCTAGGCCAATTTGAGTGAGGCCCAACCACCGGATTTCATCCAGGGTGTACTTGCTGGCATTGAGCAGCGCCAACCCGTAGAATACCAGCAGGCCGGGCACCACCATGGCGGCATCGCTCCCGAGAAATAGCCGCAGGCAGAACAGCCCGCCCGTGACCAGCGGCACCGCCAACGCCAAGGCCAGCCGCTTGGCGGGGGCGCTCCAAAGCACTTGGCCGTCGTGTTTGGTGCGGCGCTGAGTAAAGAAAAAAGCCACCAGCAACGCCAAGCCTATCATCACACCCGACAACAGCAACAGAAACGGCAGAGCCGCGCTCCGCTCTGCTGCCGAGCCCCGCATCAGTTGCAGGTAACCGTCGGAGTAATGGCTCTGCAAATAGAAGTGCCCGGCCAGGGCCCCACCTAGCGCCACCACGCCGGCCCCTACCCCGCTCAAGCCGGACAGGGACAAGAAGCGCGAACTACGCTCCATGATGGCGCGAATCTCGGTAAGCTGGGCGAGCGGGTCTTGAGTGGCGGGCTTCATATCAGTCGAAGTGCTTTGTGATGCAAAGTTGAGCAAAACTTTTGATACATTCAACGAATCCCTAATTTATATCTCACGCAAGCTTTACCAACAAAAAGCTTCAGAAGTAGCAACCGGCTGGTAGCTACTACCACCATACCAGTAGGAACGGAAGTTTTCACTATTGCATAGGTGAGCAGCAAATATTATTCGATATAAAGCACTGGCGGATAAACTCTTTATTTTGTGGGCTCGCTGCTTACACCACTGCTGGGGAATTCAAACATAAGGCTCATCATTCCAGACGCGCCGAAGCGCTTTACCGCAGTGTAAGCAGTTCACTAGCTGGAAGCCGTAAAAGATGGCATTCAGCAAGCGAACAGAGTTTGAGAACAAATAAATAAAGACCATACATGGTTGAAATCCTTGGTCTTGAAGGGCAACAATGGTGGAGATTAAAGAACCAAAAGCTTATTAGGGATAACTATATTTGTTATTTTTTGTAGAATGGATTGTAAGTTGTGAACTCGCAGCCATTGTCATAACCATAATCGCAGCCAAAACCATATGCGCCTATCAATATCTGAAATCCAGAAGTTATTCTTTTCAAAAAGTCTACTATTCGCCACAACGCTTGGCATCGCTTTGTCGGCCCCGGGCATGGGCAAAACTGCTGCTATTGGCAAAGGGAGTACCCGCGCCAGTTTGAGCAAGCCTGATATGCCAAGCTCGGTCATGGCCGAGGGCACCAAGGCGCGCATCACGGTCACATTTGCCAGTGTGCCCACTAGCGCCACGTCCCGCATTGCCCCCACGCTTTACAACAAAGCCCGGGTGCTGCAATTTGAAGAAGACGATTCGCCCATTTCAGCCTATACTGACTTGTTGCCGCTGCTGAAAGGGGGCGTGCGAAACGGCGTCACCTACCCGGGCCTGCGCTACACGGATGGGTGCGGCCGTCAGCGCCCGTACACTGCCGCGGTAGCCATCAATGGCCGCAATACTTACAACAACTCGGTGTGGCTGGACCCTGGCCCTCAGCACGACGCGGGCCGGCTGGTATGGGCCCAGGCCCAGGAAATGCTCGACAACGGCTGGGACATCGAAAACCACTCCGACCTGCATACGGCCACCGACCCCGTGAAACAGGTAAACGACCTAGATGCCCTGATTGCCGACCGGCTGCAAGGCTACAAGCCCACGGTGCACATTGTACCCACCAACTTCGCGGGCTACCCAACCGCTGCCTTTAACGCCGGTTACATAGCTGTGTCAAGCGCCAGCCAGGGCGACAACTTCCCCATGCTCAACACCTGGGATGAAAAGCGCGTGGCCCTAAGTGCGCTGCCCTCGCCCACTACGTCCTTCGTGTATCGGCGCTACCAAGCTGACCAAGCCTCCAGTAGCGGCGAAACAGCAGATGCTTTTTTGAACCGCCTCAAGGCCGTGAGCGACAACCTGATGGCACCAGGCACCAACGCGACCGAAGTGTATTTGCAGCGGGTTTTCTCCCACGGCATGACTTTCAACGTGCTTTCCGGCTGGTTGAACTACACCCAGTCCATTGCCCAAGACCGGCTGTGGGTGACTACCCTGCGCGAGTTTTCGGAGTACCGCCGCGTTATTGCTCAGGTGGTTAAGACCGAAGCGCTGAGCAATAACGTCCTGACCATCGACCTCGACTACGCGGCCCTAAGCCCCAACACCCGCTTCCAGAACCTGACCTTGCTGGTCAATTCGGCAGCCACCATCACCAATATCAGCGTGACTGGTGCCGACAGTGCCTCGTTTAACATGACCACCAAAATGGTCAATGTTTTCCGCCGCCAAGTAGCCGGAACCACCACTCCCACGCCCACGGAACCTACGCCAACCCCTACTCCCACCCCTACCGAGCCGACGCCAACGCCTACCCCGACACCCACCCCCACCGGCTGCACTGGCACTGGAAGCCTGCTCCGTGAGCAGTGGAGCAACGTGAATGGGAAAACAATTAGTACGATACCCACCACTACCACCCCAACCAGTAGCGCCGCTATCACCAAGTTTGAATCGCCTGCTCAGTCCGGCAACAACTACGGTGCCCGGGTCCGCGGCTACATTTGTCCGCCCACCAGTGGGGCCTATACCTTCTGGATAACGGCCGACGACGACGGAGCACTTTATTTGAGTCCTGATACTGACCCCAACCGCAAGGTGCGCATTGCCACCTGCTCTGGCAAAACATCTTCGGCCTACGACTTTTACCGCTACCCCAGCCAGCAGTCGGCCCCAGTGCAGCTCCAGGCCGGGCAACGCTACTACGTGGAGGCCCTCCACAAACAGGATAAAGGCAATGGCTACCTGGCCGTGGCCTGGCAGCTGCCCGACGGCACGCGCCAGCAACCCGTGCCCGGCTCCTCGCTCGTGCCGTGGGGCACCACCACTGCCGCCCGCACGTCGTCCTCGTTGGCGAGCACCCTCGACGCGGCCACCCTCACCCAGCCCATTGCCCGGCGCAGCGAGGTGCAGGTGTTTCCCAACCCCGTAGTGGGGCGAAACCAGCGCGCCACGGTGCAGTTCAATCCATCCGAGAAGGGGATGGCGGTGCTCACGCTGCTCAACCTGAAGGGCGAACTCGTCCGTCAGCTATTTGCCGAGGCAATGGAGGCCGGCGCGCAGCGCTCCGTGGAGCTAGACGCGACCAACCTGAGCGAGGGCATCTACATTGTGCGCTTGGTGACGCCCACGGAGGTGGTTAACTACAAAGTGGCATTCAGCCATTAATAACCCGCAGGAAGGGCTGTTAAGAAACTCTGCTGTGAAGCACAGCGGCCATGTTTATTTCTTGAATCACCCGCTTTGTGGTCCGATGACTTAAAAAGTCGTCGGACCATTTCGTTTCTGCGTATCCCTGAACCATGCGTGTGCGCCTTCGCCTGTTCGAATTTGAGGATTTGCCGTGGTTCCCAACCGTCATTCGGGCGGGACTGATGGACTACTTGCGGTTCATGATTTCGGCCCTGGGCATTTACCGGCCCATTGCGCCGCTGCTGGCCGAGGGCCTGCGCTGCACTGGCCAAACCCACCTGCTGGAACTGGGCGCGGGTGCGGGCGGCGGCACCGAAACCGTGTGGCGTGCCCTGCAAGCCGAAGGCCTGCGCGATACCACCATCACCCTCACCGACCTTTACCCCCAGCCCGACGCCTGGGCCGACATCGCCCAGCGGACCGCGGGGGCCATCGGCTACGAGCCTGCGTCCGTGAATGCGCTTTCTGTACCGGCCCAGTTGCGGGGCTTCCGCACCATCTTCTCGGCCTTCCACCATTTTCCGCCGGCTGCGGCCCAAGCCATGCTGCATGATGCCGTGCGGGCAGGCACCGGCATTGGGGTATTTGAGGGCGCGGGCAAGCATTGGCGCGAGCTGCTGTTGGCTTGGACGGTACTGCCCGTGGCCCAGCTGCTGCTCACCCCTTTTTTCCGGCCGTTTCGGCTCAGCCGGCTGTTTTTCACTTACCTCGTTCCCGTTATTCCCCTTTGCACCATCTGGGACGGTTCGGTGTCGCTGCTGCGCATGTACTCACCTGATGAGTTGCTAGCCCTGGCTCATGCGGCCGACCCAGCCGGGCTGTTCGTCTGGCAAGCAGGCAAAAAACGACACTCCTGGGGACCGGAGGTTACCTACCTAATCGGCTGGCCCAAGTAGCAAGAAGCGGTGCTTCGTTCTACTTTCGTGCATGTCCCTTGCTGCTTACCAACGCGCACTGCTGCTGCTGCGCATTCCGTTTTCCATTTACCTCATGCCCGTGTTCTGGTTTGGGCTGAGCGCCCTACGCGGGCCCTGGAGCGGGTGGAAAGCGGCGGGCGTGTTTGTGGTATTGCACCTGCTGGCCTACCCGGCTTCCAACGGCTACAATTCCTACTACGACAAGGACGAAGGCAGCATCGGGGGCCTCAAAGCACCTCCCAAAGTAACCCCGGAGCTGCTGCACCTCGTGTGGCTGTTCGATGCGCTGGCCGTGGTAGGCGCGGCCCTGATTTCGCTGCCGTTTGCGGCGCTGGTGGTGGCCTATCTGTTGGTTTCCAAGGCGTACAGCTACGACGGCATTCGCCTGAAAAAATACCCACTGCTGAGCACAGTGGTGGTGGTCGTGTTTCAGGGCGCCTTCACTTTTCTAATGACGCAAGTAGGCGCAGGTGCAACTGCAACGCAGCTTTTGGAGAAAACAAATTTGCTGCTGGCCCTGGTTAGCACCTTGTTTTTGTGCGGCTCTTATCCGCTTACTCAGGTATACCAGCACGCAGAAGATGCTCGGCGCGGCGACCGCACCCTGAGCTTGCGCCTGGGCATTCGGGGCACGTTTGTGTTTGCGGCGGCGGGGCTGCTGGCGGGGGCCGCCACCTTGGGTTTAGCCTACTGGCTGCGCCAAGAAATGCGCCCGCTGTTAATATTTCTGGTAGCCACCGGGCCGGTAGTGGTGCTTTTCAGCCGCTGGGCCTGGCGGGTGTGGCAGGATGAAGCCGCGGCCGATTTCGAGCACACCATGCGCATGAACCAGGTTTCGTCGCTGTGCATGAGTGCTGCTTTCATCGCCATGCTTTTGTGGCGGTAAGCTGCACTGCACC
Organism: Hymenobacter sp. B1770; assembly: GCF_049896385.1. Taxonomy (NCBI): domain Bacteria; kingdom Pseudomonadati; phylum Bacteroidota; class Cytophagia; order Cytophagales; family Hymenobacteraceae; genus Hymenobacter; species Hymenobacter sp. B1770. Next base: position 316,203 of record NZ_JAFCUF010000003.1, read on the forward strand.
CTACGAAACCTTATTTCGTATTACCAGGGAGCTTGTTTCTGCTTTTACGCTCTAAAACGTATGCGCATATTCTGGTTTGCCCTATTTGGATTGCTTGCAGCCTGCAATTCTACCCCTTCGGCGGTCCACGAAGGCACGGTGGCCCGCATCACAGACAAGGCCGCGCCCGATACCGCGAAATTCCCGACTCCGGACACCACGCGCACCGCAGCGGCTAATGCGCAGTCCGACACATTGGTTTTGGTGCAGCAAACATACGCCTTCAGCCAGCCCGACTACAAGCCCGATGTGTTCCGCCTCGTACTCCGGGGCCCCTCGGTGCTGAAAGGGGCGGCTACCTTCACCATTACCAACGCTGCCGACGAAGTGATTTTCCGGGAAACGCTCAGTGCGGCCGAGCTCGAAGTCCCTATGGCCAACGAAATGAAAGCCACTACTGCCACCCCCGCAGAGCGGGAAGCGTATATACGGCGGCGCATGAACGATTTCTTTCGACCGTCAAATTTCTCCAGCCCGGCCATCGCTACGTCCACCCCCTACCCCACCGGGCCCAATAGCCCCGACCGAGCTACTTGGGATGACCTTCGCAAACGCTTCCAAAGTGTCCGCTTCACCTACTTGGTGGGGAAAGAAAACCGCAGCATTGCCTGGTCGCCACTCAAGAAGCAAGTAATACACTTATAACCAATGCAGCCGTCTACTGGGCCTCCACCAGCAACTGCTCCAAGCCCTGCCGAACCTGTTCGTAGGGCTGGTAGCCCCGAGCCAGTACGTAGCCCTGCTCGCCAATGCGCACCACACTAGTTGGAAAACCCTGCACTCCAATGCGCGCTACCGCCGCAAACTCCTGCTGCGTGGCGCGGGCCGTTTCGGGCGCTGCAAAACGGCGTTGAAATTCAACAACATCCACGCCAAAAGGCACTAGCAAGTTGTTGTAAGTACTGGGCTCGTTAAGGTCCTGCCCATGCTGAAACAGCGCGGCCTGCACGGCATGAGCGAAGCCTACCGCTTTGGCTAGGTCCTGGGTAATTTGGCGAAAAGCCACGATGGCGCGGCAGGGCCGCTCCGAATCGTAGAAGTAAGCCCCCGCTTCGGCCAAGGCCTTGAAGGCAGACCCAAACGCCACGCCAGTTGCCTTTTCCACATCAGCAAGCTCATCCTTGATGTAGCCCCAGGTTTCGGCAATGGGCGTGGCGCGCTCGCCCGTGGCCATGCCGCCGCACAGCACCGACACATCCAGCCTACCGGCGAACTCTTGCTGCACCCGGTTAATGACCGGGCTCATGCCGTAGCACCAGCCGCACAGCGGGTCGTGGATGTAGAGCAATTCGGGCAGGGAGGCGGGGGTAGATTCCATTGGCATGAAACAAAGTAAACGCCGGATTGTGGCTTGCTTCCTTCAAAGACCGCGGCCTGGTGTTTCCGAGCTTTGACGTTATCGTCCGGTTAATGGCAGCATTGTTCCGTAAATCCATACTGATTAACAACTTCATTCGGCGGTATTGCTCAGCATAAAAAAATTAATTACTCAATAGTTGAATTTATTATCAAGCATGGGCGTTTTCCTGATGCTATGATACCCCATTGCTAGATGCTACACCTATTTATTAGGCATTAATTATTAGACACAAAAAGCCCGCTACAGCAATGTAGCGGGCTTTTTGTATGCAATGGGGCTGTTTAGCCGTTCATGGAAATGAGAAATTCCTCGTTGTCCTTGGTGCCTTTGATGCGGTCTTTCAGGAATTCCATGGCCTCCGTGGCGGTCATGTCCGACATGAACTTGCGGAGTACCCACACGCGGCTCAACTCGTCCTTGCTCATGAGCAGGTCTTCGCGACGGGTGCCGGAAGCCGGGATGTCGATGGCCGGGAACACGCGCTTGTTGGCCAGCTTGCGGTCCAGTTGCAGCTCCATGTTGCCAGTGCCTTTGAATTCCTCGAAGATAACCTCATCCATCTTGGAGCCGGTTTCGATGAGGGCCGTGGCGATGATGGTGAGCGAACCGCCGCCTTCCACGTTGCGGGCCGCACCGAAGAAGCGCTTGGGCTTTTGCAGCGCACCCGCATCAATACCACCCGAGAGGATGCGCGACGAGCTGGGCTGCACCGTGTTGTAGGCCCGCGCCAAGCGGGTGATGGAGTCGAGCAGAATTACCACGTCGTGGCCGCACTCCACGAGGCGACGTGCCTTGTCGAGCGCCATTTCGGCGATTTTCACGTGGCGGTCGGCCGTTTCGTCGAAGGTCGAGCTGAGCACTTCGGCTTTCACGGTGCGGGCCATGTCGGTTACTTCCTCGGGGCGTTCGTCGATGAGCAGAATCATCAGGTACACCTCGGGGTGGTTTTCCGAAATGGCGTTGGCCACTTCCTGCAGCAGCACAGTTTTACCGGTTTTGGGCTGGGCCACAATCAGGCCGCGCTGGCCCTTGCCGATGGGCGCAAACAAGTCAAGCACACGGGTGCTGATTTGGCTGGACTTCGTGCTCAGCTTCATGCGCTGGTCGGCAAACAGCGGGGTAAGGTGGCTAAACGGCACCCGGTCGCGGACTTCCTCCACGGTGCGGCCGTTCATGCTGTCCACGCCCACAAGGGCAAAGTACTTCTCGCCTTCGCGCGGCGGACGAATGGTGCATATCACCGTGTCGCCGGGCTTCATGGCAAACTGCTTGACCTGTTGCGGCGACACAAAAATATCGTCGGGCGAGGACAGGTAGTTGTAGTAGGGCGAGCGCAGGAAACCGTAGCCACCATCGGGCATCAGTTCGAACGTGCCACCACCGGGCACCACCAGGTCAAGTTCCTGGCGGGCGGGGCGTTGGGGCTCCCGTTGCTGCTGGGGCTCGCGCTGGGGTTGGTCGGTGCGGGGCGTACCGTCGGGGTTGAGGGCGCGCTGCTGGCGCTGCAAGTCGCGCTGGGCGTAGCGCTCTTCACGGGTCAGGTTGCGGTTGTCGCGGCCATCGCGCTCGGGGCGCGGCTGGTCGTTGCGCGGCTCGCGGGGTTGGCCGTCCCGGTTTTCGCGGGGCTGGTCGTTGCGGGGCTCACGCTGTTCCCGTGGTTCGCGCTGCTCGCGGGGCTGGTCATTCCGGGGTTCGCGGTTTTCCCGCGGCTGGTCGTTGCGGTTGGGCCGCTGCTCGCGGCCGTCGCGCACCTCTCGGTTATCGCGCTCAAACCGGTCGGCGCGGTTTTCGCGGCGGTCGGCGAAGCCGTTGCCACCCAACTCGCGACGGCGGTCGTCGGGGTTGCCGGTGCGGGTATCGGTGCCGTTTTCTGTGGCTCCGGCAGCAGCTTCAGCGGCAGCGGCAGCCTCGGCGGCTTTCTCGGCGGCCATTTCGGCAGCGCGCTGCTCCGTAATGGGGCGGCCGGCACGGTCTACCCGCTGGCGCTCCCGGCGCTCGGGGCGGGCGGTAGTGGCATCCTGTTCGGCGCTATTCGCTTGGTCGGTATTATTGGCTAATTCGCCGCCGTTGATTTGCTCGTCGGCGCTGGGAGCCGCGTCTTGGGCGGGCTCTGGAGCAGCCACTGGTACCGGCTCATTTGCCAAAGAGGCTCCCGTGGCATCGCTGCCGGGCACTAGGGCCAGACCTTCGATGGGGTCCAGGATTTCAACGGTAGTCGCCGCCGGCGCGGCGGGCGCTTCGCGGCGCAGCTCGCGCGGGGCGCGGCCGTTAGCAGCTTTGGGAGCAGGCGGGGCTACGTCCGAAAATGGCTGCTCGGCAGTGCTGGGAGCTGGCCGACGGCCTTTGGCCCGGCTGGGGGCTGGCGCTGCCGGAGCTTCGGCAGCGGCGGCCGGGGCCGGGGTAGCGGTTTGCTCGGCCAAGCTCGGAACCAAGGCTTGCTGGTCGAGGATTTTGTAAATCAAATCCTGTTTGCTGAGCCGCTTGAAGTTGCCGACGTTCATTTTTTCAGCAATCTCTTTCAGGTCGGACAGCAGCCGGTCCTTCAACTCGTTAATGGTGTGCATAAAGGGAATAGGGGGAGAAACATCGGCTTAAGGCGAGGGGCTGGTGACCCAGAAAGCCCGCTTGGGGGCTAAAAAAGCCAGCTGCAGCACGAAAGCGGGCTGGCCGCGGATATAACATTGGCAAGAAACGCGGGCTATACAGCATAGCAGCGCGCGGAGCGCAATGGATAAGCAAGAAATCAGGTGCAGAAAGGGGCCGCGGGGATTCAGCAAAAGACGGGCCGGAGGCGGGCGCTGGGGCCCGTTGCTCCTGCCACGGCGGCCGGTTGCTAACGCAATGTTAGCGCATTACGGGCAAACTGCCAAATCGGATGCCTGCCTCGCAAACTTTAACACAACGTATCGCAGAATAAGTTGCGTGCCCAACGCAGGCCCCCGCAGCAGCCTGTGGTTCCGGCCGGTTTTACTTCCGACATTTGCCCCCATTCCACTTCGTACCCCATGCTGCAGATTTCCGTTCTCCGCGACCAGACCGAGTTGGTGCTGGCTGGCCTCGCCAAAAAACATTATGCCACCGCCGAAGCCGACGTGGCCGCCATTCTCGACCTGGACCAGCGCCGCCGCTCCCTCCAAACCACCCACGACGCCTCCCAGGGCGAAGCCAACGAATTGGCCCGCCAGATTGGGGGCCTCATGAAATCGGGCGACAAAGCTGGGGCCGAAACCCTAAAAGCACGCACTGCCGAGCTGAAGCAGCACACCCAGGCCGCCGCCACCGAGCTGGCGCAGGTAGAAAAAGAACAGCAGCAGCTTCTCTACAAATTGCCCAACCTGCCGCACGCCAGCGTGCCCGAAGGCCGCGCCGCCGCCGACAATGAGGTGGTGCGCGAGCACGGTACCAAGCCCACCCTGGGCCCCGATGCCCAGCCCCACTGGGATTTGATTAAAAAGTACGACATCATCGACTTCGAGCTCGGCAACAAAATCACCGGCGCCGGCTTCCCGGTCTATAAGAACCAGGGCGCCCGGCTCCAGCGCGCGCTCATCAACTTTTTTCTGGACCAGGCCCGCAACGCTGGCTACACCGAAATGCAGCCGCCGATTTTGGTGAACGAGGCCAGCGGCTACGGCACCGGTCAGCTCCCCGACAAGGACGGCCAGATGTACCACGACGCCAAGGACAACCTCTACCTCATTCCCACGGCTGAGGTGCCGCTGACCAATATCTACCGCGACGAAATTGTGCCCTTGGACAAGCTGCCCGTGCGCATGGCTGGCTACACGCCCTGCTTCCGCCGCGAGGCCGGCTCCTGGGGTGCCGATGTGCGCGGCCTCAATCGCCTGCACCAGTTCGACAAAATCGAAATCGTACAAATCACCGAGCCCGACCATAGCTACGACGCCCTGGAAGCCATGCTGGCCCACGTCGAAAGCCTGTTGCAGCAGTTGAACCTCCCCTACCGCGTGCTACGCCTCTGCGGCGGGGACATGAGCTTCACCGCCGCCCTCACCTATGACCTTGAGGTGTGGAGCGCCGCCCAGGGTCGCTGGCTCGAGGTAAGCTCGGTGTCGAACTTTGAGACCTACCAGGCTAACCGCCTCAAGTGCCGCTACCGCGCCGATGGCGGCAAAACCCAGCTGCTGCACACGCTCAATGGCTCGGCCCTGGCTTTGCCACGCATCGTGGCCGCGCTGCTCGAAAACAACCAGACCAGCACCGGCATCGACTTGCCGCAGGTGCTGCACAGCTATTGCGGCTTCGAGCAGATTGGGTAACGCCTTGCGAGGCAGATAGTCTTCTTGTACCTGTCATTACGAGCGCAGCGCGGCAACCCGTCGTTTCAATGCGCGAAGCCAAATAATGTAAAAATCCCTAATACCGCAAAGTGTTGGGGCTTTTTTACATGAATCAAGGAGCTTGAGCTTATCAGATTATAGGGCTGGCCGCTGAGACTAGGAAGGATTGCCGTGCTGCGCTCGCAATGACAGACGGGCCTCAATTTTATAGGAGTTTCCTTGGCAGACAGGCGTTTACTTCACTGCCGACTTAGCGACCGTCGCGCGAAGGTGGCAGTTCCAAGTCCAGCGCTTGGTCGCGCATGCACTTGAAGTGGCCTTGTGGGCATTGGGCAAAACCTATCTTGGAACACGGCCGGCATGGCAGGTCGGGCACCTCCAACACTTTGAATTCGGTGCGGTAAGGATACATGCCGAAGGCCGGCACGGTGTTGCCCCAGACGCTGAAGATTTCTTTTCCGAAGGCTGCGGCAATGTGCATCAGGCCGGTGTCGTGGCTAACCACGAATTGCGCCTGTCGCAGCAGCGAGGCCGATTGGTGCAGCGAATAGCGCCCGCAGCCGTTGTGAATGACTAAGGTATTGGGCGGGTTGATTGGAAAATAATAAGGATTGCTGGGGACGACATTGGCCGGTGCTTGAACCGCCGCCTGAGTCTCAAACGCCTGTTCTATGACGTGGCCGATGCTTTCGTCTTCCGGGCCGCCCAGCAGCACGATGGGGCGGGACAGCTTGCCACACAGCTCGATGAGCTTTTCGACGGGCAAGCGCTTGGTGGCATGTTGGGCGCCGATGGCCACGGCCACGTAGCCGCGCTGGAACGCGGTCGGCAAGGTGGTCAGGTCTACTTCCTGGTTTTCCGGGATGAAGTAATCGAGGCCCCGCTTATCGTCTTTGACCCCCAGCGGGGCAGCCGCTTCCAGGTAGCGCTGCACAATGTGCACGCGGGGCAGCTTGTCGACTTTGAAATTTACCAGCAGCCATTTCTGCCAGTTCAGCTTGTCGAAGCTGTTGGATTTTACGCCCAGCTGCAGCTTGATAAGGCGGGTGCGCAGGTTATTATGCAGGTCAACAATGTAGTCGAACCGTTCGGCCCTTAACTCTTTGACCAACTCTCCCAGGCTGCCGGTGAGGCTGTGGACTTTGGTGATGTAAGGGTTGGCCTCCAGCAAGCCGCGATAGCCGGGCTTGCTGGCGAAATGGACCTCCGCGCCCGGCACCTGCTGGGCCAGCGCCCGCACCACGGGCGTGGTGAGGACGATGTCGCCGATGGAGGAAAAACGGAGAACGAGGATTTTCATGGGCTATTAGAACGACCAACTCCCCTCCTTCGCGAAGGAGGGGAGTTGGTCGTTCTTTATTCAAACAACGACTTTTTGTATTCCAGTGGGGGCTTGATTCCAGCTTTGCGCTTCTCAAAATAGGCTGCCGCTTCATCAAGCGACTTCGTGTTGAACGTCATTTCCTTGGTCAAAAGTCCCTTGCGTCCCATAAGAACGCCGTAGCGCATGTCGGCGTAGCCGTCGGTGTGGTGGGCGTCGGGGTTGATGCTGAGCATCACGCCCTGGTCGAGGGCGTAGCGCACCCAGCGCCAGTCGAGGTCAAGGCGCCAGGGGTTGGCGTTTATCTCGATGATGACTTGGTTTTTGGCGCAGGCGTCGATGACGGCTTTGTAGTCGATGGGGTAGCCCTGGCGGCGCAGCAGCAGACGTCCGGTGGGGTGGCCCAGCATGGTGGTGTAGGGGTTCTCGATGGCGCGGAGCAGGCGTTCGGTGGCCTTGCGCTCGTCCATTTTCAGGTTGGAGTGAACGGAGGCCACGATGAAATCGAAGCTGGCCAGCACGTCGGACGGGTAGTCGAGGGAACCGTCGCTGAGGATGTCGCTTTCGATGCCCTTGAAGATGCGGAAGGGAGCCAGCTCGGCGTTCAGCTTGTCAATTTCCTGGTGCTGCTGGCGTACCCGCTCCGCGCCGAGGCCGTTGGCGTAGTGAGCAGCCTGGCTGTGGTCGCAGATGCCCAGGTACTCGTAATTGTGGTCGCGCAGCCAGGTGGCCATTTCGCGCAGACTGTGATTGCCGTCGGAGTAGGTGCTGTGATTGTGCACGGAGCCGCGCAGGTCGCCGTCCTCTAGCAAGCGGGGCAACTTTTTCTCGGCGGCTAGGGCTATTTCGCCCAGACCCTCGCGCAGCTCGGGCACGATGAATTGCAGGCCGGCTTTTTCATAAAGGGCTTCTTCCTGCTGGAATTTTTCTCGGCGGGCCCACTGGCGGAGTGTGGTGGAACCCGGCACTTCTTCCGACAAATGTTCTTCGGCAGCCGAGTTCAGGAACAGCTCAGTCACAAATTCCTCAGGCGTGGTCAGCAGCACTTCTACCCGCACGCCGGAGCTGGTGGCCGTGCCGCGCCAGGCAAACGGCCCCGAGCGGCACGGGTCAGCGGTGAGGCCGTCCATGGTATTGAGCAGCTCGTGAGCCTTAAGAGGCTTGGTGCCAGCTGCTACTACGCTAACCGTTTCCACGGTTTCGAGGCGGCGGCGAACTTCTCCGGCTACGGCTACTTTTTCGGTATTGAGGGCTTTACGCAAGAGCGCAGCAATTTCCTCGCCCAACACTTCGGCCTGCGGGTAAAGCAGCTTGCCTTTGCTTTGGCCGGCAAACTCCAGGGATTCGAGGATGGACTCCTGGGTTTTCTTGCCGAAGCCTTTCAGCTTGCTCACTTGGTCGCTTTCGGCGGCCTCGCGCAGCTGCTCGGTGCTTTCGATGCCAAGCTCGCGCCACAGGCTGCGGATTTTTTTGGGGCCGATGCCTTTAATGTCAAGCATTTCGACTACGCCGGGCGGCGTGACGTCGAGCAGGCGCTGCAGCTCGGAGAACGTGCCAGTATCGAGCAGCTCGGCTACTTTGGCGGCGGCAGTTTTGCTGAGACCCGTGCGGTCGGGCAGGCCGGAGCGCTCCACCTCCGATACGGGGAAGCTGAGGGCATCGAGGGCGTTAGCCGTGCCTTCGATGGCGCGGATTTTAAAGGGGTTTTCGTCGTGCAGCTCCATCAGCTGGGCAGCCAGCTTGAAGGCGCGAGTGAGGGCGCGATTATCCACAGGATAGGGGTTTTGTGGGAACGAATGTAGCGTACGCCGGTGCTTACGCGGTTCGGCTACCGATGGCCACTCACGCCAAAACCACGTACCTAGCTGATTGGCCTTACCTTTCAGCCCACTTCTTTTCGCAGAACACCATGCTTAAGTTGCCTTCTGTTGCCCGGCTGCTGCCCGTGTTGTTGTTGCTTTTCGGCGCCTGCAAGTCGCGCCGCTCCAGCGTTATACCCACTATGAAGCAGCTGGAAGGCACGTGGCTGCTCTCGCGGGAGGAGAACGAGGGTGACACGCTGGTATACCGGCCCAATACCTACGCTTTTCCGCCATCGCGGGGCCGCACGGGCTTTGCGATTAAGCCGTTCAGCCGCTTCGAGCAGTTCGACGTTGCCCCCACCGAAGGCTTGGCAGGGCGCGACGGCACCTGGGCCATGGACCGTGGCAACCGACTGCGCGTCAACCTTGCGGAAGGAAAGGACTCATCCTACACGCTGGAAATCCTTGACCTTGACTCTATCCGGCACGTGCTTAAGGTGCGGCGGCTACAGTAGCGCCTACTGGTAGGTAAACTTTGGAAATTCAGCAGTCAACTCCTTCTCATTTGCAAGGGCCGAAAGAACTGCCTTGCTCGCAAAGGCGTTTTGCGCCTGTTATCCTTCTGCTTTTGAACATGTCTTTTGCAAGCGCTCTTTGGCCGATATGGGCCGCCGTGCTGTTCCTTCCGTTGGTCAGCGCGTGCTCCACTCAGGCGCAGCAACCTGTTAAGGGAAAATCCGCTAGTTCCGCTACAGCTGAAACCACCGTGAAGCCTGCCCCAGCCAGTATGCCGCAGCCCACCTCGCCGCTCAGCTCGTCGCCGCAGGTCATATTAAACTATCCGGTGACGAGCGGTACCTCCGCGGCTTCTTCAACGGCTTGGTTTGCCGACCTGCGAGCCGCTCAGGCCCAAGCCAAGGCCACAAACCGACCACTGGTGGCCGTTTTTTCGGGCTCGGACTGGTGCCAGCCCTGCGTAGTGTTCGAGCAGGAAGTTTTCTCGCAGCCTGCCTTCACAGCCTACGCGCACAACCGGCTGGTGCTGGCTCACTTCGACTATCCCCGCCAGGCCCAGAACCAGCCCACGCCCGCTCAGGCCCAACTCAACCAAGCAGCCGCGGCCCAGCTCAACCGCGAAGGTGATTTTCCGCTGGCGGTGATAGTGTCGCCGGAAGGGAAAGTATTAGCCAAAACCGGCTACATAGCCGGCGGGCCAGCCGCCTTTCAGGCGTACCTGAATAAAGTATTGGGCAAGTAGGTGGTGAATTGAAGTCCTAGCGGCATCATACAACCAGTGCGAGGCTGGATAGCGGGGCAGTTAGCTTTGTCCCGTAATCATTCAAAACTCAACCATTTCGCTGCCTTACCCCCTCACCACATGAAGCATTGGCTTGTTAAATCTGAACCCGAAGCGTATTCCTGGGCCACATTTGTGCTGGAAGATGGCACTGCTTGGACTGGCGTACGCAACTACCAAGCCCGCAACAACCTGAACCTGATGCAACCCGGCGACCAAGTGCTGTTTTACCACAGCGTGAGCGAAAAAGCTGTGGTGGGCATTGCCGAAGTGGCCGAGCCCGCAGCACCCGACGCCACCGCCGATGCCGGCTCGCCGTGGGTGGCCGTGGCCCTGCGCCCCGTGCAGCCCCTACCCCAGCCCGTGAGCCTGGCCCAGCTCAAAGCCGATGCCCGCCTGAGCGAGCTGGCCCTGCTGCGCCAGTCGCGGCTCTCGGTGTTGCCCGTGCGGCCCGAAGAATTTGATGCTATTCTGGCGCTCGGCGCGAAATAAAGCTGCCTTTTTGCGGAACAGAAACGCGTGGTTCAGTTGTATCTTTAAAATAGTTACCCCTCGTTGGAGTAGGCTTTTACAATTGTTTTTTACGGCGCATGGGCATGAAACTTTACTACCCTTCCCTGCTGCTCTCGCTGTGGGTGCTGGCTGCCTCGCCGGCACTGCACGCTCAGAGGCGCGCCCTGCCTCCGCCCCCGCCTAACGCACCCCGGCAGTCGGCACGCACCGAGTTGCCGCTGGCCGTGTCGACCAGCGAAGTGCACGTGCAACCCTTGGCAGCCGATAGCACTGTGGTGCTGCTGGTAGGCCGCACGCAGACGCTTTCGCGGAAGTCTTCTTTCAGCTTTCAGCAGTACGACCGCAACCTGCAGCTCCGCCACGAGCTGGCATTGGAGGTGCCCGATGAGTTTGAGTTTAAGCGCATGTGCGCCGAGGGCAACACCGTATACGCCCTGTTTTCGTCGCAAAATGTGCCGGGCCGGCTGTGGGCCGCCGCCTACAACGGCCGTCTGGGCGAAGTGCGTACCCAACAGTACGAAACGAAGCTGAGCCGCGAAATTGTCGAGCTCAAGGCCCTTGACGGCCGCCTGTTTGCCACGGTGCTCCTCAACGACCAGCAACACGTAACGGCCCTGCTGCTGGATGTTGCCACTGGCCAGATGCAGTACCTCTCGTCCATCTACGAGACCATGCCCACGCAGCTCACCTTCGTGGCCGATGCCGCTACGCGGCGCGCCGAATACGTGGTGACCCAAACCAATGGCCGCAAGTCGCGTCTGCTGCTCAAGCAACTCACCGACCGTGGCCAGCTGGTAAGCTCCGAATTTGTGCAAACCGAAAGCGACCGCAGCCTCATCACGGCCCAGCTTACTCCGCCGCAGGACACCACAGCCCGCTTGCTGATGGGCACCTACTCCCTGCGCGACCCCAATTTCGCGCAAGGCTTGTTTGCTACCGACCTCCGCTCGGCGGCCAATCTGGGCACCAAACCACCGCTGCGGTTTTACGATTTTCTACGCCTCAAACATTTTTTCGATTACTTAAAGCCCTCGCGCCAAGCCCGCTTGCGTGAGCGCACCCAGCGCCGGATAGCCCGCTCGGTACCGCCGCTGCGCTGGCGCTACCGCCTGTTGCTGCACGAGCTGGTGCCCCAGCCCGATGGCGGCTACGTGCTGGTGGCGGAGGTTTACTACCCGCATTATCGCTACAACAGCTACGGCACCTACACGGGCCCCTTCAACAACATCGGCAACCAGTTCGGGCCAAGCTATGGCAATTCGCGCGTCTTCGACGGCTACCAAACCACCCACGCGCTGGTATGCGGCTTCGACCGGTCGGGCGCGTTGATTTGGGACAACACCTTCGTGGTTGAAAACCTGCGACGCTACAACCTGGAAGAAGCCGTGCGGCTGCAAACCTTGCCCGATGGCCGCTTGGTGCTGGCCTATCTCGACGAAGATAAACTGCGCTACAAGCTGATAAACCGCGCCGAGTCATCGCCTAACGACCATCAGGTACTCATCCAGACCGGCACTGGCCCCACCGACCAAGGCAAAGAGCGGGCAGCCGACACCTTTCAGGCCGATTTACTGCCCTGGTTCGGCAGTCGGTTTGTGGCCACGGGCTACCAGCGCGTGCGCTCCGAGCGCGGCCCCGACCGGGAGGTGTTTTTTCTAAATACAATAGATTTTGAAGCGCCTGCCGCTGATGGAGCGACCAAGGAAGAAAAGGTGCAGGAAGAAAGCCGGTAGCTACTTCACAGCGCATGAGGCAACCGCGGGAAGGGCTGCGTGCGTACAACGCACCTATCTCAATACCACTTTTGTCTCATGATTCAAAAACTCCGTTTTCCCGTCCTATTTCTGTTTTTGCTAATGGTGGGCTGCCGCACTGCCGGTCCCGGCACTCCCGCCACCACCGTAGCCTCATTTTTCTCGAAGTACCAAGGCCGCTCGGGTTTCAAAACCATGGACTGGTCGGCCGACCTGCTCGAACGCCTGGCCCTGGTGCGGGCAGCCAAGCTACTGGGCGGCTCCGAACTTACTAACGCCATCACCGGCATCCGGAAGGCACGGGTCATCAGCTTCGCGCCGGTAACCGGTTCAGCTGAGAACCTGGCCCAGCAAGGCCTTGTGCAAGAGGCAACCGGCATCTTACAAGGCAACCGGTACGAACCGATTTCCGCGGGCACGGCCCTAGGCAACGACTTCAAAGTATCGGTGCGGGCCAACGGCGACCGGGTTTCTGAATTCGCTGCCATCGGCCAGTTGCCCGACGTAACCGACTCGTTTGTGCTGGTCGATGTGGAAGGCAATTTCACCCGCGCGCAGGTGCATGCCTTAACCAAGTACCTGCCGCAGATTGTGCAGGCCACTGCTCAATAGTCCACCCCAGGAGCTAGGGCAAAAAAATGTCATGCTGAGCAGGCTCAGCATGACATTTTTTTATTCAACTGCTCTTACTTGCTGCCAGCACCCATCAGCTTCTCAATGTCATCGGCCTGCAGGGGGATGTTGGCCATCAGGTCTTCATTGCCCGTGGCGGTAAGCAGAATGTCATTCTCCAAACGAATACCCAGCCCTTCTTCCGGAATGTAGATGCCGGGCTCCACGGTGTACACCATGCCCGCCTCAAAGGTGCGGTACTTGTAGCCCACGTCGTGCACGTCGAGGCCGAGGTAGTGGCTGGTGCCGTGCATAAAGTACTTCTTGTAGAGCGGCGCGGCGGGGTCTTGGTTCTTCACATCGGAGGCATTCAGCAGGTCGAGCTTGATGAGTTCCTGCTCCATGCACTCGCCCACGGCCTGGTGGTAGGCTTCGATTTCACCGCCGGGCACGAGGCGCGTCTTTGCGAAATCCATCACGGCCAGCACCGAATCATAGACCTGACGCTGGCGCGCGGTGAACTTGCCGTTGACCGGGATACTGCGCGAGAGGTCGGCGGCGTAGTTGGCATACTCGGCGCCAAAGTCCAGCAGAATCACATCGCCGTCCTGGCACTGGTTGTCGTTGGTGGTGTAATGGAGCACACAGGCGTTTTTGCCGCTGGCCACAATGCTGCCATAGGCCGGCCCGCGGCTGCGGTTGCGCATGAACTCGTGCACGATTTCAGCTTCAAGCTCAAACTCCCACACGCCGGGCTTTACGAAGCCCAACAAGCGCCGAAACGCTTTTTCGGTGATGCTGCAGGCCTCGCGCATGGCCTTGATTTCCTCGCGGCTCTTGATGGCGCGCTGGCGGTGCAGCAGCGGCGCCGCGCGGCGGTAGGTGTGCAGGGGATACTGGCTCTGCAGGCGCTTAATGAAGCGGGCATCGCGGGTTTCTACCTCCACCACGGCCCGAATGTGCTCGTTGGAATTCAAATACACGTTTTCGGCCTCGTTCATGAGGGCGGGCAGCACCGTGTTGAAGCTGTCGAGCCACATGATGCTGCGGATGCCCGAGTTGGTGCGCGCCTCGTCTTTGGTCAGCTTGTAACCTTCCCAAATGAGGATGTGCTCGGAGGTTTCCTTCAGGAACAGGATTTCGCGGTGCTGCGGTAGGCGCGCATCCGGGAAAATCACGAGAATGCTCTCTTCCTGGTCGACCCCGCTGAGGTAAAACAGGTCGTTGTTTTGCCGGAAGGCCAACGTGCCATCGGCGTTGGTTGGCATGATATCGTTGGATTGAAAAATGGCCAGCGAGGCTGGCGGCAGTTGCTCGCGGAAGCGGCGGCGGTTCTCAACAAAAAGCTCGGGGGCCAGGGGGGTGTAGCGCATGCAGTGAATTGGTTGGAATGGGAACCGCAAGTTAGGCAGGCGGCTGTTGGGGCCGAAACAGCAATTTTGAGGCTTGTGAGGGGCGCCTGAATAGTACGGCCAACTCCTTCCGAGCCACGGCTATAAAAAAAAGCCCTTGCCGGTGCGGGCAAGGGCTTTAGTATCAACGGAGCGGCGGTTATTTTTTGGTTCTGGTCATCACCTTGCTCGATTTGTTGGCCTTGTAACGCATGTCGGTGGTTCCATCGGCCTTTCTGGGGCCCGTGACTACTTCGGTGCTGTTCTTGTTTTCCGAGTAGCGCATGTCTGGGGTACCATCGGCCTTCATTTTGGTGCTGCTGCTGGTCTTGGTGTTGCCTGATGGCGTGGCCATTGTGCTCGACTTGGTCATTGTGCCCTGGCCCTTGGTGCTGGTCGACGACCTGGTCATGCCCGCTGGGTTCCGCATGGTGGTCGACCGCGTGGTGGTCACCCGACCCGGATTTTGCGTGGTCTGGGTAGTTGTTTTGGTTGAGCTGGCGCTCTTGGTGGCTGTTGCCGGGGGTGTGGCCGGTACAGCAGGAGTAGCAGGAGTTTGGGCTAAGGCCGCTGAGCTGCCAATCAAACTCAACGACACGAGAAAACTGAGGAGGCGTTTCATGATTAGGATGAATAAGGGTGGGGGAAAGATGGACCTCCTACGCAGTTAGGGGCGTCACAGTTGGCTGTAACCGTGAGCCTTTCTATTCAAAAAGCATGGGCTTTAAGCTGTCTTTTACAAAGCAAATTCAGGCCGGCTACGGGACTTTCAAAACACCTAACCGCGCCGGCTGACAGACCTGCAGAAACATGTAAAATATAATATATAAATCCCGTCTAAAACACCCCAATATCTTAGAAAGATATTACATACCAATAACTTATTACAAGTTAGCTGCAGCGTTTTCAAAGTCGAATAATATAAATTATTAAATAATGCAGAACTATTTGTAATAAACCTATTGTAATAAAAATTTGAAATATAGTACTTTGTCAAATCGGCATATGCTCCTTTACTAGGAGGCCCGCTCACTGACACCAACACCTAAACACATTGCAGATGTACAAAAAACTTTACTTTATGTTCGCAATGGGCACCCTGTCGGCCCTGACAATTGGCCAAACGCAGGCCGCCACCCCGACTGAGGTTGTGATGGAGCACACCACGACTTCAATCTCCACCACCGCAGCACCCTCAGAAAGCAGTATTTTGGGCATAGGGTCGGGAAAGAAAACTTCTTCTCCTGAAAAGCTTGACCGGCAACTTCACCAACGCCAGAAGCAACTCAAGGCCAAAGCACGCCACATTTCCCGGGCCAACTGGCGCCGCTGCCAGCGCGGCTAATAGCGGCGCTCTCGCTGAAGGCCCTTTGGCTAAACATCACTAGCATACATAAGAAAAGCCCCCTGCCAGACTAGATTGGCAGGGGGCTTTTCCTTTATGAGCAATAACAGACTTAAGCCGTTACTTGAGCTTCTAGTTTTTGGGCCAGTACGTGCTTGGGAACAGCACCTACTTGCTTATCTACGATTTGACCGTTCTTGAACACCAGCAGCGTCGGGATGCTGCGGATGCCGAACTTCATGGAAGTCTGGGGGTTGGCATCAACGTCAACCTTGCCCACAATGACTTTGCCTTCGTATTCGCCGGCTAGTTCTTCAACTACGGGGCCTACCATGCGGCAGGGGCCACACCATTCGGCCCAGAAATCGACCAATACTGGCTTGTCGCCGCTGATGATTTCATCAAAGTTGGCGTCGGTTATTTCAATTGCTTTATGTCCCATTTTAGTTTGGGTTGGGTTTAAGATTGTTCTGGCGTATACGGCCAACGGGGTCGCAAGGTAGCAGATTGGATGGTTAAACAGAGTAAGTCGAGGAAAGTTCAGCTCCGGGCATGGGCTAATGGCTAGCAGCGGCTAATCGCCACTTTTGCTATCCGAAAGCTCAGAATAACCCGCCAAACGGCTGCGGCGCCATCCGGCGTTTGCGATAGACGGTTCCTTATATCAGTGTGCAGACTTCCATTTCCATCTCTTTCATCTTTTCAATAAAAGTTTTAGGCTCAATCTGGAAGCGGCGCGAGAACATGTCCACCGCCAGGTGTTCGTGGGGCTCGGCAAACTGAATTTCTAGGCGTTTGCTGCCTGGGGCGGCTTCGATGGCTTCTTCCAGACGGTCGAGCATGGGGCTGGTCACGGTGCGCAGGTCGAGGCGCACGCGCACGCCCTTGCTGCGCTTCTCGGCCACGTCGGCCAGGGGCTCCATGGTCAGGATGCGCAGGTCCCACTGGTCTTGGGTGTGGCGACGCAGTTCCTGCTTGAGGCGCACGTACATGGGCGGCACCTGCTCGTTGGGGTAGTTGCGCGGGTTGATGAGCGGGGCAAACTTGGTGTAGTCGTCGCGGAACAGCGCCGGGTTGATGCTGGTCTCGTAGTCCTCCAGGGTGAAGGTACAGAAGGGCTGCCCGGTCTTGGTGGTCTTGAACAGGACATTGTTGATGAGGCCGGCCACGGCCATTTCCTTGTTCTTAATCTCTTCCACCTTATCGAGGCCGCAGGTGCAATAGGCGTCCAGCTCCAGCTTGTAGCTGTCGAGCGGGTGGCCTGAGAGGTAGAAGCCCACCACTTCCTTCTCGCGGCGCAGCTGCTCGGTTTTGCTCCAGGGCTCCATCTCGTGCATTTTGGGCAGCGGCGCAGCCACCGCTCCGAAGGCCCCGGCCCCGAACAAACTGTGCTGCGCCGACTCTTTGGCGGCTTGGTGCTGCTGGCCCATTTTCATGGCCTTCTCAATCAGGTTCTGGTCGCCGGCGGGCGCGTCTAAGTACAGGCGGCGGTGCTTGCCGAAACCGTCGAAGGCGCCGGCCTGCGCTAGGCTTTCGAAGGTTTTCTTGTTCACGGTGCGCAAGCTCACGCGCTTGGCGAAGTCGAAGATGTCGGAATACTCGCCGTTTTTCTCGCGCTCCTCCACCATGCTTTCCACAGCGAGTTCGCCGGCGCCCTTCACGGCGCCCATGCCGAAGCGGATGGCGCCCTCCTGGTTCACGTTGAACTTGAGCAGGGATTCGTTCACGTCGGGTCCGAGCACGGGCACGCCTTGCTTACGGGCTTCCTCGATGAAGAAGGTCACCTTCTTAATGTCGCCCATGTTGTTGGTGAGCACGGCGGCCATGTACTCGGCCGGGTAGTTTGCCTTCAAGTAGCCTGTCTGGTAGGCCACTACGGAGTAGGCGGCGGAGTGCGAGCGGTTGAAGCCGTACTCGGCAAACTTCTCCATCACGTCGAACACCTCGTTAGCTTTTTTAGCCGGGATGTCGTGCAGCTTCTTAGCGCCTTCGATGAACTTCTCCCGCTCCAAGGCCATCTTTTTCATGTCCTTCTTGCCCATGGCACGGCGCAGCAAGTCGGCGCCACCGAGCGAGTAGCCGGCCAGAATCTGAGCCGTCTGCATGATTTGCTCCTGGTACACCATGATGCCCTGGCTGTACTCCAGGATGGGTTTCAGCAGCTCGTGCGGGTATTCCACTTCCTCGCGCCCGTGCTTGCGGTTGATGAAGTTCGGGATGAACTGCATCGGGCCCGGGCGGTAGAGGGCGTTCATGGCAATCAAATCTTCAATATTCGTCGGCTTGAGGTCTTTCAAATACTGGCGCATGCCTTCCGATTCAAACTGGAAGGTGCCAATGGTATCGCCGCGCTGGTACATGGCGTAGGTTTTCTCATCATCCAGCGGAATGTCGTCGATGTCGATTTTTACGCCGTGGTTGCGCTCAATCAGGCGCAGGGCATCCACGATGATGGTCAGGGTTTTCAGGCCCAGGAAGTCCATCTTCAGCATGCCGGCCGATTCAATCACCTTGCCGTCGAACTGCGTGATGAGCAAGTCCGAGTCTTTGGAGGTGGAAACCGGGATGTACTTCGTGATGTCGTCGGGCGCGATAATGACGCCGGCGGCGTGAATGCCAGTGTTGCGCACCGAGCCTTCGAGCTGCGTGGCCAGACGCAGAATCTGACCCTTGAGGTTCTCGGGCGATTCGTCGCGGCGAATCATGTCCAGCTCCTGATTCTCGGCGAAGGCGCCGGCCAGGGTGGTGCCTGGCTTGTCGGGCACCATCTTGGTGAGGTCGTTGGTTTGCGGCAGGGGCAGTTCCATGGCACGGGCCACGTCCTTAATGGAGCTTTTGGCGGCCATGGTACCGAAGGTGATAATCTGGGCCACCTGGGTCTTGCCATACTTATCAACTACATAGTCGATGACTTTCTGACGGTTCACGTCGTCAAAGTCAATGTCGATATCGGGCATGGACACACGCTCCGGGTTCAGGAAACGCTCGAACAGTAGCGAGTACTTAATGGGGTCGATGTTGGTGATGCCCACGCAGTAGGCCACCGCTGAACCGGCAGCCGAGCCCCGGCCCGGGCCCACGGCCACGCCAATGTTGCGGCCGTGGTTGATGAAGTCCTGGGTGATGAGGAAGTAGCCCGCAAAGCCCATGGTCTGAATGATGCGCAGCTCGTAATCTAGCCGCTCCTCAATCTCGGGCGTGCGCTCGGCGTAGCGCGGGGGCTTGCTCATCTTCACCGTGCCGCTGCCCGCGCCGGGCCCGAAGGCCCCCACGTAGGTCAGCTCGCGCAGGAATTCATCGGCGTTGGCAAAGGGCGCGGGAATGGGAAAGTTCGGTAGCAGAATATCGCGGGCCAGCTTGGGCGGCGTGATTTTGCCCACAATCTCATTGGTGTTATCCACGCTCTCGGGCACGTCGGCAAACAGTTCGTTCATCTGCGCCTGGCTCTTGAAGAAGAACTGGTCGTTGGCGAAGCCGAAGCGGGTGTGCGGCTTGGGTTTCTGCAGTTCCTCGTCGATGCGGCGCAACTGCTTCTGCGCGTTTTCGTCGCGGCTGTGGTCGCGGCGCAGGTTGTCGAGCAGGTCGTAGCGCACCTGGCCGTTGCTGGTGAGCAGGGTGTAGTAGTTGGTGCGAACGTCCCCGACCGGGATGCTGTGCTCCTCGCCGGTGTTCACGCACAGCAACAGGTCGTGGGCCGCGTAGTCGGTCTGGTCGACATAATGCGAGTCGTTGGTGCAGATGACCTTCACATTATATTTCTTGGCAAAGCCGAGCAGCACCTGGTTCACGTCTTCCTGGCTTTTGCCGGTGCCGTCGAAGTTCATCAGGCCGTGGCGCTGGATTTCGATGTAGTAGTCGTCGCCGAACACATCGAGCCACCACTTCAGCTTTTCCTCGGCTTTCGCCTCCGTCTCGAATAAAATGGACTGCGGAATCTCAGCGCCGATGCAGCAGCTGGTGGCAATCAGGCCCTCGTGGTACTGCAGCAGTAGTTCCTTGTCAATGCGCGGAAACTTGGAGTACAAGCCTTCGATGAAGCTCATCGAGCAGAGCTTGCTCAGGTTGTGGTAGCCGGCTTGGTCTTTGGCCAGCAGCAACTGGTGGTGGCGGGTGTCGCGCTCGCCTTTCTCGCGGCTGAAGGCTTTCTTGTGCCGGTCCTCTACCATGTAGAACTCGCAGCCCACAATGGGCTTCACGTTATACTTATTGGCCTCGGCCACGAAGTTGAACGCCCCGAACATGTTGCCGTGGTCGGTGAGAGCCACGGCGGGCATCTCGTCCTTCTGCGCCTTCTTCATCAGGGCCGAAATGCTGGCCTGGCCGTCGAGCAGCGAGTATTGGGTGTGCGAGTGAAGGTGCGAGAAAATGGGCATATTTTTCAGTTAACAGTTATCAATTAACAGTGAGCAATTGATAACGAGAGCGGCGGTTTTAGTAAAGATACCCCCGGCCGGTGGGCATTCCCAAACCCCATTCCCCTGCTGCCTGATTCCCTGAGAGGTGCATTTTTTAGGGCTTCGACCAAGCGGCTCGCTCTTATATAACCGTCGAGGTTGAACTTGTTAAGCGTTACCGCGTTTTACACCAAGCGGCAGTAAGCCTTGTTGGACCGCTACTGGTTTCGTGCTTCAGCACCAGTGGTTCCGAGCATTTCGCATCTGCTTTCTAGTTTAGGATAGCAAGAATTTCCCTATCCCGCTATGAAAAGCTTTGTTGCCACAACCGACCCGGTATACCTCGCGCCCACTCACCCGTCCCGCCTCGACCTTTTTTTTGGCCGCTACGTGCAGGATGTACGCGACCTACCTTTCATCTACCTCATCCTGAAGATTTCGGCTACGCTGCTGCCGCTGGCGGTGCTGCTATTTGTTCCCTCGCTCACGGGCTGGGCGTGGTGGGCGGTCCTGGCCGTTTACCTGTTTTTAGGCAACCTGCGCTTCAAAGGGCCATTTGGACTGATGCTGCACTGCACTAGCCACCGGGTGCTGTTCAAAAAGAAGTACGGCTTCCTCAATAATTACATTCCTTGGGTGATTGGGCCGCTGTTTGGGCAAACGCCGGAAACCTACTTCACGCACCACCTGGGCATGCACCACCCGGAGAACAACCTGCCCGACGACGACAGCTCCACCATGTTTTACCAGCGCGACTCGCTGCTGGGGTTTGCGCAGTACCTGGGCAGCTTTTTCTTACTCGGCATCCCGCAGTTGGTGCAGTATTTCACGCGGCGCAATAAGCCCAAGCTGCGTTACCGCCTGCTGCGTGGCGAGCTGGTGTACATCGCGGCCACTATTGGACTGGCGTTCGTGAACCTGCCGGCCACGTTGGCGGTGCTGGTGCTACCGGTCATTCTTTCGCGCGTGGTGATGATGCTGGGCAACTGGTCACAGCACGCCTTCATCGACGCTACGGCCCCCGACAACTGCTACCGCAACAGCATTACGTGCATCAACACGGCCTATAACCATAAGTGCTGGAACGACGGCTACCACATCAGCCACCACCTCAAGCCGGCCCTGCACTGGACCGAGCACCCGCATCACTTCCGCCAGAATCTGGCTGAATACACCCGGCAGGATGCCATTGTGTTCGACGGCATCCACTTCCTCCACGTGTTTCTTTACCTGATGACCAAGCGCTACGACCGGTTGGCCCAGCATTTCGTTAACCTCGGCGACCGGCATCGGAGTACCCAGGAAGTGGTGGCCCTGTTGCGCGCCCGCACCCAGCGGATTCCCCGCACGGCCTACACCGCTCAGGCAGCTTAGCAGCGGCGCTATTTCCCTTTCACGGTGAGCACCTCTCCTATCCGGACGTTGCCGTCGAGCTTGCTGTTCCAGGCCTGCAGGTCGGATATGGTCACTTGATACAGCCTGGAGATGCTGTACAAGGTTTCTCCTTTTGAAACGGTGTGCTGAATGGCAGCAGCAGCAGGTGCCGGCGTTGCTTGCGAAGCAGCAGGCTTGGGCACATAAATAGCTGGATTGGGACGCCCCGCTGCACCAGTGGCCCGGGCAGCAGGCGCGGTAACCGGAGCAGCAACTGGCGCAGCAGCCACGGGCTGCGAATATGGCGCGTTCAGTAGCAACACTTGGCCCACGGCCAAGGTAGCTGGCAGCGTAAGGTTATTAAGTGCCATGAGCGTAGCCGGAGGCATTTGGTAGCGGCGGCTGATAGAGTAAACTGTTTCGCCTGGCTCGACGCGGTGCGCGGCTTCGGCAGTAGCGGGTGTGGTTGGGGCAACGGGCCGGGGTGCTGCGGGCACCGGGCGTGGGGCCGCAGGCTTGGCGGGGGCCGGTACTGGCGCAGGTAGGGCTGCTACGGCCGGGACCTGCTTGGCTACCACCACGGCGTGGGCCGGGGCAGGTGCAACAGGCTCTATTCCTGATTCTGCTACCAGTTCGGGCTCACGGGGCTCATCGGCCAACGGTGCCGAGGCCGGCGCCGCTGCGGGGGGCGGCAGCTGAGCCACCGCTGGCACCGGAGCGGGCACATAAACCGGAGCAGATGCCGGGGCTGGAACGGGCGCAGATTCCGGCGTGGGAACAGAAACCGGAGCTGGCGCAGGCGCCGCAGGACGAGCCGGAGCAGGTGCTGCCGCTACTGGAGGGTTCCGGCTGGGCAACGCCTCGCCCCATCCCTCTTCGGAATCAAGGCGGCGCTTTTTGGAAGGCTTACTGGCTCTTGCCACCGGGGCGCTGGTGCGTTGCTCAGCCACCGGCTCACTGCGCACGGGCTGCGGGGCGACAATTGGCCGGCGTTCGATGCCGCGGCTCTCGGGCATCGTCCGGTACTCCACGGCTACCTCCCGGGGGCGCACGTGCTGCAACCACAGCAGGCGGCCGGGGCGCAGTTCCTCGTTGCGGGCCATACGGTTTTTATTCAGCACCGCTTTTCTGCGCATGCCGTACTTCTGCGCCACGTCGAATACGGTTTCTTTGGGCTGCACCACGTGGTATTCCACGGCGCCCACGTCGCGCTTGCTTTCCAGGTAATAAGGACGGCCAGTTATGGCCACGTCGAAAGCCCGCAGCTCGTTGTCGCGCAGGAACTCGCCCAGCCGCCTCCTGCCCCGGCGGGCCAGGTCGGCAGTGGTTTCGCCGGGCAGGGCAATCAGGGCGCGCAGGTTGTTGAGGCGTACTTCAGCCGTGGTGGAGGGGCTTACATCGGGCACGGTGAGCAGCTCCTTGCTGCTTTGCAGGCGCTGGTTGGCAATGATGCCCATGGCCTGCGACACGTCGCCGATGGGCACAATCAGGGTATAGGGGCGGTCGGTGGGCACGGCCGCGGCCAGCAGCCAGCGGTTGTGCACGGCCAGGTTTGCAGGCTCAGTGTGCAGAGTTAGGGCCTGGGCTTCGAGGGTTTGGCCACCGACGGCCGGGAACTCCTGCAGGCGCAAGGGTGGCTTGGGGTTCAAGCCACAAGCTGGCTCAAAAGCCACTTTATGAGCCAGGAACATGATGATGTAGGGCGAAGTAGCCTCGGTGATGGCCATTTCCGTGGCATTGGCATCGGTGGGCAGCACGTAGGGCTTCACCCCGGTTAGGCCCAGGTTGTAGCTCAATAAGGTGTTCAGCCAGTTGCGAAGTGAGGCATTGCTGCGCAAGAGGTAGCGAGCGGCGGCGCGGGTGCTGGCGGTAAGGTGCTTGCGCTCGTCCACGTTGTTGTTCATAACCAAGCCCAGCCCAGCAGCAGTTTCGCGCTTAAACTGCCAGTAGCCCACGGCCTCGTGCACGCTTTGCGCATCGCCGAGCAGAGCGCTTTCCTGCAGCACCAGGTAGCGAAAATCAAGCGGTACGCCTTCTTCTTTCAGCACGCGGTCGATGATGGGAAACGCGGCATCGGCCATGTCGACCCGGGCCTGAAACGAGGCCTGGTGGCGGCTCAGGCCATCGGCCTTCTGCTGCACCAGCCGTTGCGCTTCATCGTTCAGCACCAAGCGCAGGCCCAGCACGTCGAACGAGGCGGCCACCAGCGGCCGGGGAAAAGCGGCCGACGCGCGGGCCGACAACGGACCCGCCCACGCCAGGGCCCACAACAGAAACAACACTACAGGATTTCGCATAAACAAAGCGGACGGAGGGCGGCCACCGTGGCCACCTCCCGCCCGAAGTTGCAAAGAACCTGAATTTTGACCAAATAGCCCGCCGTACATAGTGCGGCGCGCGGCAATACCAGTTTTTAAAGCCTTAGTACCGACGGTCTATTCCTCTACTGCGAGCCACCGCCGCGGCGGCCGCCACCATCTGGCCGGCCAGAGCCGCGCTCGCCGCGTGCGCCATCAGTGGGTTCGGCAGGAGCCACCACATTGCCGCTCCGGATGTTGTAAGTAAACATCAACATGAGGTAGCGCTGCAGAATGGTGGTTTGCACGTCTTCGTAGTAGGCCTCCGTCACGTTGCGCTGGATGGCGCGGTTCTGGCCCAATAGGTCGAAGGCGTACACCCGAATTTCGCCGCGCTGGCCGGGGAATACTTTTTTGCCCAGGCTGGCATTCCACAACACGTACTGCTGGTTGAAGCCCGCCGAGAGGCCCGAGTAAGCCTGGTGCACGAGGTCGGTCTGGAGGTTGATGCCCGGCCCGAAAATCCAGCCCAACCGAAAGCGGGTGACCTGCGCAAAGTAGTTGGTGTTGAGGCGCGCCTGCAGGGTGTTGCGCACAAAGTTCTGGCTCGAGGTGGTGGAAGCAGTGAAATCCAGGTTCGGGCTGATGTTGGAGCTGAGCGTGAGGCCAGCCCCGAACGAGGGCGTGCGGGCATAGTTAAGCCCCCCGTTCACGATGCCCGGCCGTTGGGTGAAGTTGGCGTTGGCGCTCAAGTTCACGTTGGTTTTGATGGCCGTAATGGGCCGGCCGTAGCTTACCAGCGAGCGCAGCGTGTATTCCTGGCTCAGGTTGGTGGGCTGGGTGAGCTGGCCGCCAGCGGGCAGGCGCACGGCGGGGGCGCCCTCGGGCACTACGGTGGTATCGCGGGCCGCCACCAGGGTCCGGTTGGAAATGGGGTCCTGGGTGAACGAGCCCGACAGCAGGGCGAAGAAATTGCTGGCCACTTCCGGGCTGGAGGCCGAATAGCGCAGGTTGCCCGAGTGCTGAAACTCCTGGCGCAGCGTCGGGTTGCCAATGGTCAGCTGCAGGGGGTTGGAATTGTTCACCACCGCCTGCAGCTGGTTCACGTTGGGCGGGCTGGTGCTGGTGCGGTAGTTGAACCGCAGGTTTTTCTGCCGCGTGAAGCGGTAGTTGACGTTGGCGTTGGGCAAAACATTCACGAAGGTGTAGCGCCCGATGCTGGGACGGGGGTATTGCGCGTCGCTGAACAGCTCGGCATACTGCCCCGATACGCCCACGCTGGCCTGGTACTTGGGGCCGTTGTGCCGGTAAGTCAGCCCGCCCGACTGCGTGAGGTAGTAGTTGTCGAACACGTTGCTCAGGCCCTGGTTGAGTTGGCGGGTGTCGCCCGTGAGCAGGTCGTAGGTGTATTTCTCGGAGCTGTTGGGGGCGTAGTTGATGGTGTAGTTGCCCTGCAGGATGTCGCTGCGGGTGAGGGCCTCCGTCAGCGACAGATTGCCACTGATGTTGCCGCCGTTTTGGTTGAGAGTGCTGGACTGGTTGAGGCTGTTGAGGGCCGAACCGGTGTCAACGGTGCGCAGTGCGTTGTTGCCGTCGCGTTGGCTGTAGCTGCCCCCGATGTTGAGGCTGGCCGTGCGGCCGGGCTTGGCAAAGCGGTGGCGCAGCAATAGGTCGCCGCCGGTGTTCAGGCCCACATTGTTGGAACCGTAGTTGCTCGTGATGCGACTTTGTTCCTCGCCGCTACGCCGCGTGACGCCGCCAATGTTAGTGGCGGCCTCGTTCTGCTGGTAGCTGAAGCGCGGCCGAAACAGCACGGAGGTGGCCGAGTCAATTTTGTGTTCCAGCCGCATGTTGAAGCGCTGGTTGGTGTTGAGGCTATTCTGGTTGTTGTTCTGGGAGTAGGTGGTGTTGGCTTGCTGGGGCAGCACGTATTGGCGTTGCGTGTTGCTGAGCAACGTGTTAGTGGCACGGTTGAAGAAATAGCTGGCCGACATGTCGGTCTTCTTGTTCCAGGAATTTGAGTAGTTCAGGCCCACCGCATTGGTGCGGGTGATGCCGCCGCTCTGGTTCACGAGGAAGTCTCCGGCATTACCGCCGTTGCCCCCGCCTCGGCCGCCCCGGCCCCCGCCGCCCTGGTTGGAGTTGCCCACCACGCCCAGCAGGTCGTCGGTGCCGAAGTTCTGCTCGTTCACATTGTTTGACTGGGCCAGCACCGAAATGCGCTGATTGCCCTTGAAGGTGTTCACGTTGCCGCTGGCTTTGTAGCGCTCCGTTCCCGCGCCGGCCAGCACCCGCCCAAACGTACCGTTGCGGAATTCCACCTTGGTCACGATGTTAATGGTCTTGGTGGTATTGCCGTCGTCGAAGCCCGAAAACCGGCTCTGCTCGCTGCGCTGGTCAAACACTTCTACTTTGTCCACCATTTCGGCGGGCAGGTTTCGGAGCACGGCATCGGGGTCGTTGCCAAAGAACTCTTTGCCATCGACCAACACGCGCTGCACAGCTTCGCCCTGGGCCTGCACCTTGCCGTCGGTGCCCACAGTCACGCCGGGCATCTTGGTGATAAGGTCTTGGGCATTGGCGTCGGGGTTGGTTTTGAAGGCCCTGGCGTTGAATTGGGTGGTGTCTCCCTTCTGGATCGATTGAGCAGCCTGACCCGTCACCACCACGCCCTTGAGCTGCACACCGCCGGTTTGCAGCCCCAGCAAGCCCAATTGCACGGGAGTGCCGTTCACCGCTACGGCCTGGCTCAGCTTCTGGTAGCCCACAAAGGAAGCATCAAGCACGTAGCGGCCAGGAGCCACGTTATCGAATTGAAAACGGCCCTCGGCGTCGGCAGCGGTGCCGGTTCGGACCGAGTCTGGCAAGCGAATGAGGAGCACATTGGCCCCGATAAGCGGTGACTGGTCTTTGCCATCGGCCACACGCCCGCTTACTGTGGTGGGTGCTGGTGCCTGGGCACGGGCCGCAGTTGTTCCAATCAATAAGAGAAACAAGAGGAAAGTAGAAAGCCGCATAGAACAAGAACTGGTAACACAAACGCTTCTGACTGCCGGTTGCAAGTCCGGGTTTAACCGTTAGTCAAGCGGGGTGCCACCAATTACCGCTTGCGTAGCAGCAACAACCCATCGCGCAGGGGCAGAAAAACCGGCTCTACCCGCGCGTCCTGGGCTACTTTATCGTTGAAAGCCCGCACGAAAGGAGTATCCTTATCGCCGCTCTTTAGCTCGTGCGTGGGCAGCACCTTGCCGCTCCACAGCACATTATCGACAATAAGCAACCCGCCCGGACGCACCTGCCCGATGACTGCCTCAAAATAAGCGTCATTGCTGCGCTTGTCGGCGTCAATAAAGACCAAGTCCCATTCTTCATCGACCAAGTCCGGCAAAACGTCGAGTGCAGCGCCGATGTGCAGCTGCACTTGCGCCGTGATGCCCGCCGCCGCTACGTAGCGCCGAATGCGGGCCTCTTTCTCCGGGTCAATCTCAATTGTGTGCAACATCCCATCTGCCGCCAGGCCCTCGGCCAGACAGAGCGTAGCGTAGCCACAAAAAGTGCCTATTTCCAGAACGCGGCGCGGCCGCATGAGCTGGCTTAGTAGGCTCAAAAACCGGCCTTGTACATGCCCGCTGCTCATTCGCGCCGTCATGGTTTGCAAGTGTGTTTCGCGGGTTAGCTGGGCCAGTAGCGGCGGCTCGGGGGCAGTGTGTAGCTCGGCGTAGGCTTGGATGGAGTCGGTTTCAGTCATTATAAATACAGTTAGCTAATCACAATGGTCTGTCATACTGAGCTGGCGAAGCATCTTACCCCTGCAGAACGAATCGTTCTAAACTGATAAGTTGCTTCGCCAGCTCAGTATGACAAACGGATGAGGCTAGCTTCAGATTATTGGCCGAAGTCGAAACACAAATACATTAAATCCCGACTTGCCGGGCCCGTAGCTGGAATCCACAATCTGATACAGGCCTTCGTATCGGTACACATCGGCGCCGCCATCCTCGGCCGGCACCTTGCGCAGTACGCGCACGGGCTGGCCGGTTTCCTGGCTTTTCAAAAGGGCCAGATTAGTGCCAACAGCGACTTGGTCAGTCAGCTGATGGCCGGATTTGGCGTCCCGCCCGCCGTTGCCGGCGTAACGAATTTCATCTTCGTCAAACACATCGTCTTCGTACTGCCCGGCCAGCACGATGCTCTCGGCCCCGAGCTGCTGGGTGCCGCAAACGCCGGCGCGCCGCGGCCGGTGTAGGCCGCTAAAGGCCAGCTCTATCCGATTACGAAACGTGTCGCCGGGCCGGTAGCTGCCCACGTGCCCGAACACCGGCTGGTTCATTCGCTTCTCTTGCCCTGCGGCACGTACTGCAGCACGCTCAGGTGCTCCTCAGTTAGCACTTCGTTGGCCATCTGGCGCAGCTCGGCAGCCGAAATACGCTCGATTTTCTCAAAAATCTCGCTTAACGGCTCCACGCGGCCCAAATCCAGGGTGCTTTTGCCCAGGAGCTGCATCAGGCCGCTGTTGCTTTCCTCGCTCATGGCGAGCTGCCCCATGAGCTGGTGCTTGGCCACGTGCAGCTGGTTGGTGGTCAGCAACTTTTCGCGCAGCAGCTTCAGCTCCTTTTGCACTAAGCCGAGCGTGCGCTTTACCTGTTTGCCTTCGGTGCCAAAGTAGATGCCGAATAGGCCGGTGTCGGTGTAGGGCGAGTAGGTGCTGTCGATGGTATACACAAGGCCGTATTTCTCGCGCACGGCCAGGTTCAGGCGCGAGTTCATGCCGGGGCCGCCCAGAATGTTGTTCAGCATGAAAAACGGGATGCGGCGCTCGTCCCCAATTGAGTAGGCCGGGCCGCCCACCAGGCAATGCGCCTGGGTGATTGGCCGGGTTTCGACCTGTAGCTTGCGTTGGTAGCTGCCCACCGGCTGGCGCACCCGCGGGCCAAGCCGGGCCGGAAGCGGCGCCAGAAACTTATCGGCCAGTCGCTTCACTTCCTTGAATGGCAGGTTGCTTACCGAGCTGAAGACCAGCCGGTCGGTGCGCATCTGCTCCTGCAAAAAAGCGTGAAAGTCGGCGCTCTGGAAGCGGCTCACGCTCTCACGAGTGCCCAGAATGTTAACCCCCAACGGATGGTCGCCAAACACCACCGTATCGAAGTCATCGATGATGGCGTCCTCTGGGGCATCCTGGTACATGCTCATTTCTTCCAGAATCACACCCCGCTCCTTCTCCACCTCGCGGCCGGGAAAGATGGAGTGGAAGGTGAGGTCCGTCAGCAGCTCAAACGCGCGCTCGAAGTGCGTGCTGAGCAAGGCCGCGTAAAAGCAGATTTTTTCCTTGGTGGTATAGGCGTTCAGCTCGCCGCCCACGGTTTCGAGGCGGTTGAGAATATGAAACGACTTGCGCTTTTCAGTGCCTTTGAAGGCCATGTGCTCCCAGAAGTGGGCCAAGCCCTGCTGGTGAGGAGCTTCATCGCGCGAACCGATGTCGAGCAGGAAGCCGCAATGCGCAATCTTGGTATGCAGTACCTGCTTGTGCAGCAAGCGGATACCGTTTGGATATTCGTAAATTTCGTAGTCAGGCATAAGAAGTACAAAGGTACTTGGGCCAGTGAACAATTATCACTGAACAGTTAACGGTAAACAATTAGTCGTTAACAATCCAAAGCCGGACTTGACTGTTCACTGAAAATTGTTAGCTGTTAACTGACTCAAGCAGCTGTCCTACCTCAATGGTATGCGCGCACTGAAAGTGCCCGAGCGGGCAGGCTCCGTGCCCGTGCAGGCCGCAGGGCTTGCAGGGCAGCGGCACTTTCGTTTGAACCACGTACGAAACCGGCGAGAGCGGCCCAAATCCAAATTCGGGCACCGTGCTGCAAAACACCGCCGTCACGGGAGCGCCCACGGCCGAGCACAGGTGCATGGGAGCCGAGTCGTTCACGTAGTTCATCACCGCCCCGCGCATGAGCGCCGCCGAGGCCAGCAAACTCAAATGACCGGCCAGGCTCTGCACATTTTCCCGGCCACTGGCGCTGGCCAAGCGCTCGCAGGACGCCACATCGGGCGGACCGCCCACCAGATACACCCGCAGGTTAGCGGGCAACGCGGCAAGCAGTTCCAGCCATTTTTCTTCCGGATACTGCTTCGTGAACCACACCGAGGTGGGCGCCACGCACACAAAGGGCCCGGCCGCCACCAAAGGCGCTGCCGTAGCCTCATCGGCTGTCGAGGGATAGAGCCGGGGCACCGCCGCATGTGGCGTGGCCCCCAGCAGGTGCAGGTTGCGGGTCACTTCGTGAGTACCATCGCCGATGCGGTGCGGCACACGCTGCGTAAAAAATCGGCTCAGCGGGTTCTTGGCGAAGCCGACCCGCTCGGGAGCCCGCGAGAAAGCCGTCAGAAAACCTGTACTGGCAAACCGCTGCAAGGTCACGACCCGGCCGTAGCCCGTGGCTCGAATTTGCCGCAGTAGCTGCCACAGCGCGGCGTATTTGCGGTGCTTCTTGTCCCAAATCAGCACCTGACGTACGTGGGGATGGCCGGCCAGCAGCCCTTCGTTGCCGCGCCGTACCAGCACATCCACAGGGGTGCTGGGCTCGGTCTGGTGCAGGTATTCCAGCAGCGCCGTCATCAGAATGACATCGCCGATGAAAGCGGTTTGAATAAGTAGCGTGGCGGGCGGAGCAGTGGGCATAAACGAACTACGTAAGTAAGCCAGTCGGCATTCCTCCTCTTGACATTTCATCTCAAAAGGAATAAGGCCGCCGCAACGCACCCGGGGCACGTGGCGACGGCCTTATTGCAGGCCAAGCACTTGGCGCTGGCTAGGTTAGTTGGGCGGGGCGGTTGATTACCTCTTCCAGCGAAATCAGGGTTTCGGTGCGCTCAATGCCGTCGATGGGCTGAATCCGGTCGTGGAGCACGTCGCGCAAGTGTTGCGTGTCGCGGCACACCAGGCGGGCAAATACGCCGTAGGCTCCGGTAGTAAAATGAATGCTTACCACCTCCGGAATATCGCGCAGTTGATGCACTACACTGGTGTAGACCGAGCTTTTAAGCAGGTAAATGCCAAGAAAGGCATTTACGCCATAGCCCAGCTTTTGATAGTCGATGCGAAGTGTTGCCCCTTGCACAATTCCAATCTCTTCGAGTCGGGCCATGCGCACATGCACGGTGCCCCCCGATACATTCACTTTGCGAGCAATTTCGGTATAAGGCATTTTGGCATCCTGAATGAGCAAATTCAGGATATTGCGGTCGGTATCATCAAGTTCGTAAT
Organism: Hymenobacter sp. B1770; assembly: GCF_049896385.1. NCBI lineage: Bacteria > Pseudomonadati > Bacteroidota > Cytophagia > Cytophagales > Hymenobacteraceae > Hymenobacter > Hymenobacter sp. B1770. Next base: position 347,270 of record NZ_JAFCUF010000003.1, read on the forward strand.
TGCGAGCCATTTTTTGCAGAAAAGAATTACAGGGAACACAAAATTAGTTGGTAAAAATTAAATTTATTGCAAAGCTTCTAGCAAAGACAGCAATAATTTGCATCAAGCGAGTTGTACTCTTACATTTGTTACAATCCAAGGCAGACAACCGCATGAGAATGTAGGAAGTGTCGCAAACGAATATGCTGGTCATTCAGTCGCTTCGTTAGTCACTTTTATTGAAAGGAATTATTCCTTTTCACTACGGCTGTGGTTAGAAACGGAGGAGAAGAGGGGAAAACGGGGCAGCGCATCTGGGTGGGTGCGCGCCTCACATTAGTAGGAGGCGGCCTCTGGGTGGAGGCCGCCTCTTCGTGTTTTAAGCTGATTAGGAAGTAGTTGGATTGATTGAGGCCCGAAAAGCCGTCATGGGCTAGCGTGTGGCCACCGGAGCCTGCTGCCCGCGGAACTGCTTTAATCCGGCTTCCAGAAACGCACTGAACTGGGCCACATTGGGCTCATAGGCAATTGGCGTTACCAAGGGTTTGCCATTTGCATCGTCCGGGTCAATAATCACATAGTACGGTTGGGCATTAAAGCCATAACGCGTGACCTGTAAATCAGCGTTTTGCTTGCCTAAGGTGGTTTTTAGCTGCTTGTCGCGCGGCGACGTGTACCACTCGCTTTTCGGCAGTTCTGCTTTGTCGTCGACGTACAAAGCTACTACTACGTAGTCGTTGCGCAGGCGCTCCAGCACCTGCGGGTCACTCCACACGGTTGCTTCCATCTTGCGGCAATTGACGCAGGCATGCCCGGTGAAATCAATAAAAATGGGCTTGTTCTGCTGGCGCGCACAGCGTTTAGCTTGTTCCAGGTCGAAGAAGCCGTCGATGTTGTGGGGCAGTTCGAGAAACTCACCAAAACGAGGCGGCTCGCAGAGGGCACTGGCAGACTGCCGGGCGGGCGTAGCGGAGACATTGGTGGCCGTGGCCAGCGAGAAATCGCGCTTGGTCTGGGGGGGCAGGTAGCCGGCCAGCAGCGGCAGCGGCGCCCCAAACAGGCCCGGCACTAGATACACGGTGAAGGAAAAGGCAAGCACAGCCATCAGCAAGCGGCCCACGCTGAGGTGGTCGAGCGGCGAGTCGTGCGAGAGGCGAAACTTGCCCAGCAGGTAGAAGCCCAGCAGCGCCGAAAGCACAATCCAGAGCACAATGTACACGTCGCGGTCGAGCAGATGCCAGTGATAAGCCAGGTCGGCCGTGCTCAGGAATTTGAGAGCCAGCATAAGCTCCACAAAGCCCAGCGTCACCTTCACTGTATTGAGCCAGCCGCCCGAACGGGGCAGGCTTTTCAGCCACGAAGGAAAAATGGCAAACAGCGTAAACGGCAGCGCGAACGCCAGCGAGAAGCCCAGCATGCCCACAATGGGCGTAATTCGCTCGCCGCGGGCTGCCAAACTCAGAATGCTGCCCACGATGGGTGCCGTGCACGAAAACGACACCACCACCAGCGTGAGAGCCATGAAGAAGATGCCCGCCCACCCGCCTTTGTCGGCCTGGGTGTCCACGGTGTTCACAATGGTGTGGGGCAGCGTAATTTCAAACAAGCCCAAAAACGAAAGCCCGAACACCACGAATACCACAAAGAAAAGGATGTTTGGCAGCCAATGCGTGCTGATGAGATTGGGGCCGTCTTCGCCCAGCAGCGCTGACACCAGCACCCCCACCAGCACATAGATGCCGATGATGCTGGCTCCGTACACCAGCGCCTTCAGGATGCCGCGCTGGCGGCTGTCGTTGCCGCTTGTGAACAGCGAAACCGTCATGGGCACCATGGGAAATACGCAGGGCGTAACCAGCGCCGCCAGGCCGAACGTGAACGCCAGCAACGCGAAGGCCCAGAGCCCCCCGGCTTCGTTCACGGGGTCGTTTGCCGGCCCGGCCACGGCTGGCGCTGCGGCGGCTACCGGAACCTTGGGGTCTTCGCTGGGCACGACATCGCCGGGCAAAACCGGCGCAGCAGCCAGTGTCGAAGCAGAGTCGGTGGGTGCCGGGAGCGTGGCGCTTGGGGTAGCTGGCTTGGCTGGAGTACCGGCTGAACTCGCGGCCCCCACAGGGGCGCTGGCAGTTGGCGAAGCACCGGGTTGAGCCGCTGTCGCACTGGTGGACGGAGCAAGGCTACCCGTTACGGCCACCGGGCCAAAGCTCAAGGTTTCGTTGCCGGGCACGCAGCGGCCGTCGACGTTGGTGCAGCTTTGGTAGTCGGCTTCGGCGATGATGGTGAGCGGGCCTGGTTGCAGCACGCGGATGCGCTGGCGCAGCTGGCCGGTTTTTTCCCAAAAAGCGACTTCGCCTTTAAAAACTTCGTCCTGCTCGTGGTGCGATTTAATGGACTGCAGCTTGCCCACCAAGGCATAGGCTGGGCTGGGCTTGAAAGCCAAGGTGAATACCACAGGCCCTACTTCGTCGCTAAAATCAGAGGCATACAGGTGCCATTTATCGTCGATGCGGGCATTCACAACTACCTCAATCTCCTCCCCTACCTTGGCGCTGGGCTGGCTCAAGGCCGTGCTCAGGTGGGTGGGCTTGAGAATCTGAGCAGTAGCCGGGGCGACCACGCACAACCAGAGCAACAATAACTTAACCATCAAAAAAAACTTCATAACTGCAAACCAGAAGGCCGCTGTATTGTGTTACCTCTCCATCATGAAGAAGGCTCGCGCGCCGGAATCCGTTCCCGCCACTTCACAGGCATTGACGGCAATCCCGACCCTTCCTTACATGTGCTTTCTTTTACAAAATAAGGCTCTCCGTACCACAAACTGGCGGCCGGAAAGTTCAGCGGCCCAACTAGCCGCGCTAATCTCCGTACTTTTGATATAAATAAGGCTCCCAGACCGACCGTGTCGCGGGAGCCATTCACATGGGTTTAAAAATATTATTTACCGTTTTACTTGTTTTAGTAAACGGATTTTTCGTGGCCGCCGAATTCGCGCTGGTCAAAGTGCGCGTTTCGCAGATAGAACTGCGCGCCAAAGAAGGAAACAAGCTGGCCAAGCTCACCCTGAGCATTTTACAGGACCTGGAAGCTTACTTGTCGGCCTCTCAACTGGGCATTACGCTGGCCTCGCTGGGGCTGGGTTGGATAGGCGAAAGCGTGGTGGCCTCCATCATTCTGGCCGCCGTGCACGCCCTCGGCTTGAACGTGACGCCTGAGTTGGCCCACCAAATTGCGCTGCCCACCTCGTTTGCTACCATCACGGTACTGCACATTGTTATTGGCGAGCAGGCACCTAAAATGTTGGCTATTCAGCGGCCCGAGGCGCTCAGCATAGCTATTGCTCTGCCGTTGCGCATATTCTACGTTGTGAGTTTTCCCTTTATCTGGGTTCTCAACAAGCTCTCGGGCATGACGCTGCGTCTGATTGGGGTAGACTCGGTGCACGGCAGCGACGCCCACACGTCCGACGAGTTGCGCATGCTGCTGGACCAAAGCAAGGAAAGCGGCGAGATTCAGGACTCGGAGCACGAGCTGATTGAGAACGTGTTTCAGTTCAACGACCGCATGGTGAAGCAGATTATGGTGCCCCGCACCAAGCTTTCGGCCCTGGACGTGAACGCCCCCGCCGACCAGATTCTCGACATCGTTTTCAACGAAGGTTATTCGCGCATGCCCGTTTTCGAGGGCAACATCGACAACATCGTGGGCGTGCTCAACGTGAAGGACCTGCTGCCCATCATCAGCCGACAAGAGCCCGTAGAACTGGCCCGTATCATGCGCCCGCCGTACTTCGTGCCCGAAACCAAGAAAATCAACCGCTTGCTGCGCCAGTTTCAGCGCAAGCACATCGTGATGGCCATTGTGAGCGACGAATTCGGCGGCGTGTCGGGCATCGTCACCATCGAGGACATTATGGAGGAGCTGGTAGGCGAAATCCAGGACGAGTACGACAACGAAGTGCCCGTAGTGGAGAAGGTGAACGAGGAGGAATACCGCGTGAACCCTGCCACCCCCATCTCTGACGCCAACGAGTACCTCCCCTTCCCCCTGCCTGAGGGCGAAGACTACGAAACCGTCGGCGGCCTGCTCAACGTCATCTACGGGAGCATCCCGGAAGTGGGCGACGTGGCCGTGCTCGACCCCTATGAGTTCCGGGTGCTGCAGCGCTCCCGCCGCGCCGTGGAGCTGGTGCAGCTGCGCGTTACCACCATCGAAGAGCGGGCCGAGCCGCGCGGCGATTTGGGCCACGAGCTATAGCCCGAGCAACGCACCTGCCTTGCCCTTGGGCGTGGCGCCTAGCCACTCGTTTTCGGGGTGCAATGGGCAGATAGAAGGAAGGCTGCATGTACTGGTTACACTCCTTCTACCAGGATGCCGAAGCCATCCATCAAGGCCCGAAAATATACGCTCAGTATTGCGCCGCCGCCCAGTAGCAATAAAAAAATCGCTACTAGTGACCCTCCCAAACCACCGCCAAAGACCGCTAGACTGGCAATGGGAAAGGCTAGAGCTGAAAGTGCTACGCCAGCCAACGTGATAAGCAAGTACCTGGTGGCACGCCTATTATCACCGATATAAAATAAGTGGGCACCGAAAAAACCCAGCAGCACGGCCAGCGCAAACGCTACGCCTCTGCGGGCGTAGCGCACCGGCGGGTCGGGTTCCTGCTGGCCAGCGGCATTCGCCAAGCGCTTACTCAGCATCGCATGCTGCTTTAGTAGCAGCGTTTTCCTTGGTCCCGAGGCTACTGCAGAGGTGCTTCGTGTCTTATGAGCCGGCCGTGTTCTGGAAGTAGTAAGAAAAGCTTTTTTGCGAACTTGCGCTTCAACCTTTTCAGCTAAATGCACTGGTACTGAACTCGTGGACCTGTTCACTATCTCCGGTGCCACGACTATAGCCTGTGATGTAACGGCGCCAGCTTGAAAATGGTAGCTGGCACGCTGGCAGCTACCCATAAGCCCTGGCAGCACGAGAAATAAAAGCACCCAGATTTTGCGAAAAAAGCAGGACATGGAGTCGTAGGTAGAAGTTAACGGCGCGAAGCATAGCGGCCGTTGATGACTCACATTGTGCGGCAAGTGTTGCAAACTGTGTTGAGAATTATCGAGAACCGGGCACCGAGGCTGCTACGCGTCTTTTTATCGAAACCAGCTGGCGTAGGCTTGGTAATTGGTGGCCGTGCGCTTTAGTCCTTCGCGCTGCTCGTCCGTCACCGGCTTGATTTTTTTAGCAGGCACGCCGGCGTATAGGTACCCAGGCTCGCACACAAAATTTTCCAGCACCACAGCCCCGGCTGCGATGATGCAGCCACTGCCCACCACGGCATGGTCCATCACAATAGCGCCCATGCCAATGAGCACGTCGTCTTCCACGGTGCAGCCGTGCACAAGGGCGCGATGCCCGATGCTGACGCGGCTGCCGATGGTGAGCGGCGCTTTCTGGTAGGTGCAGTGCAGCACCGCCCCGTCCTGAATATTGGTTTCCTCGCCGATACGAATTCGATGGACGTCGCCACGAATCACGGCGGTAAACCAAACGGTGCAGCCCCGGCCCAACACTACGTCGCCCACGATGGTGGCATTGTCAGCAATGAAGCAGTCAGACGGAATTTGGGGGTGAATGCCGTGAACAGGAAGGATGAGAGCGGGCATATTTTTCAGGGAGCAGGGAGCAGGGAGCAGGGAGCAGGGAGCAGGGAGCAGGGAGCAAAAGAACGTCATGCTGAGCTTGCCGAAGCATCTCTACCGCGTAAGTAATTATTTACTCTCGTGGTAGAGATGCTTCGGCAAGCTCAGCATGACCGTCTTCTGAAAGATAATACCCCATTAAGCCTTCAACAGTCGCTTCCAGGTGCCTTTCTCCCAGTTGTATTTCAGCGTGCTGGGCAGCGCCTGCCAGAAGTACTTGCTAGTCTCCACCGCGAAGCTGGGCTGCATGTAGCAATTAATTGTGCAGCCCTCGCAGGCGGGCAGGCGGCCTTCAAGCGCCGCCAGACGCTGCGTTTCCGGCGCATTGTAAAGCTCAAACAAACCACCCTCTATTGGAAACTTGTGTTCGCCGAGGTGGTAGCACGGCAGCACCAGCTCGTTGCTGGGCGAGATAACCAGCGTGGTGCTGGCGGCCCGGCACACGGGCGCGGCCACGTGGTTGCCGCCATCGCGCCGCAGCTGAATGAAGGCCTCGTTCAGGTACACGCCTTTGCGCTTGCCGAAGGCCGAGAGATAGTCCAGTTCCTCGGGGGTGAGCTGCTCGCCGGTTTCCACGTCGCCGTATTCGAAGGCGGGGTTGAGAATCAGCACCAAGCCGTTGGGCCGGGCAATATCGCGGTACACGGCCTCCAAATCCTGTAGATTCTTGCGGAATACAGTGAAGAGGATGTCTGGTCGCTCACCCAACTCTTTGGCCACGCGGATGCTTTCGAGCACGAAGTCGTAGCAAGCCACGCCCCGGCCCAGGTCGTGCGTGTCGCGGTCGGCCGAGTCGAGCGAGAAGTGCAGCATGTCGACCAGCCCGCGCAGCTTCTCGGCATTTTTGGGGTAGAGCAGGCCGTTGGTGGTGACGGTGGTGATGAACCCCATTTGCCGGGCCATCCCCAGAAACTCGGGCAGCTGCCGGTGCAGCAGCGGCTCGCCGCCCGTGAAGTCAATCACCGACACCCCCAAGCGCTTGAGGTCGCGCAGGTTCTGGGTCACGTCTTCCAGCGTGATGTAGGGCGAGGGTTTCTCCCAGATGTCGCAAAACGCGCACTTCGCATTGCAGCGGTACGTGACGTAGTAATTGCAGAGTACGGGATGCTTGACGAGGCGCATGAGCAGTAGCGCGAACTTTTAGTCCGTGCACAGGGGTTGTTTTTCCAAACGCGGACTGAAAGTTCGCGCTACAAAGCTAATGCGGCAGCTTCCCCCAGGCACTGGGGTCCCACTGGGTGGGCGTTGCGGCCAGCACCTCGGCAGTAGCCTCGCCGTAGTGCTCCTGGTAGTAGTTGCAAAAGCCCTTTAGCGGGCAGCGCGGGCAGTTGGGACGCAGAAAGAAGCAGATTTGCTGCCCGTGCCAGTAGTTGTGTTTGTGAAAGTTGAACAGCGTCTCGGCATCGGCAGGCAGCAGGGCCAGCAGCACGGCGTGAGCTTTCTCTACCGATACTTTGGGTCCTAGAAAACCCACCCGCTGCGCTACGCGGTGCACGTGCGCATCCACGGGCATCACCGGCTTGTGGTAGTTGAAAAGCAAGAGCAGCGAAGCCGTTTTGAGGCCGATACCGGGGATGTCGGTTAGCCAGTCCATGGCGCGTTCCACCGGCCACTCTCTTAGGAAGTCCAGGTCAAACGGCCCGCCTGTTTCGGCCTGAATACGGCGCAGAATCTCCTGGATGCGCGGCGCCTGTGTATCGGGCCAGCGTGTGGTCCGGATGGCGTGGGCCAGTTCGGGCGTGGGAGCCGCCAGCACGCCGGGCCAGTCGCCAAAGGTTTCGAGCATGCGGTTGTAGGCCAGCTCCTCGTCGGCGTGCGTGGTGCGGTGCGAGAGGATGGTCGACACCAACTCGCGCATGGGGGTGCGCCGCGGCTCGGGCGGCAAGTGACCGTAGAAGTAGTCCAAGATGACGTGGTCGGCCCAGGCTTTCTCAGCGGCGGGCGAGGCGTAGGTAGCGTCGGGTGCGGGCATGAGCGGTTGTACCGCTTGCCATGGAGCAAAGTTGTGCTTAAGCCTAGGCTGAACAGGAAATACAATAAAAAAACCGGCCGCCAAACTGGCGGCCGGTTTCTTATGCTTGGTATGCTGCGGTATAGGCAGCATTTTGGGTTTTACAACTGACCGCGCTTGGCGGCTTTCTGCATCTTCTCGTTGGCGAAGATGGCGACTTCTACGCGACGGTTGGCAGCTTTGCCCGCAGCCGTCGTGTTGTCGCTTACTGGCTGACTCGAGCCATAACCGGTGGAGGTGATGCGGCTAGCCTCAACACCTTGCGACGTGATTTCGTTGGCCACTGCGCGGGCGCGACGCTCCGAGAGGGGCTGGTTGATGGCATCCGAGCCGGAGCTGTCGGTGTGGCCCTCAATTACCACGTTGGTATCGGCGTACTTCTTGAGTGTAGCCGCCACCTGGTCGATGTTGCCAGCAGCATCAGGGGTCAGCGAGGCCGAGTTGGTGTTGAATAGGATGCCCGAAGCAAAGGTGATTTTGATGCCTTCGCCTACGCGCTCTACCGTGGCGCCTTCCAGGTCGCGGCGCAGCTCGGCAGCTGCTTTGTCCATTTTGCGGCCGATGAGGGCACCAGCCGTACCGCCTACGGCAGCACCAATGATGGCACCTTTGGCAGTGCCCGACTTGCCGCCAATAACGCGGCCGGCAACGCCGCCCGCTACTGCACCACCCAAGCCGCCAATGATGCCGCCCTTAAGGGTTTTGCTCATGGTGCCTTTGGGGCGCTCGGTGCCAACAGTAGAGGTCTGAGCCTGCGCGAAGGTACTTACCAACAGCAGCATAGCCAGCAGGAAGGTGAATGACGAACGAAAGAATTTCATGATTGAAAAAGGGTTTAGGAGTAGGGGTTAGCCAGGTTAAATCCGCGACGTATGCAACGGGCCGGCAAGTACGCCATTTGCAACCACCTTGCCAAACTCGCCAAGTTGAACGCTGCCCCCCGCCCGCCGGACGCCAGCACAAACTCGATTAACCACAAAAAACGACCCTGCTGGTGTGGCAGGGTCGTTTTGCTAGGTTGCTTCGGGTGGTCTACCCAAAAAATTAATTCTTCTTGTTGCGGTACTCATTATACCGAGCAGGGTCTTTTTTCTTGTCGCGCTTGCGGCCCAATAAGCCTCCGCCCACAGCGCCAGCGGCGGCGCCAATGACGGCGCCTTTGCCGCCACCGAGTACAGCACCCGTTACAGCCCCTGCGCCACCGCCTACGGCCGCGCCCTTGGCTTTATTGCTCCAGCCTTTCTTGGGGGTAGGCTGGGTCTGGGCCTGGGCAACGGAGCCAGCCAGCAGCATAAACGAAAAGACCAGCAGGAAAAATACCTTGAGATTTTGCATAACGATTACAAATGAAAGGTTGACAAACAACCCAGATTAAACGCAGACGCTACGCAGCGAGTTGTGGGGCCCTGTCGTTTTGCTGACTATCAGCCAATAAGGCTCAAACAAAAAAGGCCGCCTGGAAAGGCGGCCTTTTCAAAGGTTTTATTCTGCTACCTCAGACTGCACAGCGCAGCTTTCGGCCAGACGAAATATTCAGATTACAAGCGGCCTTCTTCGGCAGCTTTCTTCATCTTTTCGTTAGCATAGATTGCAACTTCTACGCGACGGTTGGCCTGCTTGCCTTCGGCAGTCGAGTTATCGGCTACGGGCTGCGACGAGCCGTAGCCCTGCGTGGTTACGCGGCTAGAAGCCACGCCTTTGGCAATAGCCGATGTGGCCACGGCCTGGGCCCGACGCTCCGACAGCGGCTGGTTGATGGCGTCGGAACCGGTGTTGTCGGTGTGGCCTTCAATCAGCACGTTGGTGTCGGGGTACTTCTGCAGCACAGCGGCCATCTTGGTGATGTCAGCTTCGGAAGCTGGACGCAGGTTGGCCGAATTGCTGTCGAACAAGATGCCCGAATCAAAAGTGATTTTGATGCCTTCGCCCACACGCTCTACGCGGGCATCTTTCATGTCGCGCTGCAGGTCTTCGGCAGCTTTATCCATTTTGCGGCCAATGATGGCACCCGTGGCACCACCGGCGGCAGCTCCTACGATGGCGCCAATGGCCGTGCCCTTGCCCCCGCCAATAACCCGGCCCAGGATAGCGCCGGCGGCGGCGCCGGTACCAGCGCCAATAAGGCCGCCTTTTTTAGTTTTGCTCATGCCCTCATTGCGGGCACCAGTTCCGTTGTTCGTGGAGAGGTCAGGTTGCGTGGTAGTGCCGGTTTGTCGCGACGATGCGCAGGAGCTAAACAACAGCACGAAGGCCATCAGCACAGTAAGAAGAGATTTGGAGGTGTTCATGTGAAAATGAAAATTGGTGAGGATGTTTCGGGCCTTATACGGGAAAAACCCGTTCCGGTAACGGATACGGGCTTTTCAAGAAGTGTGCCGAAAAAAATAAAATTCAGCCCACGCTTTAATGTGCTTTAAATGAGGTGCGTCGGGCTTCGCGCTGCTCGGGCACGGGAGCGGCTGCGGGCTGCAACATGCCCAACAAATTGGCCAAACGCTGCTTCAACTCGCGGCGGTCCACGATAAAATCGAGAAAACCGTGCTCAAGCACAAACTCGGCGCTTTGGAAGCCTTTGGGCAAATCTTTGCCAATGGTTTCTTTGATGACGCGCGGGCCGGCAAAGCCGATGAGCGCGCCCGGCTCAGCAATGTTAAAATCGCCGAGCATAGCAAACGAGGCCGTGACGCCGCCCGTGGTGGGGTCGGTGAGCAGGCTTACGTAGGGCACTCCGGCTTCCGAGAGCAGGGCCAGTTTGGCCGACGTTTTGGCCATTTGCATCAGCGAGTAGCCGGCTTCCATCATGCGGGCACCGCCCGAACGCGAAATCATCAGAAACGGCGTGCGGGTTTGGCGGGCATAGTCGATGGCGCGAGCAATTTTTTCGCCCACCACCGAGCCCATCGAGCCGCCGATGAACTTAAAATCCATGGCGGCCACCACCAGCGGCTGGCCCGCCGACAAGCCGTGGGCTGTGCGCACAGCATCTTTCAGGCCGGTATTGTGCTCGGTGGCAGCAAGGCGCTTGGGATATTCTTTGGTGTCAACAAAGCGGAGCGGGTCGCCCGAGGTCAGGGCGGCGTCCAGCTCTTCGAACTGGCCGCCGTCGAAGAGGAACTCGAAATAGTCGACCGCGTCGATGCGGTCGTGGTAGTTGCAGGCCCCGCACACGGACAGCAGTCGCTTGTGCTCGGCCATGGTAACCACGGCCTTACACTCCTGGCACTTGTGCCAGAGGCCGTCGGGGGTCTCCTTTTTTTGGTCGGTAGGGGTGACGATGCCTTTTTCTACGCGCTTGAACCAGGACATATATGAGAGGGTGCTTATAGCTGGAAGCTAGTAGTTCGAATTGAAACTGTAAGGTCAAAAGTAAGGGATTGTCAGGCTTGCGAAAGAAAAAAGCTGACCGCAACCTAAGCAGCCGGTTGCTTTCCGCAACTCTGGCCGTTGCTACGCCAACGTAATGGAGGGGTCAAGGTATACGTCCTGGATGGCATTTAGCAGGGACACTCCCTCAGCGAAAGGCCGCTGGAAGGCTTTGCGGCCCGATATCAGGCCCTGCCCCCCGGCGCGCTTGTTAACGATGGCCGTTCTTACCACTGCGTCCAAGTCACCGTCGCCAAGGCTCTCACCGCCTGAATTAATAAGGCCGATTCGGCCGGCATAGCAGTTCAGCACCTGGTAGCGGGTGAGGTCAATGGGGTGGTCGGTGCTGAGCTGGTCGTACATGGCCGGCACGCTCTTGCCAAACTTCAGCGTGTTGAAGCCCCCGTTATTCTCGGGCAGCTTCTGCTTGATGATGTCGGCCCCCATGGTCACGCCCAGGTGGTTGGCCTGGCCGGTGAGGTCGCCGGCTACGTGAAAATCTTTTTGGGCAGTTTTGAAGGCATTGTTGCGGGTGTAGCACCACAGCACGGTGGCCATGCCCAGCGAATGAGCCTCCTCAAAGGCGGCCGCTACTTCCACGATTTCGCGGTTGCTGTCCTCGGAGCCAAAGTACACGGTGGCCCCCACGGCGGTGGCGCCCATGTCCCAGGCTTGCCGCACCGAGCCAAACATGATTTGGTCGAACTTATTGGGGTAGCTCAGCAATTCGTTGTGGTTGATTTTCACCAGGAACGGAATTTTATGAGCATACTTGCGAGCCACGCTGCCAAAGGTGCCAAAGGTGGTGGCTACGGCATTGCAGCCGCCTTCAATGGCCAGCTTCAGAATGTTTTCCGGGTCGAAATACATTGGGTTCGGGCCGAACGAGGCGCCCGCGGTGTGCTCTATGCCCTGGTCGACCGGCAGGATGCTGACGTAGCCGGTGCCGCCCAACCGCCCGTGGCCGTAAAGCGCGCCCAGGCTGCGCAGCACTTGCGGCGTACGGCCGCCGGGCACAAAGCAGCGGTCCAGAAAATCGGGGCCGGGCGCGTGAAGCAAGTCTTTGCTTACTGCGCATTGGTGCGCCAGCAAGGCTTCGTTTTCAGCGCTCAGGGTCAGGGTGGAGGCCATTCGAAAAGAGCAGGTTGGGTGGGTTTGGACGGGTAGTAGCGCGGCGGGAAGGTGGGCAAAGATAGCCGGAAAAACACTGGATATATTGGGCTTAAACCGGGATGGCAACGGGCTGGTTGACTTCAAAAAAACAGTGCGTTCCTGGCCCCGGCCTGCCCGCCCTGCTGGCCGGGCGCCTGAGCTGCGCCGGCTTTTAGCCACCAAGCCAAGCAGTGAGCAGCTAACGGAGGAAGTACGTAGTGGCCGAAACTTCGTTAAGCGCTACCTTGCTACACGAATGCGGCCGGGTGGTCCGGCCGCTGATGGTCCGGCCTTTCGCCTTCTTTACTTCCGTGAAAAACTTCTCTCCTGCCCTTCTGGCTTTGTCGCTGCTGGCGGCCCCCGTGCTCAATAGCTGCGTGACGGCCAAGAAATACGACGACCTGAGCGCCCGCCAGAAGGCCGATGCCGATGGCAAAGCCGCCGCCGAGCGCCAGTACCGCGGCGCCACCGCCGAGCTGCAAAAAGCTACCGACGAGCTGGCCCAGCTGCGCCTTACCCAAAAGCGCCTCGTGAACGACTCGGCCGAAACCGGTGCCGCCTACCGCAAAACCCGTGGCCTCTACAATGAGCTCAACAACAGCTACGACAAGCTGCTCAAAAACAGCGACCGGGAACTGGCCAACAAATCTTCGGACTACAACAAAGTAGCCAAAGACCTGGCCCGCCGCGAAGCCGAGCTGGGCGAGCTCGACACCAACCTCCAAAAAAGCAAAGCCGAAAACGACCGCCTCGCCGCCGACCTCAAGGTGCGCGAAGCCCGCCTCACGGAGCTCACCAAGGCCCTGGCCGAGAAAGATAAGGCCGTAAACGACCTGCGCACCCGCGTAAGCAAGGCCCTGCTCAGCTTCAACTCCAGCGACTTGCAGGTGAAGCTAAAGGACGGCAAGGTGTACGTGTCGCTTTCCGAGCAGCTGCTGTTTAAGTCGGGCTCGACCAAAGTGGACCCCAAGGGCCAGGAAGCCCTGAAGCAGCTCGCCACCGTGCTGCAGGAGCAGAAAGACGTGAACGTGGTGGTGGAAGGCCACACCGACAACGTCCCCATTACGCGAGGCACCGCCGGCCTCACCGACAACTGGGACCTGAGCACCCTGCGCGCCACCGAAATTGCCCGCCTGCTCACCAGCGGCGGCGTGGCGCCGGAGCGCGTGACGGCCTCGGGCCGCGGCCAATTCGTGCCCGTGGCGAGCAACGACACGCCCCAGAACAAGGCCATGAACCGTCGTACCGAAATCATCCTCACCCCCAAGCTCGACGACCTGTTTCAAATTCTGGACACCAACTCTTCGAGCAAGGCAGCCGCGGCACCGGTAGGGAAGTAAAAACGCATTCCTTCTTGTAGGTAAACAACAATCCCCAGCCGGTAATACTGGCTGGGGATTCTGCTTTTAGACGAATGACAAACTCATGCAACCAGCTAATAATTAATGCTCAGAGCATTTAAGATTGTCGCAATATATTTACATAAAACTAGTTAAAATGGCCGCCACGAATCGGCGTTCCCTGCTTTAGCCGCCATACCTACTTTTCACTTCGCCATGCGTCCATCTCTACTTATTAGCAGCTTGGTTATTCTCTTTGCTTGGTTAGGCAACCTGCCAATTGCCAAAGCCTCCCACTTGCTGGGCGCTGAGCTTGTTTACGAATACATTGGCACCACCGCTTCTCCCAATCGATACCGTATTTCGGCTTACGTCGTCAACGACATTAATTCCCTTGTAAGTGACTACTCGTTTTTTTTAACTTGTGGGAAAAATGAGTGCGGCAACACCCAGCCAGGCAGCTTTACCGCTTTTCTTCTGCGCACTCGTACGCTACCGGCGCCCATACCCCAATGCGTGGGGCAAGCTGGTCTTATTGCTTACCAAACGCGGGTGATTGAGGGAGAGGTGGATTTACCGCCGGCCCGTTGGACGCTGAGCATCAACGCCGAAAATCGTCGCCCGGGCATTAGCAACCTTCCGCAATCCGTTGACCAATCCGTCTACGTTGCCGCCACGCTGGATAACTCCACGGGCTTGACCAACTCCTCCCCAAAATTCACTTCTCACTATCTGATACAGCTAATTGGAAACCAGCCCCAACGCCATAGTTGGAGCACCTTCGACAGCGAAGGCGACTCGCTGACTTATGAATTGGTGCGCCCCCAGTCCAAAGCCAACCCAGCGCAAGCCTGCGGGGCATTGGCCGTCGGCAGCACCATAGCCCCGCATTTCGACGTGAATGCAGGCACCGGCGAATTGCTGACGCGCCCAATACCGGTGCAGCAAGGCATTTTTAGCGTCGCGGTCGCAGTGAATGAGTACCGGCGCGTGAATGGCACCTGGCAACAAATAGGGCAAATCAACCGGGATATGATTTACCAAGCCGGCAGCGGCAGCAACCAGGTGCCGGTATTTAGCCGGGTTGCGTTCAGCAACAACCCCACCGGCCAGCTGCTGGGCCAAACCATCAGGGCGAGCCAGGGCCAAACTGTCGTGCTCAATGTCACCGCGACCGACCCCGACGCCGGGCAAACGGTCCTGCTTTTCAGCGAGGCGACCGGCGCAGTCCCGGGAGTGACGTTCCAAGCCCAGGGCAACGGGCAGGGCCAGCTGAGCTGGCAGGTGCCCGCAGGGCTCCCAACGGGGCGCTACGTCCTCACCGTAATGGCTGTTGATGACGCGTGCCCGGGCAAAGGCGTAACCACCCAAGTCATTTCATTTCTGGTTTCGCCGCTACAACCCTTGGCCAGCCGGGAACGCCAGCCGTTGGCGCAAGGGCCGTATCCGATGCCCTTTCGGGAAGAAGTCCGGTTTCAGCTTACTGAGAAAGGCAGCCAGCCGGTGGTGATTCTTGATGAGCTAGGGCGCACTGTGGCGCAACTCCTGAGTGCGGCCGATGGCAGCATCAGCTGGCGCCCGGCCAACACCTTGCCTGCGGGCCTCTACTTCGCCCGCAACCTGGGCGGCACGCAAGTGGCTCGCTTGGCTTATGCTGGCCAGTAAGTCCCTATCCGCATAGGCCCTGAAAAACGGTCGTCATGTCGAGCACAGCCAAGGCATGACGACCTATTTGGATAGGTTCTAAGAACATTCCTGCGCTGCCCTAGATTTCATTATTTGAATTGTAGCCAATAAAAAAGCCAGTCCCGAAACAGGAGCTGGCTTTTTTCAAAAATCAGAAACTGTTCTTTTACAGGGTGAAGTTCACTCGGGCGAAGTAGTAGCCGCCGTTGAAGCCAAACTGGTTGGCGTTGTACACAAAGCGGTTGCGGTTGGTGTTGTCGAGGCTGGCGTTGTAGCTCGTGGCTGGGTCCACCGAGAAGTTGTTGGGGTCGTTGCGGGGGTGCAGGCGGAACTTGTCGGGATATACGTCAAACAGGTTGTTGACTCCCAGCGTGATGCCGACTTGCTTGAGCACCTGGGCGTTGACGGACAGGTCGGTAATCCACTTGGCTGAGAAGGTCTGGTCGACGAGCGTTTCGCGGGCTGGATCGGCATCGCGAAACTTCACCTCACCGAAGCGCACCGTACGGGCCTCAATGCCGAAGATGCCGTGGTTGAAGTTGGCACCCAGGTTAATCTTGTTGCGGGGCTGGGCCGTTTCGATGCGCGTGCGCTGCTGGCGGTCAAAGAGGGTGTTTTGCAGGCGCGGGTCAGCGTCGATGGTGGTCGACGACGTATTGACGCTCTGCACTTGGGTTTCGGTAAAGTTAGCCGCCACGATGAGGTTCAAACGGGTATTAGGCCCCAGCGTGAGCCGCTCGTTGGCCACCACGTCGATGCCGCGGGTGCGGGTGTTGATGGCATTGGCAAAAAACTGCACCCGGCTCACGTCGGGCTGGGTGGCCAGAATCTGGTCGACGGTGGTAACCGGGGGAGTGCCCAGCGCATTGGTTTTGGCAAACTGCGACGAGAGCACAATCCGGTCATCGATGTCAATCTGGTAGGCATCCACGGTCAGGGTGATGGTTTGGGCCACGCGGGCTGTGACGCCCAAGCTGTAGTTCACCGATTTTTCCTGTTTCAGGCTGCCCACGCCGAAGCCCCGCTGGGTGGGGTTATCGAAGCTGTTGCGCACGATGGGGTTGTCGTTGTTCACGGTGAGCACTTGGTTGGCGATGCCGCTTATAAACTGGGTGCTGGTGTTGGTAAAATAGCGCTGCTGCAGCGAGGGTGCCCGGAAGCCGTTGCCCACCGAGCCCCGGATGGCCAGGCCGTCCAGGATGCTGAAGCGGCCGGCCACTTGCCCACTCACGTTCGAGCCAAAATCGCTGTAGTTTTCGGCGCGGCCGGCCACGCGCAGCAGCAGCTTTTCAGTCACGTCGCTTTCCAGGTCCACGTAGCCGGCCACGTTCGAGCGCGACCGGTCCACTTCATCCTGGGGCTGGTAGCCAGGAAACACCTGAGAACCCGAAGCCGTGGGCGCCCCGGTGGGGTTGGCCGCGGTCACGTTGATGCGGCGGCCGCCGTTGATGTAGGAATTGGGCTCGCCGGCTTCCGTCTGGAACCGGTCGACGCGGTACTCGCCGCCGAAAGCTACGTTCAGGGTTGCCAACGGGCCTATTTCGGTGAATTTGCGCGACAAGCCCAGGTTGGTCGTGTTCTGGCTAAAGCTGATGGCTCCGGCGTAGAACTCGGTCTGGTTGCGGATGCCCGGTCCCTGCGGCAGCGAGGCATTCACGGTGTTGCTGATGTCGAATCGCAGCTCGTTGCGGCCGTAGGTGTTGCTCAGGTCGGCAGCGAAGCCCCCAATGGTGGCCCGCAAACCGGTAATGGCCGACTGGTCGTTGATGGTGGTGTTGATAAACGGCAAGAAGCCGTTGGGGAAGATGGTTAGGTCGCTTTGCGCTGGCTGGTTGGGCAAACGGTAGAAACCGGCGGCCTTGCCCGTGCGGCGCGTTACCCCACCCGATACATAGGCTTCGACGCCCCCGCCAAGGCGGTAAGCGGCGTTGACAAAGCCGCCCAGGTTGCGCGAATCAGAGTTGCCCACGCGCATGTTCTTGCGGTCGAAGCCCCGTTCCCGCACCAACTGGTCGTCTTGCGCCTTCAGGTCGCGGCGGGCCTGCTCGGTGTTGGCACTGGCGGGGTAGTTGCCGCCGTTGCCGCCTAAGTACATGAGCGGGGCGGTGTCTTCAAACGTGCGGTTGGTGTAGCCGCGGTTCAAGAACTGCCCGCTCACGTCGAGGTAGCCCCGGCCACCCAGGCCAATGCCCACGTTGGCATCGGCCTGAAATACCTGGCCATCGCCTGCGTAATGCTGGCCGCCCGTGGCACTGGCCGTAACGCCGGTGGAGTCGTCTTTCAGTTGGATGTTGATAACACCGGCGATGGCATCGGAGCCGTAGAGGGCAGCGGCGCCTTCGCGCAGCACCTCAATGCGCTTGATGGAAGCTAGGGGAATTACGTTCAGGTCGGTGCCCACCGAGCCGCGGCCCACGGTGCCGTTGATGTTCACCAGCGCCGAGCTATGGCGGCGCTTGCCGTTCACGAGCACCAGCACCTGGTCAGGGCCAAGGCCGCGCAGGCTGGCTGGGTCCACGTGGTCGGTGCCATCGGAGATGGTTTGCCGCGACGATTGAAACGAGGGCGCCGCGTAGGTGAGCACCTGCGAAACGTCGACTTGAGCAAAAGCCTTGATTTCGCGGGCTGAAATCACGTCGACCGGGGCCGTGGTCAGGATATTAGAGCGACCCTCGGTGGCGCGCGAGCCGGTCACCACTACTTCGTTCAGGTCCTGGGCGGCGGCCACCAGGCGCACGTCGATGCTGGTACGGCCGTTCACTGGTATTTGCTGAGAGGCAAAGCCAATGGCCTGCACGGTTAGCGTGGCGTTGGGTGCTACTGAAAGCGAAAATTCCCCGTTGCCGCCGCTGGAGGTGCCGTTGGCAGTACCGCGCTCCAGCACCGTAGAGCCGGGCAGGGCCTCTCCTGCAGTACCCACTACCCGTCCGGTCACAGTTATTTTCTGAGCCTGTGCGGCCAGTCCCGTCAGGACTAACAGCAGAATTAGTAAAAGATTTTTCATACAAAAAGTGGTTGAATTAATATAAGTGAAAGAAGTTAGGCACTAACACTGCCAGCACCAGACTAACTGCTTCAGATAATCTTAGGCGAAGACCTCTGTAGGCGTTGGCCTGGCGATTTTCAAAAAATGTACAAGGGGATAGCCAAAATGGCCAATTACAGCGTGCAGTAACAACAGCAGCTGAACTCGCTAACGCGATAAAGACGCAGAAAGAAGGCGACAAACGGTAGCATAGAGATGTGTGCTTATCACAAGCTTACAATACGCTGGCTGAATTTACAACTAACTGCCTGTGTGCTTTAGCTTCCGCCCCCAATAGCCGGCGTTGCGCCGGCAGAAATCAAGCACCTATTTCAGGCGATAGACCAGGCCCAGACGCAGAATTCGCGCGTACACTTCGGAGTTTGCCCCCTTGAGGCCACTCTGGTAATTAAGCAAGCCATAGGAATAGCTGGCGTTGGCTCCTAGTTGGTGGTACCACACCGTGATGTCGGCGCGCAGGCGGCCGTCGAGGCGGTACTCGTCGCTGCGGGAAAAGTTGGTAGCCCAAGGTTCGCTGCCGTTATAGGTGCCGCTGCCTTTTTCACGTAGCCCGTAGATGTAGGCCAGCTCTGGTCCAGCCAAAATATCTACTTCAACCAAGCTACCTTTTATGCGGTGGCCCAAGCCCAAAAAGGCTGTTAGGTTTTTGCTTTGCAGTGCCGCGCTTCCGTCGGCGCTATACGTTCCTATAAAGGAGCTATACATCGACGGCGAATAGAGCAGCCGGTTGACATTGGTTCGGCTCCGGAGCCATTCGTATCCCAGGTCAAACGTCAGTAAGCCGTTGCGTGAACCTACGCGCTGCACCCGCCCGCCCAGTGCCAAGCCCATACCCACCCGGCTGCCGTAGGGGTCATTCACGTAACCTTCGCCACCAGCGCCATTGCCCTGATACAGAACAAAAGAGTTGCTTGCTGCATCTCGGCCTCCAAACCTAAACAGCCCTAGCCCCGCCCTACCAGCAATTTCAACGTGTTGGGCAGCTACTGGAGCAGCCAACGCCAGTAGCGGCAAAAGCATAAAGCATTTTTTCATGGGGAAATGGGTAAGGCGAGAGCAGTAGAGCCATCTGTTCGCAGATGACCGGCCAGCGAGTGCAAAGGTTGTACTGACTGCTGAAAGCAACACCTTTCTGCGATGAAACAGGCATCAGCATTTAGCTATCCTTTCCCTCAGAACCCCAAAAACCTCAGCAACGGTGGCGGCTGAGGTTTAGGTTTTGCCTATCGCGGCACAAGTAAGGCGGCGCCACAGTACGCCAATTTTAGAAGTCAGCCTTTACGCCTAGGGCCAGGGTCAGGAGCTGACTAATGCGCAGCCCGCCGTCGAGGTTGGTGAGGTAGCTGGCTATGTAGAGGTCATTGCTGCCCAGCTCATAGTAAAACGAGAGCTTGCGGGGCGTGCCGGTGGCCGCAATGGGCGGGGCCAGATAAGTGAGGCGGCCACCCACAAAAGGCCCGTAGCGCGAATCGGTCGAAAACCAATAATAGTCGGAAGGATACTGGCCCTTCACGCCGCTGTTGATGGTGCCGTGCGTGTAGCTGCAGAAGCCCCCTATTGTGAAGGGCAGCACCTGCACCTGCTCGGCCACGCGCATCCGAAACGGCGAATACATTAGCTTGAGCGAAGCAACGCTGAGTACGGAGCCCGCAAAGCGCTTGGGCACGTAGCCAACCAAGACGTCGGCATCAACCCGGTTATTGAAAAGAGTATAGCCGACACCGCCCGTCACCATGCCCAGCCCACCCCCGGTTTGCAGCAGCGCGTGCGTGGGGCGGTACCACTTGCGCGGCGCCAGGAGGGCGGGCACCTCGGCGATGGTATCGGCCGCGGGCGCTGCCAGGCTGGCCGGGGCCGCCAGCAACAGGGCCGAAAGCAACAGGGAGGCCATTAAAACTGAACCCGTTTGATGCGAAATTCGCGGTCGCCCCACACCGTTACCACCATGTAGGCACGCTCCGAGAAAGCATCGGAATTGACGTAGGTCACGCCGTCGTCGTAGGGCTGGCCGATGGTGGAGGAGTGGTTGTGGCCGTTCATCTCAAACACCAGGTTTTCGGTGTCGCGCAGGGCCTGGGCGTAGGGTGCGCGCAGCGCCGGGTCGAAGTCGACGTTGGTGGGCGGCACGTGCGAAACCACCACCTGCCGGCGGGCGCCGTCGAGGTTGGCGAGCTGCGGCCGCAGCCAGCCCATGTTGGGCACCTGGCCGTTGAAGTTGTATTCGCGCCCGTTGGTGTCGACGAGAATAAACTTGGTGTCGCCGTACACGAAAGAGTAGTTCAGGGCGCCGAAGATGCGCTGGTAGGTTTCGCGGCCATTACCCACCAGGTCGTGGTTGCCGACTACAGTCAGATACGGCACGTTCAGACGGCGCAGCTTCTCGTCGACCCAGCGCATTTCGCGGGCCAGGCCAAAATCGGAGATGTCGCCGGCTACCAGCAGAAAGGAGATATCGGGCTGCTGATTTACACTGGCGACCAGGGCTTCGGCCTCGTCGTAGAACTGCTGCGAGTCGCCGGTAAATACAAAGCGCAGGGTATCGCCGGGGGCTAGGGGCTGGGCTTCCAGCTTAGCCAGGTTTTTTTGGGTAAGGTTGGTGAACTCCTGGGGTACGCGGTTGTCGTTGGGGCTAAATTCCAGCAAATCGCAGCCCGACAAGCCCAGCAGGATGGCAAGTGGCGCCACGCGGAACCAGTGCCGCAAAGTAAATAATGGTGACATGATGAGGGAGCGGCACGCGGCCGCAGTACAATAAATAATCCTTTAACTACTCTTCTATCCATGTGGTTGGGCACATCTACGTATTTGCCGCTCATAATTGATTTTTACGTAGATTTTTCGTAAGAAGAGCGCGCTCGTCTAGCTCCGGCTAATTATTAGCCAAGACGAATGCCTTCTCGGATTACTTCATAGCGGGACGCATTGCCGCGTCCCTACGCCATCACGGCCAGCAGGCCCAGGGCGGCCTCCCCCAACAGCAGGCTGCCGGCGAGCTGCACGTGTGGCCGTGCCTCGGCCGGGCTCATGCCCTTGGTAAACAGCTGCCAGGCCACGTCAGGGCTCAGGCTGACCATTGCGGCGGGCGCAGCAGCATCGGGGGCCTGCAAGTCCCAGCCAGCTTGGCCTTTCCTGAGCTGCCACGTCCCGCCCAGGCTGGTCGTGATGTGAACGTGCACCACCGTGCCCTCCGGCGCAGGCATGTGCCGGTAGGCGTGTGGCAAGCCGCGCAGGATAGTTTCGGCAAAGGGCCCAAACAGCTCGGGGGTCAGGAGGCCCGGCCCGCCCACGGCGGCGTGAATCTGCTGCTGGTGGTGCCACTTCTCGGTGTATTCGCGGGCAATGTGAAACCAGTTGCGCGACTCTGTTTCGCCAGCCCAGGCCACGGCGAAAGTGGCCGGCGCAAAAGGGTCGAGCGAATTGAGGTATTCGATGTATTCGGCCCCGGACTGGGCCAAGAGCTCAATGAGCACCACGGGGCTGAGGCGGCGGGCGGCCCGCACCCAGTCGGCATTGAGGCGGTTCAGGAACGTCAGGATTCCCTGGTAGGAGTTCGGGTCGTCGGGCGCCTCGCCAAAGTACCCATCACGCAGCATGGACAGCGTGCGCAGGTTGCCGTCGAGCAGGTGGGCAGCCACGTCTTTCACGGTCCATTGCCGTGCCAGCGTGGGGCGCTGCCAGTCGGCTGGCGACAGCGAGCGCAGCAGCTCCGTGAGGCGCTGGTCGAGCACCGGAAACAGCGGCAGCACTTCAATGGGCACTACGGGCATAGGCAGGAAGTAGCCGAGCAATCAATCGGCATCCTTCTAAGGGCGAAGCTACTGCCTATAACCAGCTTGCAAGCTGCTACTTCAATACAGTTTCCACCGTAGGCAGCACTAACTCCGCCCACTTCCCCATTTGAGCACCAGAATAGTGCAATCGGTCGCGGGTAAACTGGTTGTTGTCGCCCGCTGCGGCCCGGGTAAGAGGCGTGATGTCGATAAAGGCAATGTCGCGCGACTGGCACTCCTGCCTTGCAGCTGCGTTAAATTGGTCGATTTCGGCCCCAATGCGGGCACGGTCTTGTCCGTTGGCAAAGGGCGACTGCCCCCAATCAGGAATAGAGAGCACCACAACCCGCTGCGGACGGTTGCCCGCCAAGCCCAGGGCAGTGCCCAACAACTGCCGGAACTCGGTACGATACATCGCCACCGACTGGCCCTGGTACTGGTTGTTCACCCCAATGAGCAGCGAAACCAGGTCGTATGTTTTCGTAAGCCGGGCATTCGCAATAGCTGCTGATAAATCGCCGGTAGTCCAACCGGTGCGAGCGATAATCTCTGGCTCTGCCAGCATTATACCGCGCTTGCGCCCTAGCGTAGCTAATTGCACGGGCCAGCGCTCGTCAGCTGCCGCTCCTTCTCCAATAGTATAGGAATCACCGAGAGCCAAATAGGCCAACCCTCCGGCTGTGGGGCCCGCAGGTTGCCCGCTGGGCAACATCGGACTAGGCAGCTTCTCTCTGCTACAAGAGCAAACGAGAAAAGCCAGAAAGAATAGCAGCTTGCGCATAGAGCAAAGGGGTGACGGAGTGCCGTAGATACAGCCGCCGCACCCCTTCAGGTTCAATTCCGCTCTGTTCTAAGTTGCCGGCCGAGGCTTGATACCGTCGGCAAGCTCGCAAGGTTGACGCTTGGCAAACCCTTTCTGGTCTGCCAAGCGTCTTTTGCCTTAGCCAATGGCCTGGGCCAGGTCTTCAATCAAATCCTCGGCGTCCTCGATGCCCACGCTCAGGCGGATGAGCGAGTCGCTCAAGCCCGACTTGCGGCGCTGCTCGGCCGGAATGCTGGCGTGCGTCATGCTGGCGGGGTGGCCGCTGAGGCTTTCCACGCCGCCCAGGCTTTCGGCCAGGGTGAAATACTTAAACTTTTCGAGCACGGCCACGGCATCTTCTTGGCGGTCGCCCTTGAGCACAAAAGAAATCATGCCGCCAAAGTCGCGCATCTGCTTGGCCGCGATGGCGTGGTTGGGGTGGTTTTCGAAACCGGGCCAGTACACTTTCTCCACTTTGGGGTGCTGGCGCAGGAACTCGGCCACGGCGCGGCCGTTTTCGCAGTGCCGCTGCATGCGGATGTGCAGGGTTTTGAGGCCGCGCAGCACCAGGAAGCAGTCCTGGGGGCCGGGCGTGCCGCCGCAGGCGTTCTGGTAGAAGCTCAGGCGCTGGTGCAGCTCGTCGTCTTTCACGATGAGGGCACCCATTACGGTGTCGGAGTGGCCGGCCATGTACTTCGTGAGCGAATACATCACGATGTCGGCGCCTAGGTCCATGGGCGTTTGCAGGTAGGGCGTGCTGAAGGTGTTATCCACGGCCAGCAGGGCGCCGCACTCCTTGGCCACGGCCGCGGCACCGGCAATGTCGATGACGTTGAGCAGCGGGTTGGTGGGCGTTTCTACCCAAATCAGCTTGGTGTTGGGGCCGGCCACGGCGCGCACAGCTTCCATGTCGTGCATGGGCACAAAGTGGAATTTGATGCCCAGCGGCTCGTATACTTTGGTGAAGAGGCGGTAGCTGCCGCCGTAGAGGTCGTTGGTCGAAATGACTTCATCGCCGGGCTGCAGCAGCTTGGCTACACAGTCGATGGCAGCCATGCCGGTGGCAAACGCCAGGCCGTGCTTGCCGTTGTCGAGGGCCGCCAGGGCGTCTTGCAGCTGCGAGCGGGTGGGGTTGTGAGTGCGGGAGTATTCAAAGCCTTTGTGGTCGCCGGGCGAGCGCTGCACGTAGGTTGAGGTCTGGTAGATGGGCGTCATGATGGCGCCGGTGGTGGGGTCCGGGTGCACGCCGGCGTGAATGGCTTTGGTGGCGAATTTCATAGAAAAAGGAAAGCGGGAATTTGACAGAAATGAGCAAAGGCGGGCCCGGGGCCGGCCGCTTTGGGGCGACAAGTTACGGACGCTGGCCAAGGCAAAGCTCAAATGTGGGCATAAGGTTATATTCGCCTTTTGGCTACTTCTCTCTACATTTTTTTACCCGTTTCTGGTTCTCATGAAAAAACATCTACTGCTCATTTCTTTCTTACTTGCGTCTGGGGGTGCTTTCGCCCGGCCCAAACCCGTGCCCACCGTCGCCGACAGCGTAGCCATGCGCTTGGCTGCCTACAAAGCCTACACCGACTCGATTCAGGGCACGCTGCACTACCAGCAGGGTCATATTGTGTTGCCTGGCGGCATTGGCGAGCTCACCGTGCCGAACGGCTTTCGCTACCTCGACTCGGCCCAGAGCCGCCGGGTGCTCACGCAGCTGTGGGGCAACCCCAAGAGCGAAACACTGGGCATGCTGTTTCCCACCAACCGCGGCCCGCTCGATGAGAAAGCCTGGGCGTACTCTATCAGCTACGACGCCATGGGCTACGTGAAGGACGACGACGCCGACGACATCGACTACAGCGAGCTGCTGGAGGAAATGCAAGTCGACACCGAGGAGAACAACAAAGAGCGAGAAGCCGCTGGCTACGAGCCGTTTTACCTACTGGGCTGGGCCGCCAACCCCTACTACGATAAAAACACGCACGCCCTGCACTGGGCCAAGTCCATCCGCTTTGGCAGCAGCCCCGACACCACCCTTAACTACAACGTGCGCCTGCTCGGCCGCAAAGGGGTGCTGGTGCTAAACGCCATTGGCGAGCGGGAGCAGCTGCCCGAAATCAAGGCCAGCATTCCGGGCCTACTCGCTGGGGTCAGCTTCGCCCGCGGGCAGCAATACCTCGACTTTAATGCCGACATCGACGAAGTGGCGGCTTATTCCATCGGCGGCCTCGTGGCCGGCAAGGTGCTAGCCAAGGTGGGCTTGTTTGCTATCATTCTCAAGTTCTGGAAGCTGGGCCTGCTGGCCCTGGCCGGCGCCTGGGCCGGGGTAAAGCGCTTTTTCGGGTTTGGCACAAAAGAATCGTGAGCCCGGGCTGACCCTTAGCGCAACCATAGCGTAAAGGCAACCTACTGGCGGGGCAATTCGCACACGGGCACGGCGGCCCGGTGCGGGTTGCCCCGCTCCTACCTTTGCCAGCCTATGAGATTTCTGCGCGAGCTTTTCCAAAAAAACTTCTCCACGTTGCTCACCATGTTCTTGCTGGTGGCCGTGCCGCTGCTGGGCTCCTCGTCGCTGCTGGTGCTGCTGTACCAGCGGCAGGAGCTGCTGCACAACCTCAGCCTGGTCCAGCAGCTGCTTTACTTCGTGGTCATTGCCTTCACCATGGCATTTGCGTTCACGCCCACCACGTTTGTGGCCATCGTGACGGGATATTACTTCGGCTGGATGGGGCTGCCCGGCATGGTGCTGGCGTATGCGCTGGCTTCCATTATTGGCTACGAGCTGGCCCAACGCCTCGACCACGGCAAGCTGCGCAATTTTCTGCAGCTCTTCCCCAAAGCCGAAGCCGTGCTCAGCGAGCTGCAAAACCAGAGCTGGCAGCTCATCATCCTCACGCGGTTGTCGCCGGTGCTGCCCTTTGCGCTCATGACCTTCGTGCTGGCCATCGTGGGGGTGCCGCGCCGCCGCTTCCTGCTGGCCTCGGTGATGGGCATGCTGCCTCGCAGCCTGTTCTTCTACTGGCTGGGCACCCAAGCCTCCGACGTACTGGCCCTATTGCGCGACCCTGACCAGGGCACGCTGAGCAAGGCCGTGCTCATTGGGCTGGTAGCGGCGTCGCTTTTCGGCTTATTCGTGGTCTTCAACCGGGCCTTGCAAAAGGCGCTTCGACGTGGCGCTCCCGAAAATTCGTAAAAATCTGCCGTTGATTATGAACTAGTTGTTCGCAAAACGAAACTTTTCTTGTGTAAAAAGTGCCCGTGGTTTGCACAGCCGCAATTTTGTCTCTTACCTTTGCGGTCCCATCACGGGAAACGGTTGTGTAGCTCAATTGGATAGAGCATCTGACTACGAATCAGAAGGTTTAAGGTTCGACTCCTTACACGACCACGAAAAACCCTCTCAGCGACTTGCTGAGAGGGTTTTTTATTGTCCTAGTATGCAATGAGTATGCAGCCGGTCAAACAGGTGCCAAAAGGCGTTGAATTCGGCTGTTTTCTTGGCTGGCACGACCTGCCAAATATTTTTTGGCGAAAACAGCAGAAAAAAATCACCTTTTTGCAAAGTCGACCCTATAAGCGACAAAAACACCCCCCGCTTATGAACGTTGCCCTAACTACGAATGAAATCAGCGCACTCGCTGAACAACTTGTTGCTCACATTCTCCCCCGCGTTAATGCGGCGATTCAACAAGCCTCGAAAGTTTCCCGTCCATCCCTGGCTGTGCTAACGGTGAAGGACGTCGCTGAGCAGTTGCAGTTCTCAGAGAAAACTGAGGTAGTCTAGCTAAGCCGGACAGAATTGGGACGTGGTTTGCAGATGGGTTTCGAAGTGATTGGGCGCCAGGTAACCGAGCGCAGAATGCCGCCGTTCGGCGTTATAGTAGGCCACGTGGTGGCTGATTTCGAGCTTGGCTTCGGCTAGGCCAGGAAAGCGGCCACCGTCTAGCAGTTCGGCTTTGAAGCGGCTCCAAAACGATTCGGCGTGGGTCGTACCCGATAGGGCGTTGTCGTAGCAGTTGCCCCGCCGGCTCATGCTTTGCACGGCCCCGTGCCGGGCCAGTAAGTCCTTGAAGCGGGTGGCCGTGTACTGGCTGCCCTGGTCGGAGTGCACGACGAGGCAGGCCGGTGGGCGGCGCACGGCCAGGGCCCGGCGCAGCGCCTCGCTGACCAGGTCCTCCGGCATCGTCTCGCGCACGTCCCAGCCGACCACTTTGCGCGAGCAGCGGTCGAGCCACACGGCCAGGTACAGCCAGCCGCCGCCCTGCCGGGGCAGGTAGGTGATGTCGCCCACCCACACCCGATTCGGGGCGGTGGGGGCGGGCTGGCCCAGCAAGCGGTTGGGCGCCGCGCGCACGGCCGGGTCGGAATCGGTCGTGCGCGGCACAAACGAGCGCGGCTGCTGGGCCCGTAGGCCGTGGGCGTGGAGCACGCGGCGGATGCGCCAGCGGCCCACCGCGTGGCCCTGGGCTTGCACTTCGGCCCGCAGCCGACGCGTGCCGTAGCGCTGCGCATGGTGGACGAATGCCTCGCGCACGGCCACTTGCCAGGCCGGCTCTGTTGCCGGCCGCTGCCGGCGGCGCTGCCAGGCGTAATACGCGGCCGGGGCCACGCCCAGCACTTGGCAGAGCTGGCGCACGGGCACGTGAGCGGCGCGCCGGGCAATGTGCTGGTAGGTGCTCACCGGGGCGGCTGGCCGAGCCTGCGCCTACAGCAGGCAACTGACCAAGGCTTTTTTTAAAATGTCGAGCTCCTGCTCAGCCCGCTTGAGGCGGGCCCGCAAGGCGCGCACCTCCGGGTCACGCGCTACTTCTTCACTGCCCACTTCGGCCACGAGTTGGGCCTGCTGCCAGCGGTAGAGCAGCTTGGGGCTGATGCCCTCCGGGTACGACCCAGCTGCCGCGCCGCCGCCTGCGTGCTGCGGCTTTCCGAGGCCAGGCGCAGGGCCTCGGCCTTGAACGCCTCGTTGTATTTACGCCGTTTGTCGGGCGACGCCCCGCTCTTTTTTGCTGTCATAACAGAAGAAATATACGTCCTTCTTCTGTCCGTCTTGCTTAGACCACCTCAGCAGTCCGTGTACGACCGTTTTAATCCCCCGCATGCTAACAGTACAGACTTAAATTTCGTTGAGATGGGTGCATGGCGCCAATCATAAGGTCGCTACCGGTAACGACGTATACACCGCTAGCTTAGCCGAGCACCTTCCCATCAATATACGCCTGCTGCCGGGCATCACCTTTTATGACAACTATGGCCATTACAACAAGCGGGTAAGCGGGTTCGGGAAGGCGCATATGACCGTGCTGGCTGCGTTGTTTACAGCTGAGCCCATACGTATCGGCCCCGACGCCGCCTTCGGTAACCATCATCCCTGGCTGGGGCTTGAGAAGCGAATTCGCTCACCCGTGGTACTCCCGAAGACACGAACTGGCACATGCGCTTCCGCATAAAGAGGGGCTACTATTTCCAGTCAATAAAAACACCGAGCATGAGCAAAATAAGCAGTGATGCGAAGAAATCCTTCGGTTTAGAGGTGAACGGGCCCGTGTTTTGGCCATCCATTGCCATCCTGGTTCTGAGTATCGCGCTGGTCCTCATCTTCCGGGAAAGCGCCGAGGTATTCTTCTCGAACATACAGGCTTCGGTCACGTCCAACATGGGGTGGCTGTTCATTCTGAGCGTGAACATTTTTGTAGCGTATTGCCTGTTTCTGGCCTTCGGCCGGTTCGGCAGCATCCGGCTGGGCGGCAAGGACGCCCGGCCAGAGTTCAGCACCGGTTCCTGGTTTGCCATGCTTTTTAGCGCCGGCATGGGCATTGGCCTGCTCTTTTGGAGTGTGGCAGAGCCAATCAACCACTTTCTGAAGCCGCCGCTGGGCGAACCGGGCACACCCGCGGCGGCCCGGCAGGCCATGAACTTTACGTTCCTGCACTGGGGGTTCCATGCCTGGGCCATTTACGCGCTGGTGGGGCTGGCCCTGGCCTTCTTCACCTACAACCGCCAACTGCCCCTGACCGTACGCTCGGCCTTTTACCCTTTCCTGGGAGAGCGTATTCACGGCATCATCGGCGATGTAATTGATATTCTGGCGGTGATTGCCACACTCTTCGGCCTGGCCACCTCGCTCGGCCTGGGGGTAAAGCAGGTAGCCGCGGGGCTGCACCACGTGTTCCCGGCCATCGTCAACGACGTCACCACCCAGATTATCCTGATAGCCCTCATCACCGGCATTGCCACGGTGTCGGTGGTAACGGGCGTGGACAAAGGCGTCCGCATCCTCAGTGAGTGGAATGTCCGGATTGCCCTGCTCGTACTGCTGGCGGTTTTGGTTCTGGGTCCTACCGTATTCATCCTCGGCTCCTATGTGCAGAACACCGGATACTACATCGGCAGTTTTATGCAGCTCTCCTTCTGGAACGAGGCATACAGCAACACCAACTGGCAGGGTACCTGGACGGTGTTCTACTGGGCCTGGTGGATTTCGTGGGCACCGTTTGTGGGCATCTTTATTGCGCGCGTATCCAAAGGCCGTACCATCAAGGAGTTTGTGCTCGGGGTGCTCATTGTTCCTGCCCTGCTCTCGTTCCTGTGGATGACGGTCTTTGGCAGCACCGCCCTGCGCACGGTGCTGGCCGGGAATACGGCGGTGGCCGAGGCCGTAGCTGCGGACGTGTCGACGGCCCTCTTTGTCTTTTTCGAGCAACTTCCTTTCTCGGGTGTCCTCTCGGTCATCGGCATTGTGCTCATCACCGGGTTCTTCGTCACGTCTGCGGACTCCGGGTCGCTGGTCGTGGTAAGCCTCACGTCCGGCGGCCGGCCAAACCCCTCGGTCGGCACCCGCGTGTTCTGGGCCCTGTCGGGCGGCGCTATTGCGGCGGTGCTGCTGCTGGGCGGCGGCCTGCAGGCCCTGCAGACGGCGGTCATCATCACGGGGCTTCCCTTTGCCATCATCCTGCTGTTGATGTGCTACAGCCTGCATAAGGGGTTGAGCGAAGAGCTGGAAGAAGAAACGAAGCTGGGAAGCGCCCAGCAACGAAAAGCCTATCAGCAGCTGGTGGCCGAGATGCTGGCCAAGCGGGCGCAGAAACAGGATGCGCAGACGCGGCCAGCAAGCACAGACACTTCCTCACCTCCTAACCCAGCGAAACGATGATTGCCATTAACGCGATGATGGTCTGCCTGGACCTGAGTGATATAGATGAAAAGCTGGTGGCCTTCACCCGCTTCATCTGTGAGCGCCTGCCGGTGGGCAAAGTGTACTTCGTGCATAATATCAAGGCGACCGAGCTGAGTGACGACTTCCGCGAATGGTCTGGCGGCGTGGACCTTGCCGGCGAAGTGGAAGGCAGCATAAACGACATCGTGGCCGAGCAGTTCGGCAACGCTGCAGGCTATGAGGTACTTGTTAGCGAGGAGCCGAACACGGAGGTTATCCTGGCCGACCTGGTAAAGCGCTACCAGATAGCGCTGACCCTGCTGGGCAAGAAGATGAGCGCCAAAAGCACCGGCGCCCTCGGCACCAAGCTGCTCCGTATTCTGCCGTGCAGCGTATTGGTTTACCCGGAGACGGCTACCGCAAGCATTAAAAAGGCACTGGTGCCGATAGACTTTTCAGACACCTCGGTGCATGCCCTCCGGCTAAGCCAGAACCTGGCCGGCCAGTTGGGGCTTCAGCTGGAGATACTGCACGTGTACAGGCTGCCAACCCAGTACTTTCCGCTTATCTCGGAGGAAATGGCGGTAAGCAAGGCAGAACAAATCGTGCAAGAACGGTTTGCTGCCCTGCAGCGAAAGCACAGGGAAACAACCGGAGTGCCCTACACCCTGGTGCGGGCCGCTAACAAAAGCGTAGCGGAGCGCATTCGCCTGCACCTGGGCAAGGGGAAGTACGACCTGCTGGTGCTCGGCCTGAAAGGGAGCAATGCCCTGCCGTCCTTAAGTTTTGGAAGCGTACCGAAGGAGATTTACAACATGGACCTGCCCATTCCGCTGTGGCTGGTCTATTCTGAGGAAGTGATAAAATAAGCTTTACAGTTGTAAGGTATGAGATATAGGCCTTGGTTAAAAGGTTATTGGTGCCGTAAACGCGCGCAGTTCAGTTGAAGGAGGGTTATAGGTCCTCCAAGATTTCGCGTATGGTTTCGGCTACGTCTGAATCATCCTCCACCGCTAGTTGGAGTTCCAGTATCGGCCTGATGGTCGCAGCCTCGTACTGTGTCAGCGAGTAGGCGGTCGCCATCCGAATATCAGCCATGGGGTGGTTTAGCACCTGGAGCAGGGCCGGGAAAAAGTCCGTGTGGGGAAAGGTGCTGCATAATTGCACGTTCCAATAGAGCGTGTACCTGTTGAGACGAGCCACGTCTTGCATGTTCAGCAACAGGGCTTGCGTCACCAGTTGTTCATCCATCTGAAAAAACACAAACTCCACCATTTGGTACATGCCAAACCCATCCCATCCGCCAAAGGAGTTGAGCAACAACGGCACGCAGCGCGGGTCTGGGTGCTCGACAAAGTACTTGCGTACTTCGTCGAAGGCCAACATCAACTCGGGCTGCTGCTCTAAGCCGTCATCATCGGGCATCGGTTGATGGGCTTGCAGGAAAGCCAAGGCTTCGGGAGTATTCATTGGGCCGTAAAGTACACTTGTTCAGCCAAACGGTCCGAAGGTAAACGCGGCCATTCAGTTCAAGGAGCGTTTTAAACTCACAGGGCTATTCTGATAAGTCCTTCGATTATTTCCATGGCGACCCCGTGGCATTGCAGTTGCTGAAAAATGGCGGGGGTATGGTCAATGTGCTTGGGCAGTACAAGCCGGCCGATGTGCCATACTTCCACGGGGTCGAGTTCAATCCATTCAATCTCGCGCTTCGGGACCGGCCCATAAGAAGAGGCTTCGATGTACCCTGGAACCGGCAGGATAAACCACTGGGCCCAAGCCGTAGGCGTATCCTGATTCACTAGCTTGGCCCGCGTGGCAATGGGGAAGTCGGCGGTCAGCTTATCAATCACTTCTTCAACTTTCATAACGCTTCATCTCCGAAGAGCCCTCGTTGCAGACAACATGCGGTGGTGCTTAAAGGTAGAGGGCAGTTCAGTTAAAAGGTGGCATGGTAAACGAGTCGTTTTAGCCCACGTCGAACGTGTCAAATCCTGCTTGGCGCAAGAACTGCTGCACTTGAAAATAGGGACTAGCAACATAATCAGCGTCGTAGGGCAGCCATAGCCTAAACGGCGGATTAGAATAGAACTCAAAAAGGCTCTCTGTTTCCGTATCAACCCGATTTCGGTTGGCTACGGTACGCCAAGGCGGTTGAATCCCAAACCAAGCCAATACCTTCCGTATCCGCATTGGGCGAGGCCAGAGAGCGAGCGGGGCGAAAGGTATCACGAGCCATTGACCGGCTGAGCACACTTTCATTCGGTCGTGATAGAAGATAACTTCGGTGACCGCTGGCAGGCCTTCGGCACGGGTGGGCACGACCCGCAGACATTCGGTAGACATAGCAGAAGTGAGGGGTAGACGGTGTGACGGGCATCATTTGACAAGAAGCACGCAATAAGGCTGAAGTTCAGCCAAACGGTCGTGGCTGTTGCAGAAGTCGCGAAGTTGCTTCCAGAGCCAGGCAGACGGGCGAACTAGCGGTTAGATAGACCACCCTACCGGCTTTTTAGGGGATAACTGGTTGGTAGCATCACCAGTAGAACGCATGGTTGAGAGTTCTGCAACAGCCACGGTCCGAAGGTAAACGCGGCCGTTCAGTGTAAGGAGGGTTAAGGCCCGTTGTCGGGAACCGACACGCCTCCTGCCGGGGGGTTAGAAGTAGAAAAATCGCTTCAACGTCACTTCTTTCAGCACTTGGCCCGACGACGGATGGCGGATGGTCAAGCGGGGGCCGGTGAGCTGGCACGCCACGTTCTCGAGGCGGTACTGGGCAAAGACGTTGCGAACGAGCAGCACGCCCGGCACCAGCGGCCGCTCTTGGCGCACGACGATGCCATAGGCCGTGGTGGCGCCCCCGTTGGTGCGGTACACGGCCATGTGTTCGTCGAGCTGCGCCACCTGTTCGAAGCCCCCGTCTTGGTCGTTGGCGTGCGGCGGATGGGCAATCAACTCGAATGCCAAGATGGTAAACTTGAACACCAGAATGGCCATAAACGGCACGGCCACGACCACCAGCACCCCGGTGAGCGGCCAGGCAACCCAGCGGTTGAACGCCTTCGTGATGCGCCCGATGAGGCCCACCAGGAGCAGCACGGGAAGGGCGGCGACGAGCACCGCGAACACGTCGTTGGTCCAGTGATTGGTGAAGCGCAGGAAAGGCCACTTCCAATTGAGAACCGCGAGCAGCAACACCCCCAGCAGCAGCAGCAGCAACGTTTTGGTTTTCATTGGGGGAGGCGTTCGCCACGAAAGCTAGGCAAGTTTAGGAAAAGGGTCGGAAAGCGAAACGAAGGAAATCAAGGACGATAGTCTTCGAACTCCCACAAGGCGACCCGCCCAATCTTATCCGCAAGTTGCTCCCACGTGTCCGCTTCCAACGAATTCACATATTTCGTCATGAATGCCAGGGTGCGGCTAAAATCGTACTCTTTCACCAGGAGGTAATGGCGAAGGAAATAGCACGTGTCCCCCGGATACTGGAGGCGCAAGAATTCCGGGGTCGCCACCGTCAGTTGAAAATTATCAGCTCCAGCGTGACCCACGGGGCCTATTTCAAAGTTGATGGATAACGCAAACACCACCGGATCTTCGGGCCGATACGTGCGGAAGTCTTCCATTTCATCAGAATCGTAGCTCTTAATTATAGCACGCATGGATAAGGCGGTGGAGAGTGGCTAGGCGTTCAAAATAACGGTCCGAAAAGTAAAAGGAGCGAAAAGGTCATCAACTTGGCACTGTCAGAAGCAACCCTATTACCGCGGGGGCGCTAGTGCCGGGGAATCACGGAAATGGGCTGGCCGTAAGGCCCGGGTAACGTGCTGGGGCAAGGCGCGGGTGGCTTCGTAGCCGGCCACCACGCGTTGTTCCCGCGCCGCGGGGTAGAACAGCACCTGGTAGAGGCCCTCGCCGGCCATCCGAACGGCCAGGGCCAGGGTGACGGCGGCCCCGCCCAGCACCAGCAAGTTTTGGGGGTACGTCACGCCCGCGTCGGCGGCCATGAACACCCCCCCCGCGCCGACCGCCAGGACCGTGACGCCCCCGCCCAACAACCGCTGGCCCGTGCCGCGGTGGTCCTTGAACAGGCGGTGCACCGCCGCGACGGTGTCGGCCGCCGGGTAGCGCGCGGCCAGGGGAGGCGCTTCGGCGCCCGCAGCGGTGGGCGGGGAAGCTACTTGCCCGCGGACGGCGAAAGCCGAGAGCAGCAGGACGCAAAGGAGACGGAGCATGGGAGGCAGGCAGGGGCGTCGAAAGGTAGCGCGCAACGGGCAAGGACCAACGCGGTAAGGGCCCGACATCCCAGACCAGACTGTTCAGCTAAACGGTAGAATTGATGAGCATTAGCCTCTTTAGCAACAAACGCGCCCGCCAACACCTGCCCGCCGCGCTCACCTGGAGGGCATGGCTGTCCCGAACGGCTTAGCGCCATCTTCTTTCTTGCCACGGCGGTGCAACCACGGGCCACCCCCACCGGTCAGGGCCTCAGGAAGCGGGGGCGGGCGGCCCTCGCTTGTCTTCACCTTCAACCGTCGTTCCCCGATGCAAAAACTATTTCCCTTCTTGCTCAGCTGCCTGCTGCTGACGTTGTTTTCCTGCGCCCGCACCGACGAGCCGCAGCCCGATAACGCGTACTACGACGCCTTCACCCCGCGGCTGGTGTCCCGCGCCGTGCTCGAGGCGTCGGTGCAGGCCCTGCCGCCCCGGGCCCTGCACGCCGCCGGCAAGATATACCTGCAAGGCCATTACCTGTTCATCAACGAGCCCTACGAAGGCATCCACGTCATCGACAACCGCGACCCGGCCCATCCCCGGCCGGTGAGTTTCTTGCGCATTCCGGGCAACCTCGACCTGGCCCTGAAAGGCCGCCTGCTCTACGCCGACAACGGTCCCGACCTGGTCACCCTCGACGTGAGCGACCCCGCGGCCGCGGTAGTAACCAGCCGCGTGCGCGACGCTTTCCGGGAGCTGCCCATGCCGGAATGGGGACCGTTGGCCCCCTCGGCCACCCCGGAGAACCGCCCGGCGAATACCGTGGTCGTCGGCTGGCAGAAGATGAAAGTCGCCTATCCCGCCGGTAGCCATGGCCGCGGCTGGGGCTGGAGGGGGGGAAACCAGCCCATGGCCTTCGCCAACACGTCGTCGGGGAGCCCGGGCACGGGTGCGGCGGGCCGGGGGGGCTCGCTGGCGCGGTTTGCCGTACTCGGCGACCACCTCTACACGGTCGACACTAACAGCCTGCGCTTGTTCAGTCTGGCCAATCCAACCACGCCCACTGCGGGTCCCAAGCTGAACTTGATGTTTGTCGTCGAAACGATTTTCCCGAAAGACCATTACTTGTTCCTGGGCACCCAGCGGGGCATGTACATCTTCGACGTGGCCCAGGCCGCGGCGCCGCGGCAGGTCGCCTACTACCAGCACGTCGTGAGCTGCGACCCGGTGGTGGTCGACGACCGGTACGCCTACGTGACGCTGCGCGCGGGCCAAAGCTGCGGCGGCGGCGTCAACCAACTCCAGGTCATTGACCTGAGCACCCTGAGCGCGCCGCGCCTGGCCAGGACCTACCCCATGACCGGCCCCCGCGGCCTGGGCGTCGACGGCCACACGCTGTTTGTGTGCGACCAGGACGGCCTGAAGGTGTTCAACACCGCGCAGGCGCCCGCGCTGACGCTGACGCAGGTGTTCTCCGTGGAGGTGTTTGATGTGATTCCGAACGATGGCACGCTGCTAGCCATTGGCGCCGCCGGCCTCTACCAATACGCGTATACCGGCACCACGCTCCAACGGCTGAGCCTGCTGCCCGTCACGCCGCGGCCATGAAGCCCGTCGGTTCTTTCGCGGGGCGTCGCGCGTGGCGGCTGGCCGCGGCGGGGCTGCTCCTCGCCGGGCGCGCCCACGGGCAGGAGGCCCCCGTCCGCCGGGCGCTGGTGGTGAAGGTGCTGCCGCAGTACCTGGTGATGAGCGGGCTGTGGCTGGAGGCCGAATACCGGGCCACCCCGCAGGCGCGGCAGGCGGTTACCCTCACGCCGCAGCTGTATGCGGGGCCGGTGGGGCGCACCACCGGCATGACTTCTTCCTCCCAGGCGCGGCCGCCGGCCCTGGCCGATGCGCAGGTCCGCGGCGCGGGCCTGCACGTGCAGCACCGCCGCTACCGGCGGCCGGCGGCCGCCGCGTACGCCGCCGGCCTGTACGCCAGCTACGGGCTCACCTTCCAGCACTTCAAGGTGTCGCACGAGGGCCTGGGCTGGCAGGAACTGCGCGACCCCTTCGGCCTGGCCTATTTCGAGTACACCACCGCGCGCCACACCGAAGCGATTACCCGCTACGGCGCCACCGCGCAAGTGGGCTACCAGCTTCCCCTCACCCCGCAGCGCTTCTCGCTCGAGGTCTACGCCGGGGCCGGCTGGCGCACCGGCCACAGCCGGAAGAACGGCGCGGAGGTCGTGAGCCAGTACACGACCGGCCCCTCGGACTACGGGCACCAGGGTTTTTATTTCCCGGCCGGCTTTAAGCTGGGCGTGGCATTGTAAGGAGAGCGGTCCGACTAGGTTGTACGGACAATTAACGAAGCCACAGCAGGGCTGACACAAAATGCACCATTCCCAGGAAGCTACTAGCCGTTTTATCGTAGCGCGTGGCCAGCCGGCGAAACTGCTTGAGGCGACTGAAAAAGCGTTCGACTTTGTTGCGGTCGCGGTAGAGGTTGCGGTCAATCACGCGCTGGACGAGGCGGTTTTTCTTGCTGGGAATCACGGCTTGGGCACCGACGGCGGCCACGCTGGCGAGCACCGCGTCCGTGTCGTAGGCTTTGTCGGCCAGCACGTGGCCTGCACCCTTGGCGACCGGTAGCAGGTCCGCCACGCGCCGACAATCGGCTTGCTGGCCGGGGCCGAGCACGACGCGCAACGGGTTGCCCAGCGCGTCGACTACGGCGTGGATTTTGGTCGTCAGCCCGCCGCGGCTGCGCCCGAGGGCTTCGTCGCCGACGCGGCTTTTTTTCGGCTGCCCGCGGCCTGCGCGTGGGCCCGCACCACGGTCGAATCGAGCATCCCCCAGTCCAAATCGGGTTCCTGCACGGCCTCGAACAAGCGTTGCCAAATGCCTTTTTGGGCCCAACGCCGGCTGCGTTTGCGCAGCGTGTCGTGCTTGCCAAAGCGGGCCGGCAGCGCGCGCCAGGCGCACCCGTGGCGCGCTACCCAGAGCACAGCGTTGAGAAAGAGCCGGTTATCGACGCCTGTTCGGCCAACATCGCCGGCTTTGCCCGACAAATGGGGAGCCAAAGCGGTCCACGCGCGGTCACTGATTTCGTCCAGATTGCTCACAAACGCAAAGATAATTGTCCGTACAACCTAGGTCAACCTGCGTAAGCGGTGAGCTGCACCGTTCCCCGCCAAGTACCGGGTGAAGTAGCGCCCTTACATTTGGTACCGCTTTCCCGTGTTCTTGGTATGAGTGCTCCGTTTCCCCTCGCCGATTTATTTACGCCGGAAGACTGGTTGGCTTTGCCCGAGGTGTCCCTGACCGGCATCCACTTGGTGCGGCCCGTTTATGAGCCGGACGGTCCGGCCATCGTGGACTTCGCCATTGAGTACCTCAACCCCGCCGGGCAGCGCATGACGGGCCTGGTGGAGCAGCCGGGCGGCACGTTACTGGGCCGCTTTCCCCACGCCTTGGCCGAAGGAATTTTTCAGTACTGCCGGCGCGTGTTCGAGACGGGCGAGCCGCTGACCTACGAAACGAATTACCAGGCGGACGGCCTCGACAATTTCTTTAAATTCAGCGCCCGGCGCAGCGGAGCGCACCTGTTGGTCAGCTTCACCGACACCAGCGACCACGACCGCAGCGCCGTGGAACAGGCCCTGCGCGACAGCCAAGCCGCCGAGCAGGCCGCCCGCGCCGACGCCTAAACCCAGCGCCAGCGGTTCTACGACCTGCTCATGCAACTGCCCGCCCACGTCGCCGTGCACGAAGGCCCCGACCAAGTCTTTACGCTCGTCAACCCCGGCTATCAGCGGTTGGCGCCCGGCCGGGACCTGTTGGGCCAGCCCATCCGCGAGGCCTGGCCCGAACTGGTCAGCCAAGGCATTCTCAACGTCCTCGACCAGGTGTACCGGACCGGCGAGCCGTTTGTGGGCCGGGAATTGTCCTTTCAGGTGGACCTGACGCGCACCGGCCGCTTGGAGCAGGTGTACTTCAACGCCTTTTACCTGCCCCTGCGCGACGCGCAAGGGCAGGTAAACGGGGTGCTGGACTTTTCCTACAACGTGACGGAGCAGGTCCACGGCCGCCGGCAGCTGGAACAGCTCAACCAGGAACTGGAATTGCGCGTGCAGGCGCGCACCTGGGAAATCACCGCAGCCAATCAGCAACTCACACGCACCAACGTGGATTTGGACACGTTTGTGTACACGGCCTCCCACGACCTGAAAGCGCCCATCGCCAACATCGAAGGCATCCTGCTGGCGTTGCGCGCGCAGCTACCAGCCGCCGTGCAGCAGGACGAGCTGGTGGCCCAGCTGCTGGACCTGCTCCAGGGCACGGTCACCCGCTTCCAGCTCACCATCGCCCAGCTCACCGACGTGGCCAAGCTCCAGCTGGCCCACGCCGGGCCAGCCGAGTCCGTGCCCCTGGCCCAGGTCGTGGAGGACGTGCGCCAGGACTTGGGGCCTCAACTGGAAGAGGCCGCGAC
Organism: Hymenobacter sp. B1770; assembly: GCF_049896385.1. Taxonomy (NCBI): domain Bacteria; kingdom Pseudomonadati; phylum Bacteroidota; class Cytophagia; order Cytophagales; family Hymenobacteraceae; genus Hymenobacter; species Hymenobacter sp. B1770. The sequence goes on from NZ_JAFCUF010000003.1 coordinate 385,939, forward strand.
CTCTCTTACCTTGGAGGTCGCGCCCGCGCTGGTCGTGTCCTTCTCGCCGGCCAACCTGCGCTCGGTGGTCTACAACCTGCTCAGCAACGCCCTTAAGTACCGCGACTCGGCCTGCCCCTCGCAGGTGCGGGTGCGCGCGGCGGGGACCCCGCAGGGCGTGGTGCTCACCGTGCAGGACAACGGGCTGCGCATGAGCGAGGTGCAGCAGCGGCAGCTATTCGGCTTGTTTCAGCGGCTGCACACCCACGTCGAAGGCACCGGCGTGGGCCTCTACATTTTCAAGCGTTTGGTCGAGAATGGCGGCGGCACCATCGCGGTGCAGAGCCAGCCCGACGAGGGGACCACCTTCACCGTGACCATTCCCCTTGCCGGGGCCTAAGCCGTTTCCTGGCTTTTTATGACTCACTGCCTGCGGGTCATGCTCGTCGATGACGACCAGACCACCTCAGTGGTACGCTGGTGGGGTTGGCCCCTCCGTCGGAGCCCGGCTCAACGTAAAAGCGGGGCCTCCCCGGCCCCGCTTTTCTTACATAGCCACTCGCAGCGGCAACCCGGACCGGGGTTACTTTAGCTGCGCCTCCGTAATGGCCTGCACCCGGCTGTTGATGTACACTTCCAGGTTGTCGTAGCCCGTGCTCAGGTCGTGGTTGGGGCCGTTGGCGACCCGGGGGTCCAGGCCGTTGGCAACTTCCCATTCGTCGGGCATACCGTCGTTGTCGGTGTCAGTGGGCGGCGCGGTCTGGGCCAGCACGGGCCAGCTGCCCACGTCGGTTTGCGAATCGATAATGCCCTGCTTGAGGGTTTTAGAGCCGCGGAAGGTAACGGTGCCGCTGCGCACTTCGCCTACCACGCGGGTGTCTACGGCATCGCGTCGCAGGCTCGCGCCGGCGTAGTTCAGCACGTAGTCGTACGCGGCTTCAGCCGTGTGCTGGGTGATGGGCACGTGGGTAAAGGCCGTGAGGGCCTTTACGTTGGCCGCCGTGACGCCGCTGGGCAGGTCAATACCGCCGTTCCAGTTGTCGGCCGTGATAACCGGGAAGCCGTGCACGTAGTTGCCGGCCACGTAGAAGGTACCGAAGCCGGGGCCGTACACTGCCGTGTTGGTTTCCTGCGATACCTGCATGATGCGCCGGCGGTTGCTGGTGGAAGTGCCTGGGCCAGCCTTGTAGTAGTTGTTCACCATGTTGTACTGGCCGTTTTCGCCGCCGTATGCGCTGTTCGCACCCCAGTTATAAATGACATTGTTGCGGTAGTCAACCACGTCGATGCCAAATGGGCTGACGCCTGTGCCCGGCCGGTTGCCGCCATCGAAGCGCGGATTGCGGCTGTTGTGGTGGGCCAGCAGGTTGTGATGAAACGTGACATTGGAACCACCCCAGATGGCTCCGTAGCCGTGGTCGTCTTTGCCGTGGAAAGACTTGTTGAGGCTCTCGGACAGGATGCAGTACTGCATCGTGAAGTCTTTATTGGCATAAAACGAGCTGCACTCGTCTATCGACCAGCTCATGGAGCAGTGGTCGATGACGACATTCTGGCGGTAGCGGCCCCACAGCGCGTCCTGCTCGTTGCGGGTGAGGTCGCCCATGCGGAAGCGCATGTAGCGGATAATGACGTTGTTGGCGTCCACGCTCAACTCGTAGTTCTGCAGGCAGATGCCGTCGCCGGGAGCTGTTTGCCCGGCAATGGTGATATCGCCGTTGCGCAGCTGCAAGCGGCTTTGCAGCACAATGTTGCCCGATACCTCAAAAACCACGATGCGCTTGCCGGTAGCCGTGATGGCCGCTCGCAGACTGCCCGGGCCCGAGTCGTCCAGGTTCGTAACCTTGATAACCCGGCCGCCCCGGCCCCCGGTGGTGGTTTTGCCCGCTCCCTCGGCTCCCGGAAAGGCCACTGCGGTCTCCACGGTGGGGTTCGCACGAGTGCTGGGCGTGGTTGTGTTGGGCGATTCGGACTGCTTGCGGCCGCAGGCGGCCAGGGTCAGGCCCGCCATTAGACAGGGAGCGATGAGACGGGTAATTAGCATAGGCCAGAAATAATCGAACGGTGAAATAAGTGGAAAACAAAGGCGACGAATGCACTCGGGGGTGAACACAAAAGTGTCGACCCACTGTGCCCGGTGTATTATAAGAAAGTGCAAATTGGCTGAAAAATATACCGTTATACCAGATAACAGTCGCTTTTATTTGCGCAATCGATGCCGGCAACGATGGCGTAGCAGTATCGGTGCGGGCGAGTCTGCCCGTGGCGCACGTGCGCCGGTACCGTCAGCACGGACGCCCCGGGCGCCGTCGCAACGCCGTCCGTTCGCCCCGCCACGTGCGGGCCGGTCGTTCTTGCTGCCTGTTTTTCGCATACCGTTTCCAGCGCAGCATTGGCCTTGACCAGGGCCGAGTTCACCGCCTGCGTATTGCTGTCCACGAGGTCCCGTGCCACGTACTGAGCAAAGACCTGGCCGAACAGGCGCTCGAAGACCGCGGCCGGATAGAGCTGGCGGGTGCGGCTCACGCTCGAGTGCCCGGGCAGTTGCTCGTCCACTTCGGAGCCTAGAAAGTAGAGGATGTCGAGCCGCAAGGCGCAGTGCTTAACTAAGCGGTGGTCACTGACCAGTTTTTCCAGCCGGCCCACCAGCACGAGCTTGAAAAACACGACCGGGTCGAGCGAGGGCTAGCCCGTGTGGCTGTAGAGCGCCCGCGTTTCCGCGTAAGTCCTCCCACTCAGCCAGCCGGCGGTAGAGGTTAAGATGCGGGACCCGCTCGGAGAGCCGAAAGCGGGCCACCTCCTTATTGGGGTACTGCTGCTTGCCTTGCATGCTCCTTTTAAGAACTGAGGTTCTTCAACAGCTACGGCCATTAGTTATCCTGAATCTCCCCAGGGTAACGAGTTGACGTGCATTCCGCGCCGCACATGTCCGGATGGATACAGCGGTTGCTTTCCCTTCCTGGCGCATGCCCACATTCTACGCTGGAGTAGAGTGGCAATGCTTCAGCAGGTGCACCGGTTAATACTTCACGACGAGCGGGGCTGACCAGCCTGATGGCAGACCCTGTGAATGAACGCCAGCTTCTCCACCACGGCGGGCGGGATGACGAAAGGGTACACGTCGGACAGGCCCATGCTCCGGTTGAGGCTGTTCAGGGCCAGCGAAAGGGGCAGCCACTGCTCCATGTTATCGCAGAAATCGTCGACTTGGTAGGGGTCCTTGGATACGGTTGTGGACAGGTTATCGGCCTCCTCGCTGACCCGGGGATTCACGTGGATACCAAAAGCTGAGGCCGTTTGCAGGGTGTCGATGATGTGCAGGTAGTGGGCCCACGTTTCGGCCCAGTCTTCCCAGGGGTGCGTGGTGGCGTAGGCACTGATGAAATGCTGGTTCCAATCGGGGGGTACGCCTTGGTCGTAGTGCTTCTTCAGGGCCTCCGCGTAGTCGGCGCGCTCGTCGCCAAACAGGCGCCGGCACTCCTCGAGGTGAGGCGTGTTGTCGATGAGCCGGTCCCAGTAGTAGTGGCCTACCTCGTGCCGGAAATGACCAAGCAGGGTGCGGTACACTTCGTGCATGTTCCGGCGCGCCATCTCCCGCTCCACGTCATCGGCTTCCTTGATGTTGATGGTGATAAGGCCGTTGTCATGACCAGTCAGCACCTTTTCCCCCTCGGGCTTTTGCTCGTCAGCTAAGAAGTCGAAGGCTAAGCCGGTCTCCTCGTTTTCCGTTTTGCTGACAATGGGCAGCCCGAGCTGCTGCAGGCTAAACACTAGGCGGTGCTTGGCCTTTTCCAAGTTTTGCCAGCGGGCAATGTGCTCCGGCTCGCTGAGCTTGGGAATGGTGCGGTTGAGGGCGCAAGCCTGGCAGAGCGACTCGTTGGCATCGGCAGGCAGCAGCCAGTTGCACGCTTGCTGCGCGTGGTTGGCGCAGTACTTATAGGTAGTGCCATCGGCTTGGTCGTGCACGGCAACCCACTGTTTCCCGTGCGGCTTCAGTGCCATCATTTGCTGCTGCGTGGCATCAAACCCCAAGGCGTGGTTGCACCGCTCGCAGGAGTCGTTTTCAAAGTAAACTACTTGGTCGCAGTGGGTGCAATTAAAGAGTTTCATACAACAATCGTAGGGGATAAACGGCTGCGTGCGCTGGGCATCAGGCCCAAAGGCGTAAGCTATTTCAAACGGAGGGCTCCAGCATTGGTTTGCCCGCCACACGTTTCTTCAAGAGGAGAGCGCCGCATAGCCCTCCGTTGAGAAAATAAGAATTTTCACATTGCGATGTTCTGAGAAATCGTTTTTCGGTGGGAATACTATGATGCTGAACAAATAATGTCTTTCTGTAAGCTTCATCAACCCCGCATGAATAAAATCAACTCAAATTCATTTTTAAGTACTTTAAGCAGGTATTTGCGGCAAATACTTAAAATATAATTGTGCATACTGAGCCAACCAGAACCTCATTGGAGGTAGATACTTAAAAACCAGAGCGGTTTCGACAAACATCATTAAAGTACAACTTTGTCAGAATAGTGGCGTAGATAACTACCCTGTTCCCAGCCTTTGCTGTCCACCCACCCGCGCCGCTCCTGGCCTCGCCTATGAAAGAGAATTCTTTGTTGACTGCTTATCAGGAGCAGCCCAACATCTGGGATGAGATGTTTTACAATAACTCCATCCGCCCCGAGTACCGAAACTTTGTTTCGGCCATCGAGAACCTGCCCAACACGGAACTAGCCCGCAAAGACGAGCTGGCCCGCAAGCTGTTCATGAGCCAGGGCGTCACGTTCACGGTATACAGCAGCGGCGAGGGCATTGAGAAAATCTTTCCCTTCGACATTATCCCGCGCATTATTCAGCACGCCGAATGGCTGCACATTGAGGCGGGTATCAAGCAGCGGCTAAAGGCGCTGAACCTCTTCCTCAAGGACATCTACCACGAGCAGTTCATCCTCAAGGATGGCCTGATTCCGGCCACGCTGGTGTATTCCTGCCCCCAGTTTCTGCGGGAGATGATGAACGTGAACGTGCCCCACGACATCTACACCCACATTGCGGGCGTCGACCTGATTCGGGACTCGGACGGGCAGTTCTACGTGCTGGAAGACAACCTGCGCACGCCATCGGGGGTGTCCTACATGCTCGAAAACCGCAGCATTACCTCGCGCCTCTACCCCGACCTGCTGCCCAAAAACAGCGTGCAGCCCGTACGCAACTACCCCGAGCTGCTGTTTCGCAATCTGATGGACTTGGCCGAGCGCCACATTGGTTCCCCCACAGTGGTGCTGCTCACGCCGGGCATCTACAATTCCGCCTATTATGAGCACGCCACCCTGGCCCGGCTGATGGGCATCGAGCTGGTGCAGGGCAGCGACTTAGTGGTGAATAACCACTACGTGTTCATGAAAACCACCAAGGGACTGAAGCAGGTGGACGTGATTTACCGCCGCGTCGACGATGAGTTTCTGGACCCGCTGGTGTTCCGGCCCGACAGCGCCCTGGGCGTGCCTGGCATGTACGCGGCCTACCGCAAGGGCAACGTGGCCATCGTGAATGCCATGGGCAACGGCGTGGCCGACGACAAGGCGGTGTATTGCTATGTACCCGAGATGATACGCTACTATCTAAACGAGGAACCCATTTTGAAAACGGTGCCCACCTACCAGATGAGTGACCCGGACCTGCGCAAAATGGTGTTTGAGCGCATGGATAAGATGGTGATTAAGAAAACCAACGAGTCGGGCGGATACGGCATGCTGATAGGCAGCAGCGCCACCGAGCAGCAGATGCAGGAGTTCCGCGAGGCCATCACCCAGGACCCGCGCAGCTTCATTGCCCAGCCCATCATCAGCCTGTCCTCCACGCCCTGTTACCTTAACGGCGTGCTACAGCCCCGCCGCGTAGACCTGCGGCCGTATGCACTGTACGGACCTCGGGGCATCGACATTGTGCCCGGTGGCCTAACCCGTGTGGCCCTGCAGGAAGGCTCCCTGGTGGTAAACTCCTCGCAAGGCGGCGGCAGCAAAGACACCTGGGTGCTAGGGCCTGATACACACTAAGAACGAAATAGGAGGTATTTTGAATACGGGCTTTCGGTCCGCTCATCTCTGAATCCTCCTGCCTTTCTCCTAAATCGACAATATGCTAAGTCGCGTTGCAGACACCATTTACTGGCTGGCTCGGTACATGGACCGAACCCAGGCCATGCTGCAGGTCATTCGGACCCACTACCAAGCGTCGCAGGACAGCCCCAGCGAATTCAGCTGGCGCTCCTTGCTCTATAGCTACGGCGGTAGCCTCACGCTTGAAGAAGTGGCCGCAATGGAGCGGGACACGCCCCGGGTGCTCGACCGCATTATTCTGGGTAAAGACAACCCCACTTCGGCTTTCAACAGCGTGCTGCAGGCCCGCGAGAATGCCCGCGCCGTGCAGGACCACATCACGCAGGAGGTGTGGCAGTCCCTGAACAGCTTTTACCACGCCACCCGGGAGGGCGAAATACCGGAGCAGATTCGCTTCGGCGACCCCCTGTCGGGCATCGACGCCCTGATGCGCCACGGCCTGGTGTTCATTGGGGCGGTGCAGAACACCATGCCGCGCGACGAAAGCTACGGCTACCTGAACCTGGGCAAGCTGCTGGAGCGCGCCCTGCAAACCACCGACACGCTGCGCGTGCAGTGGCTGAACGTGGCTGCCCAGGCGCTGCCTGAAAGGGAAATTCCGCAGCTGCGCTACTTGGTGCACTCCATGTCCGGCCAAGAGCTGTACCTGAAAACCTACCGCGGCAACTTCAACCCCGAAAGCGTGCTGCAGTTCGTACTGCACAACGCCTATTTCACGCACTCGCTGCATTCGTGCCTGAGCCGGCTGAGCTGGTACTTCGAGCGGCTGAAATCGGACAGCCTGCCGGAAAGCCACGAGAAGCTGGAGTTCCTCATTGGGCGCCTAGCCAACCAAGTGAAATACACGGACGCATCGGCCCGCGACCCGCAGCAGCTCAACGACTTTCTGCTGCACACCCGCAAGGAGCTGCTCAACATTGCGGTGGCCTTGGGCAAAAACTATTTGGGGAAAAGTTAAAACGAGCGTATGCCATCCTACACCATCAAGCACATCACCCGCTACTCGTACGCCGCCGAAGTCGTGGACGGCGCCAATCAGATTATGTTGTACCCCCTGCCCGACGAGCGGCTGCAGGTGGCGCGGCACGAAGTATGCGTTTCCAGCGACTCCGGCAACCGGTTTAGCCCGGCCATTGACACCTACGTGGATGCCTTCGGCAACACCGTGGGCGTCTTTACGGTGCTCGAGCCTCACACCGTTCTCGTTATCGAGTCCTCGGCCGACGTTACTACCCATCCCATCCAGTTTCCGATGGACGAGGAGCCCGCCGCGCAGCAGTGGCAGGACCTGCGGAGCCGGCAGCTCGACCCAGCCTTTATCGACTTTCTGGCCCTCGAAGATTTCAAGTCCTTGGCCGATGTAAAAACCACTCTTAGCCAACTGACCAGCGAAGCCGAAAAACCGCTGAAGAATGCCCTGGTGCTCTCCGAGTATGTGTTTGAGCACTTTAACTACCGCCAGGGCGTGACCAACATCGAGACCCCGGTCGAAGAAATCTGGCAGCTTAAGGCGGGCGTATGCCAGGATTTTGCACACATTCTGCAGGCTTTGCTACGGCAGATAGGCATTCCGGCCCGTTACATAAGCGGGTACGTGTGCCCCAAGAAAGAGGAGGGAGAAGCCGAGGTGCGCGGCATTGGCGCCACCCACGCCTGGGTAGAAGCCTACATTCCCTTCTACGGTTGGCTGGGCCTCGACCCCACCAACAACACCATCGTGAACGATGGCCATGTGCGCATGGCCATTGGCCGCAATTTCCCGGATTGCACGCCCGTAAAAGGAACGTACAAAGGCATTGGCACCCATAAACTGCACGTGTCGGTCCAAATCGACTTCGCCGCCCCCGTGCAGGCCGAAGCCCCGACCCTGGCGCCGGCTCCCGTATACGCAGTGCCGGACCCCGAAATGCCCGCAAACTCCTTCCGCCTCTACCAGGAGCAGCAGCAACGCCACCAGCAGCAGCAACAGCAACAGTAGCGCAACCCGGCCAGCGGCGTTTGCATTAACGGACCGGAAGGAAAAAAGCGCTAGAAAGCCGCTGCCTGGGGTCAGCGGACCTGCTTGAGCCACTGCGCCGCCTCTTCCTCGCGGTCAAACACGCGGTATACCAAGCCGGTGTTGCGGGCGTCTTGCAGCACCTGGTTCATGGAAAGCCGGGCAAAGACGTCGTGGGCCAGCAGCATGGCGCCGTAGAGTGTGCTGGGGCGCCGGGTGGTGGCGCCAAGCCAGACGTCGCGAATCCACGCCGTTTCCTGGGCGGTGTGGGGGGACATCTGGCGCTGGTCGCCCAAGAGCCGGTTCCACCGGCGGCGGGCCAGCAGGCTGCTCATGTGCGTGAGCAAGGCCTGAAAGTCGGAGAACTTGCGCTGGCCGGGGTGGTAGCGGAACAGCGCATATCCGTCGGGATGCTCAACCAGCCGTCCCACGGCGTTCTCGAAATAAATCCGTTCGGTCGCGAGTGGTTGCATACTGGTGAGGTGGATGGGAGGTGATGGGTCGGCAAAGGCAAATCAGACCTGCCCCATCTCGCGGACCGGCACTCGGGCATGGGTCTTGGGGCGCAGGCTGTGGGGGTACGTTCGCCTTCCCGTGCGACAAGTCCGTGGATTCCTGCCGGGTGGGTGTCGTTGGGAGGAAGAAGAAGTAGCCGGCGCGCGTTTGCCCAACCGGTTCGTGCGCAGAGATTTGGGGAGCGTCCCTACAAAAGCGATACGTCCTGTTCGGGCTCCACGAAATAGAACAGCGAATGCAGGTGCAACAACCGGAGGCACCGGCGCAACGGTGCATTGACACGATGCAGCCACACCGCCGTTCCGCCCCGGCGCAAGAGTAGCAACTGGGAAACAACGTGGCTGACGCCGAGCGTGCGCTGGCTGCGTAAGTGGTGGCAGTCGACGTGCAGGGACGGGCGGTGGGGTGCTGGGCCCAAGGCCTGCGCCGACGCGCACGCCGCCCGGACCGAGTCCGGCACGTCCAAATCGATGAAGGTCGCGTGGGGTATGGCCACCCGGGGCGACTCGGCGGGGTGAAGGTTGTTTTTCATAGGAGGGAAACGGTGCGGCAAACACCGCCAGGGAAAGCAAAGACGAATGCCGGGAAGGAACTCTCGGTGCGCGAATGCCCCGCGGCCCCCGCAGCTCAGCGGGTGGTGGCCAGCAGTTTTTGCAGCTGGTCCTCGCTGGTAAGGGGCCCACGGTAGCGCAACTGGCCCGCCGATAACCTTCCGGTGTACCATTCGACGTCGCCGCCGCCGGCCGGCACAAAAACGCGCACCACGCCCCGGGGCCCCGGCAGAACGTAGGTAGCCCCTGGTTGCGCGGGGGCATCGGCTGGGGTCCAGCAAATGGCGAAGAACCCGGCAGCAGACAAAAAATTCAGCATCAAGTAGCAAATAAAATGGCGAAATCCTTAGGCAAAGTTCCGGAGCTCGAGGGCACTAGTCCTTCGGCACAAACGCGTAAATGCGAGCCGCTTACTACGGCTTTTGGAACTAAGTATTTTTCCTGGTGACCAGTGGCGGCCCCTGGTTTGCCGATTTGCCCTAAGTGTCTAACGCGGGGTGCAGGTTGGGCTAGGCCCGGTACCCACTCATCTCCCCACGAGAGGCCGCGAGCCGCCGAACCTGTACCCGTCCGGCATGTGAGTCGCGCCCCGCCGAAGGGCAACGCGACCCGGGCTCCCGACCCTTGCCGCACCCCGAGGGTGCGCTGCCTGGGGCGGGCAGTATCCAAAGCCACCCGTTGGGGCGGTCAGATTGAAGGGGGCCGTCCTATATGGGTAATCAGGACTCAAGAGGTTATTGGTTCGGGCGGGGGAGCCGCCGCGGCACAAGAACGGCGATGCGGGAGCAGCCCCGCTCCTACTCCACTTCCACCACCATCTCGACTTCCAGAGCCATGCCCAAGGGCAACGCGTTGGTACCAAGGGCCGTGCGGGCGTGCCGACCCCGGTCTCCGAACACCTGAATTAGCAGGTCGGAGTAGCCGTTGATGACCTGGGGCTGCTCGGTGAAGGTGTCGGCGGAGTTCACGTAGCCGTTGACTTTGACAATGCGCCGGACCTTACCCAAGTCGCCGAGCTCCTTTTTCAGCACGGCCAACTGTAGCAGGGCTACGAGGCGGGCCGCCTCGTAGCCCTGGGCCGTGGTCAGGCCCGCACCCAGCCGGCCGGTGACGTAGGCCCCGCTGCTTTGGCGGGGTCCCTTGCCCGAGAGAAAGAGCAGGTTGCCTACCCGCACCACGTCCACGTAGCTGCCGATGGCGGCGGCGACCGGCGGCAGCGTCAGTCCAAGCTGAGCGAGTTTGGCTTCGGGGGACTGGGCGAAAGCGGGGCTGGCGAAACCGAGCAACAGGACGAGTAGGAGATTTTTCATGGGCAGTAGCGGGAGGGTGAACCAGATGAGTGAGCCTCGGCGGGCTGGAGGAGACCGTAGGCGGTCCCCTCCCTTGCGCCCATATCCCCTAGTTAAGAAGCTTTGGTTATAAAGCCCAATAGTTCGGCGTTAAACTTCTCCAGCGCTTCGATGGAGAGGGCATGCATCTGCTCGGCCAACTTGTAAGAACAAATCTTGTCGAGCCTGCCGTGCAGAATAAGCGTGGGCAGGGTAATCTGCCTCAGGTTCGCGCGCAGGTCGGTTTCGCGCAGGGCCTTCTGGTATACGCCCATGGCGTGGGGCGAGGCCTGCGCCTAGTTGGTGCCAAGCCAATCGCCGTTCCGGGGTGAAACGCTGGTGGGCGAGGCGGGAAATATCAGGCCGATGTTTTCGAAGAGTTGGGACCGGTGGGTGTTGTTGAGCGTTATCAGGCCGTCCCCGCCGGCCTTGGTCCAGTGCCATAGCTGAAGCCCGGCTACTTAGTCCAGAGTGGGGCAGCCACCCCGAACAAGGCCACGCAGCTGACGTGGGCGTCTTTGTACTTGGCGACGTAGTGTATTACCGCCACCGGCAGGTTGAACTCTTCAGCAAAACAAATTTGAACTAAAGGGACAAATTCAAACCTCTAAGGCCCTGCCCGACGGCTGGTTCCGCACCGGCGACCTGCTGCGCCGCGGCGCCGAAGGCTACTTCTTCGTCATGGACCGCATCAAAAACATGTACATTTCGGGCGGTAAAAACGTGTACCCGGCCGAGATAGAGCGGTTTCTGCTCACCTTCCCCGGCGGGTCGGAAGTGGCAGTTATCGGCGTGCCCGACGAGCGCTGGGCGAAGTAGGCAAAGCCTTCATCGTGACCAAGGACCTCAACATTTCCTGCGAAGCGCTGCAGGCGTACTGCGCCGGCAACCTGGCCCTACTTCTGTTCATCCTAGCAAGTCTCCCGGCGATGAGTTATCCGACGCAAGCAGTGCCGATTCGTCAGGTGATTGGCTCCTACGGTTTCCCCGAGCATACCCTGGTGCTAGCCGACACGCTCCACGTGGTTTACGTGGATGCCCCCAGGGCCCGAACACGCTCCTCTTCATTCACGGGCTGAGCAGCTACGTGCGGGCCTGGGAGCGCACCCTGCCCGAGCTGAGCAAAACCGCCCGCTGCCTGGCAGTGGATTTGCCCGGCTACGGCAAATCGTCCAAAGGCCACTTCCCCGGCACCATGGACTTCTACGCCGAAGTTATTCACCACTTCATCCAGAAGCTGCGCCTGAAAAAGGTGACGCTGGTGGGCCACAGCATGGGCGGTCAGATTGCCGTGACCCTGGCCCTGAAATACCCCGCCGATGTGCACAAGCTGGTGCTCACTTCACCCGCCGGTTTCGAGACGTTCACGGAACCCGAGAAGCAGCAGCTCCGCTCCTTCTACACGGTGTCGTCCATGGTGAGCACGCCCGCGGCGCAGGTGCGCCTCAACCACAAGTACAACTGCTACCGCATGCCGGCCGAAGTAGACCTCTGGATAGCAGAGCGGCTGCGCATGATGCAGTGCGACGACTTTGCGCAGTATGCGCAGACCGTGGTCAACAGCATGGCCGGCATGCTTGACGGGCCCATCTTCGATCGGCTTGCGCAAGTGCAGCAGCCCACGTTGGTAGTGTTTGGCGCCGAGGATTTCCTGATTCCGAACCGGACCCTACACCCGCAGCTTACTACGGCGCAAGTTGCAGCCGCGGGGGTGGCCCAGCTGCCGCACGCGCAGCAGGCCGTGCTACCCGAAGCCGGCCACTTTGCCCACTATGAAAAAGCGGCGGAGTTCAACAGCATGGTGGCTGCGTTTGTAAAGTAGTAAGATGGCGTAAGCCTTCTAAATAGGATGCAGTAGAGGGCCTCTAATTAGCTAGTGAGGCTCGCACCTCGGCTAGCAGACAGACATGTCTCAAATCGAATATAGCGCCTTTATCCTATTCAGAAGGGCATATTTGGCTCCAAATGGCGGCTAGCATGGAATCAATCGGCCACTAAAAACAACCTTTCGCGGGGTAAAAGCTACCACTCGGCGAGAGTGGAGGATACGGCTTTTTGGCTTGGATAATTTTGAGGAATACTTGTTGGTCCCCATTAGTTATCCCTAGCTATTGCGATGAATATCCCCGCTACTTCCGGCCTCAATCTCACTCACTTTCTTCAGCGCCAAGTGTTAGTTGGTGAGTCGGTTTTCCGTTGGGCAGGCTTTGTGATGCTTGCCCTCGTGCTGGCAGCAGCCGTGAGCCGGAATGCCGGGGCGGTGGATGGTCCTTCGGATACGCAGGTGACGACTCTCCTCCGGCAGCAGCCCGTCGGCAGCCAGCACAATGACTCAGTGAGCACCACCCGAGTGGCGGCTTTTTATGCCCGCAACAGCTACGCTCCGGCCTGGACTCAGCCAATTGGTGCTACCGCCGAAGCCCGGGCCGGGGTAAAGCTGCTTCAGTCAGCGGCCCGCTATGGACTAAAGCCCGCCGACTATCAGGCCGCTGCCCTGGGGGCGCTGCTGGACTCGCTGGGCACGGTTGACAGCCAATCCTTGGCGCGCCGGGTGCGCGCCGAGCAGCAGCTGAGCGCGGCGCTGTTGCGCTTTGTGCAGCACCTGCACGAAGGCCGCATAACCAATGCAGACCTGCGCCCGGCTCCCTTGACCGGCGACCCGGTGTTCGATGCCGTGGCTCATTTGCAGCGCGCGGCGGGCAGTGGCCGCCTGGTGGAGGTGTTGCTGGAAGCGCAGCCTACTTCCCGCAGCTACGTGCGTTTGGTGCACGCCTGGCAGCACCTGCTCGACGCCGACAGCACCGCCGCCGCGCGCGCCGCTCTGTCGGTGGCCATCAACCTGGAGCGCCTCCGCTGGGAGCCCGGTGCCGACTCGCTGTACCTGGCAGTGAACATTCCGTCGTACACCCTGCAAGTAGTGCGCGGCGCCAAAGTAGCGGCCAGCCACCGCGTGGTGGTGGGCAAGGTCACGTCGCCCACGCCGGAGCTGTATAGCCGCGTGACCTACTTCCAGGCGGCGCCCGAATGGCGCGTGCCCGAGAGCATTGCCGCCAACGAAATGCTGCCCAAGCTCCGCCGCGACCCGGGGTATCTGGACGACCGGGGCTTTGAGCTGTTCAATGCCGCCGGCAAGCGCGTCAATCCTTACCGCGTGGATTGGAACGAGGTGCAGCCCGGGGCGTTTCCTTACAGCATCCGCCAGGCACCTTCTACCGAAAATGCTTTGGGGGAGGTAGTGTTTCGTTTCGCTAATCCTTACGCCGTGTACATGCACGACACGCCCACCAAGTCGGCTTTTAAGGCCAATACCCGGGCTTTGAGCCACGGCTGCATTCGGGTAGAGAAGCCCTTGGAGCTGGCCCGCTTCCTGCTGACGCGAGATGCCAAAAACACCCCCGACCGCCTGGAAGACCTGCAAAACAGCCTGGACCGCGGGCGCACCAAGGCATTCGGGCTGCACGCGCCAGTGCCGCTGGTGGTGCGCTACCTGACCTGCGAGGCCGACGGCGGCCAGCTCCGCCAGCTGCCCGACGTGTACGGGCGCGACCTGGCTCTGCAGCGGGCCTGGCAAGAGGCGGCTCCGACCCACCTGACCCCGCTTACGGCGGTGTTGGCCATGCGCTAATGGCGCGCGGCGCAAACCGCTGCACGTTCTGGTACATTCTTCTAAAAAAGCGCTGGCTCTCAGCGCTTTTTTTATGTCCAATCGGAGTAGTAAGAACTTGAAAATTTCCGCTACATTGGCCATCCCGCCCACCCTTGTCGCATCGCTGTGAAAAGGAAGCTAGAGCAGTTTGCCGAGTTTGCTGCCGACATTCTGCCGCACGAAATTGCCTGGCTGCTGCAGGTGCAGCAGTTTCAGGATGCCGACAACCGCGAGATTCTCGAAACCATTGCCTACAACTGCCACCACTCGCGCACGCCGGTGGCGTTTCGCCCGGCCATCGACAAGCGGAAGTACTCCAACCTGATGCAGTGGATTCAGCAGCGCCTGGACAGCATTGACGTGGCATTGACGTGGACAAGCACCTGGTGCACCTCAACCAGCTGGACTAGAAAATCATGACCGATTCTATAAGTCCGGCTGAGGAAAAGGCGCTGCTGCAGGCCATTGTGCGCTAAGACCGGCCAGCCTACTACTTCGTAAAGTTTTACGAGCTGACGCTGAGCTACCAGCAGTTTCTGCTGGTGCGCATGCGCTTCAAGGAACACCAGCTGGTGGCGCAGTTTGTGAAGCAGCAGCGGGCGGCCTACGAGAAGAGTAAGGCAGTGTTTCAGGAGCTGCATTAGGCCACGCTCGACATCACCAACCAGTATACCCAGAACGCCACCGAAAGCCGGCAGTGGGAGCCGTGGCTGCTGGCCACGTTTTACGATGAAACGCTCGATGGGCTGAACCGCTACTTTGCGGTGGTGCGCCTCACGTTCCTCTACTTTAACTACTCGGAGTTCGACAAGCTGAAGGCTGTGTATGAGGCGCTGGACAAGCTGCTGCGGCAGGGCGTGTTTTACTCGCGCCGCATCCTGTTCAACTACTACGCCAACAGCGTGATGCTGCACTCCAAGTTCGACGTGCTGCAGCAGGCCGAGGAGTTCGGGTACCTCAGCATCAAGCAGAAGAACACCGACCACCTGCACTACCTGAATAACTACAGCGCCATCCTGCTGCGGCAGGGCAAAATTCACGAGGCTCTGGCCCTGATGAAGCAGTCGTTTTCGTCGTTGCGCAGCACCAACAACCTGCGCAATAAAATCGGGTTTATGGCCTTCTACATCAAGTGCCTCAACCTAAATGGGCAGCCCGCTGACGGGGAAAAGATGGCCGACAGCTTCCTGCGCGACAACGCCAAAGAGGTGCTGGCCCACCGTTGGCACATTTTCTTCGTGGCCTACTTTCAGGCGCTGGTGCTGCAGGAAAAGTACGACAAGCTGCTGCGAGCCTGCCACAAGTTTCATTTGCTGCCGAAGGAGGCGGAGTTTAGCAAGGACCCGCGCCGGACAGTGGGCACCACCGTGGCGCTGGTCCTGGGCAACCAAAGCGTGTTTTCGGGCCGCTTCTGCCACGCACAGGTGCTGAGCCCCAAGCTGGCGTTTAAGGTGACGGGCGAGTACACCCAGGGCGAAGACTTTCCACACACCGACACGGTGTACTACACCAACACAACCTTCCGGCGGACAGCCACGCTCACCACGCCGGCCAGCGCGGGCAAGTTTCACGCGGCCACGGAATTCGGCCTCGACCGCACCTTTAAGAGCCTGCACGGCGAAGCTGCCCTCTACTACAGCCTCACCGACAAGGCCGACGTCATAGTGTCATACGGCGGCAACCCGTCGAGCTTTCTGGCCCAGACCAACGCCGGCCGCAACCAGATTAAGGACTGGACCGTGCAGTACCTGCACGCCCGCTACGTGTCGCCCCACATTTTTGCGCAGGTGCACAACACTTGGAGCCAGACCGACGACACCTACGCCATCAACCAGCGCACCAAGAAATACTTGAGCTTCAAGGACGCTGGCTTTGGCGAAGAGGAAGCCCGCCGCCGCTCCTTCAGCGAGCAGTGGTTTGGCACCACCACCACGGCCGGCACGGCCCTGAAGCGCGGGGCCGTGTTCCGCGATGCGTCGCGCCGCCTCAACGGCGAAGTGCAGTACAACAACACCTTTGGCATCTTCAACCTGGTGGTGGGCACGCAGTACCAGCGCGACATGGCCAACAGCCGCAACACCTACCTGTTTGACCGCGACGGCGACATCATCAATCAGATTGGCGTGTACGGCCATGGCGAGCTGACCTTGCCGGCCCACTTCAAACTCATTGCCGCTGCCCGCGCCGACCAGCACGACCGTTACGGCTTCAACTTTATTCCGAAGGCCGCCGTGGTGTGGTCGCACAACGACCAGTCGTTGCGCCTCACCTACGGCCAGGGCATTGCCGCCCCCACCATCCTCAACCTCGACGGCTACCTGTTCGGGGGCCTGCTCATCGGCAACGCTGAGGGCTTCACCCTCGGCGATGGCACGGTCATCAACAAGCTCAAGGTCGAAACCATTAAGACCTGGGAGGTGGGTTACAAGGGCAAGGTGACGCCGAAGTTCTTCGTCGATGCCAACGCCTATTATAACCGCTCCAAAGACTTCCTCAGCCCGGCCATCAACATTGCCACCAATGGCCGCCGGGTAACCAAGCGCGGCAATACGCGCATCACGGAGGTGGTGCCGGGCACGCCCGAAGCCGGTGCCGCGGCGCTGCTCACCTACGTGAATTTTAGCCAGGTAGACACCTACGGCGCCGACCTGGGCCTGACCTACTACCTGAGCAACACCCTGAGCCTCGCCTTGAACTACTCGCGCTTCGGCTTCGGCTTCAACCTCGACACTGATGACCTGAACAACGACGGCAACAAGGACGGCAACAAGGACGGCAAGGTGCAGAAAGAGGTCGACCTGCCCATCAACACGCCCGCCAACAAAGGCAGCTTGGCCGTAAACTACAGCGGCAAAAAGCTGTTCGGCTCGGTGTTCACCCGCTACGTTCAGGCCTACGATTTTTACTCCGGCATCAACGTGGCCGCCGCGGCCAACCCCACGCTCGGCGTGCGCGAAAACGCCCGCTTCGGCCGCACCTGGAACTACGGCCCGCTGGGCGGTTTCACCACAGTGGACGTGAGCGCCGGCTACCGCGTGAATTCGTACCTCACGGCTTCGGCCCAGGTCGTGAACCTGTTCGACACCAAGATGCGGGAGTTCGTGGCCTCGCCCTTCATCGGCCGCCTCTATTCGGTGGAGCTGAAGGTAAACCTGCCCGCGGTGGGCACAAAGTAGGCGCTGCCAAGCGTTGCTATTTTCAGTGGCCAGGCACCCGGCACCGCAAGGTTCCGGAGTGTCTGGCCACTGACGTGTCAGGGCGGTGCGTTGGCTGTAAGCAATTGGGCCGACCTGTTGTTGCTTGTTCTTACTCTCACTACCGTTGGTTCGGCACGAAAACCCAGTCTGAAATCCGGACCTTTGGCCGCTTGCCCTCGTAGTTTGAGGCATTAGCCTAACCAAGGCGCTCCCACACCATGCTCCAATTCCGACTGCGATTACACTTCACCCTGCTGGCTTGCGGCCTCCTGCTGGCCGCGTGCAAAAAGGAGAGTGCCGCCCCCGCCCCCTCCGACCACCTAGCCTTGGGCAACCCCAGCGGCGCCACCGCCGACCCCGCACAGCCCACCAACTACCTCCTCGCCAAGCCCCAATACGCGGTGAGCTACCACCGCGACCGCGGCATTGCCAACTGGGTGAGCTGGCACCTGAGCGCCGAGTGGCGCGGCAGTGCCGGCCGCCAGGACAACTTCCGCGCCGATGCTTCCCTGCCCGCCGGCTGGTACCAGGTGCAATCGAGCAGCTACACCAACTCGGGCTTCGACCGGGGCCACCTCTGCCCCAGCGCCGACCGCACCAACACCGAAGTCGATAACTCGGCCACGTTTCTCATGACCAACATCATGCCCCAGGCCCCGCGCAATAACCAGCAAGCCTGGGCCAGCCTGGAGGACTATAGCCGCTCTTTTCTGGCCAGCGGGCACGAGGTCTATGTGGTGGCCGGCAGCTACGGCCGCGGCGGCACCGGCTCCAACGGCTACGCCACCACCATCGACCAGGGTCGCGTGACGGTGCCGGCCCGCTGCTGGAAAGTGGTGGTTATTCTGCCCATCGGCACCAACGATGCCGCCCGTGTCAGCAGCAGCACCCGCGTCATTGCCATCGATACGCCCAACAACAACGACCTTAACACCAGCTGGGGCACCTACCGAACTACCGTCGACGCCATTGAGGCGGCTACTGGTTTTGACCTGCTGTCGGCCGTGCCCGCGACGGTGCAGCAGGTGATAGAAGCCCGCGTCGACAACGGGCCCACTTCCTGATTTTTAAGATGGCGGAGAAAAATTCAGCCAAAATCTTCTGCATGTCATGAAGCGAGCCGCAACCCGAAGGCCGACGTAGCAAAAATGACCGTTTCGCTAAACCAACCTACCTAGTAAACCACTTAGCCCCTCGGTATGAGAGCAAAAATTATACTGATTCTACTACTCATAAGCTCCATATCGATGGCCTGCTCTAGGGATGTTCAATCCCAAAACAGGCCTTTTAACAGGCAGGCAGTGGCCATGCTAAAGGAATTTTATACCGCTTATATCACAGAGGGAGCCAAGGCGCCGACGCCTTTTAACCTAGCAAAATCACGGGCCCTTCAGAAAAAGTATTGCACGGCCAGTCTCTCAAGTAAAATCAACGCTCAATATAAGAGTGGGCAGTTAGAGGCGGACCCCTTTCTGCAAGCCCAAGACGTGGATATCTCCTGGCTCAAAACCCTGTCTTTTAATAGAAACGCAAGCCGATTAAATACCTACACCGTTTCTTATTTCGATGCTGAATCGAATGAAAAGATTGTCATTCATTTGACGGTAATCAAGCAAGGTGATAGTTTCAGGATATCAGCTATCAGATAAAGGCTCGTTTTGCTTTTCCGACCGTTTTCTTGAACAGCCGCATACCAAATGATTATAGCACTGGCTTCAGACTGACCGGGTGCGGGTAAGTAGACGAAGTCAGGGTCTTGGGTACCTTGGGGCCATGAAACTCGTGCGGTATTATGCCCTTGGCGCGCTCTTGCTCTGCTCCTGCGATTGCTACCAAGTAGTCGACGGAATTGTCGTGGATGCCCAAACGGGCCAGCCGCTGGCCGACGCGCGGGTGCAGAAGCAGGGCAACTTGGCGTTTCCGGTCACCACCGACGCCCAGGGCCGCTTCCACGTCGCCGAAATTGCGGGCGGCTGGTCCTGTCCGCCAATGCGGGTGGCCGTCGAAGCGCCTGGCTACCACGCCCAAGAAGTACTCATTCCGGCAGGGGGTACGCAACGGGTGAAACTAGAACGGGAAGCCCAGCAAGTGCCCGACACGCCCCAGTAGCCAATCAGAAAAAGGACGCTGCCGCAGCTTAGAAGGATTCAGAAGTAAACCCTCGTGGCAGTTGCAGAACGCTATGGGCAACGCGGGAAAGGTAGCATCAAGCTACTCAGGGCGTGTAAAAGCGCTGTCGGATAGTCTTGCTGGCTCGATTCGATTCATGGAGCCCTCACGAACGTTGATGTGCTGACTTCAACAACAGCCACTACCCTTTGGCTGAACGTAAGTAATCACAGCCCTCACTAGCCAGAACGTGCTTCAAGAAGCGGCTCCTTTGTGATGATTGCCTTCCACCCCTTCTGCTTCCGAACGGGCCCACCAGTGCCAAACCACGCCCGCATCCACAGCGGCCTTCCCAACGGCCGCAACGAAATACGCGCCGCCGAGCAGACCAAAGAAATTGGTCACCAGCCACGCATTCGCCAGCAGGGCTAGGCCCACCAGCACGGGCGTCCGTTGGGGGGTGGGCCGGGGTCCGTAGGCGCGACGCAGTCCCGTGAGCAAGTGCGCGAAAAGGGCCGCCACGAGCACGGGCATCGTCCAGCACACCACCGCCCCATACAATAAATCTTAACCCAACGCGGTCAGGCCCCGGTAATGATAGGTCACCCACTGCCCCCGCGACGCGAGCAGAGCCGTGAAATAAACCGCGTTCGAGCACGCTAGGTAGCGGAATTTCATGTCGGCTGTCCAATACAAAAGTTGTTCACAAAGGAAGTCGCTGGACGTCTCTACTGAACAGGTGGTTTGATCTATCCAATGGCTCCTTTTGCGATTCGGACCGTGGCTGTTGCAGAAGTCTTCCTTTCGAATCCAGAACCCGTTGACCGTGAGATTCTGCCACATGGCGTCTGCTCCCACCGCTTTTTGGGCGGATTCCAATCGATAATTTACGGGTAAAGCGCTCGTCGAGGAGTTCGGCAACAGCCACGACCGTTTTCTTGAACCCCTATCTACCGCACGGCCTAGCGGGGGGAGAGCCGCAGGGTGACGCGTTGGTCCTCCTTCTTCGCAAAGGAGGTTGTCGGTCCAGGCTCGATGCGGTGGATATGCAGCATGTAGCGTTCTCCGTTGGCGAGGACGGCCGCGGAGTCGGGCACGTCCGGACCCCCAAAGCCCCGCAACCGCACGAGCACCCGTTGGTCGCCACTCTCGCGGCCCACGACCCGCACGTGGGCGCCGGCGACGCCCGCGCCGAAACAGTTCATGCCTTGCGGACACCGCGAGTCCTCGACGTCTTCCACCGTCACCCGCAGGGCGGGCCGGTCCAAGCGCGGTAGGTGGGCCGTCTGCTGGTAGGCCAGGACGAAGTCCTCGGCAAGCGAGGCGCCGACGACCTCCCGCGGAGTGGGGGTATTTTTTTACAGCCCGCGAAGGCCACTAGCAAGCTTAGGAGAAGAGTGGTCCGTTTCATCGGGCGGGTAAACAAAAATTATTTCATAGCAGAACCAGTGACACCCACCAGGACTTAACAAGCTCCTGACCGCTGGCTCATCCATAAGGTTGCATCCATGGTTATCCTCCTATTTTTGAACGGAGCGCCTTTGGCGATACGGACCGCTTGTTTGAATCATCTTCCCTAGCCACTGAGCACTTACTTACCTGATGGCGCGAGGTTTTCCAAGGCAGCGCGGAATTCGGGCGTGTCGTAGTTGGCCATGCCGTCGTGGCGGACGGCCACTTGGCCGTCGGGCCGCAGGATGACGGTGGAGGGGATGGACTGCGAGTTGAACGGTGCGGGGAGCGGACCCGCGGGAAAATACACGGGGAAGGTGTAGCCGCGGCGCTTGAGCAGGGCCTGGGCCCGGGCCGGCCTCTCGTCCAGTGAAATCATCACGAAGGCTACCTTGGTTTGGTCAGTCTTTTCGTACAGCGCCTGAATAGCCGGCATCTCGGCCAGGCAAGGGCCGCACCAGCTGGCCCACAGGTTCACGAAAACTACCTTGCCCTGGAGCTCACTTAGGGCAAGGGGCTGGCCGGAAAGACTGAGCAGCGCCACATTGTGTGGGTAGGCCACGTGGGCGGTTTTCACCACCGGCAGGGCGGTTGGCGCGGCAGGGAGTGGGGCATTCCACAGGCCCGTGGCCAGCAGGCCGCGCTGCACTTGGCCCTGCACCAGGGAACGCAGGTCGGTGAACATTACCAAGGCCAGTACCGCAAAGGGAAGCCACGACAATAGATTCTTACGGTTCAGCATCGGCGTTGCAAGGGGATTATAGGTCAAATAAACCGACGGCCACCTAATATATACATGGAAATGAGGTACGGGAGGCAGCGCCTTTTCTATGCCTCAAACCCGGGTTTTATATATCGGGTTCGGCAACACAGGGCCTTGGGCCGGCGTATTTGTTGAACAGAAGCAGGCCCGAAAAACCAGTTCTTCGCAACCTGGACTCTCCCTTACGTCGCCGTTTTATGTTTGCAACCGCCCTGCCTGCTTCCCACCGGCAAGACCCACCGGTGAATGCACGGCCGCGGTTGAGCATTGTTATTCCTACCTACAACGAAGGCCCCACCATCCGGGCGCTGCTCGACTACCTGCGGCAGGCCACGGCCGGGGAGGTTGGGCTGGAAATCATCGTGGCCGATGCCGGCAGCACCGACGACACCCGGCAACGTGCCCAACGGGAAGGCGTGACCGTGCTAACCTGCCCCCGCAAGGGCCGCGCCGCCCAAATGAACCACGGTGCCCGGCAGACCACCGGCGAACTGCTGTATTTTCTGCACGCCGACTCCTTTCCACCACCAAACTTCTTGCACGACCTGCGCCAGGCCCACCAGCAAGGCTACGCCAGCGGCTGCTACCGCCTGACCTTCGACCACCCCCATTGGTTTCTGCGCTTCAGTGCCTGGTGCACGCGCCTGCCCCTAACGGCCGTGCGCTTTGGCGACCAGAGCCTGTTTGTGCGTCGCGAGTTGTTTGAGCAGGTGGGCGGCTTCCGCGAAGACCTGCTCATTATGGAAGACCAGGAAATCGTGCGCCGGTTACAGGCCCGGGCGCCCTTCCGCCTGCTGCCCCGGGCCGTCACTACCTCGGCCCGCAAGTACCTCGACAACGGCGTATACCGCCTGCAGGGCGCCTTCACGCTCATTGCCGGGCTCTACTGGCTTGGCGTATCGCAGCGTCGTTTGGTTGGCCTTTACCGGAAGTTGATAAAGCAAGACAAGCTATAGGCAATGCCCGCCTTGACCGCCAAGCCGCAGCTGTCTCGCTAGCCTTTGCCAGTCACTATGACACCAGAGCCGACTCCTTGGACCGGCCCTGAGTGCCAGCGCTGCCGTCGCGCGGCTTGTCTTCGAAGATGAACTCGCCTTTGGTGAGCCAGGAAATGCCAAAGGCCCACAAGGCGATGGCCTCCAGCCAGAACACTGGCTTATAGGCCTTCAAAGACGTGTGCTGAAAAAAGGCAAAATACAGGCCCAACAGCACGATACACAAGGCCATTACCACGCCGCAGATTCGGTAAATAAGGTTTCGCTTCTTTTTCTCCGGCGTCATGTCGCCGTCGGTTTTGGTGAAGAGCAGCAGGGAAAAAACCGTGAAAGTGGCGAATAACAGGGCCGCAGAAACATAATGCGCGGTGCCTACCCATTGGGGAGTTGACTCCAGAATGCGGGTGCAAGCATTGTGGGGCTCCTGCATGGTAGTAGGGAAAAAAGCGACGCCCAGGGCAAAGACGCAGGCTGCCCGGCTGGCCAGAGTATCGGCCCAGTGGTTGTAGCCCCTATAGGCATACAGGAAGAACGCCACTACGCAGAGCGTCCCCACAAACGCGTCGCGCATCAAGGTGTGGTAGTACCTGCTGATGGAGCTTTGAATGTCGGGCCATTCGCAATTTCCCAGCACAATGGACCCCAACACCAAACCGATGGGAAAGGCAATGCCCAGCATGCCCACGATTTTGCGCAGCTCCTGATAAGAGATGATTTCTGGCTTTTCCATGAGACCTTTATAAAGGCAAGAATTGCGGGCCAACCAAACGTAACAAGCCTACACGACTTTAGCTGCAGTACCAGCACTTAGAGCCTGGTTAAAATGGAATTCGCCCATCATGCTGAGCACTCTCGGGAAGCAGGTTGGCGGGGCGGCTGGTATTTGTGATTCTCATCTCGGTGGGCAAACCGGCCGAAAGCAAAACGACCGGCCGCAAGTAATTGCGGCCGGTCGTTGGAAGGAGCTTAAAAACCAGGCTGGGCCTTAGTCTTTGGGCTTAATCTTGGTCTTGTTGCGCTTGGCCTTCACCTTGGCGTTGGTGGGCACCGTTTGCACGGGCTGCTCAACAACGGTCGTGGCGGGCTGTGTGGTAGTTGTAGTCGACTCAACTGTGGTGGAGGAGGCAGGAGTTTCAACCGCGGGCGTGGCTGGGGTAGCCGGCGTGGCAGGGGTGGCGGGCGTAGCCGGCGTCACCGTGGTCTGCTTGGTTGTGGTGGTGTTAGTGGACTGAGCATTGGCCGAAAAGGCGCCAGTAGCTACCAACAGGGCGAGAAGAAAAATTTGCTTTTTCATAGGACCAAAAGGTTCAGTGTAAGGTACCGCATTGAAAATACTGCGGCTTTTGAGTTGCCTTTAACGAAGAACCCACAAGAATGGTTAGCCCCCACTGCGGCACAGCCAGCAGCCTGGGTTACAGCACCGATTTCGGTAGAGGTGCAGCGGAGCCAGGCACGTGTCGCAAGGCGCTCGGTAGCGTCTGCGCAAAGACTTTCAGCCAGCCACCCCCACACAGCTTACCCAATACTACGAAGCAGCGAAACAAGGCTAACGCCATTGCCCGCCCTGTTTCTGGCCCGCGCCGAGCTTAGTATTCGGCCGGCAGCAGGAGCAGCGGAATGGGGCTCTCCTGAATGAGCTGGGCCGTGACGCTGCGATGAAACAGGCTGCCCAGCAGGCTGTGGCGGCGGGCTACCACCACCAGCAGGTCGGCTTCGAGGCGGGCGGCTTCTTCGAGCACGCCCCCCACCGCGCGGTGCCGAACCAGCGTGTGGAGCCGGCCGGGGCCCGTGACGTCGTCGGCGAGGCCGTTTTGCCGAAGGTGGTGCAGCAGGGTCACGGCGTCGGGCCGGGTTTGGGCGTCGTCGGCCACATGCACCACATTGAGCGTGCCTTGGGTGGCTTGCAGCAAGTGCCGCACCACGTTCTGAGACTGCGTGAGCTGGAACGGCTCACCATCGACAGCCAGCAGCAGGCGGCGGGGCGGAAACGAGTCCCAGCCCACGGTGGGCACCACCAGCAGCGGGTAGGGCGCGTGGCGGAGCAGGTCCATGGCCGTGCTCACAATAATTTCCTGCGGGGCATTGGCCATGCCGGGCCGGCCCAGCACCAGCAGCAGCGGGTGGTGGCGGCGCACCACCGCCTGCACGGCATCGGGCAGGTACTCTTCCGAAACGTCCACGTACGTGGGTACGGGTTGCGTGGCGGCCAGCTGTTCCAGGGCGTGGACGGTTCTCTTCTCGCCCGCCCAGGTGTGGGAGCTACGGTATTCGGCGGGTGCCAGCAGGCCGTCGTGGCGCACGTGCAGCAGCACCAAATGTGCCTGCAGCGGCAGGGCCAGGCCCGCCGCGTACGAAAGCGCACGGTTAGATACCGCGAAAAAATCAGTCAGAACAACCAGGGAGGGGCTCATGGCAATGCAGTTTAGAAAGATGAAGAAGCGGCAGGGGCCGGTGCCTGAGGCCAGCAAGACCTTTCGGTTGAATGCGGGCTGGCCGCCGGGCCTAACTGCTCGCAGCCCCAGTGGTCCAGCGCCAGGGTGGCATCGGCTTCCTGCGTGCACCGCAACGCCTCGGAGCTGATGGCCAGCGCGGCACCAGCGAAACGGCCGTAGTATGAGCGGGCGCGGGAGGTTACAATTCCAGACGTTTTCATGGCGAACGCGAGAAGAAAGGGTGGGATAAGGAACTACTTTGGAGAGGCGCCAGCTTGTGGTCGGCTGGCAGTTGCAGACCACGGTTGGCTGGGGCGCACCTTCAGGAGGTTGTGCACGTGCCACACGCCGGCCACGCGGCGCACATATTCCTCGGCGGCCTGCCGGGTGCGCAGGGTGCCCACCACGCCCACCAGCGTCACCACTCCGTGGTGGGCCTGCACCCGCGCTTCAAAAGCGGGCAGCTGCGGGTCTTGCCGAAACAGGGTGCGTACGGCTTGTTCCAGGGCTTCGTCAGGTTGCTGTGGCAGCAGGCTTTCGGCGGGCATGGGCTGGGGGGTGATGGGCAGGGGGCGCAGTGAAGTAAGCATGGCGAATAAGTGACCGGGGCACACCCCGCGGTGGACGATTAGGATAATCCAAAATTCGCTTCCTGCCAATACCAATGCTCTGACAATGATTACTTCACCGGCTGATTTTCATCATATCATCCCCCATTGCGCAGTCAGGAAAGCACTGGCTCGGGCACGGCGGGTGGCAGCCAATCCCGTGTGAGGCACCATGACTAAAATCAGGTTTCCGGCCAACTCTGCGCAGGTGACTGATGCTCCATGGGCCGGTACTTTGCTGTTGTTTCCAGCTCTCTCCCCGCTCCTGCCCATGGCTGCTTCCCTGCTTATTCTTACCGATTTTTTTCAGGCGGCCAACCGGGCGCTGGACTACGCCACCAACCTCGCCGGGCCGTTGAAGGCGCGGCTGGTGCTGCTGCACGTGCGCCGCGACTCCATTCTCGACCCCGAGATGTTCACCGGCCAGCTCTCGAACCTAGGCCAGGAAGCCATAAGCCTCGCCCTCAGCGGCGTGGCGAGCCACCTGCCCGTGCCGGTGGTGGCCGAAGTAGGGCACGGCCGCATCGCCTTTGCCGTGGCCGACGCCGTGGCCCGCCACCACCCGCAACTGGTGGTGCTGGGCCGCGCCGACCACTCGGGCACTCCCAACGAACTGGTGGAAACGACTTCGCTGGACATCCTGCGCACCACCCCCTACCCCATGCTGGTGGTGCCGCACTCGGTGGGCAGCACCGCCCCGCCGCGGCGCGTGCTCCTGGCCGTCGATGGCGAAAACTTTACGCTGGGCGAGCACGCCGGCAGCGCCCGCCAGTTTTTGGCGGCCCTCGGGGCTGAGCTTGTTGTGGGCCACGTGGTGGCCAACAGGCGCAGCGGCGAACTTCCGCCCTCCGTGCTCGACTCGGTGCTGCGCACGGGGCTGGCGCTGGAGCTGCCGCCCGTTTGCACGCGCAAGGTGGTGCACGAGGACGCAGCCGATGGCATTCTGCAAGCGGCGCAGCCCGAAGATTTTGACCTAGTGGTGCTCATTGCCCGGCAGCGCAGCTTCATGGGCAACCTGTTCCACCGTAGCGTCACGGCCCAGGTGCTGCTCGAAAGCAAGATTCCGGTGCTGGTGCTCCCGGCCAAATAATACCCGCTGGGCCGGCTTTATCCATTGCGCCCGGCCTCAGGGCCGCAGCTCGTTGAGAATTGGGTGGTCGAGGGTGGTGAGGGTGGCCTGTGCTGGCTTGAGCAATTCCAGGACGGTGACCTCGTTCTTGCCCTTTTTCAGCCATTCGGCGGGCACGTAAAGGGTTTGCTGTGGGCCAATTGCCCAGTAGCGACCCAGGTTGTGGCCATTCACCCACACCACGCCTTTGCCCCAGGAGCGCATGTCGAGGTAGGTATCGGCGGGCTGGGCCAGCGAGAACGTGGCCGAGCGCAGCACCGGGGCCGCCGTGGAGGCCGGCGCTTGCGTGGCAGGCTTGGCCACAGCCGGGACCTGGTCAAAGGGCAGGCCGTACATGCGCCAGTTTTTCACCTCTTGGCCGCCGAGACGTACGCTTTGAGTAATGCCCTTGGTGTTTTCGAGCAGGTACTTGCCGAAATTGATGCGGCCCATGTTTTCTACCAGAATATCGAGCTGCACGGAGCCGGCGGGCAGGGCCAGTTGCAGGCTGTCCTGGCGCAGGCGGCGGTCGAGGGTGCCCACGCGCTGGCCGTTCACCATGACCACGGCGTAGTCGCGCAGGTCAGTGATTTTCAGGATTTGTGAATTGCCGCCGGGCACGGTGGCTCGGTACAGCACAAAGCCGTAGGCCTGTTTAAGGGCCTCAAACGTGAGGGGCGTGGGGCTGGCCACGGGCGCAGGCAGCTGGCTGAGCAGGCTGGCGGCGCGGGTGAGCTGCAGGGCCGGCAGGGCCACGGCGGGCCGGACGGCGGGCACGGGCGGCAGGGGCTGCCCGGCTGGGCGGTACTTGGCGATGACCTGCCGGAAAGCCAAAAACTTGGGCGTGGCGTTGCCGGCCTCGTCGAGGGGCGCGTCGTAGTCGTAGCTGCTTATCTGGGGCTCGTAGTTGGAGGTGCCGCCCTTGTAGTTGGCCCCGTTCATAAAGCCGCGGGTGGTGCCGCCGTGAAACATGTACATGTTGATGGACATGCCAGCCTGCAGCACCAAATCCAGGCCCGGCGTGTATTTCTCGGCGGGCACCGTGTGGTGCGGCGTGCCCCACCAGTCAAACCAGGCCGGGTACCATTCGGCCACGTAGTAGGGGCCTTTTCCGCTGTGGTTGCTGCGCACCAACTGACGGATTTGGCTGGGCTTGTCCGTACCGTTGACGGCGGGCAGCAGCCCGGGCAGGTGGCCATTGGCCACGTCTTTCACTGGGTCGCAGGTGTAGAGTAGGCCGTCGAAACCGGCTTCTTCGAACAGCTTTTTGTTCAGGGCCAGGTACTCTTTGTCGTTGCCGTAAGAGCCGTACTCGTTTTCGACCTGCACCAGCAGTACCGGCCCGCCGTGGTTGACCTGCAGTGGAGCCAGCTGTTTGCCCACGGCCTGCAGGTAGCGGCGGTAGGCGGCCACGTATTGCGGCTCCTGGCTGCGCACCTGCAAGCCGGGCACGTTCTGCAGCCAGTAGGGATAGCCGCCAAATTCCCACTCGGCGCACACGTAGGGGCTGGGGCGCAGCACCACCCATAGGCCTTCTTCCTGGGCCATTTTTACGAAGGCGGCCACGTCGTGGTTGCCCGCGAAGTCGTACCGGCCCGGCTGGGGTTCGTGCACGTTCCAGAACACATAGGTACCGATGGTGTTCAGGCCCATGGCCTTGGCCATTTTCAGGCGCGCGCGCCAGGCTTCGCGCGGGATGCGCGGGTAGTGCAGCTCGCCCGATATCATCTGAAACGGCTGGCCGTCGAGCAGGAAGCTTTCGGTGCCCAGCGTAAACGTGTGCATTGGAGCCTGGGCCTTGGCTGATTCAGCGAGTAAACTGAGGCTGCCCAGCAGCAGGGCGTACAGAAGATGTTTGCGCATGGCAGAGTGCGTGTGATTGGTTAGCGCCTGGCTTTCAGCAGCCTGCGGGGTCGCTGCTTTGTCAAGGCCCCACGGCCATGAAAGCAGTGTTGCAAAGTAGGCCCCTCCCCTGCTGCTTACCTTACTGCTCTCTCCTGATTTTTACTTTTTGAGCATACTGCCCCGTATCACTTGTGAGAGGCTCTGCAAACCGCTCAATGGTTTCTTAAAACAGATTCCGCAGCGCCCACAGGCTCCATATAATCACCATGGTGCCCACGGCCATGAACATCCAGCGGGTGGGAATGCGGCCGGCTAGCCGGGCCGCAAATGGCGCCGCCGCCACCCCGCCTACAATCAGCCCAGCCACAATCTGCCAGTGCGAAATGCCGATTAGCGTGAAAAACGTGAAAGCGCTGGCAAACGTGACGAAGAACTCCACCAGGCTTACCGTACCGATGACGTACTGCGGCGTGCGGCCGTTGGCAATAAGCGTGCTGGTAACCAGCGGGCCCCAGCCCCCGCCCCCAAACGAGTCGAGGAAGCCGCCGGCGCCGGCCAGCCAGCCGGCATTCTTCACCTTGCGGCGCTTCTCCTGGTGCTTGCGAAAGGCTTTGCCAATAATGCGCAGGCCGAGCAGCAGCAGGTACACCGCCAGAATAGGCTTTACCCAATCAACATACTGCTCGCCAAAATAGGTGAGCAGCAGGGCTCCGGCTATCGAACCCGCCACACCCGGCAGCAGCAAGGCTTTAAACAGGCGCTTGTTCACGTTGCCGAAGCGGTAGTGCTGGTAGCCCGACGCCCCGCTGGCAAACATTTCGGCGGTATGAATGCTGGCACTCACCGCTATGGGGCTTAATCCCAATGACATCAGACTGATGGCAGAGACCACGCCGTAGCCCATGCCCAGCAGCCCATCAATCAGCTGCGCTACAAAGCCCACGGCCACGAATAGATAAAACGTTTTCGAGCTGCTCAGCAACGCCCAGGCCTGCGGCCAAGTGGTGTAGTAAGACAGGATGTTAAGCAGGATAAACAGCGCAAACGTGGCCAGCGCCCCCGTGGCCACGCGCCGCCAGTAGGTCGTAGCGGGCGTTTCGTAGGCCGGGCCGTAGGCAAGCTCCGCAGTCACGGCGTTTAGGGATTTGATTTTGTGGGTGAAGTCCCCCTTCAGGCGCTGGCGGATAACGGTCATTTGCTGCAACAGGGTGTGCAGCTCGTTGGGCAGCGTTTCTTCCAGCACGGCGCGCAATCGCTTGGCCACCGTGGGCGACTTGCCGTTGGTGGAAATGGCCACTTTCAAATCGCCCTTCTGCACTACCGAAGCAAGATAAAAGTCGCACTCCTCGGGCGTGTCGGCCACATTCGTCAGGATGCGGCGAACCGCTGCCGCGGCCTTGATGCGGCGGTTGAGGGATGGGTCGTCGGTGGCGACGAACACAAAATCCTGGTCGTCTAAATCGTCGTCGGCATAGGGCCGGGCATGCAGCTGCACCCGCGGATGCAGCAGCGCCAGCGCCTGTAGCTCGGGCAGCAGCCGCGGGGCCACCACCGTCACGGCCGTGGCCGGGCTGTTGCGCAGAATGGCCGAGAGCTTCTCCAGGCCTACGTTGCCGCCGCCCACCAGCAGCACCCGAAACTGCTCCAGTTTCAGGAATACCGGAAACAGGGCGTTGAGAGTAGGCGGCGTTGCAGACACTATACGGGGGGCGGGTGCGTGGGAAGCAGTAGCAGCAATGTAGTCACCGGTCATGGAAAGTGCGAAATCAGGCGTGGAAATTCTGGCCGTGCGTGGTGGCCTGCACGTGGCCCCGGCGCACCACAAAGTCGCCAAAGCCCTCCTGCAACTCGCGGTGGGCGGCATAGTCGGCCAGCAGGGGCGAAAGGGCGCGTAGGATGCCGTCCTCATCAAGCATCTCAGCGTAGAGCTTGTTCAGGCGCTCGCCGGTGTGGTTGGCGCCGAGGTACAGGTTATACCGCCCAAGGGCGCGGCCCACCAGCCCGATTTCGCCCAGGTAAGGGCGGGCGCAGCCGTTGGGGCAGCCCGTCATCCGAATCAGAATGCCAGCATCGGCCAAGCCGTGGGCCCGGATAACGGCGTCGAGCTTGTCGAGCAGCTGGGGCAAATACCGCTCGGCCTCGGCAAAGGCCTGCGAGCAGGTGTTCAGGGCCACGCAGGCCAGGGCATTTTGGCGCAGGGCTGTGTGGCGTACGGTGCCGGGCCACACGCCGTGCTCTTCCAGCAGGGCCTGAATGCGCGCGCGGTGGGCCGGCTCGATGTTGGCCAGAATCACGTTCTGGTTGCCGGTGAGGCGGAACTCGCCGGTGTGAAAAGCGGCAACCTCGCGCAGCGCCGTCTTCAGGGCGAAGCCCGGCCGGTCCAGCACGCGTCCGCCCTCAATAAACAAGGTGAGGTGCGAGAGCCCGGTGGCTTCGCCCGACCACCCAAACGCATCGGCCGAGGTGTGGAAGCGGTAGGGCCGGGCCGGGGCCAGAGCGTAGCCCAGGCGCTGGTGCAGCTCGTCCTGAAAGGCCGGCAGCCCCACCCGGTCGAGGGTGTACTTGAGGCGCGACAGCTTGCGGTTTTCGCGGTTGCCCCAGTCGCGCTGAATGGTGACGATTTTCTCGCACACGTCCACCACATCGGCCGCGGCCACAAAGCCAATGATATCGGCCAGGCGCGGGTAGGTTTCGGGCAGGCCAAAGGTCAGGCCCAGGCCACCGCCCACGGCTACATTGTAGCCCAGCAGCTGGCCGTTTTCCTCAATGGCAATCAGGCCGATGTCGTTGGAGAAAATGTCGGCGTCGTTGTAGGGTGGCACCGCCAGGGCGATTTTGAATTTGCGCGGCAGGTAGGTTTTGCCATAAATCGGCTCGTCATCTACCACGTCGGCGGTGGGCTGCTGCTCGCCGTTCAGCCACAGCTCCCAGTAGGCGGTGGTCCGGGGCGTGAGGTGGGCGCTGATGGCCATGGCCGCGGCATACACCTCGGCGTGCACCGCCGACTCGTGGGGGTTGGTGTTGCACATCACGTTGCGGTTCACGTCGCCGCAGCCGGCAATGCTATCCATCAGCACTTCGTTGAAGCCCTGAAAAGTGGGCCGCAGGTGGCGCTTCAGCACGCCGTGCAGCTGGAAAGTCTGGCGGGTGGTGAGCTTCAGGGTGCCGTTGGCGTAGGCGTCGGCCAGCTCGTCCAGGCGCCGCCACTGGGCGGGCGTGGCCACTCCGCCCGGCACGCGCACCCGAATCATGAACGAGTACAGCGGCTCCAGTTTCTGCAGCTTGCGCTCGCCGTCGAGGTCGCGGTCGGTTTGCTGGTAGGAGCCATGGAACTTGATAAGGTGGGTGTCGTCGTGGTTGAGGGCACCCGTGATGCGGTTGCCCAGGCTTTCGACGATGCTGCCGCGCAGGTAGTTGCTAGCGGTTTTGACGTGCTCTACTTCGGATAATTTTAGGGTATCGGCCATCGGAATGGAAAAACGTTGCTAGAAAGAATGAGGCTTGGCCGCCAGCAGCGACAAGTCTTTGAAAATAGTGAGCCGCAACACGTCGCGGACGAAGGTGCTGGCATCCGTCGGCCGCTGCTGCCAGATGCGCAGGTAGCCCAGCTCGGCCGCAAAGCCAGCGCCCAGCTGCCGCTCGGCCCCGGCGTAGAAGCGGTTTTGGTCGAAGCTGCCGGCGTTGAGCAGCAGCTCGTTGGAAGCGCGCACCTTCCAGCCGGGCCGCAGGAGCCAGTCTAGCTGCAGGCGGCCGCGAAAGCGCATGGCGTAGGCCCAGCCGGGGCTGGGGTCGGCGCCGGCCAGCTGCCGCTGCCAGCGCTGCTCCGCCCGCAAGCGCTGCTGCACCCGGAAGCGGCCGGGCAAAGGCAGCGTAGCCGTTACTTCCTCAAAAACCCGCCGCTCCGGCACGCTAACTCCGCGCCGGGGCTGCTGCGAATACGTGCCGCCGAGGGCCATGTCCCACACCGGCGAAGCACGGTAGTGCAAATGCTGGTGAGTAATGAACTGCCACTGCCCATCGGGCCAGGCAAAGCGCCGCTCGTCCACTTCGCTGTGCAGGGCCAGTTGCTTGCCCACCTGGGTGCGCAGGTACAAGCGCACCCAATAGCCCTGCTGGTGCACCGTTTGGGCCGGAGCAAGCAGGGGCAGCAGAAAAAGCGGCAACAGGGTTTTCATGAAAAGAGCCGGAAAGCAGACGGCAATAAGGTTGGTTAGACCTTATCCAAAAAATCGTGAAATGGTCGGTCATGCTGAGCCTGCCGAAGCATGACCGTTTTTTATTGTTCAAATAGCCCCTTAGTACACGTCCTCGAGGTAGCGGCGCTGCTTCTTTAGCTCGCGCACGTAGCTGTCCGCTGCTTCAGCCGAGAGGCCGGCTTCGCGGCGTACGACTTCGGCTAGGGCCGTTTGCACGGCGCTGCCGAGGCGCTTTTTATCGCCGCAGACGTAGAACTGCGCCCCATTTTCGAGCCAGCCAAACACCTCACGGCTGTTTTCGAGCAGGCGGTCCTGCACGTACACTTTCGCGGCCTGGTCGCGCGAAAAAGCCACATCGAGCTTGGCCAGGCCGCCGCGCTTGAGGTGCTGCTGCCACTCGGCCTGATACAGAAAATCGGTGGTGAAATGGGGGTTGCCGAATAGCAGCCAGTTGCGGCCGGTGGCGCCCAGCTCCACCCGCTCCTCCACAAAAGCCCGGAAGGGCGCCACTCCGGTGCCCGCGCCCACCATGATAATGTCGGTGGCAGCATTGGCGGGCAGCTTGAAGTATTCGTTGGTTTCCACGAACACCCGCGCCGTGTCGCCCACCGTCAGTTGGTCGGCCAGGTACGATGAACACACGCCGTGCTTGCGTCGGCCGTGGGCGTCGTAGCGCACGGCCCCCACGGTTAGGTGAACTTCGTCGGGGTGCACGAGCAGGCTGCTGGCAATGGAATAGGCGCGGCTGGGCAGCGGGCGCAGGGTTTCGGCCAGGGCCTGGGCCGTGAGCTGGTCGGTGGGGAAGTCCGTGAGCAAGTCGGCCACGTCGCGGCCGTAGATATAGGGCTGCAGGCGCGCCGTGTCGGCCAGCAGCGAGTGCAGCTCGGCGTGCTGGGTGAGGGCGGCGTAGCGTTCGAGCACGTCGCGGGTGAGCACCGTCAGCTCGCGGCGGCTGGCCAGCACAGCGGCCAGCGGGCGGCTTTCGCTGCCCAGCTGCACCGGGGCCGTGTCGCTGAGACGGGCGGCGCGCAGCACTTCCTCCACCAGCCCGTCCTCGTTGATGGGCAGCACGGCCAAGGCATCGCCGGGGGCGTAGTGCAGGCCCGCGCCGGCCAGGTCCAGCTCAATGTGGTAGGTTTCCTTCGACGAGCCGCGCCCATTCAGCTGAATGCTTTCCAGCACCCGCGCCGGCCAGGGGTTGGTGCGCGTGATGGCGGGCGAGAGGCTGGGAGCGGGAGCCGGAGTGGCCGCACCGCCGGCACTGGCCGCAGGGGTCGGAGCTGCCACGCCTATTTTATCCAGGACAGCGGCAATCCATTCTTCGGCGGCTGCGTGGTAGTCCACGTCGCAGTCTACGCGGTCGAGCAGGCGGGTGCCGCCTAGCTCGCTCAGCCGCTGGTCAAACTCCTTGCCCGTTTGGCAAAAGTGCAGGTAGCTGCGGTCACCGAGGGCCAGCACGGCAAAGCGCAGCTTCGGGAGCTGCGGGGCCCGCGGCCCCAGCACGAAGCGGTGCAGCTCCTCGGCAGCAGCGGGCGGTTCGCCCTCGCCGTGCGTGCTCACAAGCAGCAGCAGGTGCTGCTCCTGGGCCAACTGCCGGGTGGGGTACTCGTTCAGGTCGTGCACGGTGGCCAGCAGGCCGCGCCGGCCGGCCGCCTCGGCGGCCTGCTGGGCTACTTTTTTGCCATTGCCGGTATGCGAGCCGTAGAGGATGGTGAGCTTTTCTGTCGCGGCAGGCGCGGCGGCCGCAACCGGGGCTTGGGCGAGCGCGGCAGCGGGAGCGCCGGCAGCCTGCCCGTAGAAGTACCCGCTTAGCCACACCAGCTGCTGGGGGGTAAAGCCGGCCGTGAGCTGGCGCAGGGCGGCTTCGTCGAAGCCTGCCGGTAAGGGAGAGAGAGATTGATTCACGGGTAAAAACGAGGCTTAGTGAAAAACAAAAGGGCTGGACCGCATCAGGCCACTTTGGCGTAGGGCCGCAGCTCATGGAGCAGCGCGGCGTGCGCCTCGGGCTGCGTGCCGGCACTCCGGCAGGTAGCCAGCCGTACCACCTCCCCCACCACAATGATGGCCGGAGCGCCCAGACCGGCGCGGGCCGTTTGGGCGGCCAGGTCGGCCACCGTGCCGGTTACGAGGCGGGCAGTGGGCAGCGTCCCATTCTGGATGACAGCCGCCGGCACCTCTGCCCCGCCGTGCCGGGCAAACAAGGCCATGATTTCGGGCAGGCGGTTCAGGCCCATCAGAATGATGGTGGTGGTTCGCGGCGTGCGGGCAGCATCGGCCACCGCCCCCGACAGCTGGCCATCGGCGGTGGTAGCCGTTAGCACCCGGAAGCCTTCGCTCAGGCCCCGGTGCGTGGCCGGAATGCCCAGGCTACCAGCCGCCGCCACGGCACTGCTGATGCCAGGCACGTACTCGGCGCCCAGGCCGTGCTGCTCAGCGTACAGCATTTCTTCGCGGCCGCGGCCAAACACAAACGGGTCGCCCCCTTTCAGCCGCACCACGTGGCCGTAGCGGTAGGCCTGCTCTACAATCAGGACATTGATTTCGTCCTGGGTGTAGCCCGCGAAGCCTCGGCGCTTGCCCACAAAAAAGGCGGGCGTGTGGGGCCGGGTGTGTTCCAGCAGGGCCTCGTTGGCAAGGGCGTCGTAAAGCACTACATCGGCCGAGGCCAGCACCCGCGCCCCCTTGAGCGTCAGCAGCTCCGGGTCGCCCGGGCCAGCACCAACCACCGTCAGGCGAGGAATAAAAAGAGAAGTGGAAGCCATGGCGTAATTGCTGGTCGGTGTTAGCTGTTAGTTATTTGTTGACAGTCGTTAGGGCTCTTGTATCTGACTGCCTACCAACTGAAATCAAATAGAGAAGGCGGCCTCGGCCGGCACCGGCGTGGTGAAGTAGTCGGGGTCGGTGCCTTCGATGAGGCCGGCGGCCAGGGTGGCGCCCGTTTGGTCGTCGACGAGGATGAAGGCCCCGGTGGCGCGGTTCTGGCGGTAATCGTCGACCACGAGTGGGCCGGCTGTTTTTAGCTGCACCCGCACGATGTCGTTGAGCTGAGCGGTGTCGGTGCCGACCTTCTCGAAGGTGGCCACGTTGGTTTTGTGCACAATGGCCGTCACCGAAGCCTTTAGCACGGCAGTGTGGTGCTGCACTAGCAGCTTGCGCCCGGCTTTGAGGGGCCGCTCGTCCATCCAGCACAGGGTAGCCTCTACTTCGCGCGTCACGGCCGGGTGGGCGCTCACGGGCACAATGGTATCGCCCCGGCTCAGGTCCACGTCGTCGCGCAGGCGCAGCACCACGCCCTGGGGCGCAGTGGCTGCGGCCACTTTCTGCTGGTTTACTTCCACGGCCTCAATCACCGTTTCCACCCCCGAAGGCCAGATGCGCACGGCATCGCCGGGCCGGTATGTGCCGCTTTGCACGCGGCCGGCGTAGCCGCGGTAATCGGGCAGCTCCGGGGTCTGGGGCCGGATAACGTATTGCACCTGAAAGCGTGGCTCGTTGGGGTTGGCATCGGCCGGCACGGGCACGCTTTCGAGGTATTCAAGCAGGCTGGGGCCGGCGTACCAGGGCAGGTGCCGCGAGCGCCGCACCACGTTGTCGCCGTTAAGGGCGCTCAGCGGAATAGCTGCCACATGCGCCAGTTTCAATTGGGCGGCCACTGCTTGGTAGTCCCTCACAATGTTGTTGAAAATAACTTCGTCGTAGCCCACCAAATCCATTTTGTTCACAGCCAGCACAAAGTGCTGAATGCCCAGCAGCGAGGCAATGAGCGTGTGGCGGCGAGTCTGTTCGATGACGCCCTGCCGGGCATCGACCAACACAATGGCCAAGTCGGCGTTGGAGGCGCCTGTAACCATGTTGCGGGTATACTGCACGTGGCCGGGCGCATCGGTGATAATGAACTTGCGGCGCGGCGTGGTGAAGTATTTGTGCGCCACATCAATGGTGATGCCTTGTTCGCGCTCGGCTTTTAGGCCGTCGGTTAGCAAAGCCAAGTCGACCTCGCCGCTGGCGTGGCGGCGCTTTTCCAGCGTGGCTAGCACGTCCAGCGACACGGAGTCGCTGTCGTAGAGCAGGCGCCCGATGAGCGTGCTCTTGCCGTCGTCGACGCTGCCGCAGGTGATAAATCTTAGTAAGTCCATTTTATATAAAGTTGTGCGGGCCGGGGGTGAGGTTCCGCCGAAAGGGTTTCTAGAAATAGCCGTTGCGCTTGCGGTCTTCCATGCCAGTTTCGGAGAGGTTGTCGTCGAGCCGCGTGGCGCCGCGCTCGCTCACCTTGGCCAGCAGCAGGTCCTGAATAATGTCGTCGATGGAAGCGGCCTCGCTTTCCACGGCGGCCGTGCAGGTGGAATCACCCACGGTGCGGAAGCGCACGCGGCGGCTCACAATTTCGTCGGTGTCGTCGAGGTTAAGGTGTTCGCTCAGGCCCAGGAGCTGGCCGCTGGGCAGCACCACGCAGCGGCGTTCGTGGGCGAAGTAGATGTCGGGCAGGGCAATGTTCTCGCGCTGGATGTAATTCCACACGTCCAACTCGGTCCAGTTGGAAATGGGGAACACGCGCACGTTTTCGCCCTTCTGGATGCGGCCGTTGTAAATGTTCCACAGCTCGGGGCGCTGGCGGCGCGGGTCCCACTGCCCAAACTCGTCGCGCACCGAGAAAATCCGCTCCTTGGCACGGGCCTTCTCCTCGTCGCGCCGGGCCCCGCCAATGCAGGCGTCAAACTCAAACTCCTCAATCACGTCGAGCAGCGTGTAGGTCTGGAGCGGGTTGCGGCTGGGGTATTTGCCGCCCGGCTCGTGCAGGCCCCGTTCCCGGATGGTATCCTCCACTTTGCGCACGATGAGCTGCTCACCAAGCTTGCCAGCGAGCGAGTCGCGGAAATCAATGATTTCCTGAAAGTTGTGCCCCGTGTCGATGTGCACGAGCGGAAAAGGAAACTTGCCGGGGCGGAAGGCCTTTTCGGCTAAGCGCGTGAGGGCAATGGAGTCTTTGCCGCCCGAAAAAAGCAGCGCGGGGCGCTCAAACTGGCCAGCTACTTCGCGCAGAATGTGGATGGCTTCGGCTTCGAGGCGGTCCAGGTAATCAAGGTT
Source organism: Hymenobacter sp. B1770 (assembly GCF_049896385.1). Lineage (NCBI taxonomy): Bacteria > Pseudomonadati > Bacteroidota > Cytophagia > Cytophagales > Hymenobacteraceae > Hymenobacter > Hymenobacter sp. B1770. Next base: position 423,861 of record NZ_JAFCUF010000003.1, read on the forward strand.
TAGGGTAGTCATAAGGGCGTAAAGAAGGAGGGCCCCGGCGGAGCCATTCGCGGATAAATGAGACTAGTGGGACAGCTTACTCTGGCATTCGCTCCACCACCGGGTCGAGGCCCTGGTGTGGGGCGGTGGCGTGCAGGCCGCACTCCTTGGCGGCCTGGTCTTCCCACCACCAGCGTCCGGCCCGGAAATCCTCGCCCGGCTGAATGGCGCGGGTGCAGGGCGCGCAGCCAATGCTCACAAACCCCTGCCGGTGCAGTGGGCTAACCGGAATGCCGTGCTCCTGGGCAAAAGCCTGGGCCTGCTCCCAGGTCCAGTCGAACAAGGGGTGCACTTTGATGAGCTGGTGGGCAGCATCCCACTCGGCCGCGTGCATCTGCTGGCGGTTGGCCGATTGCTCGGCCCGAATGCCCGTCACCCACAGCTTTTGGCCGGCCAGAGCGCGCTGCAGCGGTTCCATCTTGCGGATGTAGCAGCACTCCTTGCGGTTCTCGATGCTTTCGTAGAAGCTATTGGGGCCCTTTTGGCTTACCAGCGCTTCCAGCTCGGCGGTCTGAGGCGCAAACACCTCAATGGGCCGGCCATACCGCAGCAGGGTTTTGTTCCAAGTGGAGTAGGTTTCCTGGAAATTGCGGCCCGTGTCGAGCGTGAACACCCGAATGGGCAGCTCGTGGGTGAAAATGAAGTGAGTAAGAATTTGGTCTTCGAGGCCAAATGAGGTCGAGAAGGAGGCTTTGCCGGGGAAGTGGTCGGCAATCATCGCCAGGGCTTCCGGCACCGATTGGCCCACCAAGTAGCGGCTCAGGTCATCGACCAGCCCTGCCAGGGGATTTTCCATAAAAATGAAGGGAGCGGTGCCGCACACGCAGACACCAGGTGGCTAAAAAGCAGGCTCGCAGCAGCTTTCGCAGGGCATGCCCATGCTCTTAGAAGAGTGGCTTATGCAGCCGCCGACATTAAGGGATTACCTCAGAGGTAACAACCGTTAAAAAGGGTGCTTCAACAACCAGCCGTTGCCCCGGCCATGCGCATAGCCCGGCAGCACATGCAACAACACATTGACTGTTGGGCAGGAGCGGAAGTGGTCAGCAGGCGGAGGTGGTTGGAATGGCGCACGGCAACTTGTTTTTATATGGTCAGGAGTTGGCACCGTTCTGCGTTAGCAGGGGGTTGCCGGCGTTTCGTCGAGCCTGTCTCTCCACGCCTCTGTATAAAAACAATCCTTCAAACTAGAGGAATTGATGTGCCAAATATAGAAGAAAAATTTAATTAACCAAAAATATCCGTCCGACACGCCCCCCCTTGCGATGGGCACAACGTGAGAAAGCCCCAGTACCCGGAGCGGCCCGCAGTGGCGCAATAGCCTTAGAAAGCGCACTCGTACAGCGCTGGTCAGGTGCTGCTAACGGCGCCATACCTCCAATGTTATCATTTTGTGAAGAGGTCTTTGATGTACCCGATTGCGTTGCCCATGGGCTCAGCGGCACTTGGCGATTGGGGCACAGCAGCGCGGGTGGCACCAAGATTCATCGGCAAAGCGAGGGTTAAAAAAGCGGACCGGCGCCCCATGCAAAGTAGCTCGGTGGGTGCTCATGGCAGAAGGCCGGTGTACCCACCGAGCCTACCAGTCCCATTAGGCCGACCTCTTACTCCCCTGCTGCTCCGGGGCTGGCGTCCCAGCCGCCGCCTAAGGCACGGTAGAGGTCGATAAGCAGCAGGAACTGCTGGCGGCGCGTGTCGGTGAGGATGAGCTCGGCATCGAGCACGCTGCGCTGGGCCGTCACCACTTCGAGGTAGTTGGCGTAGTTGGCCCGGTAGAGGTCGTTTGATACATCCACGGCGCGCGTGAGGGCGGCCACTTCCTGCTGGCGCAGGTCAGCCACGCGGCGGTAGTTTTCAATGCCGCTCAGGTTGGTGCTCACTTCCTCAAAGCCGGTTTGCACAGCCTTTTGGTAGTTCCAGTAAGCGGCCTGCTGCTGCGCGGCCGAGCGGCGGTAGTCCGCCCGAAACAGGCTGCGATTGAGTAGTGGGGCCGAAAGGCCGCCGAGCAGGCCGTAAGCCAGCGAGCCGGGCGTTTGGAAGAGCAGCGCGGGTGTGTACGCATTTAGCCCCAGGTACGGGCCCAGCGTGAGCGAAGGCAGGAAGGCGGCGCGGGCGGCGGCTACATCGGCGCGGGAGGCTATCAGGTTCAGTTCGGCCTGCTGCACATCGGGGCGGCGCAGGAGCATGGCGGCGGGCAGGCCGGCCGCTACTTGCACCGGTATCTGCTGCATGGTCAAGGGCAGGCCGCGCCGGATGGGCTGTGGGTAGCGCCCCAACAGGCGGTTAAGAGTGTTTTCGGTGGCGGCGATGCGCTGGCGAGCTTCGATTTCGAGGCTGCGGGTGCGCAGCAGCTGGGCCGCGAACTGCTGCACGGCCAGTTCGGTGGCCCGACCACCCAGCTTCTGGAGCTTCACAATTTCGACGGCGCGTTCCTGCAGGGCGCGGTTTTTACCCAGTACGGCCAGTTGGTTGTCGAAGGTGAGCAGCTCGTAGTAGAGGCTGGCCACCTGGGCGATGAGGGCGGTTTGCACCAGGCGCCGGCCTTGCTCACTGGCCAGCACGCGCGCGAAGGCCGCTTGGCGGCGGCTACGCAGTTTGCCCCACAGGTCGATTTCCCAACTGCTTTGCAAGCCCATGGAGAAGTTGGGCACCCCGTTGGGCAGGTCCCGGCCGTCGTTGGTACTGGTCTGGCCCTGGGCCGCATAGGCAGCAAACCGGTCGAAGCCGGCGGTTGCCCCGACTCTTGCACTTGGCAACAGCGCGCCCTGAGCCGCCAGCAGGCTGGCGCGGGCTATTTCCACGCGCTGCACGGCCACCAGTAGGTCGGGGTTGGCGTGCAGGGCCGTATCGATGAGGGTTACCAGGGCCGAATCGCCGAAGAACTGGTGCCAAGGTAGCTGCGCCAAGGTGAGGGTATCAGCAGTTGCCGGGGTGGCGGTGCTGAAGGTGGTAGGGATGGCCGTTGAGCGGGGCGTGACGACACGCGGGGCTACGGACTGGCAGCCGGTGAACAGTATAATTGCGAATAGAACACCAAGAGGGAACCTCACCCCCCGGCCCCTGCCGGGCACGGCCCCTCTCCAAAAAAGAGGGGGAGCCTGACGCCTTGAAGGCGCAGCATCGATAAAAAGATTATTCAAGGACATAGTTATCTTTCTAAATACCTTAGTAGCTCATGGTTTGAACCACATTTTCATCGTCAGGCTCCCCCTCTTTTTTGGAGAGGGGCCGTGCCCGGCGGGGGCCGGGGGGGTGAGGTTCTCCGTCAAGCCGTAGTCGCCACCTTCTCCTCCACAACTGGCGCATCCTCCAGCTCCGTCAGCGGCTCTTTTGGATTCTTTTTATCACTTGAAAACAGCACGTACAGCCCCGGAATCAGCACCACGCCGAATATTGTGCCGATGAGCATGCCGCCTGCCGCCGCCGTGCCGATGGACCGATTGCCCACGGCCCCAGCGCCGTTGGCCACGCACAGCGGAATCAGGCCCGCGATAAAGGCGAAAGAAGTCATTAGAATGGGCCGCAGGCGCGAGCGCGCCCCTTCTACAGCCGCATCGAGCACGGAAGCGCCCTCGTTGCGGCGCTGCACGGCAAACTCGATGATGAGAATGGCGTTTTTGCCCAGCAAACCAATGAGCATAATCAGGGCCACCTGGGCGTAGATGTTGTTTTCGAGACCCAGCAGCTTCAGCGACAGGAAGGAGCCGAAGATGCCGGTGGGCAAACTCAACAGCACCGGCAGCGGCAGCACGAAGCTTTCGTACTGCGCGGCCAGCAGCAGATACACAAACACCAGCACCAGCAGGAAGACGTACATGGCCTGGTCGCCGGACAGAATCTGTTCGCGCGTCATGCCGCTCCATTCGAACGTGTAGCCGCGCGGCAATTCCTTGGCCGCCACCTGCTCCACGGCTCGAATGGCGTCGCCGGAGCTGTAGCCGGGGGCAGCATTGCCGTTGAACTGCGCGGCATTGTAGAGGTTGTAGCGGGTGAGCTGCTCGGGGCCGTACACTCGCTCCAGGCGCATAAACGTGGCGCAGGACACCATTTCGCCGCGGCTGTTTTTCACGTACATGGTCAGCACGTCCTCGGGCTTGCCGCGGTAGCGCGGGTCGGCCTGAATCATGACGCGGTACATCTGCCCGAAGCGGATGAAGTTGGAGATGTAGTTGGCACCCATGAAGGTTTGCAGCGTGTTCATGGCCTGGGCCACATTCACGCCTTTTTTGGCAGCCAGGTCAGCATCGACCTTGATGAGGTACTGCGGAAATTTGGGGTCGAAGCCAGTGAAGGCGCCCTCTACGGCCGGCGACTTGTTCAGGGCCGTGAGGAAGCGCTGGGCCACCCGGTCGGTTTCCTGCAGGTCGCCGCGGCCGGTGCGGTCGAGCAGCTGCATCTCGAAGCCGCCGGCATTGCCGAAGCCCGGCACGGTGGGCGGCGTAAAAAACTGAATCTGTGCGTCGGTGATGTGGCGGGTTTTGGCCGTGAGCTGGGTCATGATGTCCTGCACCGACTCGGTGCGCTGGTCCCAGGGCTTGAGATTAATCATGCCCATGCCGTAGCTGGAGCCCGACACGTCGTTCATCAGCGAGAAGCCGCCCAGGGTCGAAACCGACTCTACAGCCTTCAGCTTTTGGGCAATGCGCTGCACTTCGTTGAGGGCCGCAGTGGTGCGTTCCAGCGTGGCCCCGGCCGGCGCGGTCACGTTGATGTACACCATACCCTGGTCTTCGGACGGAATGAAGCCCGAGGGCAGCACACGGTTGATGCCCCATGTAGCGCCAAAGAAAACGAGCAGCAGCGCCGCCGTTACCAGCCGGCGGCTCGAGAGCCAGCGCACCAGCCCCTGATAGCGCTCTGCAAAGGCCTCGTACTTGCGGTTGAAGCTCGCGAAGAAGCGGCCCAACCAGCCCTTGCGCTCGTCATCAGCTGGAATTTCCTTGAGTAGCAGCGCGCACAGCGCCGGCGTGAGCGTGAGGGCATTAATACCCGAAATGACAATGGAAATGGCCAGCGTGAGCGAAAACTGTCGGTAGAACACGCCTACCGGCCCCGACAGAAATGCCACCGGCACAAACACGGCCGACATTACCAGCGTGATGGCCACCAGCGCCCCGCGGATTTCATTCATGGCCGCAAATGTGGCTTCCCGCGGCCCAAGGTGCTCTTCGTGCATCTTGGCGTGCACGGCTTCCACCACCACAATGGCATTATCGACCACAATACCAATGGCCAGCACCAGTGCAAATAGCGTGAGCAGGTTGATGCTGAAGCCCAGCATCTGCATGAACGCCAGCGTGCCGATGAGGGCCACCGGCACAGCCAGGGCCGGAATCAGGGTGGAGCGCCAGTCCTGCAGGAAGATGTAAACTACCACAAACACCAGCAAAAACGCCTCCACCAGCGTGCGCAGCACTTCGTGAATACTGGCGTCGAGGAAGCGCGACACGTCATAACTCACGATGTAGTTCATGCCGGGCGGGAAGCTGGATTTTTTCAGCTCCGCCATGCGGATTTTGATGTTTTCGATGATTTCCGAAGCGTTAGAGCCCGGCAGCTGCTTGAGCCGGATGGCAGCCGAGGGTCGGCCGTTGGTCTTGGACTCCATGCGGTAGGTTTGGGCGCCAAACTCCACATCGGCCACGTCCTGGAGGCGCAGCACGGAGCCGTCGGGGTCGGCGCGAACCACGATGTTGCGGTACTGCTCGGGCTTGTCGAGCTTGCCGGTGTAGCGCAGCACATACTGCAGCACCTGCGGGGCTCGGCCGGCGCTCTCGCCAGTGCGGCCGGGGGCAGCCTCAATGTTCTGCTGTTGAATAGCAGCCACCACCTCATCGACCGACGTGCGGTAGGCCAGCATGCGGTCGGGCTTGAGCCACACGCGCATCGAGTATTCGCGGTTGCCCATGAGCTCGGCCAGGCCCACGCCCTTGATGCGCTTGAGCTCGTTGAGCAGGTTGATGTCGGCGAAGTTGTAGATAAACTGCTCGTCGGCAGCGGGGTCGTCGCTCACCAGGTTGATGTACATCAGCATGGAGTTCACCTCCTTCTCAGTCATCACGCCGTTGCGGATTACCTCTTGCGGCAGCTCGTCAATCACCGTCGACACGCGGTTTTGCACGGCCACGGCGGCGATGTCGGGGTCTACCCCCACCTCGAAATACACCGTAATGAGCGTGGTGCCGTTGTTGCTGGTTACGGTCTGGATATAGGTCATGCCCGGCACGCCGTTGATGGCGCGCTCCAGCGGAACGGCCACGGCCTTGGCGCACACCTCGGCGTTGGCGCCGTTGTACTTGGCCCGCACCGTCACGGACGGCGGCGCAATGTCCGGGAACTGCGTCACTGGCAGCGTAAAAAAGGCCAGTGCCCCCAGCAGCACGAAAAACAGCGAAATAACCAGCGACAAAACCGGCCGGCGGATGAATATATCGAACATGACAAGCGAAATAGCGGGTGGGAAGAGCCGCGCCTCGCCGCGGCCGGAAAGCGGGCGCGGCGGCTAGGGCACGGCGGCCAGCATGCTCTGCATCGTCACGGGGTGGGCGCTGATGCGGGTGCCGTCGCGCAGGTCCTGAATGCCCCCACATACCACCCGGTCGCCGGCCTTCAGGCCCTCTTTCACCACGTAGAAAGCCGACACCCGAACCTGCGGCACGAAGCTTTTGCGCTTCACCTCGCCCTTTTGGTCCACCAGATACACGTAATTCTTGTCCTGCACTTCAAACACGGCCTTTTGCGGCACCAGCAGCGCGTTCTCTATTTCGTTGCTCAGGCGCACCTTGCCCGTGGCCCCGTGTTTGAGCAGCTTCTTGGGATTATCGAAACGGGCCCGGAAGGCAATGGAACCCGTGCTGGCATCGAACTCGCTTTCCACGGTTTCAATCTTGCCCGGCGGGGTGTAGAGGGTGCCATCTACCAGCACCAGCCGCACCACGTCGTCTTCCAGGTCGTCGTTGACAGCGGACTGGCGCCGGGTTTTGGTGTACTCCAAGTACTCCATTTCCGACACGTTGAAGTAGGCATAGAGCTGCCGCGTGTCTGAGACCGTGGTGAGCAGGGTGCCGTTGTCGACCAGGCTGCCCACCTTCAGGGGCTCGCGATTCACCACGCCATCGAAGGGTGCCCGAATCAGGGTGTAGCTAACTTGCAGGGAAGCGTTGCTCGCCATGGAGCGGGCTTCTTCGACGCGCGACTGCGCAGCCCGCAGCTTGGCCTGGGCTACGTTGAGCTCGCTTTTGGTGATAATATTTTTATCGGTCAGCATCTTTACCCGGTCCAGCTCCAGCTTGGCCACCTGCGCCTGCGCCCTGGCCGCACTCAGCGCCGCCCGGGTGCGCGAGAAGCGGGTCTTGTACTCCACGTCGTTAATGCGGAACAGCGGCTGCCCCTTGCGCACGGCCTGGCCTTCGTCCACGTAAATCTGCTCCAAAAAACCCGGCACCCGCGCCCGGATTTCTACGTTGCGCACCGCCTGAATCTGGGCTACGTAGTCGCGGGTGAGCACGGTGTCGCGGGCCTCGAGCCGCGCCACGGGCAGGTTCCGTACTTCTTCCACCTCCGTCGAAGTATCGGCCTCTTCTTTGCTGCTGCAGCTGCCCAGGCCCAAACACAGCAGGGGCACCAACAACCAAGTGGGCAGAACGCGAAGGATGGACGGGGCGAATGACATGAGGCAGGGCGTGAGCAGGTGCGGAATTCCGCATCAGAATGCCCAAAAGTGCCTGCCCGGCATTAGCACCAGATTACAATCACATTAAAAAACATTAAAACCAGGATTAACTGACTACAAACACTGCGATAGCTGCTGGTTATGTTATCACTGTTTCGTAGCTTATTCGGCTTGCGACGCCTCTTCTACTGCTCCGTCTGCTCTGCCTGTTTGATACCGTCTGTCATGCTGACGAAGGGGGCATTTTACCCCCGCGGTACAAACCGTTGAGGCGTGAGAAGGTGTCTCGTGCATCAGCATGAAAGACGGGGTTGTCGCTGTAACATATCATTCTGATGAAAGAAAATGCTTGGCTACGCCAGCCTTCGCCCCAAAGCTTAGACAAGCTGAGCCGACCTCACAAAGGCCGTGCGGCAGGCGTCCTCGGCGCGGCGGCAGGTGTCGGTGCACTTGCGGAAGGTCTCGTAGGAAAACTGTGTGCTCTCGTCGGCGCAGAGGCGGCAGAGTTCAGCGCATTCGCGCAGGATGTGCTGCGTGTGCTCGGCCCGGCGCAGCACGAAGGCAGCGGCCAGCCGGCACAGGTCGGCACAGTCGCGGCTTAGGCGAACACTACGTTTGGTATCAGGATAATCGAGGCCCTCTACGGTCTGAATCTCACAAGCGGCGATGCAGGCGTTGAGGGCCTCTAATACGTGTTGCTGACGGGGAAGCAAGAGAAGCATGAATTGGGTTAAACTTTCGGGAGGGTGGGAACCGGCCGTGAAGCGGTGGAGCAGTGCGGGGCTGGAGAACGCGCTATGGCTGCTCGTCGTCCTGCACCCGGGCCACGGTGGTCAAAGAGTCAGGCAGCACGTGCTGGCGCTGGCATTCGGCTAGTTCGGCGCGGGCCCGCAGCAAGGCCATCTCCGTCATGGAAGCCGACATTCCGGCCTCCAGTTCGTAGTTAAGCGGCTGCGCCGTCTGTTGCTTCAGGAAAAAGAAGTTCAGGGCGGTAGACAGCATCAACGCGCCCAGTAACAAACCGAGCAGCAAGCGGTTGCGGTTATTCCGTTCCATAGCGTTTTGCACGTTCAGCCTACAAAGGAGGGCTACCGACATTAAAACGGTATGAACGCGACATTATAAGACATTAAGGAATTTGCGGAAGCCGGCTGCGTCAATTCGAAGCCCATCGAAGGGTGTAGACACGCCACACTTGGCGTCTCGTCGTTGAACGCTGGACGAACGATTCCCTAACGGCGCAGTCGACAAGACACTAAGTGTGGCGTGTCTACAGCGGCCGGCCTTATCGTCCTCAAACCGCCGTGGCCGGCAGCGTTAGGGTGGCGGTGGTGCCCGCGCCCAAAGCTGAGTTCAACTCAATGCGGCCGCCGTGCAGCTCCGCAATCTTTTTACTGAGGGCCAAGCCGATGCCGTAGCCGGGTCGGCCTTTGCCATTCCGGGCACGGTACAGTGGCTCAAACACGCGGGGCAAGTCCTCCCCGGCAATGCCGATACCGGTATCGGTGATGGTTACCCGGAGCTGCTTGGGCGTGTCATACCCCAGCAGAACCTGCACGGGGCCCGCAGAGTATTTGCAGGCGTTGTCGAGGAGGTTGAGGAGGGCCGTGGTGAGCAGCTGGCCATTGCCGGCCACCAGAAACAAGTCTTCAATCTCTTCCGGCGTGGTGCCGTATTCCAGGTGCAGCGAGTGGGACGGGTAGGTAGTGGCCGTGGCTTGCAGGGCGCGGGCCAGGCATTCGTCGAGCTGCACAGGCTCGCGGGGGAAGGAAGCGTCGTCGGCCTTGGCCAGGGCCAGCAGGCCGTTGGTAAGGTCGATAACTTTCTTGAGTTCTTCGACGGCGGTTTCCTGGCTTTGCTTGGCCTCGGGCAGGGTTTGGTCGTAGGCCAAGGAGGTTTCCAGGGTGCCCTGCAGGGTGGCGAGCGGGGTGCGCAGCTCGTGCGAGGCGTGTGAGAGAAAGCTTTTCTGCATCTCGAAAGCCTGTTCCACCCGCGTAAGCATGTTATTGAACGTGATGGCCAGCTGCGCGATTTCGTCGGTGCCGTTGCCTTCGTCCACGTGGTTGCTGAGGCGGCTGGCGGTTATCTTTTCTACCTGCTGCACCACGCGGGCAATGGGCCGCAGGGCCTCATCGGCGAAGTACCACCCGGCCAGCACGATGAGTACCAGCCCGCCCACGTTGCCCACCAGTAATATCAGGCGCAGCTTTTCCAGCTGCTGGAGCCCAAACTCGTCGAGGCCCGCGGCAAATAGGCGGTACGGCTGGCCGTTGAACTCAAAGTACATGCCGATGGCTTCCAGGGGCCCATCGCGAAAGGTGACCGGCCGGCCGCGCTGCACCCGGCGCAGTTGTGCTGCGTTGACGGCTTGATTTAGGCTATCGGCGCTGCTATACAGCAGCTTGTCGTTAGGCCCGAAGATGCTTACCTGCTCCTGGGCAATGGTGAGCAGGTCGCGCCGCCGAAAGCTGCGCTCAAAATCTTCGTTAATGCCTTGTTCCCGCAGCAGCAGACGTGTGGTCATCATGGCCTTACCCTGCAGGCGGTTGGCGAAGCGCTGCTGGCGGGAGGTGGCGTAGAAGTAGTAGATGAACCCCGACAGGCACAGCTGAATAACCAGCACCAGCAGGGTAAAGCGCAGAATGAGCTTGTTGCGAATCAGCATGCCCTATCCTTCGCGCAGCACGTAGCCCATGCCCACAATAGTGTGAATCAGCTTCACGTCGTAGCCCTTGTCGAGCTTTTTGCGCAGGTGGCTCACGTACACGTCGATGACGTTGGTGTTGGTGTCGAAGTTGAGCTCCCACACCCGCTCGGCAATGTCGACGCGCGATACAACCTTGCCGCGATTCAGAAGCAGGTGCTCCAGCAGCGAGTATTCCTTGGCGGTCAAGTCGATACGCTTCCCTCCTCTCGTCACGGTTTTGCGCTCCAGGTCCAGCTCCAGGTCGGCGGCGCGCAGCACGCGCTGGCTGGCGGCGGCATCTACGTAACGGCGGGTGAGCACCCGCGTGCGCATCAGCAGTTCCTGAAAGGCAAAGGGCTTGACGAGGTAGTCGTCGGTGCCGGCTTCGAAGCCGGCTACTTTGTCGCCGAGGCTGTCGAGAGCTGTGAGCATGAGCACGGGCTGGGCCGGCGCCTGCTGCTTGATGAGGCGGCAAAGCTCGAAGCCGTTGATGTGCGGCAGGTTAACATCCAGAATCACCAGGTCGTAGGGCTGCTTCTGAGCCAGCGAGAGGCCCGTGCGCCCATCGTAGGCCACCTCAATTTCGTAGCCTTCGTTCTCGAACCCTTTCCTGACAAAGGAGGCCAATTTGGGTTCGTCTTCGACCAGGAGCAGTTTCATAGGCGGGGAGGCAAGTGCCGGGGCAAAGGTCCAACCTGGAGACCAATTAAACACACCGCGGCCCGGGCTGAACGAAGTTCGGCTCGACCCGCGGCGTGATGTAAATGCCTACGCGTCTTGATTTATTTCACGAGGCTCGACATGTAGCCCATGATGTTGCGCGTGCTGTTGAAAAGGTCGTTTATCTGATACGTCATCAGGAACAGGCCCACGTAGAAAACGCCCGGGTATCGCCGCTGCCACACCAGCACAGGCCGGTAAAACCTTTCCCGAACCGCCGGCAGGTTGGCCAGCACGGCGGTGGCAATGCCAATGAGAGCACCGGCCAGCAGGTCGCTGGCGTGCTGGTAATCCAGGAAGGCCCGCAGGAAGCAGATGAAGAAAATGGCGTAGAGCATGGCCATCAGACCAAGCCCCCGCGAGATAAAAAAGGACCCCGCCGCCAGGCACAGAACAGCGTGGCGTGGTCGCTGGGAAAAGAAGTGGGGGTAGCCAGGGGTGGTTTCAGGGCCAGCTCGGTGTTGTAGAGGGGCCGCACGCGGTGGGGCAGCAGGTGCGTGAGGGAGCGAGCAACACACATGCCCATCAGACAGCCCACCAAAATACCAATGATTATCTGACGGTTGCGGTTGACAATTTCCTGCGTGGGGTACTGCTGAAACCACAACCACCAGATGCCTCCCATAAAAAGACCGGCTTTGAGTAAGTTGTTGTCGGCCACTAATCGGTAAAATCCACTGATAACTGTTGATTGAACGGCAATATTATTTAGCTCGTGAGGATATCACGGTCTATTTCAGGCATCATAAGCGTAACAAAATGGTAATGTTCAGTGAATCTGGACCGCACTTACGGCAAACCAGATTTAGCGGACAAATACCTACAAAAAATCTATCCGTATTATCTATTAATGCCTTTCATGTTTTTAGGCGGAGATAAAAACGAGTGCTCGGCGTATCGTGCCGGCCCATTAAGGCATTATTGTAAGACGCTCAAAGGCATAGCAAAAAAGCCACTGGCAATGCCTGTGCATAAAAAAAAGGGCCAGATGGGCCCCTTTTTTTATGCACAGCAAACGAGCTACGCTATTTGGTTAGAACCACGCGCAAGGTTTGCATTTTACCATCAACCAGCAGGCGACCCGTGTACACGCCCGCCGCCAGGGTGGCGCCTTCCAGCGTGAACTCGTAGTCCTGCCCTTCAACGGCAGTGCCGCTGTAGAACGTCTTCACTACCTGCCCCAGCGAGTTGTAGAGCTGCAGCTGGGCCGGGCCCGTGCTACCTGCCCGGAAATGCACCACGGTGCGCTCAGTGAAGGGGTTGGGGTAGGCTTCGAATACGGGAGCGTTGGCGGCCGGCAGCGAAGCTTTGGCCGCTGAGCTGGCGTTGTCGCCGGGCAGCCCGGTGGCCGCAGCACTTGTGTTGGTAGCCGAGATGCTGCAGTCGCCTAAGGTATCGCCCTGCTTCAGGTAGCTCGGCACTTCTTTGGATGACACGCACTGGGGCTTGCCGCGGTGGCATATGAGTACCTTGGGGTTCTTGTCGTTGTCATTATTGCCGCAGCGCACGTCCCGCACCACCAGCGTCACGCTTTGAGTAGCGGTGCAGCCCGAAGCGCTGGTGGCCCTGACCGTGCAAACGAACGTGCCAGCCGTGGTAGCGGTGAACACCGAACTGGCGCTGCTGGTGTTGCTCAGGCCTTCTACGGGGCTCCACTGGTAGCTCACGCCGCCCGAAGCGGTGAGGGTCACGCTCTGCGGGCCGTAGCCGATGTACAAGTTGGTGGCCACGCCGCCCGTGAAGACAGTAGAGGAAGGCTTCACGGCGATGGTCGGTGTCGGAATGGTGCCCGTGACAGTGACAATGCCCGTTTCGGTTGCCATGTTGCCGTGGGTGTCGGTCACGGTCAGGGTCACGGTGTTCTCGCCAATGTTATCGCAGCTGAAGGTGCTCTTGCTCAGGGCCAGCGAGACAATGCCGCAGGCGTCGGTGCTGCCGTTATCGACCTGCGCGGCCGTGATGGTAACCGTGCCGTTGGCCAGGGCCACGGTCACGTTGCGAGTCAGGGCGATGGGCGCTTCCTTGTCTTCTACGGTCACGGTGAAGGTCTGGGCATCGGTGCCGCAGCGGTTGGTAGCGGTAGCCGTGACAGTGGTGATGCCTACGGGGAATAAGTAAGGCGAAGTGATGGCCGTGGCCAAGCCGTTCTTCAGGATGGAGTAAGTGATGGTGGGCTCAGGGTCGACAGCAGCCGTAGCGGCGAATGCCACCGAGGCATCGCATCGGTCGGCGGGAGCCGTGGCCGTCTTGTTGGAGAGAGCCGCCAGCACGGCGGGCTCGCAGGTAACGCCGGTTCTCACCGCCTTATAGGTGTTGCCTATCCGAATGCCGTCGACTAGCAGAGTCGGCGCGCTGGAGCCGCCTTGGCGCAGGGCCACCGCGCCAATATTGTCGTTGGGGGCGCTGGGCGTGTTGCTGGTTTCGGCGGCCGTGGCCGTGGCAACAACGGGCTCGGTGTCAGTGGTGGGGTTGATAAAAATCCGGGCTTCGCTGCTGGCTTCGTCGAAGGTATATTTCACCACAACCAAGTGCGTGGCAGCCACGTCATAAGCGGCAGCGGTATAGGAAACGGTGCCAGTGCCGCTGGCTATGCCAAACTGCAACTTCCCAGTAGCTGCGTCGCGGCGCACGTGTACGCGGCTACGGAAGGTGCTACCAATGGCCTTGGGGCCCAGGAGGAAGAAGTAGTCGCCGGTGGCGTTCACGCTGCTCACGTTCACCAGGAACGAAGCGTAGACGGGCGTGCGGGCATATACTGCCTCGAAGGTCCGGTTCACGTCTTCGCCCGAGCCCGACATTCTGGCGGCGTGGCCGCTGTTCGGGCCGTAGCCGGCATAAGAAAGACCAGTGGAAGTGACTGCGATGGATTGCGTGCCGGCGCCGCTGTGGGCCTTCCAGTTATTGTCGACGAGCAGGGCGCCGCTGGCGTAGTCGAAATTCTCTTCCAGCAACAAGGTTGCAGGCAGCGCTTCGGTGTTCTGCGTTAGCGTGCCGGGGTTGGTGGTGAGGTAGTTTTCGGCGTAAATCGTGCCGTTGTTGTCATTGAAGGCAAATACCGCGAAGTGATAGGGCGAGTTGGGGCGCAGGCCGGTGAGGGCCACGGTGGTGGCAGTGCCATTGTGCACTACAAATTGACCGCCGCCCAACGACTTGCTTTTGCCGAATTCAGCATCGGCCGGGTAGGTAGTGGCATCGGTGGGCAGCACGTCGACGGGGCTGCCGAGGCGGGCGACCACCAGGTATTTGGTGCCGTTGCCGCCCGTCAGGTTCAGTTGCATGCTAGTGCCCGTTACTTCGGTGGCCGCAATGGTGCCCGAGGCCGTGGGCTCAGCAGCCAGCGGCACTTCTACAGTGGTAAAGGTCAACTCCTCGCCGTAGGCCGTGCTCACGGCGCTGGTGGCGTAGGCCCGTACAAAGTAGGTAGTACCAGGCAGCAGGTCAGTAATGGCGCTGCTAAAGACGCCGGTGCCGGTGCCGTCGGTGGTGCTGGCGCTAGTGGTGTTGCCCAGGGCTGGGTTTTCGGTTTTGGACCACACCACGCCGCGGGCCGTGATAGCGCTGCCACCGTCAGTGGCCACGGTGCCGCCGGTGGTGGCGGCGGTAGCAGTCAGGTCGGTAACGGCGGTGGTAGCGAGGGTGGCGGGGAACACGGCGGCAATGCCCGTGCCGGAAACGGCCACTTCCTCATTTGGGAAGCCGGGAGTGGTTACCGGAATGGTGGCCTGGATGCTTTGGGCCACAGTGGGCGCAAACCGTACTTCAATGGTGGTGCTGGGCACATTGCCGCCTACCGGGCTCAGCTCGATGGTGCAGCACGCGAAGGGGTTGATACCAGTCCGGATTTCGAAGCCCGCCGGGGGCGTGATTACGATGTTGTCGGTAAGGCTAGTGCCGCTCACCGTAAAGCTTTTCAGCGGCGAGCCGGCGCCTACCGGCACGTTGTTAAAGTCGGGAAGGGCCGTGGTCGAGACCGTAAGAGCCGGCGTTACAACTGGCGCGGTTACGGTGATTTCAATGGGAGCACTCTCGCCCGTGGCCGTGCCGCAAGCACTGCTAGCCGTAGCCTGCGCAACCAGAAAATAGGTGCCGGTGCTCGGAAAATCAGCGCCTTTGAGCTGGTGAGCAGCACTGGTAGCACCGGCAATGGCTGAAGAAAACGGGCCGGCCGCACTGGTGCCGTACTTCCACACATAAGTAGAACCCGCGGCGGCGCTGGCGGTGAGCGTGGCGCCGCTGCCATCGCGCAGCACCGACTGAGCGGCATTAGGAGCAACGGTGACGGGGTTCTCCGTCAGGGTCTGGCCAACGGTCAGGTCGGCGCCGTTGTTGGAGCCGTAGGTGGCGGGGGCGTCGTTGAGTACCCGCAGACGGTACTTGCTGCCGCTGGGTGTGCCGGCCGGAATGATGGCCGAAAGCGGAGAATTGCTGCCGCTGCCGATGATGCCGGCCGTGGTGCTGTTGGCGAAGACGCCGTTGGCATCGGAAAGCTGCACCTTATAGGTACCGGTGAGTGTACCGGTGCTGGTGTACGCCACGTTGAAGGCAGAGCTTGGCGCGCTGCTCGTTACGCAGAACGAAGTGGGCGAAACCGCGCCGGTGGTAATGAAAGGCGTGGCGGGGCCGTCTGTTCCCGTGCTGTTTACTTCGAGATTATCGATGCTAATCTTGGGGCGGCTGCCGGTCGGGGATACGCCGCCCGCGGTAGCGGCGATGTAAAAACGTACCCTAGCTGATGGGTTGTTGTTGAATTCGGCGGGCAGCGCAACTGCCAGCCGGCCCGCGCTAGCCTGGTTGTTCGTGATTACTATCGCAGTTTCCTTCACATCAACAAACGCCGCATTGGGCCCCGTGCTGGTTTGCAGCTTGAAGGTCGACTGTCGGTTGCCAGTGGAGTTCGGAACGGCTGCCCAATCGAAGCTGATGGTGCCCGCGGTAGTGCCCGCAAAGTCAAGATACAGGTCGAAAGCGGAGGCGTTAGTGCCATCTGTGCCAGTTGCCAGCAACACAATGGCTTCGGTACCGCGCTGCACGCCGCCGGAAGTACCGGACACGAACACTATGTTGGTGTTAGGGAGAACCGGGTCTGGGGAGGCTACGCCGAAGCGGTTGGCCCCGGTGCCGGACGCAAAGCCATTGGTCCAGGTGGAAATACCCGCAAACGCTTCGCGGTAGGTGCCGCTCGCTACTGGATAGGGCGCAGGTAGCGTTTGGCCCCAACTCTGCTGCACACCCATGATGAACAGAAAAGCCAGAAAAGTCGACCACTCCTTAATTCGAGAATTTTTTTTATAGAAAGTTGTCATAGAGACGGTTGTATCGCTTCAAAAAAAAGAATTAGGAAGAAGGGAGATTAGTTGGTCGGACCGCTGTCGATTTTGGACTCGATGGCCGCCTGCACTTCTAGGGGCAGGTTGGAAAGTAGGTCGTAGCCTGTGCTAGCCTCAATGGCGTCGACGCTAGTGCGATAGAAACCCCAGTTCGCGTTGAGGGCGTTGTCGTTGGGCATGTCCACGGCAATCACGCGGGTAGTACTCGTGACGCGGGTGATGTCGTTGTCGCCGACGGGCAGAATCACAATCACCTTCCAGGTGCGGTTGGGTACCGTGACGCGGCCCTGGTCGAGCGTCGTAGCGTAGCCGGCCGAGCCAGTGCCACCCACGCCGTAGCTGCCGGCGATAACATAGACCTCGTTGCCGGGCAGGAAGGTGCGGGTGTAGCTCTCCAGATTGCCCCAGGTAACCTGGTTGTTTTGGGGCGCCTGGGGCATCATGTTGGTCATGAAGAAGGTGGCCGAGTTATTCTCTATGCTCGACGTGCGGTCGGCTGAGGGGCACAAGTGGCCGCGGTCGAAACCGGAGTTCGCGTAACTTCTATCAGTCACCTGATACCAGCCAGCAGGCAGCTGCGGGTCGGCCCGAAAGTCGTCCTGGCGGTCAATGCCGTTGCGGTCGTTGATGTCGAGGTGCCAGCTCACCCAGTTGGCAATGCCGCGGTCGCGGTGGTAGCTCATTACGTACTGGGGCTTCACCAGCAGGTAGTTGGTGGGGTAGCTGACATCGGTGATGGCGCCGCTAGGGTTGCCCAGGGCCATGTTGTCGTTGTCAACGGAGGGCTGCGCCACGCCGAAGTCGACCACGGAAAAGTCGTCAATGTTCAGCCGCGAAGCGCCGCCCGAGGTCTTGCGAATCTCGAATTTGACGTTGCCCGAAATGTTGACCGTGAAGGACGTGGCCTGCAGTATGCTGGTGGTGGTGAATACTGTGTTGCCCACCTTCGTCCACTTGTTGCAGTTGCAGGAGGCCGCCTGGGCCCACAGTTCCCAGCTGCTGCTGGCGTCGGTGCCGAAGATGGCGTGCTGCACCGTGACGGATGAGGCGCCGTTGGGCAGAAAAAACTCCATGGTGAGCTTGCCGTTCTGCTGCAGGCGGGCGGCCTGGGTGCCGTTTTTGCGGTCGGCGGGGCTGCTGCCCAGCACGGCATCGGTAAAGGTCCAGCTGCCGGTGCCGAGGGCTACCGAGCCAGCCGGATACTCGGGCTTGCTGCCACTATCGAACGACTCCTGCGTAGTGGCCGCCGTGGAGGCAACAGCAACCAGCGCACTGGGGCTGCCATCACCAGCACGAGCCGGCTGGAAAGCCAGGCTGGAAAGCAATAATAAAGAGCGAAGCGAACAACGTAAGTATTTGGTCATAAACCGGCAATAAGAAAAAAGCACAAACAGGTTCCCAGCTAACGAATTCTTAACCTTAAAACAATGCAATTTAAGGTATAGAATGTTGCCACTACGCAATTGTTATGTTTTAAGGTTCCCTTCTATATCACCTCGTTAAAGTTTAATATTTAATTATACCGTGTAATTCTATTAGGCTCTCCATGAGAATCTCTGGGAACGATGCAGAGAAGCCCCCTTTCTGACTCTACATCATTCGCTTAAACCTGGCATAGAGGCAGTGAAAATTGCCGTGTTTTTTTCATCCTGCCCCCGCAACGATGGCTAACGGGTAAGAAGCGAGGAGTAACCAAGGACGAACGGTCCATAAACGACAATTCAACGCTTTGCCGTTAAATCATGACCATCTGACGAATATCTGCGCAACAAGCATGTTGGCTAAGAGCCCAGTAGTCCGCCCATCTTGGGCTGTGAGAACTGGTGCCCAACACAGCGGAACATCCGTTCATCCACTAGCGGGCACTCCCTGATAAGCATGACAGTGCAGGTGAGCGCCACCCGGGGCAACTGCTACTTTTAACCTGCTTTAAAAACAGCAGTCTGTGGTGCAGTAAATCATGCTGCCAAGCGAAGCGAACCGGAATCTGCGTAGGCAAACACAACAGTCGTTTTAGCGCAATTTCACGACTTTGCAGTAGTTGATTCTTTTTTTATCATAATAAAATTTATGAAAAAATATAATTTCACCATATTGGTAGTTGGAGCATTGCTTTGTACTTTAACAGCGGCTGAGCAGGCCCCAAAAACTTCCTTCAAGTTTGACTTTGGCCCCGGCAAAGCAGCGCCCGGCTACCAACAGGTGCTTCCTACCGCCACCTACAGCGCTGCCAAGGGCTACGGCTTCGATTCTGAGACTACTGTGATGGGCCGCGACCGCGGCGGCAAGGATGCGCTGAAGAGCGACTTTGTGACCAGCGACAAGCCGTTCTACTTCTCCGTGGATTTGCCCGAGGGCAACTACAACGTGACCGTGACCCTGGGCGACTTGAAAGGCCCCTCCTCCACCAGCCTGCGGGCCGAATCGCGCCGGCTGCTGTTGCAGAATACCGAAACCGCGCCCAGCAAATTTCTTACCCAAACCTTCACCATCAATCTCAAAGACCGGCAGATTTCGCCCACCGCCACCGTGCAGCTCAAGCCCCGCGAGCTCACCAAGCTGGACTGGGACCACAAGCTCACGCTGGAATTCAATGGCTCGCGCACCTGCCTGAATGCCCTGGAAATAACCCCCGCCCCTGCTTCCACCGTGACCGTGTTTCTGGCCGGCAACTCCACGGTGGTAAACCAAGAAGACGAGCCTTGGGCATCTTGGGGCCAAATGATTCCGCGCTTTTTCAAGCCCGGCGTGGCCGTGGCCAACCACGCCGAATCGGGCCTGAGTCTGGGCAGCTTCCTAGGCTCAAAACGGCTGGAAAAGGTGCTGAGCGTGATGAAGCCCGGTGACTACCTATTTGTAGAGTTCGGCCACAACGACCAGAAGGAGAAAGGTCCCAACGACGGGGCCTACAACTCCTACACCGAGCGGCTGCGGCTGTTTGTGCAGGAAACTAAAAAGAAAGGCGGCATCCCGGTCGTCGTCACTGCCACCAGCCGCCGCTCGTTCGGGGCCGCTGGCAAAATTGAAAACAGCCTCGGCGACTACCCCGCTGCCGCCCGCAAAGTGGCCCAGGAAGAAGGCGTGGCCCTGATTGACCTCAACGCCATGACCACGCAGCTCTACGAAGCCATCGGCCCCGAAGAGTCGAAAAAAGCCTTCGTGCACTACCCTGCCAACACCTACCCCGGCCAAACCCAGGACCTGGCCGACAACACCCACTTCAACCCCTACGGCGCCTTCGAGATTGCCAAGTGCGTGGTGGAAGGCATTAAGGCTAATAAGCTGGGGCTGGCGAAGTTTCTGCGCAACGACCTGCCGGCGTTTGACCCCGGCAAGCCCGATGCCCTGGCCAACTGGCAGTGGCCCGACAGCCCGCGAAGCACCGTGGTGAAGCCAGATGGGAACTAGGCTGCCTTTTCATACAGCCATATAACGTCATGCTAAATAGACCGTCATGCAGAGCGCAGCCGAAGCATCTCTACCGCGTAGGTAATCCAGCCGTTTGCCATGGTGAGGCACGAACCGGAGGTCGGCGTAGCCAAGTGTCCTTTCTCGTGTGGACGACTCGTTCGGCGGGGATAAGATGCTTCCTTTTTCAGCATGACAGTCGAGTGTGTTACTTACGCGGGCAAGATGTTTCGACAAGCTCCGCATGACTGCCAATAGAGTTACTCCCCACGCGAGATGCTGCGCTCAGCCTAACCGTTTCGTACATCAACGCTCATTAAAGTATACAATCTGATTATTTTAACCCCAATGAAATCCCTCGTATTCCTCGCTGCGCTCAGCTTAGCCACTGGCACCACCTACGCCCAGGCACCTCTAAAGAAGAACGAAGCTCTTGTTTTCTGCTACTTCAAAGGCAACGGCCAAGACGGCCTGCACCTGGCCAGCAGCCGCGACGGATACACCTGGACGGCCCTGAAACGTGACAGCACCTTCCTGCGCCCCACCGTGGCCAAAGACAAACTCATGCGCGACCCCTGCATCATTCGAGGGCAGGACGGGCTATTTCACATGGTATGGACGGTAAGCTGGCAGGATAAGGGCATTGGCTATGCCAATTCGAAAGACCTCATCAACTGGTCAGAGCAGCAGTTTTTGCCCGTGATGCAGCAGGAAGCCGGCGCCCGCAACTGCTGGGCCCCGGAAATCACCTATGACCCCAACACCAAAAGCTACCTCATTTACTGGGCCACCACCATCACCGGCATGTTTCCGGAAACCCAGATTCCCTCCGACACCGGCTACAACCACCGCATCTACTCGACCACGACCAAGGACTTCAAAACCTACACCCCGACTACGCTGCTCTACGAGCCGGGCTTTAACGTCATTGACTCCACCATTCAGCCCGATGGCAAGCGGTTTGTGATGTTTCTGAAGGACGAAACCCGAGAGCCGGCTCAGAAGAATCTGCGCGTGGCGTTCAGCGACAAGCTCACTGGGCCATATAGCAAGGCCTCGGCCCCCATCACCGGTAACTACTGGGCCGAGGGCCCGGCCACCGTCAAGCTCGGCAAGGAGTGGCTGGTGTATTTCGACAAGTACCGCGAACACAAATACGGCCTCATTAAATCGACGGACCTTGTGAACTGGACCGATGTTTCCGACCGGCTCACCGTGCCCAAGGGATTGCGCCACGGCACGGTATTCCGCGTATCGGCCAAGGAACTGAAGCTACTGGAGCAGCAGTAGCCGCCGATGATGCCGATGAAAAGCAACCGTAGCGCAGCCCTAGCTGTCATCGGCTTTATCCTGGTCTTCAGTCCCGCCCTGGCCCAGAAAAAGGGGCACAAAGCTCCTGTTTCTAAAGCGGCCACTGCGGCGGCCAAGCCCGCGCCCAAGCCCTTGTTCCGCGACCCGGCTTTTGATGGCGCAGCTGACCCGGTCATCGTTTGGAACAAGCAGGCCGGGAAGTGGTGGATGTTTTACACCAAACGCCGGGCCACCGACACCACCGCTACTGGGGTCACGTGGGTGCACGGCACCCGCATCGGCATCGCCGAATCGTCGGACGGCGGCACCACTTGGCAATACCGCGACACGGCTAACATCGGCTACCGTCCTCACCCCGGCTACACCCACTGGGCCCCCGACATTGTGGAAGACAAGGGCACGTACCACATGTTCCTGACCTACGTGCCCGGCACGTTCACCGATTGGAACCACCCACGCGTCATTGTGCAGCTCAGCAGCGTTAATTTGCAGAACTGGCGCTACGTGCAAACCCTGCCCCTTATCACCGACAAGGTGATTGACGCCAGCGTGTTCCGGTTGCCCAACGGCACTTGGCGCCTGTGGTACAACAACGAGCGGAACCACAAATCCATCTACTACGCCGACAGCCCCGACCTGCAGCGTTGGACCGACCATGGCCAAGCCCTGAATGAGCGCGGCGAAGGCCCCAAAGTCTTCCGCTGGCACAACCAGTACTGGATGATTATCGACAAGTGGCAAGGCCTGGCCGTGTACCACTCCACCGACCTCCAACACTGGCAGCCCCAGCCCGAACGCCTCCTCGAAGCCCCCGGCCAAGGTCCGGACGACCAGGCCATCGGCGGCCACCCCGACGTGGTGGTGAGCGGCAACCGCGCCTTCCTGTTCTACTTCACGCACCCCGGCCGCAGCAAAGCCAACCCCGCACCAGACAACAGCATTGCTGCCAAACGCAGCGTGATTCAGGTGGTAGAGCTGGGGTTTGAAGATGGTAAGCTAACGTGTGACCGGGACAAGCCGACGTTTGTGCAGTTGCTCAAGCCGCGGTAACATCACTCCAGGCCCTTCTTCCGCGGAGAGGGAAGCCTGACGCCTCCTGTCAATGAGAGCGGAGCGAAGCAAACTGTCTTGGTCTCAGCGACCAACCTTATAATGTGACAAAGCCCCGACTCTGCGCAGAGCCGGGGCTTGTCGCTTTAGAAAGTTTCTGGTTCTTACAGGACGGATTGCTTCGTCGTGCCTCCTCGCAATGACAAAGGCGCCGCCGTGGCTCCCTTCTCCGCGGGAGAGGGGCCGGGGCCCTGCCCAGCAGGGGTGAGGTTCTGCCCTAGAACAAATCGTCCTTCACCGGCGCGGTATAGGGCTGCGGCTTGCTATCGGCCGGGGCCAGCCCGAAGTAGAAGAACAGCGTGCGCTTCATTGGCGCGCCGCTCAGGTGGTTGGTTTCGCTGTCGGGGCCCAGGTTCTTGGGGTTGTTGTCGATGTTCAGGCCCAGCTTGGTGCCGATGGGCGGGATGGCGTCGAGGAAGGAAATGTCGCCGTTGGGCAGGCCGGGCGCGGGCTTGATGCCGGACAGACCGTAGAAATTGAACCGACGAATAAACAAGCCCTTATCGGGACTGGCAATGAGAAACTTACCTTCCACGGTATTCATTTCCATCCAGGCAATGTCGGCGAAGTAGCCTTTGAATTCGGGGTAAATCCAGGGGGCGGCGGCTGTATGGGTATTGTTGTTGGCATTTTCCCACACGTTGGTGCTCACGCCCTGCAGGCGGTTTTTCCAGACGCGGTACGGGCCCTGGCCCAGCCACTTGGCCCCAATGACGAAGTTCTCGGGATAAGTGAAGCTGATGCCGGCAAAGGGGTGGTCGCCGCTGAGGGCGTATTCGTATTCCATGCGCAGCCAGCCGTTGCCGTGCATTTTCCAGCGCACAGTTTTCAGGTCGCCGGAGTAGCTGGCTTCGATTATTTCGCCGTCGGCCTCGGTGCGGTGCTGCAGGCCGGTAAATTTCGACGTGCCAGCCACCAGCACGGGGCCGTTGGTGAAAGACAGGCGGTCGCCGTTGTTGCCGGTCACAGCCGTGATGTGGCCACTGGTTTTGCTGAACGTGACGGTGATGTTGCTGGCTTTCACCGTCAGCGCGGTGTCGATTTCCGTGACTTCAACGGCCTTATTCTCCTTGGCCTGCAGGGCCAGCACGCCGTCGAGCAGCTTGGCGTTGCTGCCGGTTCTCCAAGTCCATTTATACACCAGGTTCTTGAACGGGTCGTAGGCCGAAAGCACCAGGGCGTCGTAGTTTTTCCAGTCTTTGGGCAGTTCCAGCTTCAGCTTGCCGGCAGCCAGCGAGGCCACGGCGGGGCTTTTAATGCGGCTTTTCTTGCCCGTGATGCTGCCCGCAAACGGGTCGTTGGGCTTGCGGTAGTTCACCAGCTCCCACTGAAAAAAGCACTGGTTGAGGTTGGTGTGGTGGTAGCGGTTTTCCACGTCCAGGCTGCCGTTGAACTTGGTAGGCAACTCCTTCAAGCGGATTTTTATCGGCGAGAAAATCTCCCGGATGGCGAAGAAGCTCCCCTCCTTCTCGCGGTGCGGGCCGAGCACGCCGTCGGGCGCGTTCACGGCGTTCACGTCGATGATATTGTTCTGGTCGGTGCGCACAATGCCCTCATCTACCAGTGCCCACAGGAAGCCGCCGGCCGAGCGCTGGGCCTTCCAGTGCAGCTCCCAAAGGTCGGCCAGGCCGGCCCCGCCCCCACCGTCGTCCTGGCTGTGCAGGAATTCGGTGGGCATGTAAATGAGCGAATCGGCCAGGATTTTCTGGGTGCTGTAGAAGTTTTCGTAGTGGTTGGTGTCGATGCCGTTGTGCTCGTTGCCGGGCTTGTGGTGAGCATGAATGACGGGCCGGTTCGAGAAGTCGTAGCGGCCGTAGTCGTCGTCGAGTTCCTTGTTGGTGCCGCCCTCGTTGCCGTTGCTCCAGAAAATGATGCTGGGGTGGTTCTGGTCTTTGAGCACCATTTCGCGCACCAGCGGCTCGCCGGCCTTGGTGCTGTAGGCCGTCTGCCAGCCGGCCAATTCGTCGAGTACGTACAGGCCCAGCGAGTCGCAGAGCTGCAGGAACTTGGCGTCGGGCGGGTAGTGCGACATGCGCACGGCGTTCATATTCATCTCCTTAATCAGCTTCACATCGGCCAGGTGAATGGAGTCGTTGAGGGTGCGGCCGGTTTCGGGCCACCAGCTGTGGCGGTTGGTGCCCTTCATTTTCACCTGCGTACCATTCACATAAATGCCCTTGCCGCGTCGGATTTCGATGGTGCGGAAGCCGAACTGTTCGGTGGTTTGGTACTGGGTTTCGGAACCGTTGCGCAGCGTGAGGCGGGTGCGGTAGAGGTTGGGGGTTTCGGCGGTCCATTGGCGCGGGTTGCGGAGCGTGGTGGCCAGGCGCACCACGGTGTCATTGGCTGCCACCTCGGCGCGGGCGGTGCCCACCACCTGGCCGGACACGTCCAGAATATCGGCTTGCACCTGGGCGGGCTGGCGCACGTTGCGCACGTTGGCGCGCACCGCAAACGAGCCGTTGGCCTTGGCATCAATACCTACATTCTCCAGAAACTGCTGCGGATAAGACTGCAAATACACTGGCCGGAAAATGCCGCCAAATACCCAGTAATCGGCTAGTCGCTCGGCGTTGTTCACGGTGGGCTCGGCCGACATCTTGCTCACTTTCACTTCGAGCACGTTGGGCGCGTCGTATTTCAGCTTGTCGGTGATGTCGTACTTGAAGCGGTAGAACGCGCCCTGGTGCACAGTGCCGGCCACCTGCCCGTTCACCTTTACTTCAGTGTCGGTCATCGAGCCTTCGAACACGATTTCTATGCGGCGCCCGCGCCAGCTGGCCGGCACCGTGAAGCTGTGCTTATACAGCCCCTGCTCATCGGCAAAGCGGAAATTTTTGCCGTAGGTTTTGTAGTCGCGGCCGTAGTTGTAGAGGCCAAAACCTTCCTGCTCCCAGCACGAAGGCACGGCAATGGTGGTCCAGTAGCCGCTCTTGCGCCCGCCGGTGCAGTAAAAGTCCCACTTCACAGTGCGGCGGTTGTCGGTACCGGAAAGGTATTGGATTTGCTTTTGGGTAGCTGGCTGCTGGGCGTGGGCTGCCACTGGCAACAGCAGAACCAGACTTAACAGAAAAGAGCAGAGGGTTTTGAATGACATAAGGCGGCTCTGAGTGGGCGTTGCGGTTGCCCGCTTGGTGCCCCGAAGAAACCAACTGCTTGCAAGCCCGGCTTCCTGTACCTTCCTGCCATTCGGCTTTTGGGTGGCTTTTGCCTAGGCGTCTGCTATTGGAGAATGTTGTGAATGCGGGAAGACTGTCCTGCGGCAAGAACGCCGTGCCGCAGCACAGGCTGCATAACCGGGCTTTCAAATTCTCTACCCCGCCTCCGGCTGCAGGATTTCCTCTATCAACCCCAGCTCCTCGGCGCTGAAACTGATGTTAGCCAGGCAGCCCAGCGAGTCGGTGAGTTGCTCGGGACGACTGGCACCGATGAGTACGGAAGTGACCCGCTCGTCTTTGAGCAGCCAGGCCAGGGCCATTTGGGCCAGGTTCTGGCCGCGGGTCTGGGCCACCTCGTTGAGGCGGCGCACTTGGTCGAGGCGCTCGGGAGTGAGTTGGCTTTCCTGCAAAAAGCCCACACCCTTGGCCACGCGCGAATCGGCGGGAATGCCGTGCAAGTACTTGTCGGTGAGCAGGCCCTGGGCCAGCGGCGAAAACGGGATGCAGCCCACGCCTTCTTCCTCCAACAAGTCGAGCAGGCCGCCTTCTACCCAGCGCTCCAATAAGGAGTATTTGGGCTGATGAATGAGGCAGGGCGTGCCCAGTTCCCGCAGCAGGCGGAGGGCTTCGCGGGCCTCGGCGGGGCGGTAGTTCGACAGGCCCACGTACAGGGCCTTGCCCTGGCGCACCACATGGTCGAGGGCAGCCATGGTTTCGGCCAGGGGCGTGTCGGGGTCGGGGCGGTGGTGGTAGAAAATATCGACGTACTCCAGGCCCAGGCGCTTGAGGCTCTGGTCGAGGCTGGAGACAAGGTATTTCCGAGAACCCCAATCGCCGTAGGGACCGGGCCACATTAGGTAGCCGGCCTTGGTGGAGATAATCAGCTCGTCGCGGTAGCTGGCGAAGTCTTCGCGCAGCACCCGGCCAAAGTTGGTTTCGGCCGAGCCGGGGGGCGGGCCGTAGTTGTTGGCCAAATCGAAATGCGTGACGCCGCTGTCGAAGGCCCGGTGCAGGGTGCGGCGCCCGGTGGCCAGCATGTCCACCTCGCCGAAGTTATGCCACAGACCCAGCGACAGCGCCGGCAGCTTTAGCCCGCTGCGGCCGCAGCGGCGGTACGGCATGTCGTGGTAGCGGGCGGCATTGGGCAGGTAGTGCATGGGCTGTGGAGCAAAAATGGGCCGACGGCCGGGCGCCGAATTTTAACGGGCTGAGGTTACGACTTTTTGCGCAAATACCCGCGCAGCTTCAGCGTCTTGTTGGCCCTGATTCCCTTGGCCACGGCCTTGGCGTTGAGCCGGGCCCCGGCCTCAATGGTGTGGGTGTGGTCGGTGGCGTTGAAGTAGGTGGTCCTCACCAGGGTCTCCCCGTCCTGGTCGTACTGGTCGGCTACGCGCTGGTTGAGGTCGATGAATATAGCCCCGCCCTGATTGGCAGCTTCGGCAGCCCATTTGGTGTAGCCGTTGGTGGCGCGGGTCACCTTGCCGCCCTGCCAGGAGTTGCGCGGAATGGGCGAGCACACCACCGGCGTGGCATCTCTGGCCCGGGTGTCGGCAATGAACTTGCGCAGGTACCAGCCGTAGCTGTGCACCACCTCCTGCTTTTTCAGAATGGGGTTGTACACCTCCTGGCTTTCCTCGCCGTTGCCCTTGATGGTGCCGCGGGCGCGGGCGGTGTCGGCTAGGGGCCCGTCGTCGTTGTGCCCAAACTGCATGATGACAAAGTCGCCGGGCTGGATTTTGGCCTCCACCGCGTCCCACAGCCCGCGGGTTTGGAAGGTGCGGCTGCTGGTGCCGCCCAGGGCGTGGTTTTCTATGTGAATGCGGGTGGTGTCGAAGCTGGCGGACAGGAAATTGCCCCAGCCCCAGAGGCCGCCGTCGCCCTTGCCTTTGCCATTTTTCACGGTCGAGTCGCCGATGAGGAACAGCGTGGGCTGGCGCTGCGCCTGGGGCATCCGCATACAGGCCGAGCCTAGCAGTACCATTAGCAAGCCGTAGGCAAGCGCTTGCGCAAATGCTGAGAAACTGAGTCGGCTTTCGTTGTCAGTTGAATTCATAGTGTATCCAGAACGGGTGCAAAGACGCAATGCTAGACGTCTTGGTATTGAACAACTTGTATGGATGATGCTTTTGAGTGATAACGCATCCGAAAACCGTAGCGCGGACTTTTAGTCCGCGGACCGCCTAGCCTAGGGGAGTCGCGGACTAAAAGTCCGCGCTACGGTTCGCTCGCTCCCGACTGCTTCAATGGTGCGGTAGCAGAGGCGCAAGGTATTGCGTCATTACACCTGTCCTACTTTTTCAGGTACTTATTAAGAGCGATTTTTCGGTTGCTTCTAATGCCGTCGACTACCGATTCGGCGTTGACGCGGGCGCCGGCTTCGTTGGTGTGGGTGTGGTCGCCGGGGAAGAAATTCTTTATCTCATCGGGGCCCATCTTGTCGTATTTCAGCGCCGTAATCTCGTTGAGATTGATGAAGGCCACCCCCTCCTGCTGGGCTACTTCGGCGGCCCACTTGCCAAAGTCACTGCTGGCCCGAATCACCTTGCCGTCCTTCCACTCGTTGCGCGGAATCATGGAAGCTACGATAGGCGTGGCGCCCTTGGCCCGGGCCTCCTGGATGAATTTGCGCAGGTACCAGCCGTAGGTATTCACGGTTTCGGGGTGGCCGTCGGGCCACAACAGGGCTTTGGTTTCGGGGCCGGTGCCGCGCAGCACGCCGCGGCGGCCGGCCTTGCTGGTATCGGGCGCGCTGCCTTCATTATGGCCAAATTGCATGATGAGAAAGTCGCCGGGCCGGAGGGCGGCCACTGTCTTGTCCCAGCGCCCTTCGCTGATAAAGGTGCGGGTGCTACGGCCGGCCATGGCGTTGTTCTGCACCCGCAGGCGCGTGGTATCGAAGTGCGCGTCAATGACATTGCCCCAGCCCATTTGGGGAGCGTTGGTGTTGCGCACCGTAGAGTCGCCGATGAGGAAGAGTGTGGGGCGCGGCCGTGGCTTGGCGAAGCCCAGCAGCAGGAAAAGCAGGCTGGAAGCAGCTAGTTGATAGAGAATTTTGGCGGGCATAAATGCGAGGGGAATTTCAGCGTCGGCCTCGGACAGGAAGTCTCGGGAGCTGCTTCAGTACCCAAATGTTGGCTACAAAGCAAGCTGGCGTATCCTGCACCTACCTGTAGGCGAGAAATCAGATTCCGGAAGCCATGTATTGTCGTGCGGAGCGGCCAACAAAAAAGGAGCGCGCCATCGGCGCGCTCCTTTTGCGAATCATTAATTCTTGCCAAGCTCAGAATTCTGCCTAGAAAAACAGAACGGTCATGCAGAGCGCAGCGAAGCATCTTTACCACTTCGTTTGAGCCGCTGCAACGAAGCGATAAAGATGTTTCGCTGCGCTCCGCATGACCGTTTTCTCAATTCTTGAATAGATTTTACGGGATTAGTGCAGGCTTAATACCCGGGGTTCTGCTCCGACTGGCGCTGCTCGTTGGTGAGGGGTTGGCCGTTGCGGAAGATGCGCTCCAGGTGGGTTTGCGGAATGGGGCGCAGCTTGTGAATAGGCCGAATGGCCGCGGCATCGGGGTTGAAGTAGGGCGCGCGCACCAACAGGGTCTCGGTGCGGGCCAGGTCTTCCCAGCGGTGCAGCTCGCCGAGAAGCTCGCGGGTGCGCTCGTTCAGGATAAAGTGAATGAACCGGTCCTGCGTCGAGGTCACCGAGGGCGGGTACATCTCCTTGGGGTCGTTGGTCGAGAAGCTGGCCATGGTGGCCGTGAGCGCCGGCAGCGTGCTGGTCACGTCGCCGCGGGTTCCGCCTTCGTAGCGGTAGTTCACGTTGGGCCGCACCTCGCCGGCTTTGTAGGCGGCGCGGGCCCGCAGGATGTTCACGTACTGCAGGGCCTTGGTGTAGTCGCCCTTGCGGCCGTAGGCTTCGGCCGCAATGAGGTAGGTTTCCGCGAAGCGGGCCAGGATGCCGTCTTTGGTGCCGGCTTCTTCGGCCACGCTGGGGCGGAAGGGGTCGATGTACTTCACCAGCTGCGGAAACTTGTTGCGCAGGCCCACGTCGGCGGTGGGGCTGTAGCCGGGCACCACAGTGCCGGCAGCGTTGCGCACGTAGCGGGCAAAAATCTTGTAGCGCGAACGCGTGATGGTGGTCTGCGGCACGGGGTTCTGGGGGGTGTTCACCACCACGAAGAAGGCCGTGTCGCCCACCGCGTACTTGCGCTGCCCCACCTGGGCGGGCGTGGGGGCGTCGGCGGCGGTCCAGGTGGGGATGTTGCCGGCGTTATTCGAAATCCAGGCCGTCTTCATCATTTTGTAGAAGCGCGAGTCGTTGCGCCGGTCGAAGATGTCCATGGCGTAGTTAGTGGGCATGATGCGGCGGAAGGGCCGGTCATTGAGCACGTCGCGGGTCATGCCGGGCTCGTTGTCGTACTGCAGCGTGAAGTACGAGTGCACCCGGTTGCCAAAGCGGCCGGCCAGGGCCACCACGTTGTTAAACTGCGAGGAGAAGATGATTTCGCGGCTGGTTTGGGCCGTCACGCTGTTGGCGTAGCTCGAAATGTCGAACAGCCGGGCGTAGTCCGTTTCCAGCGCATAGCGGCCGCCGGTGATTACTTGGTCGGCGTAGAAGGCAGCGCTATCGATGTCTGTGGGGCGCTGGCCGCGCTGGTCGGCTACGGCACTGCCGCGGGTCAGGTAGGCCTTGGCCAGGTAGTGCTGGGCTGCGCCTTTGGTGGCCCGGCCAAATTCGGTAGTGGTAGGGGCCAGGTTATCGGAAGCAAACCGCAAATCGGAGATGATGGCGCGGTACACTTCGGGCACGGGGGCACGGGTGTATTCCAACTGCACGCCTTCGGAGGGTTGCAGCACCAGCGGAATGGCGCCGTACTGCTGCACCAGTTGGAAGTAGTAGTAGGCCCGCAGAAAGCGAAGCTCGGCCACGCGTTGGGTCTTCTGGGCCTCAGTGCGGAGCGTGGTGGTGCCCTGAATGCCGGGAATGCGGGCAATGCCAATATTGCAGCGGTTGATGCCGTCGTAGTTGGCCGTCCACACCGCATCCACGAAGAAATCAGAGGGGTTCAGGCGGGCATCGTAGATGTTCCACCAGTAGTTGTTTATCTGGTCGGCGTGGGTCATTTCGTCCACGCCGAAGTTGAACATGGCGTAGGAATGCTCGTTGGCGAATTTGTAGCGGGTCTGCTCGTAGCCGGCTTTCACCAGGTCTTCCAAGCCCTGCTCGGTAGTGAAGTAGTCGTTGGTCAGCGTAGCTACCTGCTCTTCTTCGAGGAAATCCTTGCAGGAGCTCAGGCCCAGCCCAACTCCTAGGATGGAGAGGAAGCTGGCCACGCGGAGGGTGCGATTAATGTTCATGTCGGTCGACGATAAAAAGTCCTGAATCCTGAATTAAAAGCCTAAGCGCAAGCCCACCACCAAGCTCTTGGTGCCCAGGTTTCGGGCCTGGGCCAGCTCGCCCGAGGTAGAGCCGACGTCGGTTGCCTCGGGGTCGAGGCCGTTGAATTTGGTGAACAGGAAGGGATTCACGGCGTTCACGTACACGTTCAGGTTGTTGGCGTAGAATTTCGAGCTGATGGCCTGCGGAATGGTGTAGCTCAGCGAGATGTTGCGCACCCGCACAAAGCTGCCGCTCTGGAACGGGTAGCCGCTGTTGTTCTTAGCTGCGTCCTGCCCAATGGCGGGCCGAGGAAATTCGTTGCTGGGGTTGGTGGGCGTCCAGTAGTCCACGGCCAGGCCGGGGTAGCGCCCGCCCAGGCCCGGGGAATAGCTGGTAGCCAGCAGCTGGCCCACGCGGGCATACACCAGGGCGCTCAGCTCGAAGCCTTTGTAGGAAACGGTGTTGTTGATGCTGCCGCTCCACTTGGGGCGGTTCGAGCCCAGCACCACGAAGTCGTTGGCGTTAATCACCTTGTCGCCGTTCTGGTCCACCACCCGGATTTCGCCGGGGCGGGCGCCGTACAGGCGGGCCTCGTCGGCCTGGTTGGTCTGCCAGATGCCGTTGTTCTGGTAGTTGTAGTACACGCCCAGGGGCTGCCCGATAAACCAGCGGTTACCGATGTCGTCCTGTGTGCCCGAGGCCAGCCTCACAAACTCCTCCTTGTTGCGGGTGAAGATGAAGTCCGACGACCACCGGAAGTTCGAGGCGGTTTCAATATTGATGGTGGTCAGGCTCGCTTCCACGCCGCGGTTGCGGGTTTCGCCAATGTTCTGCAGAATGCTGACCACGCCGCTCACGGCCGGCAGCGCGCGGGGCAGCAGCAGGTCGGTAGTGTTGGCCTGGTACACTTCCAGCGAGCCGCTCAGGCGGTTTTTGAAGAAGCCGAAGTCGAGACCAGCGTTCAGGGTGGTCGTGCGCTCCCACTTCAGGTTGGGGTTGGGAATGCCGCCGAGGGTGTTAGGCAGGGTGCCGGGCGTGGGCGAGTAGCCGTAGGCGGGCGTTTCGTTCCAGGCATAGGGCGACTGCTGCAGGGTGCCACCGGTGGTGTAGGGGTCTACCGACGCCTGGCCCACGGTGCCGTAGCCGCCGCGCAGCTTAAACTCGGTCACGGCCGCCACGTTGCGCAGGAAATTCTCCTGCTGCACTTTCCAGGCCACAGCCACCGAGGGGAAGAAGCTCCACTTGTTGCCCGGGGCCAGCACCGAGGCGCCGTCGGCGCGGCCGGTGGCCGTCAGCACGTAGCGGTCGAGGAAGCTGTAGTTGAGGCGGCCCATCCACGACATGAGTTGCCGCTGCGAAAAGCCGGTGCCGAAGTTGTTAGCCGCCGCGCGGTAGGTTGAGCCCAGGTTATACCATTTCTGGCTGTCGTAGGGCAGGTTGAGCGCGCTGATGGAGGAACTCTCGGCGCGGTCCTGCTGCACGCTCTGCAGCGCCGTGATGCCGATGCTGTGCTTCTCGCTGAGCTGCTTGTCGTAAAACAGCAGGTTCTCAACTACGTAGGTAAAGTTCTGGCTTTGGTCGTACTGCGCGAAGGAAACCGAGTTTATGCCACCCGCGTCGCGGGCAATGGCCCGGGCCGACTGGAACTGGCCGGTGCGGCCGTTGCGGAAGTCGGGCCCCACGTTGAGGCGGTAGCGCAGGCCGTCGACCGGCAGCTTTACTTCGGCGTAGAAGCTGCCGAAGAAGCGCGTGGTGCGGCGCTCGTTAAACGCGTTATCAACCTCGCGCAGCGGGTTAAAAATCAAAGGGTCGCCGCCGGGGTTGGTGATAAAAGAGCCGTCGGGGGCGTAAGGCACGGCGTAGGGAATCTGACCGGCGGCGCGGCCGTACACGTCGGGCCCGTAGTTCTGAATGGCTAGGCTGGCGTTGGTGGAGGCGCCCAGTGTCACGATGCTGTTCACGTTGTAATCCAGGGTCACGCGGGCGTTGTAGCGCGAGAAGTCCTGCCCGGGCTGGATGCCGCCCTGCTTCAGGTAGCCCACCGACATGGAGGCGCGCACCTTGTCGGTGCCACCGCTGGCGCTCAGCTGGTGGTTTTGGGCGATGCCCGTGCGCAGGGCCAGCTTCTGCCAATCGGTAGACCGCACCTTGCTGGGGTCATAAATCGGAATTTCGGTTACGTTGGCACCAAAGCGAGCACGCTCCTCGGCCGTGGTGGGTCGGGTGGCCACCACGCGGTTGGCGCGGTCTACCCACTGGTAGCCGTCAGCGATGCTTTCCCAGGCGTGGGGGTCTTTCGAGCCGAAGAGGGTGAAGTCGCGGGCGGGGTCGGCGTAGAGCGGGGCGTAGGTGCCGTTGGTGCGGTTGGCCTCGCGCTGCACTTCCAAAAAGCTGCCGCCGTCGAACAGGTCCAGTGTGCGGGAGGCACGGTCGGCGCTCACGTAAGTGTTGTAGTTGAGGCTAAACTTGCCGGCCTGGCCGCGCTTGGTGGTCACAATCACCACGCCGTTGGCACCGCGCGAGCCGTAGATGGCCGTGGCCGAGGCGTCTTTGAGGATTTCGACCGACTGAATGTCCTGAGGGTTGAAGTCGTTCAGGCCCGAGCCTTGCGAAAGCGGAATGCCATCGACCACGTACAGCGGCTCGTTGGAGGCGCGCACCGAGCGGTTGCCCCGGATGCGGATGGCCGGCACCTCGCCGGGTCGAAAGTTGCCGCCGGCCACGTCGACGCCCGCCGCCCGGCCTTGCAAGGCCTGGGTGAGGTTTTGGGTGGTCACCTGCTGAATCTGCCCTTCCGACACCGACGACAGGGCGCCCGTTACGTCGCTCTTTTTCTGGGTGCCGTAGCCCACTACCACTACTTCGCCCAGGGCCTTGGCATCGGTACTCATTACAATGGACACCTGCGAGCGGCCGTCAATCGGCACTTCCTGCGTGGCGTAGCCCACAAACGAGAACACGAGCGTGCCCTGGCGGTTGGGCACGTTCAGCGAATAAGTGCCGTCGCCACCCGTGGCCGTTCCCACCGTGGTGCCCTTGAGCAATACCGTAACGCCGGGCAACTCTCCTTCGCTGGAGGTAATCTTGCCGGACACTACCTGGGCCACGGCAGCGGGTGCGAGCAGCAGCAGCCACGCCACAGCCGAAAGCTGCCGGACCAAGCCATAAAACTTTTGCATGAGATCAAGGAGTTTGGTGAGATAAAAGAGGAGGCAGAAACAGGCCTGCACATGCCATAAGAGCGATGCCGAGGGTGAAATTATCGGAATCGTTTGCGGGCACCTCCCTGTGCTCTCCTGATTTTTACATAAATCAATCTCCTATTATTCCATCAACCCCGTTGCACGCCAACGCCCGGCCCTCCCCTATTGCGGAAGAGCCGGGCGTTGGCGTGTAACGGGCTAGTGTGGCGCTTTGCCTAGCGGCCGCAATCACCTGCAATGGTCAGCGTAACACAGCGAAACGCCAATCTTAAGAGCAGTGCCTGTGCGGTGTACTGCACTTACCTGCGCCAGGCGCAAACTCAGTTCATTTTTGGGCTGGCCCCGCTCCCTTTCATGCCTTCGCCCAGGAAAAAGCCCGGGTGCGGCGGCTGGTTGTAGCCGGTGTTTTCGCGGGCCACGCCCAGGCGGTAGCTGCGGTCCTGCATCAGGGTCACGAAGCGGTGCGTGGTGGCAATGGTGGTGCTCACAATCAGCAGCTCCTGGTTGTTGGCATTGCGCCAGATTACTTCCTCGCGCCAGTCGCCCAGCAGGTCGGCGCTGAGGCAGGGCGTGGCCTTGGTGCCGTTGCAGGAGGCCGCACCCAGGGGCTTGGCATCGAGCAGGGTGCTGAGTTGGCCGGCCTGGTAGTCCCACTTTTCGATGCGCGTGTCGTTGAGCAGCTCGCGCAGCAAGTCGCCGTCCCACCACAAGCCGAAGTTGACGGAGCGCGGCGCGGGGCCGATTTTTTCGCCTTTGGCCGAGAGCAGGCCCAGCTCGGGCGGGTTGGCCCACACCTCGGCGCCGGGGTAGCGCGGGTCGATGTCGGCGGCCATGCCCCGGCCCACGTCCTGGCCGGGCAGCCCCGAGAAGAGAATTTTGCCGGTGCGGGCGTCGAACATGGCCACGCCCGGGCCGTTTTCGTGGCCGGGCACTTTGTCTTCGTTTTCGTGCACGCCCCACACTTCCAGGCCGTGGTTGGCGGGGTCGAGGTCGGTCACGTGCAGGGCGTCGCCGTGGCGCAGGCCGGTGCTGTAGAGGCCGGTGCCGTTGTCGTCGACTACCATGGCGCCGTAGATGATTTCGTCGCGGCCGTCACCGTCCACGTCGTTCACGCTCAGGCCGTGATTGCCCATGCCCGAGAAAGGGTTTTTGTCGTTTTTGGAGTCGAATACCCAGCGCGAAGCGAGCTTGCCGCCGCGCCAGTCCCAGGCGGCCAGCACGGTGCGGCCGTAGTAGCCGCGGCACATCACCACGCTGGGGCGTTGCCCGTCGAGGTAGGCCACAGCGGCCACGAAGCGGTCGGCGCGGTTGCCGTGGCTGTCGTTGCCGCCATTGCCGCCGATGCCGCCCCAGCCCCCCAGGTCGCCGCGGCCGGGCAGGTAGGCCGTGGTGGCGAGCACGCCTCCGGTCTGGCCATTAAATACCGTAAAATACTCCGGCCCGGCCAGTACGCGGCCATATTTGCTGTCGCGGGGCGAGGCCACACTGGGCGCATCAGTGGGCACCGTGAGGCTGCGGTAGTCCTTGCTGGCATCGCCGATGGTTTTGCCCCGGCCATCCACGGTGCCGTCGGCGGTTTTGCAGGCCACTTCGGCCTTGCCATCACCGTCGAGGTCGTACATCATAAACTGGGTGTAGTGCGCCCCAGCGCGGATGTTCTTGCCCAAATCGATGCGCCACAGGCGGGTGCCGTCGAGCCGGTAGGCGTCGAGCAGCACCGGGCCCGTGATGCCGGCCGAGCCGTTGTCGCGGGCGTTGGTGGGTTCCCACTTCAGCACAATCTCATAAGTGCCGTCGCCGTCGAGGTCGGCCAAGGAGGCGTCGTTAGCGGTGTAGGTGTAGGCGCTGGTTTCGGTGCCGCTACTCACGGTGCCGCCAGCGGGCTGCTGTAGGGCTATCCGCAGCAGGCCGTCGTTCCACACCTTGGCGGTGGCGGAGGGGTCTTTGGCAGCGGCCTTGGTGCCGGTCAGGCGCACGGAGTACGTGGCCTGGGGTGCCTGGGCAGCAGTTTCATCCAGCCAGTTGGTGCCGGCAGTCAGGGGCTTTGCGTTCAGCTTTACGGGAGCGGCCTTGCCCGTTTGCCGGTACACGTCGAAGGCAGCGTTGGGCGCATCAGCCAGCAGCAGACGCCAACTGACGAATACCTTGCCATCGGGCCGGGATAGGGCCACCACGCCGCGGCCCAGCCGCTCAGGCTGGGTGGTTGGTGACGTTTGAGTGGGCTTGGTGGGTGGGGCAGACGCTAGCAGCCCGCCTATCAGCAGGACGGCGGCCAGCGGCAGGCTGCCCCGCCAGCAAAGCCCGCGCTGCGCTGCGGGGAATGTAGAAAGGATAAAGCTCATGTTAGGACTCTGGGCCGGGCCAACCGCCCTAGGCGGTCGGACCGGTTTTCGGTGGTTGAATTCGCGCTATTTGGCTGGTGGTGCTTCAACCGGTCGGCTAAAAAGAACGGGCAGCTTTATAAAAGCTGCCCGTTGAGAAATGAAGCCTAGTTGTAGCCGGGGTTCTGCTGCCAGAAGCCGGGGTTGATGCGAAGCTCCAGCAAGGGAATGGGGAACAGCAGGTCGTGGTCGTCGAGCTGGCGGAAGTTCTGCCCAATGGTTTCGCGCTTGAACTGCGTCATCACCGAAATGGCGGTACCGGTGCGCACCAAGTCGAACCAGCGAATGCCTTCGGCGGCAAACTCGTACTTGCGCTCTTTCAGAATGGCTGCAATGAAGGCGGCTTTCGAAGCGGTTTCGGGCGAGGTGGCAGTGTAGGCCGGAATGCCCGAGCGGGTCCGAATCTGGTTCACGAGCGAGATGGCCAGCGGCGTCACCGAGCCACTTTCTTCGGTCAGCACCTCGGCATACATCAGCACCACGTCTTCGAAGCGGATGATGTGGAAGTTGTTGGAGTAGTCGCGGTTGTTTTGGGGGGCGGTGGTGCCTTTTTCCAGAAACTTGGTGAACTGCGGCCGGGTCACGGTAATCACGCCGGAGGTGGGGTGCACGTGCACGGTGTCGAGGGTGGCGCGGCGGCGCAGGTCGCGAATGGGCCAATTGCGGCCCAGGAAGGCGGGGCTGGGCGTGATATCGGTCTGGCTGGGCGGAAAGGGCGACCAGAATGGGGGAAACACGCTGCCCTGGTCCCAGGGAATGGTGCTGCCCAGCCCAACCCCACCCGAAGCATACTGGATTTCGAACACCGAATACCGGTTGTCGTTCACGGTTTTGAAAAGGTCGGCGAAGTTGGCAGCTACCGAAAACGTGCCGGGGCTGGCGGCGGCGTGCACCTCCATGAGCTGCTGCTTGGCCAGAGGCAGGGCGCCGGCATCGCGCAGCGGAAAGCCGTACATGGTGAGGTACACGCGGGCTAGCATGGCCTTGGCAGCCCACTTAGTGGCCCGGCCTTTTTCGAGGGTGCCGTAAGAAGCCGGCAGGTTCTCGGCGGCAAACTTCAGGTCATCAACGATGAATTTATAGACGTCGGCAATGGGTGCGCGCGGGATGATTTTCGACTCCTGAATGCTCAGCACTTTGTCGGCGATGGGCACCGGACCCCAGTAGCGCACCAGGTCGAGGTAGGCGTAGGCGCGCAGGAACCGGGCTTCGCCCTTGAACTGGTTGACGCGGGCGAAGGTGAAC
The DNA here is from genome assembly GCF_049896385.1 of Hymenobacter sp. B1770. NCBI lineage: Bacteria > Pseudomonadati > Bacteroidota > Cytophagia > Cytophagales > Hymenobacteraceae > Hymenobacter > Hymenobacter sp. B1770. The sequence goes on from NZ_JAFCUF010000003.1 coordinate 461,504, forward strand.
GGCTGGATTTTCTCGAGCAGAATGTTCGAGCGGTACACCACTTCGAACAGGTCGGTCCAGGTGGCTTGGAGCTGGCCCAGCTGCGAGGTGGCCGTGAAGTTGCTGATGTCGCTGAAGTCACGCTGCACCGTCTGAATCTGGGCGTTGACGTTGTCGGAGCGAAACTCCGACATGTTCCAGTTTGAGCTTTGCGGGAATGACAGGCAGCCGTTGTAAATGGCCATTACGCCTTGGTTTACCTGCGCCTCGGTTTTGTAGAATTCGTCGGCCGTGTTGTTGGCCACGGGCGGAATGTAGAGTTCTTTTTCGCTGCAAGCCGAAGTAAGAAGCGAACCCAGGCCCAACGCGGCGGAATACGCGAGCAATTTTAGTGCTTTCATCAAAGTAGTGGTTAGGGGGTGGGGCGCGCTTAAATCGACAGGTTGAAGCCGATGGTGTAGGTGCGGGCCTGCGGGTAGCTGCCGTTGTCGAAACCGCCAGCTTGCAGTGCCTCGGGCGAGAAGCCGCCGGTGTAGTTGTGCCAGATGTAGGCATTTTCGAGGGCCAGGTACACGCGGGCGCCGGAATAGAAGCGCTGCTTGGGCAGGGTGTAGCCCAGGGTAATGTTCTTCACACGGAGGTAGTCGGAGCTGTAGAGCCAGCGCGAGTCGAAGTAGGCGCCAGTGGTGGCACCGATGGCCGGCGTCATGCCGTCGCCTTGGTTGGCTTCGGAGCGCCAGCGGTTGTTCCAGTTGGTGGAGTGGTTGTAGAGGTAGCCCATGCCCGGCCGGTCGATGGAGCGCCCGATGACGGAGTACAGGTCGCCGCCCTGCTGGGCATTCACCAGAATATTCAAATCGAAGTTTTTGTAGGCGAAGTTGTTGGTTACCCCGAAGATGAACTTTGGCTGGGGGTTGCCCAGAATGGTGCGGTCGTCGTTGGTGATGACGCCGTCGCCGTTCACGTCGCGGTACCTGGTGTCGCCTACGCGGCTGTTAGCCATTTTGGGGCCCGCATCGAGCTCGGCCTGGGTCTTGTACACGCCAATGGCCTCGTAGAGGTAAAGCGAGTTGATGGGCTTGCCCACTTGCAGCAGGCTGGTCAGGCCCATAAATCCGCCGGGCACGGGGGTGTTGTCGGTGCCGAGCTTCACCACTTTATTGTCGTTGTAAGAAGCGTTGAACGAGGTGTTCCACTTAAATGCGCCCACGAGGTTGCGCGAGTTCAAACCCAGCTCTACGCCCACGTTGCGTACGTTGCCGATGTTCTGCAAGCTGTTGGTAAAACCCGTGATGGACGACACCGGCACGGTGTAGAGCAGGTCGGTGGTGTTTTTGATGTAGTAATCGGCCGTTACCTGCAGGCGGTTGCCGAGCATGCCAAAATCCAGGCCGTAGTTGAAACTGGCCGTTTGCTCCCAGCCCAGTACGTCGTTCTGGAAGTTGCGGGGGCTGTAACCGGTGTTGGGGGTGCCGGTGCCCAGGGGGTAGTTGTTTACGCCCAGGGTGGCAAACTGCGAGTTGCTGGGAATGCGGTTGTTGCCGGTGACGCCCCAGCTGGCCCGGAATTTCAGGTCGCTGATGGCCGTCACGCCTTGCATAAAGTTCTCGCCCGACACGCGCCAGCCCACTGACACGGCCGGGAAGTAGCCAAACGGGCGGTTGTTGCCAAACTTGGAGGAGCCGTCGCGGCGAAGGCTAGCCGACAGCAGGTACTTCTCTTTGTAGTCGTACTGCGCCCGGGTGAAGTAGGACAGCAGCATGTCCTTCACCGGCACGGCAATGTTGTTTTGGTTGGTAGTGGAGTTGCCTCGGTCGAAGAGATAGGTCCAGTCGTTGGGCAGCTGGGTGTTCTCCTGCTGCGACCGGTCTTCCTGGGTGCGCTCGACGGAGTAGCCCAGTATGGTGCTCAGGTTGTGGTTGCCGAAGCGACGGGTATAGTTCAGCACGCTCTGAAACAGGTACCGCGTGTTGAACGTCTGGTAGTAGCGCGAGCGGCTCAGGGCACCATCGTTGGCGGCGTTGAACCAGTTGCGGTCCGCGCTGGTGGGGAAAAACTGCTGGTCCTGGTAATAGCCGTTGTCCATGGCGCCCAGCACCTGCAGCTGCAGGCCTTTGTAGAGTTCCACGTTCAGGCCCATGTTGGCGTTGAGGCGGGTGCGGGTGCCGTTTACCTGGCTGCGCTCCAGCACCGCCACCGGGCTGATATAGTTGCCCGAGTAGTTATAGGTACGGTAGGGCTGGGCGCCTACGTACACGCCGGCATCCTTAGGGCCCACGGGGGGCATCTGGGCGGCGTTGAGGGCCTGCCCGCCGGTGCCGTCCACGCGGCCCAGGCTGGCCCACTCCATGCTGGGGGCCAGGGTCATGAACAGCTTGATGCCTTTGCTAATCTGGGCATCGAAGTTGGCGCGCAGGGTAGCCCGCTTCAAATTGGTACCGATGATAATGCCCTCCTGGTCCAGGTACGAACCGTTGATGTTGTACGTCACATTATCGGTACCGCCCGATGCGCCAATGGTGTACTGCTGCATGCGGGCGCGGCGAAACAGGGCATCCTGCCAGTCGGTATAGGCCAGGCTGTCCTGGCCGTACTGCCACTTGGGGTCGTGGGTATAGCGAATCACGTTGGCCGCGCTAGGGGCCACGCCGTTCACGGTCAGGCGCTGGAGGCGCGTGGCCCGCGTGTCTTCGATGCGGTTGGCGGGGTTCTGGCGCAGCCAGTCCTCGTCGATGCCCTCTTTGCGCATCTGTATCCATTCTTCAGGCGACTGCACGCTCAGCTTGCTTTCTACGTTCTGCACACCCGTAAAGCCCGAAAAGTTGAGCTTGGCCGCGCCCTTGCGGCCGCGCTTGGTGGTCACGAGCACCACGCCGTTGGAGCCGCGCGAGCCGTAGATAGCGGCCGAAGCAGCATCTTTCAGCACTTCGATGTTGGCCACGTCGGTGGGGTTGATGCCGCGCAGGTTGTCCACGGGCACGCCGTCCACTACATACAGCGGCTCGTTGGAAGCGTTGATGGAGGCCGCGCCCCGCACCCGAATCTGCAACTCGGCACCGGGTTCGCCCGAGGGCGTCTGCACGTACACGCCGGGCATCTGGCCCACCAGCGCATTCTCGATGCGGTTGACGGGCCGCTCCTCAATGTCCTTGGCCGTAACACCGGCAATGGCGCCGGTTACGTTGGCGGCCTTCTGGGTGCCGTAGCCTACCACCACCACTTCTTCCAGGGCTTTCTGGTCGGTCACGAGTACCACATTCACCGTCGACTGACCGGAGAGCGCCACTTCCTGCGTGGTGTAGCCCACAAAGGAGAACACCAGCGTACCGCCCGCGTCGGGCACCTCCAGCGAATACGAACCGTCGGTGCCGGTGCCGGTTCCGGTGGTGGTGCCCTTCAGGAGTACGGTCACGCCGGGCAACGCCTCTTTGGTATCGGCGGCGGTCACCTTGCCGCTCACCGTTTTTGTTTGCGCCAGCGCCGTTTGGGCAGTCAGGCTCGCCAGCACCAGCAGGAGCAGGAGCAGGCGGACCCAGTGGTATCGTTTGTTCATAATGCGGGTTGGTTTGTATTTGACGGGTGCAGATGAAGTAGTCGTTAACTGTGGATAAAAGTATTGGTATCGTTTGCAGGCACTTACCTGTGCTCTCCTGAATTGCCGTAATTCATCCATTATAAATTGTAATCAATTACCAATGAGCACCGTAATCAACACCAAAAGCAAAAGCCCGGCTTCTATCCATCGATAGAAACCGGGCTTGTACGTGGTGGCCAGCTGCGTCATTCAGCACCACCAGCAGACCTGCTGGTTAAGTCAGCATTATTGAGGGGCGCTCACCGAGGCCTGCACGTCCGTGCTGGTCTTTTCGGAGCCCAGGTAGTTGCCGTAGCCCACGATAACCGTGGACAGCACCACTGCCATAATGCCCAGCGACACCGTGCGCATGGTAAGCTTGTTGGCCCCCTTCCACTCGTGCAGGTACAGGCCCCAGAAGCTGCTAAAAGCAATGATGAAGGCCATGTGCAGCGTCCAGCCCGAGAACTTGTAGGCGCCCATCTGGCTGTCGCCCATGCCATAGAAGAAGAACTGCAAGTACCACGTAAACCCGGCCAGCGCACAGAAAATAACGTTGCGCAGCGCCGGAAACGACGGATTTAGGTAGTCGGTGTAGGTCTTGTTTTTGATGTTGAGGTAGATGCACCACACCGCGTTGGTGGTGAGGCCGCCGAGCAGAATCACAACCAGAATGGCGTTGTTGGCAAACAGCTCACTGGTGCCCGTTTTGGCGGCAATCTCGGCAATGGGCTGGCCGGCCGTGAGGCCGAACGAAAAGCAGGCGCTCATGATACCCGAAAAGATGGCTACGAAAATGCCCTTTTTCAGGTCGAACTCGGCAATGGATTCCTTCTTCTGCTCGCTCGACAGGGACTTCTCCTTCATGAAGCCCGCCAGGCCGCACACCAGAATGCCCATTACGCACACCACCAGGCCCATCATTATCACCTGCCCCGAGACCGAGCGAATCAGCTCCGGGAAGGTGCCCAGCCACAGCGGCGGCACCACCGTGCCAAATACCGCGCACAGTCCCAGCGTGACGGCCATGCCCAACGACAAGCCCAGATACCGCATGGCCAAGCCAAACGTGAGACCGCCAAAGCCCCAAAGTACACCCCACATGTAGGTCCAAAGCAGCGTAGTGGTATCGGCCTGTCCAAGCACGCCAAACAGGTTTTGCACCGTGATGGAACCCATGATGATGGGCGCAAAAACCCACGACACGATGCCTCCTACCAGCCAGTAGCTTTCCCAGGCCCAGCCGTTAATCTTCTTATAGGGCAAGTAAAAGCTGCCGGAGGCGAAGCCGCCCAGCGCGTGAAGGATAACTCCCCAAATGACAGCCATAGTGTTTTGATAAAGGTTTGAGACAAAGCTGCCGGGTTGCCAGGTGCGAACCCTCCTGTGCTCTCCTGAGAGCTAAATTAACGCTCGAAGGCAGCGGCAATGTGGAAAGCAGGAACAATGGCTGTTGAAATACTACTGCGCGTCATGCAGCGCGGAACGTCACGCCCAGCGGAACTACCCCTGCCCTGCCGGGCACGGCCCCTCTCCAATAAAGAGGAGAGCCAGACGAATGTAGCGCGGACTTGTAGTCCGCGTGGGGTCCGGTTCGTTCGGATGCGGACTACAAGTCCGCGCTACATCCCGCGCCGGACCGGTGCACTCTCTTTATTGGAGAGGGGCCGTGCCCGGCAGGGGTCAGGGAGTGAGGTTTCCCAAGCGAGATGCTCTGCAATGATTCAGAGCAACCACCAACCAAGCGCCGTGATTTCCTCGGCTTTTCAGACTACATCTCACGTAACATATTTTTTATAAGCGAGCAGGAGAGTGCAGGAGGTTGCCCCGCCGCTGCCCGGGCACCTTTGTAAAAAAGCAACCCTATCCCGTTTTCTGGTTACCGAAACAGAAGCATTATTATGGAAAAAACCCTCACTTTCCAGCACGTCAGCTACCTCTGGGACGAGGCAAAGGCACTGGAGCTCGGCAGCGACGAAGTAGCCCTGTTCCTCTACCGTTCGAATCTACTAGGCGCCGACCTGCGCCTGACCAATTATGCCGGCGGCAATACTTCCTGCAAAATCACCGAAACCGACCCCGTCACCGGCCAGCCCGCCGAAGTAATGTGGGTAAAAGGCTCGGGTGGCGACATCGGTACGCTCACCAAAGCCGGCTGCGCCAACCTCTACGTGGAGAAGCTGCACCAGCTCAAAAACCGCTACCGCGGCCTCGCCCACGAAGACGAGATGGTGGCCCTGTTTGAGTACTGCCTCTTCGACCCCAAGTGCGCCACGCCTTCCATCGATACGCCGCTGCACGGCCTGCTGCCGTTCAAGCACATCGACCACCTGCACCCTGACGCCCTCATTGCCATTGCGGCCAGCGCGGATGGTGAGCAGATTATGAAAGAAATCTGGGGCGACAGCATGGCTTGGCTGCCCTGGCAGAAGCCCGGCTTCGACCTGGGCCTGCAGTTGGAGAAAGTAGTGGCCGAAAACCCTGGCCTGCGCGGCGTTATCCTCGGCGGCCACGGCCTCTTTACCTGGGGCGATACTAGCTACGAATCGTACGTCAATACCCTGGAGGTAATTGAGCAGGCCGCGGCCTACCTCGAAGCCAATTACGGCAAGAAGCGCCCCGTGTTTGGCGGCGTACAGCGCGAGCAAACCCTCGACGGCGACGCCCGCCGCCAAGCCGCCGCTGCGGTAATGCCGGTACTGCGCGGCCTGGCCTCGGGCCACCGCCGCATGCTGGGCCACTACACCGACGACGCCCGCGTGCTCGAGTTCGTGAACTCGCACGACCTTGCCCGCCTGGCCGCCAAGGGCACCTCCTGCCCCGACCACTTCCTGCGCACCAAAATCCGCCCGCTGGTGCTCGACCCCGAGACCATGCAAGGCGACGCCAAGAGCGTGAAAGCCTACCTCGAAGGCCAGTTTGAAGCCTACCGCGCCGACTATGCGGCCTACTACGAGCGCAGCAAGCACGACAACTCGCCCGCCATTCGCGACCCCAACCCGGTTATTATTTTGTGGCCCGGCGTGGGCATGTTTGCCTTCGCCAAAGACAAGCAGACCGCCCGCGTGGCCGCCGAGTTCTACACCAACGCCATCAACGTGATGAAGGGCGCCGAGGCCGTGAGCACCTACCAGGGCCTGCCCGAGCAGGAGGCGTTCAACATCGAATACTGGCTGCTGGAAGAAGCCAAGCTGCAGCGCATGGCGCCACCCAAAGCCCTCTCGGGCAAGGTGGCCTACGTGACGGGCGGTACGGGCGGCATCGGCAAAGCCATTTGCGAAGAGCTGCTAAAATTCGGCGCCTGCGTGGTTGCCGTGGACCGCGACCGCCTGGAAGAAACTCAGGACGAGCTGCGCAAGAAATTTGGCAAAGACAGCGCCCTGACCGCGCCCATCAACGTGACAGATGCCGACAGCATTGCCGAGTCGCTGCGCCAGTCGGTGCTGCAGTTTGGCGGCGTCGACATCGTGGTAAACTGCGCCGGCCTGAGCATTAGCAAGCCGCTGGCCGACACTACGCAGGCTGACTGGGACATCCTCAATGATGTGCTGGTGAAGGGCCAGTTTCTGGTGAGCCAGTGCGCTGTGGAAATCCTGCGTCAGCAAGCACTGGGCGGCGACATCGTGAACATCGCCAGCAAAAACGGCCTCGTGGCCGGCCCCAACAACGTGGCCTACGGCACGGCCAAAGCCGCGCAGCTGCACATGAGCCGCCTGCTGGCCGCCGAGCTCGGCGCCGACAAAATCCGCGTGAATACTGTGAACCCCGACGCCGTGCTCCGCGGCTCCAAAATCTGGGAAGGCGATTGGGCTGCGGGCCGCGCCAAGGCCTACGGCATCTCGGTAGAAGAGCTGCCGCAGCACTACGCCAAGCGCACGCTGCTGGGCGAAGAGCTGCTGTCCGAAGACATTGCCAAAGCCGTGCGCGTGTTCGTGGATGGCTCGCTGAGCAAAAGCACCGGTAACGTCCTCAACGTAGACGGCGGCGTGGCCATGGCTTTCGTGCGGTAGTTGTTACTTGCTGGTAGACCGTTGAACAGCGCAGAACGTCATGCAGAGCGGAGCGAAGCATCTTTACCTCTATACTAACCCTGATTAGTTATGCGGTAGCGTTGCTTCGCTCCGCTCTGCATGACGTTCTTGTTGTTTTACCGTCTTTTTTCAAACCATCCTGAGATTTCTGCTTTTGTACCTGACCTTAAGCAGCGCCAAAAAAGCTACATTTGAGGCAGCCCCTTCTTTCACCTTTCGGAAGGCAATTGCACCACGCGCTTATTAGCGGTTATTTGACCCTGCTCCTAAAGCCTCAGCAACCCTGATATGCCCACTACCGCCGGGATGTACCAACTCCAACTAAAGCCCCTTGATAAAACCCCGAAGTACAAGCAGATTGTGCAGTCGGTCATCATGGATATCGAGCGTGGCGTACTGAAGAATGGCGACCACCTCCCGAGCATCAGCGAGCTGAGCGTGGAGCACTACCTGGCCCGCGACACCGTGGAAAAGGCCTACCGCGAGCTGCGCGAGCGCGGCTTCATTACCTCGGTGCAGGGCAAGGGGTATTATGTGGAGAGCAACGACACGTCGAAGCTGAAGATTTTGCTGGTTTTCAACAAGCTCAGCTCCTACAAAAAAATAATTTACTACGCCTTCCTCGAAGCCCTCGGCGACCGCGCCACTGTCGACCTGCAGATTCACCACTACAACGTGAACCTGTTTCAGGAAATCATTGAGAAGAACCTCGGCAAGTACAACTACTACGTGGTGATGCCGCACTTCACCCTCGACACCGACAAGGCGCAGTATCAGGCCATCCTGAACACCATTCCCTCGCAGGAATTGGTGCTGCTCGACAAGGATATTCCCGAGCTAAAGCACGACTGCCTGCGCGTGTTTCAGGACTTCGACAAAGACATTTTTACGGCCTTGGAGAAGTCAGAAGACCTGCTGGAAAAGTACTCTCGCCTAGTACTAGTACTGCCATCTGACGCTAACCACCCCGAAGAATTACCCTGGGGTTTTCGCTCCTTCTGCCTCATGCGCAACAAGGAGTTTTCAGTAGTAGAAAACGCCATGAACGAAGTGGTGCAGGCCGGCACCGCCTACGTGGTAATTCGCGAAACCGATTTGGTGGAACTGGTGAAAAAAATTCGCCAGACCAGCTACCTGCTGGGCCGCGAAGTGGGCATTATTTCCTTCAACGAAACGCCCCTGAAAGAGCTGCTGAACATGACGGTAATTACCACCGATTTCGAAGCCATGGGCAAGACCGCCGCTACCCTGCTGCTTGAGAAGCAGCGGGTGAAAGTGAGGAACCCGTTTTATACGATTCGGCGGGGGTCGTTGTAGAACGGAACCTCCCGCGGGGAACCTCACTCCCGGCCCCTCACCAAAAGAGAGGAGAGCTACGGCACAAGAATTAAGTAGTTTGTCAAACATAAAGCCTCACTGCAGATTGCAGCGAGGCTTTCATTTTAATCGTCAGGCTCCTCTCCCTTTTGGAGAGGGGCCGGGGTGAGGTTCGCGTCCAGCAAAGCAAAGGTTTCACCCGCACGAAGTTTTTCCCCGCGAACAGGAGACCCCAGAAGAGTTTCAATTACCGCAGTCAGGTAATTTGCTTTCCATAAAACGCTGGCCAATTTTTCACAAATCCCGCCCTTGCGCATGTTCTCCGACCAACGCCTTGCCGACCTCAACCAGCCGCTGCTTACCGAGCACCAGCTGTACTTCCAGCACCTTGCCGATTCGCCGCGCCTGCGCCACCAGGACGTGCAGGCCGTGGTGCAAAAGCTGATTGAATTTCAGGTGGCCATTCCTAGCTGGGCTCTGGGCACGGGCGGCACCCGCTTCGGCCGGTTTGCGCTGGGTGGCGAGCCCCGCACCTTGGAAGAAAAAATTGGCGACGTGGGCATTCTGCAGAGCCTGAACCGCTCCTCCAATTCCATTTCTCTGCACATCCCCTGGGACATACCGCAGAACATCTCCGGCCTGCAGCAGCTCCTGAAGCAGCAGGGACTGGTGATAGATTCGGTCAACTCCAACACCTTTCAGGACCAGAAAGACCAGCCGCAATCCTACAAATTCGGCTCGCTCAGCCACACCGAAAAGGCCGTGCGCGAGCAGGCCATTCAGCACAACATCGACTGCGTGCGCTACGGCGAGCAGCTCGCTGCCAAAACCCTGACCGTGTGGCTGGCTGATGGCTCCAACTTCCCTGGGCAGCAGCATCTGCGCCGCGCTTTCCTGCGCACGCAGGAGTCACTGGCGGCCATCTACGAGGCCATGCCCACCGACTGGACCATGCTGGTGGAATACAAGCCCTACGAGCCCAACTTCTACTCCATGGTGATACCCGACTGGGGCACCTCGCTGGCTTTGTGCCAGTCCATTGGGGCCAATGCGCAGGTGCTGGTCGACCTGGGCCACCACCTGCCCAACACCAACATCGAGCAGATTGTGGGCCGCCTGCGCCAGTTTGGCCGCCTGGGTGGTTTCCACTTCAACGGCTCGATGTACGGCGACGACGACCTGACTACCGGCAGCACCAAGCCCTTCCAGCTGTTCCTCATTTTCAATGAGCTGGTGGACAGCGCCCTCGACCAGGCCGTGCCCGCCGCGGCTGTGGCCTACATGATAGACGCCAGCCACAACGTGAAAGACCCGCTGGAAGACCTGCTGCAGTCCGTCGAGAACATTCTCTCGGCCTACGCCAAGGCCCTGCTCGTGGACCGTAATGCCCTGAACGAGGCCCAGGAAAGCAACGACGTGGTACGCGCCGAGGAAATCCTGCGCGACGCCTTCCTCACCGACGTGCGCCCGCTGGTGGCCGAAGCCTACCGCCAGAGCGGCGGCGCCCTCAACCCCATTGCGGCCTACCGCGCCGAGGGCGTGCGCGAGAAACTCATTCATCAGCGCGGCAAGCACAGCGTATCGACGGGCTTATGAAAAAGACGCTTAAAAAGTCAGTCTACGCCGTTTTCGACATCGGCAAGACCAACAAGAAGCTGATTCTTTTCGACGAGAACCAGCAGATTATTGACGAGGAGCTGCACATGTGCACCGACGTGCTAGACGACGACGGCTTCCCCTGCGACCACCTCCCCCGCCTTACCGAGTGGGTGCAGGCGCACTGGCACCAGCTGCGCCACCACCCGCACTACACCGTGAAGGGCGTGAACTTTACGGCTTACGGCGCCAGCTTCGTGCACCTTGGAGCCGACGGCCAACCCCTGCTGCCGCTCTACAACTACCTCAAGCCGATACCGGAAGAAATCGAAGCCCGGTTCTACGCCGAGCTAGGGCAGTCGGTGGAAGAGTTTGCGGCCGACACCTGCTCGCCGCAGCTGGGCATGCTCAACTCGGGCCTGCAGCTGTATTGGTTGAAGTATGCCAAGCCCGAGCAATACGCTAAGATTCACACCTCGCTGCACCTGCCCAACTACCTCTCCTACCTAATTTCGGGCGAGAAGTTCAGCGACTACACCTCCGTGGGCTGCCACACCAGCCTCTGGGACTACAAGCGCGGCGAATACCACAATTGGGTGCGCCGCGAAGGCATCGACGAGAAGCTGGCGCCCCTCACCCGCGACTCCATCGCCTCGGTAGTCGATGGCATCATGGTAGGCGTGGGCCTGCACGACAGCACCGCCGCCGTAATGCCCTACCTGGCCGAAAACGACGAGCCGTTTGTGCTGATTTCGACCGGCACCTGGTCGGTTACCATTAACCCCTTCAACAGCCAGCCCCTCACGCCGGAGCTGCTGCGCCGCGACTGCCTCAGCTTCATGACGCCGCGCGGCGAGGCCACTCGCGCCGCCCGCGTGTTCCTGGGCCGCGAGCACGACTTCCAAGTCGAGCGCATCGCCACCCACTTCCACGTGAAGCCGGACTTCTACCGCTCCATCGTGCTGGCTCGACCCTACGACGAAACCTCGGCCGACTTCCGCCCCGGCTGCATGGCCGGCACTGGCCCTTTCCCCGACCAGCCCGACGGCGAGTGGGACCTCTCCGGTTTCCGCACCGCCTCCGATGCCTACCAGCACCTCATGCACGGGCTAATTGCCATTCTGCTCGAATCTATTCACCTCGTGTGGCAAGGCGAGAAAATCATCTTTGTGGACGGTGGATTTGCCCGCAACCCGCTGTTTATGCAGACGCTCAGCTGGAACTTCCCGAAAGCTGAAATCCGCACCCTGGAAGTACCCCAGGCCACGGCCCTAGGGGCCCTAGTGCACCTGGAGCAAGGCGAGGCGCTGAAGAAAACACAGCCGCTCTTTACTGATGATGACGACTTGCCACTAGTGGCCACGCAGGTTAGGCTTTAACATCAAAACAGAACGTCAACACCGAACTAGAACGTCACGCTGAGCTTGTCGAAGCATCTCGCTCGCTTCGTTGCTATACGTCTGTCATGCTGACGAAGGAAGCATCCTTTCACGCTTCAATGGTTCGTTCAGCGGGGACAAGATGCTTCGCGTGCTCAGCATGACAGGCGATTGAGTTACTACCCCACGCGACATGCTTCGACAAGCTCAGCATGACCGTTCAATGCGTGACTGTTTTGCCCTCGTTCAAACCACCAAAACCCAAGAATGAAAGTCGCCCTATTCGTCCCCTGCTACATCGACCAATTCTACCCCCAGGTAGGCGTGGCGACGCTGCAGCTGCTGCAGAAGCTGGGCGTAGCGGCGCACTTCCCCGTGCAGCAAACCTGCTGCGGCCAGCCCCTGGCCAACAGCGGCTGCGAGCGCGAGGCGCTGCCCATCTACCGGCACTTTGTCGAAACCTTCAGCGCCTACGACTACGTGGTGGCGCCCTCCGGCAGCTGCGTGTACCACGTGCGCAAGCACTTCGACAAGCTCGACCAAACCGCCGAGGTGCAGCACGTGCGCGCCGCAGCCTACGACCTGATTGATTTCATCACGAATGTGCTGGGCGTGACTGACCTGCCCGGCGCCTTCCCCCACAAAGTAGGCCTGCACCTGAGCTGCCACGGCCAGCGCGGCCTGCACCAGGCCAACGAATCGGAGATAACGCCCGTGCGCGACGGCCAGCTGCGCCGCCTGCTGGCTTCGCTCGATGGTCTGGAGCTGACGGAGCTCAACCGCAACGACGAGTGCTGCGGCTTTGGCGGCACGTTCTGCGTGTCGGAAGCCGGCATCTCGGCCCGCATGGGCCAGGACCGGGTGGCCGACCACGTGCGCAACGGCACGCAGGTACTCACCGGCAGCGACATGTCGTGCCTGATGCACCTCGAAGGCATTGTGCGCCGCGCCAACATGCCCATCAAGGTGATGCACGCCGCCGAAATACTGAACGGACTTACGCCATGAACCACGCCATCCGCGCCGATAAGTTTTTGCTGGATGCCGACCGCACCACCTGGCACGACGAAACCCTGTGGTTTGTGCGCGAAAAGCGGGACCGCGCCGTGTACGCCGTGCCCGAGTTTCAGGAGCTGCGCGAACTGGCGTCCCAAATCAAAGACCACACCCTCAGCCAGCTCGACCTCTATTTGCAGGAATTTGAAGCCGCCGCGCAGGCCAACGGCGTGCACGTGCACTGGGCAGCCGACGCGGCCGAGCACAACGCCATTATCCTGGACATTGTGCGCCAGCAGGGCGCCACGCGGGTGGTCAAAAGCAAGTCCATGCTTACCGAGGAATGCCACCTCAACCCCTACCTCATTAAGCACGGCATTGAGGTGGTAGATACCGATTTGGGCGAGCGAATTATCCAGTTTCGCGACGAAGCCCCGAGCCACATTGTGCTGCCGGCCATTCACCTGAAGAAAGAGGATGTAGGCGACACGTTTCACACGCACCTCGGTACTGAGAAAGGCGAAAGTGACCCGCAGCGCCTTACCGAAGCGGCTCGCCAGCACCTGCGCGCTAAGTTTTTGGCCGGGCAGGTCGCTATTTCCGGCGTCAACTTCGCGGTGGCCGAAACCGGGGCCGTGGTGGTATGCACGAACGAAGGCAACGCCGACCTCGGCGTGAATCTGGCCAAGGTGCACATCGCGGCCATGGGCATCGAAAAGCTGATTCCACGACTGTCGGACCTGGGCGTGTTCACGCGGCTGCTGGCCCGCAGCGCCACCGGGCAGCCTGTCACCACTTACACGTCGCACTTCACCAAGCCGGCGCCAGGCCGTGAAATGCACATTGTCATCGTGGATAACGGGCGCACCCAGCAGCTGGGCCGACCCGATTTCCGGGCTTCGCTTAAGTGCATTCGGTGTGGGGCCTGCATGAACACCTGCCCGGTGTACCGACGCAGCGGCGGCCACAGCTACGACTTCACGGTGCCCGGGCCCATCGGGGCCATTCTGTCGCCCAACATCGACATGAAGAAGCACAGCTCGCTGCCGTTTGCCAGCACCCTCTGCGGCTCCTGCACCGATGTGTGCCCGGTGAAGATTGACATTCACACCCAGCTCTACAAGTGGCGACAGGTGCTGGGCGAAGCCAATGAGATTCCCGCGGCCAAGAAGTGGAGCATGAAGTTTATGGGCCGCCTGCTGGCCAGCCCCAAGGCCTTTACCCTCAGCGGACAGTTTGCCCGCAAGGCCCTGCGCCTGCTGCCGCACGGCCTCACCCACGCCAACGCGTTCAACGCCTGGGCCGTGGCGCGCGAGCTGCCCGAGCCGCCCAAGCAAAGCTTCCGCGAATGGTATCAGCAACAACCGCAGCCCGTTCAGCAGCCAGCGCAATCCAAGGTTAAGGCATGAGCACCTCTTCGCGCGACCGAATTCTAGCCGCTGCCAAAGCCAACAAGCCGGCCGAAACGCTACTGCCCATCGTTCCCGACTTTGGCGGCGAGGCCACACCCGAACGGTTTACAGCCATGCTCACCAGCATCGGCGGCACGGTGGTCTGGCTCGATGGACTGGCGCAGCTCGCCCCAACCCTGCAACAGATTTTCCCGGATGCCCTCCTCACGGCTTCTCCCCTATTCTCGGCTACAATACCGGTTGATGCCCTCACGCCCACTGACGTATTGGCCGATATCGACTTGGCCGTGCTAACCGGCGAAATAGGCGTGGCCGAAAACGGCGCCATCTGGCTGCCCGAAGCCAACATGCTCAACCGGGCGCTGCCCACCATTACCCAGCACCTTGTGCTTGTGCTCGACCACCGGCGCATCGTGGCCACCATGCATCAGGCCTACGCCCAATTGCCCAGTACAGGCGGCTACGGCAAGTTTGTAGCAGGCCCTTCCAAAACGGCGGACATTGAGCAGTCGCTGGTAATTGGGGCGCATGGGGCGCGGAGCTTGGTCGTGCTTCTGTATTGATATTGACACGGAGGGCTAGCAAGCATCTGTCGTGCTGAGCTTGCGAAGCATCTTCTCACGCCACAACGAGTCGTTCAGGCCTGATGAGATGCTTCGCAAGCTCAGCACGACAAACAATGGGTATACAGATACCAGAATAACCGACAGGTTCAAACAAAAAAGAAGCGGCCCCCAAAAGAAGTCGCCTCTTCAACTTTATGTCCATAAAGTTTAAAATTTCATGTCCTGGCTGTTTTGCACAGCCATCGGTTACTGGTTCTGGGCGCTGATATTCACGTTTTCGTGTTACAGACCGTGGTGCAGTTAAAGTCTTAGACTAAGCTGTCGATGCACTCGCAGGTTGCTGGGGAGAGGGCCACTTTGTGCAATGGTTTCTCTTTCATTAGCATGGTGCGAGCACGGAGTTGATTGGTTCAGAAAGAGAAGGAAAGTGACAACTCTGACATGATGCGCGGCAGAAACAGATGAAAGAGGACTCCCACCCAATCTTTTTCCATCCTGCTACGCATCAGTCAGGTTGTATTCATCACTCACAATACAAATCTGCTCTTTATACTAGTGAGAACCCTCCCGCACCCTCCTGCTATTGGACAAGACTGTTTATTTTTTTCAGACCGCGCTCAGTCTAGGTGGAATACGCGCTGCAGCGGCTGCACTACTGGCGAGTGGTCGGGGTTGGTTTCCATCAAATCGGCCATGTAGGCCCACCAGCGCTTCATAATGTCCATGTCCGGCAGGTCGGCCGCTGTGTGGCCTTCGGTGCGCTTCTGCACCGCAAACAGCACGCCGCTGGCGGCATCGAGGTAAATGGAGTAGTCGCGGATGCCAGCTTGCTGTAGGGCCATTGTTAGCTCGGGCCAGATTTCGGTGTGGCGGCGCTGGTATTCCGCGGCTACGCCCGACTTGAGCTTCATAGTGAAGGCTATTTCTTCCATTGTCTTCGTTATTGAACAGGTGCCCCCAGGGAAGAGGGCGTGAGTGTGACCGGACCCATAAGGCCAGAATCCTGGGGCTCCCACTTCTCGGCCGAGAACAGGCCGTCGGCGCCGCGGTTTTCCTTGAGCTTGGCGTTCATGTTGGTGTTGTAGAAAATCTTCCACTCCTCTTTTTTCCGGTCCATGTCGGCAATGCGGTTGGCCATCAGGTTGCTTACCGTCACGGTGAGGGTGTTGGTGGGCCGCAGCCGTGACTTGGGCAAAAACACCTGATAGACCGGACCGATGAGCGTGGCCACGGGCTGGCCATTGACCTGCACGCGGGCGCTTTGCCCCACCCGGCCGAGGTCGAGCAGCCAGCCCTCGCCGGTGCCCTGGGGCATGGCGAAGGTGGTGGTGTAGGTGGCCGTGCCCGAAAACTTCTTGCCCGCCTCACCGGCCAGCGTGGTCCAGGAGGCCAGCTCGCGGGTTTGCAGCTTGGCAGGCAGCTCTGGGCCGCCCGACACAAAGGCTAGCTCCCAAGGGCCAGCCAGCGGCTGGGACGCAGCCACGGGGTTCAGGTAGGTGTAGGCGGGTCCGGCAATGGCTCCTTCGTTGGTGTCCAGAATGCATGTTTCGCCGGGCGCCAGCTGCAGGTACACTTCGGGCGTGCCCTGGGCAGAGGTGCGCACCGAGGCCATGCCGGTTTGCTCGGTCATGGGGTTGTAAAGAGCCACCGACTTGGTGGCCGTTTGCAGCGGCACCCAGCCTTTCACCGGCTTTTCGCCCCAGTTGGCCAGGAAGTAATAGTGCCCCTTGGCGTGGCGGCGGCGCGTGAACTGCAGGCCGTTATCAACCAGGTTTTCGCGTTTCACGCCGGCCTGGGCCATCAGCTGACTCACGTCGGAGCCGAGCAGCATGCGGCCTTTGCCCACGGTGGCCTGTTGCACGCCGGCCTGCTTGGTGGCTGAAAACTTCACCTGCGTCATCAGCTTTTTGAAGGCCTTGCGGCGGCTAGCTAGGTTGCCGAGACCGGGCACATCATCGGGTGCCTGGTTTTGCAGCACGATGGTGGCGCCGTTTTGCGCCAGCTTCAGCAGCTGTTCCAGGGTGGGCAGGGGCATGAGGCGGGCTTCGGGCACCAGCAGGGTTTGGTAAACGGCGCCGCCGCTGGTGGTAAGGGTTTTACCAGTGGCCTTCACCTGCTGCACCTGCTTGTCGGAGATAAAATCGTGGCCGTAGCCTTTGGCGAGCAGCATTTCGCTGGTGGCCGCAATGGGCATGCCCTTAAAGCCGTGCTCGATGCCGTCGAAGTGCTGCAGTAGCACCTTGCCGGGGCGGGTGTAGGCATCGGCGGTGGGCAGGTAGAGCAGCACGTCGCTGCTGGGCTGGCCGGCCTGCATGAAAGACTGGCACCGGGCGGCGTACTGGTTCAGCTTACCGAAGTCCGTCCAGAAAGGATTCTGGGGGTTGAACTCCACGGCGGCGTAGAACTGCCAGCCGGGCCACTTAGCGGCCTGCGGCGAGTAGGCCGTGCCGTGGTAGAACGTGTGGTTGACCCCGCCGAGCAGCATGCGGTCCAGCGCTTTCTTAACATCACTCAGCGAGGAAAGAAAATGGTCATTTTCCCATGTGGCGGTTTCGGCCGCAGTCAGGGGTTTGCCGGTGACGTGCGCGGCCGACGACGCAAACTTGATGCGGGTGAGGTCTTCCCCTTCCGTTTCGGGGATGTCGGTGGCGGCGTACAAATCCAGAATGTTGGCCGGCGAGCCGTGGGCCTGGTTGCGAATCAGGGCGTCGTGGGTTTTGGCCCAAGCACCCCACGTCTTGGTGTAGTTTTCGAGCAGCAGCTCCGAGATGGTTTCGCGGTAGTCGGTGAGCACGCGTTTGTTCTCGTCGTCGGCGGCTTTGCCAAACAGGGCGGGCAGGTGCTGGCGCAGGTCATAGCCGCGCCGCTTCTGAAACTCGGCAAACATCTGGGGCGTCCAGTTGGCTTCGCCCTGAGCATCGTCTACTTCGTAGGAGTCGTTGAAAAATGCCCGGATGGGCTTCACATTATACCCCTTGAACGCCTTGTCGAAATACGCCAGGTAGTTATCGGTGGCCGTTTTGGAGAAGTGGTCGATAACGTCTCCCTCGCCGCCGGGGCCGGCCCGCTCTACCTGCTTGCCGTGCCCGCCCTGAAACAGCGCATAGAGCGTCCAGGTACCCGCGGGGGCGGTCCAGCTCAGCTTGCCGTCGGCCCCAACTTTGCTGGTCAGGTCCACGGTTTGGCCTTTATCTGAATAAGCCATGAGAGCTTGCAGGGGCAAAGGCTTTTCGAAGCGCACCTGGTCCAGGGCTAGGCTTTGCAGGTTTTTGTTGGTGGCTATCGGGTCGGAGAGCTGCTTGAGGTCCACCTTGCGGCCTATGGCATTGACGATGGGCTTCTGTATGAAGCTCACGGGCTTATTCAGGCTCTCGCCGCCTTTCACCGAATAGGTAGTGTAAGCCACGTACTTCGACGCATCGGCCGGCGTTACCCACGGCCCGCCAAAGGGCCAGCCCGACGCCTGCGCCACGTCGATGCCCAGCCCCAGCCGGGCCGCCTCGGTGAGGGTGTGCGTGAGCATGTCCATCCACTTAGGCGAGAGAAAATCGATAAACTGGCTTTCGGCCCCCTTCACGCCGTAAATGGTTGTGATTTCCATGCCGCCCAAGCCCGCCTGCTGGTACTGCGTCAGCAAGTGGGTCAGGTCAGCTTTGTTCACGGCGCTGCCCTGCCACCACCAGCGCGTCCAGGGCTTGTTTTGCTGGGTGATGGCGGGCCATTTGGGGGCTTGGGCTTGGGCGGAGGCCAGGCTGAGAGCGGACAAGAGAAGGAAGGCGAAAGGTCGTTTCATAGCGTTTTGGAGCCGGGAACCTCACCTCCGACCCATCTCCAAAAAAGAGGGGAGCCACGGCGGCGGGGATGTAGCGCGGACTTTTAGTCCGCGTAAAATTTACTTAAAAGAGTGAAAATCGCGGACTAAAAGTCCGCGCTACTATCCGTCAGGCTCCCCTCTCCGCGGGAGAGGGGCTGGGGGTGAGGTTCCGCCGGGCGAGATGCAGCGTAACGCTCAGCCTGTCCAGCCAACAGTTCTTGTTCGGCTACTTCAACTTATACATCTCGCTTCCAGCCAGCAGGAAGCAGCCTAACCCATAATCCTCAAAGTCGGGCCGGGAAGTCAGGTTCACTGGCTGACCGTCCTTTGGTTCTTTGCCGGTGCCTTGCACGTAGGCCAGCGAGCCGTCGCGCTGTACGCCTTCGTCTACCATGGCCTTCCAGGCTTTGGCGATGATGGGCTCGTACTGCTTCTTATCGAGCAGGCCATTGTTGAGGCCCCAAGCCATGCCGTACACAAACAAGGCGGTACCGCTAAGCTCTTTGCCGCCGAAGTTGGCAGGGTCGTGCAGGCTCACATTCCAATAGCCGTCGGCACGCTGCAGGGCGGGCAGGGCTTGTATCATGGCCAGGTACATCTGCTCGTACTCGGCGCGGTGCGGAGCGTCTTTGGGCATGATGTCGAGCACACGCACCAGGGCGGCCACTACCCAGCCGTTGCCGCGGCTCCAGTAGCAGTCTTCGCCGTTGGGCTCTTTGTAGGGGGGCACAAAGTCCTTGTCGCGCCACCACAGCTTGTCCTCCGGGTTGTAGAGGCCGTTGGTGCCGTGCTTGGTTTTCGAGTAGTTGTAGATGCGGTACATCTTGCCATAGTAGGCCGTGTCCTTGGTCAGTACGCCCAGCTTGGCGAAGACCGGCATGGCCATTTGCAGGGCGTCAATCCAGTTCCAGTCGTCCACCTTCTCGCTTTGCACCATGTTGTCGATGCTGGCCTTGATGACGGCAATGCGCTCCGGCTTGGGGTCGATTTGGTAGAGGTCGAGGTAGGTCTGGCCGGCACACTGGTCGTCGGCGTTGCGGTTGGTGGCGCCCCCGCGAATACCCCATTGGTGCTTCTCGCCCCAGTCCACGGCGTAGTCGTAGTAGCGCTTCTGCTTATCGGTTTGGTAAAGGGCCATCAGGCCTTCGTAGTACACGCCGCGGGTCCAGATGTGGCTGGGACGGGTTTTGTTGGTCACGATTTCCTTGCCGGTGTCGGGCCACTTCTTCATGAAGTAGTCGTTGGTCCGGGTCATGGCCTTGAGCACGGCTTTTTTCTTGGGCAGCTTTTGCGCCTGCCCCGGCAGCATGGACAGCAGCAACAGGGTGCAGAGACCGGCTTTTAACACAGTTTTCAACATAGCAAGCAAAATGAGGGGGATAACCCGGCTACTCCAGCATCCCGTTCGTAACGTGGCTGTTGCCTAGCTTTGCGGCATTCACCACAGGCGCTGCAGGGAAAGGACAGGTGCAAGAAACCGCGTTGCACTACCCAAACTCTCCTGTACTCTTCGGTTTCGGGCCGGTGCTAGCTGCTGGGTGCATCCAGGCCCAAATCACGCAGGAATAGTCGTACCTAAATTTTGAAAGGCATAAAATTGCGCCGGAAGCGTGCATAATTACACCAAAGGCGGCCTTGGCCTCCACAGACGAAAGCGCCCTCCTAAGCGCTAGCAACTTAGGTACAAGCAACTTCTGACCCCAAATTGCTGTTACATTTCCGGCACTAGCAAACCAGCGGCGCCCTTTCTTCATAGAGAAAGATTTACCTGCTTCCGCAAGAGCACTCTACTTTTGCAGCTGCTTAATCCCTGTCATGTTCCGTAGCCTGTTCCCTTTCCGCCGTTTGCTGGCGACGACCTTCCTGGTCGTCTTCGTCAACGTGCTGGCGGGCCAGTGCTGGTGTGCTACCCTAAAGGTGCCCCGGGCTACCAACGTGACCTTAGTGCAACAGGCAGCTAAGAAGCCCGCGCATGCCGGCTGCCATGGCCACGGGGCCACTGCCAAAAACGACCAGGGCAGCACCGCCCAGAAAAAGGCCAGCCACCAACACAGCTCTAAAAAAAGCAGCACGGACGACTGCTGCCGCGACAAAACGGCTTCGCTCCTTTCGTCGCTGACCACACCCGCTGAAAAGCACCTGTTCAGCCCCGCCCCGGCCCTGTTGCCGGCGGCAACTGAGTTTCACTTCCGGCCCCTGGCTGGCAAATGGAACCGCACGGCCGCTGTGGCCCTGGTTCCGGCGCGGCACCTCAAGCCCAAAATTCCCGATATCCGCATTTTCATTCAGTCGCTTACAGTCTGATTGTTCTGACGCGCTACGGCTCGCGCCGGCATAGCAAAGCCATGCCGGCGCGAGCCGTAGCGTTTGCCTGTTGGCCTGGCTTCGCCGCGCTTTTTCCTTTCTCACATTCTGGGGTTCACCTGTGCCACACGCGCCGCGTGCAGCCGCTATGGGCATTGTGCTCAGCTAAGCACGAAGACTCCCATTCGCCTTTCGAGGCCTGCATTTCCAACACTCATTTCGTTTTATGAACCGCATCCCCGTTTCAGCGCTGGCCCTGGCCAGCCTACTCAGTTTCGCTAGCTGCTCTTCCGACTCCAACAGCAGCAGCCCTACCGATACCGTTGCCACCGCCACCGGCGCCGAGGGCGCCGCCGACCACGCCGGCGGCCACACCTACGCCTGCCCCATGCACCCTGAAGTAACCAGCACCAAAGAGGGCGAAGACTGCCCCAAGTGCGGCATGAAGCTGGTTCACAACGACGAGGTCAGCAACGGCAAGGCTTACCAAATGAAGTTTGAGGCCCAGCCCGGGCAGCCCGTGGCCAGGCAAGCTACTACCCTGGCCTTCACTCCGCAGGAAAGCGGCAACGAAGCTGCCCCCGTGCCGCTGGCCGTGGTGCACGAGAAGAAAATCCACCTCATCATCGTGAGCAAAGACCTTTCGCAGTTCCACCACGAGCATCCCGAGTTCACGGCTGAGGGCAACTACCGCGTGCCGTTCACCTTCCCCAAAGGCGGCGACTATGTGATGTTTCAGGACTACACGCCGGCCGGCAGCGGGCACCAGCTCGGCCGCCAGCCCATCACGGTGAAGGGTGCTGCCTACACGCCCGTTAAGTTCAGCAAAGACCAGATGCAGTGGAGCGGCGATGGGTACCAGGCCACCCTGGCGTTCGACAAGCCCCTGAAAGTGAATCAGCTGCTGGGCATGAAAATCAACATCAGCAAGGGCGGCCAGCCCGTGACCGACCTCGACAACTACCTCGGGGCCCTGGGTCACGTGGTGGTCATCAGCGAAGACACCGAGCGCTACCTGCACGTGCACCCCAACGACCAGGCCGACAAAGGCCCTGCCATCGGCTTCAACACCAACTTCGAAGCTCCCGGCCTATACCGCGTCTTCCTGCAATTCAACCACGGCGGCCAGATTCACACCGGTAGCTTCACCATCAACGTAGGCGTTTAAGTCTGTTTTCTCTCAACCTAACTCTTTCAATCCAACACCATGAAAATCTCCGCCTTTTCCCTCGCTTTTCTCGCCTCCGGCGCCCTGCTGCTGAGCAGCTGCGGCAGCAATGACTCGGCCAGCACCGCCAATACGCAAACCATGCCCGAGCACAGCGACATGGACGGCATGGACCACGAGACCATGAACCGCGACCCCAATGCCTCGCCCATGATGGACATCATGCACGCGAACATGGATAAAATGCATGCCGAGAAAACGGCCGGCAACACCGACCACGACTTCGCGCACCTCATGATGGCCCACCACCAGGGCGCGGTAGACATGTCGGAGCTGCAGCTCAAGGAAGGCAAAGACGCTACCCTGCGCGCCATGGCCGAGAAAATTATCGCCGACCAGAAAAAGGAAATTGCCGCCCTGGACGCCATTGCTACCCGCCTCGACGGTGCCCCCAGCAACTACAAGCCTACCGACCCAAACGACCCTTTCACCAGCAAAATAAAGAGCTCCATGGATGGCATGATGAAGGACATGCCCAAGCCCACCGGCAACGTGGACCAGGACTTCGCCATGCTGATGATACCCCATCACCAGAGTGCCATCGAGATGGCCAAGGCTGAATTGACTCACGGCCGCGACACCAAGCTCAAGGAAATGGCTCAGCAGATGATAACCGAGCAGGAAAAGGAAATCCAGCAGCTCCGAGCTTGGCAGGCCAAGAACGGCAGCAAGACCAATGCTAGCGCCGCCGTATACGAGTGCCCCATGAACTGCGAAGGCAGCAAAAGCGACAAGCCCGGCAAGTGCCCGGTATGCGGCATGAACCTGGAGAAGAAGGCATAAGGGGACTTCCCAGACGCGGAACCTCACCCCTACTCCCTCTCCCGCGGAGAGGGGGAGCCTGACGTACTACCCCGGAAAAGACCTCTTTCCGATTCGTTAAATAAACCAACAGTCAATGATTGCGACAGCACAAGCCGCTGGGCATGTTAAGAATACTTGTAATCGTCAGGCTCCCCCTCTCCATGGGAGAGGGGCCGTGCCCGGCAGGGGCCGGGGGGTGAGGTTTCGCGTCTGGGCACTCTGCCTATTCACCCTTGCCCTCTACCCCGCCGCCGCCCAGCAGCTAACCGTCGTCCGCCTCGACAGCGCTGAGATTCAGGCCCTGCGCCAGCACCCGCGCCTGCGCCAGTCCGCCCAGGAAATAGAAGAGCAGCGCGCCCTAAAGCGCGGCAGCTTCTCCCCCACCAACCCCGATTTCCTATTCGCCGCCCCCACCGGCTACCGCTGGGCTCCCGGCGTGGTGCAAACCATTGACTTTCCCGCCGTGTACCGCCAGCAGGCCCGCAGCGCCCAGGCTGGTATTGCCCTGGCCGAGCGCGGCCTCGACGTAAACCGCGCCACCGTGCGCCGCGACGTGCGCCTGGCCTACCTGGCCCTACAGATTGCCGAGGCCCAGGTACGGCAACTGACTTACCAAGACAGCCTGTTTCGGGTGCTGCAGGCAACGACCGAGCGCCTTTTCGCTGCCGGCGAAGTCACCTCGCTGCAGCGCATCAGCACGGCCGCCGAGGCCCGCCAGGTAAACAACCAGCTGGCCCAGGCCACCGTGGACCGGCGCTCGGCCCAGCGCCGGCTCGGCCTGCTGCTGGGCCGCCCCAATGCCGACCTCACCACCGGCACCGACCTGCGCCAAACCGGACCCGAGCTGGCCCAGGCCGGCACCGCGCTTCTCGGGAGCCTGCCCGTTCAGGACAGTGCCGCTGTGGCCGGCAGCCCCACGCTGGCTTACTATGCCCAGAACGTGAGCCTCAGCCAATCAGGCATCAGCCTGGTGCGGGCACGGCGCACGCCGGCCCTCACGGTGGGCTACCAGAACCAGGGGGAGGGCGACTCCCCCTTCAGATACCGGCTGATGTTTGGCGTGTCGGTGCCGGTTTATTTTTGGACCTACCGCTCGCAGCTGCAGGCCGCTACTGCTCGTGCCGGCGCCGCCCGCGCCCAGGCCCAGGTGCAGCAGCTGGAACTGGGCACCCAATACCAGCAGGCCCTGGCCGACACCCGAAAGTTTGCGACCTCGCTGGCGTATTACGAGCAGACCGGCTTGGCTCAGTCAAGGGCCATTATCAGCCAGTCGCAGCGCCTGTTTCGGGCCGGCGAAATCAGCTACCTGGCCTTAATACAAAGCCTGAACCAAGCCTTTACCATCCAAAACAGTTACCTGACCACCATCCGCGACTACCGTCAGGCCATTGTTGAACTTAACTACCTGCGGGGACTATAATGAAGACTATTCTCCTGCTGCTCCTGGCGCTGCTGCTGGTCACCAGCGCCCGCGCCCACGGCGGCGAAGACCACGGCGACGAAGCCAAAGCCTCGGCCGGTGGCATGGCCACCTCGTTTTCGGTGGCGGCGTTGTCCGAGAAATTCGAACTGCTGCTTCGCTTCGAGCCCCTCGAAAAAGGCCAAGACGCCGACTTGCGCCTATTCGTCTCTGACTACCCCACAAACGCCCCCATCAAGGGTGCCAAGTTCACCGTGACCTGCCCGGAATCAGCCAGCCTGAAGTTTGTGGTGAGCGAGAAGGCACCCGGCACTTATCTAGTAGAGGGAGCCTTCCCGGAAAACAAGAAATACAGCTTGGCCGTGAACATAGTCGCCGGCGACCAGGCCGACTTAATGCTGCTCACGGGCATCGAAGTCGGCAAAAAGCTACCTGTGGCCACAGCTTCGGAGGCAGCGCCAACCCTCTTTTCATCTTGGAAAAACATCCTGCTGCTCGTCGGCGCCTTCGTTCTGGGCATTGCCCTTACGGCCGTGCTCATGCGTCGCCGTGGCCCCACCGCCCCAATTGCTAACCCAACGCCCGTTGTTTATGAAAAGCACGCATAAATTTCTCGCTGCCACCGCCGCGCTGGGCTTCACCCTAACGGTGCTGCTGCCCCCGCCCGCCGCCCTCTGGGCTCACGGCGGCGAAGACCACGGCGACGAGGCCAAAGCCAGCACCGGCGTGGCCATGATAGACGCCGTGGCCTTGCCCAAGGAAAGCCAATTTCTGTTCGGCGTGCGCACGGCTCTGGCTGGCTACTCCGATACCTACAGCCGCGCAACGCTCTACGGCACCGTGACCTCCGCCGCGGGCGGCGAAGGCCGCATCGTGGTGCCCCAGACCGGCCGCATCGTGAGTCTGAATGCCAAAGTAGGGCAGCCCGTACGTGCCGGCCAGGTTCTGGCTGTAGTCGACCAAACCCTGGATGCCACCCAGCAAATCGGCCTTTCCACGGAGCGTGCCAACGCCCAGGCGGAGTTGCGCGCCGCCCAGCAGGACTACGCCCGCCTGCAATCCATTGCTGACATCGCCGCGCGCAAGGACGTAATTGCCGCCGAGCTGCGCCTGCGTCAGGCCCGCCAAAATGCCGCCATCCTCAACGGCCAAGCCGGCAATCGCCGCGTCAACATTACTTCGCCCATCAGCGGTACGGTCGATGTGTTCAACCTCGCCCTGGGCCAGCAGGTCAACCAGGGCGATGAGCTTTTCCGGGTACTGAACCCCGGCAAGCTGCGCGTCGAAGCCCAGGTGTTTGCCCAAGACTTGGCTAATATCACGCCCGACGCCTCCTTTCAAGTAGAAGGCCTACAGGGCCAGACCGGCAGCGCCCCGGCCCGCCTCGTGGTGTTCAGCAACACCGTGAACCCCGTGAACCAGGCCCGCCAGCTCGTGCTGGAGCTCGACAACACGGCCGCCGACCTTTTCCGCGCCGGCCAGGCCGTGAACGTGCAGGTGCTGGGCCGCAACAGTGGCAAAAAAGAACTGGTGGTGCCCACTTCTGCCGTCACCGACTTGAATGGCAAGCCCGTCGTCTTCGTGCACACCGAGCCGGAAATCTTCAAAATTCGCTACGTAAAGCCGGGTTCGGCCACTGGCCAGCAAACCGTGCTGCTTGAGGGCGAAGTCAACGAAAACGACCGGGTTGTGACTGTGAGCACTTATCAGCTCAAGTCCATCTACCTTAATCAATAAGCCAGGATGCTCGATAAAATCATCCGCTTCGCCCTGCAAAACCGCCTGCTCATGCTGGCGTTTTCGCTGGCGCTGCTCATTGCCGGCACCTATACTGCCCGTCAGCTGCCCGTCGACGTGCTGCCTGACCTCGACCGCCCCCGCGTGACGGTGTTCCTGGAATCGGCCGGCATGGCCCCCGAGGAAGTGGAAGCGCTGGTAACGCTGCCCGTCGAAACCGCTCTGAACGGCGCCACCGGCGTGTCGGCCGTGCGCTCCAATTCCGCCATTGGCTTGGGCATGGTCTTCGTAGAATTCGACTACGGCACCGACATTTTCACCGCCCGCCAGATTGTAACCGAGAAGCTGCAAACCGTCAACGGCCAGCTGCCCACAGGCATCACGCCGGTCCTGGGGCCCATTTCTTCGGTGATGGGGCAAATCATGCTGGTGGGCTTGTCGGGCGAAAAGACCTCGGCCGCCGACCTGCGCACCCTCGCCAACTACACCGTGCGCCAGCGCCTGCTCAGCATTCCCGGCGTAGCCCAGGTCATCCCCATTGGCGGCGACAACCTCCAGTACCAGGTGCTGCTCGACATGCCCCGCCTCAACGCCGTCGGCCTCACAATCACGCAAGTAGAAGACGCCCTGCGCCGCTCTAACCTCAACACCACTGGTAACTTTTTCGACCGCAACGGCTCCGAAGTTCTCATCCGCAACCTCGGCCGCCTGCGCTCGGTGGAAGACATCGAGAACCTCATTGTCGGCTACCGTGAAAACTCACCCATCACCGTGAAGCAGGTGGCCAACGTCGAGTTCGGGGCCCGTTTCAAGCGCGGCGATGGCAGCGTTAATGGCAAGCCGGCCGTGATTCTCAGTATCGAAAAGCAGCCTGGCACCGCAACCGTCGCCCTCACTCAAGCAGTGGATAAAGCCCTGGTCGAGCTCAAGCCCTCGCTCCCACCCGATGTGCAGGTGAATACCCGGCTCTTCAAGCAGGCTGATTTCATTGAGTCGTCGATTACCAACGTGGAGGAAGCCCTGCGCGACGGTGCCATTCTGGTGGTCATCGTCCTGTTTGCCTTTTTGCTGAATGTGCGCACCACATTTATCTCCCTGGTGGCCATTCCATTGTCGCTGCTCGTCACGGCGCTGGTGTTCCGGTTCGCTGGTATCAGCATCAACACCATGACCCTGGGCGGCTTGGCCATTGCTATCGGCGAGCTGGTCGACGACGCCATTGTGGACGTAGAAAACGTGTTCCGCCGCCTGCGCGAAAACCAGCTGCTGCCCCAGCCCAAGCCAGCCTTGCAGGTCATTTACGCCGCTTCCTCCGAAGTCCGCAACTCCATTGTCTACGCCACCATCATAGTAGTGCTGGTGTTCCTGCCGCTGTTTGCGCTGGAAGGCATGGAGGGCCGCATTTTCGCCCCGCTCGGCATTGCCTACATCACGAGCATCGTGGCCTCGCTGTTTGTGTCGCTCACCGTCACACCGGTGCTGTGCTACTATCTGCTGCCCCAGATGAAGCAGATTCGCGAAGCCGAGCAGGAAGGCCGGCTCATTCGCTGGCTCAAGGCCAAGGATACGCGCTTGCTGAACTGGGGCCTGGGCCGCCCCAAGCTGGTGCTGGCCGCCACTGGCCTGCTGTTTGTGCTGGCCGCTGCCATGGTGCCCTTCTTCGGCACCGAATTTCTGCCGCCGTTCAACGAAGGCTCCCTCACGGTTAACTTCTCGGCCCCGGCCGGCACCTCACTCACCGAATCCAACAAGCTCGGCACCCTGGGCGAGCAGCAGATTTTGCAGCTCCCGGAAGTGGCTTACACTGCCCGCCGCACCGGCCGCGCCGAGCTCGACGAGCACGCCGAATCGGTGAACAACTCCGAAATCGAAATTGCCCTAAAAAGCGAAGAGGAGCTAAAAAAAGCCGGCATCCCCCTCCGCAGCCGCGACGAAATCCTGGCCGACCTCCGCCAGCGGCTCAGCCTGATTACCGGCGTGAACGTGAACATAGGCCAGCCCATCTCCCACCGCCTCGACCACCTGCTGAGCGGCGTGCGTGCTCAGGTCGCCATCAAGGTTTTCGGCAACGACTTGCTGGAGCTGCGCCGCTACGCCAATGAAATCCGCGATGCCGCCGGCACCGTGCCTGGCGTGGTCGACCTGCAGGTAGAAAAACAAGTCCAGATTCCGCAGCTGCTGGTGCGCCCCCGCGACGCTGCCCTGCGCGCCTACGGCCTCGAGCGCGGTCAGGTAGTCCAGACCCTCCAAACCCTCTTCCAGGGCGAAGTCGTGTCTCAAATGCTCGACGGCCAGAAGCGGTTCGACCTCATTGTGAAGCTGCCCGAAGACCAACGCAATGACGTAGCCACGATTGCCAACACCCGCATCGAAACGCCGGCTGGTGCCCTCATCCCCGTGAGTCAGGTAGCCGACGTGAGCTACGAACCCGGCCCCAACACCGTCAACCACGAAAACACTCAGCGCCGCATCACGGTGTCGCTCAACGTGGCCGGCCGCGACCTCGGCAGCACTGTGCAGGAGGTGCAGCAGCGCATTCAGCAACAAGTGAAGCTGCCGGCCGGCTACTACCTCACTTACGGCGGGCAGTTCGAAAGCCAGCAATCTGCTTCCCAAAAAATTCTCTGGCTCAGCTTGTTTTCTCTGGCCGGTATCTTCCTGGTGCTCTACTCCCACTTCAAGTCCACGCTGATGGTGGGCCAGATTATGCTCAACATTCCGCTGGCCCTCATCGGCTCGGTGGTGGCGGTGCTGCTCACCGGCGGCACGTTCAGCATTGCCTCGCTGGTGGGTTTCATCACGCTCACCGGCATCGCCTCGCGCAACGGCATCATGATGATTTCGCACTACATCCACCTTGTGCAGCACGAGGGCGAGAAGTTTGGCAAGGAGATGATAATTCGCGGCTCGCTCGAACGCTTGGTGCCCGTGCTCATGACGGCGCTGGTGGCCGCTCTTGCCCTGGTGCCACTAACGCTGGCCAAGGATGCGCCCGGCAAGGAAATCCTCTACCCGGTGGCCACCGTCATTCTCGGCGGCCTGCTCTCGTCCACCTTCCTCGACATCATCGTGACTCCTGTGGTATTCTGGCTTTTGGGCGAAAAAGCCCTCGCGCAGTACCAGCGCGGCAACAGCGAAGTAAGCCTCGACGCGCATCCGCAGGAGTTGGATGCGCAACCCCTCACTCCGCCCTCCGACTTGAATCCGATTCAGCCAGCAGTTTGATAAGCTGATTAGGGCCTAGGGTAACAGGCCGAAAAGGTTAGAACGATGTAGAGACGCATACTTGCGTCTCGTCGTTGAACGATGCCCGAACGATAGCCCTGTCACGTTTCCCGAACGGCGCAAACGCCGAGATGCAATTATGCGCCTCTACACAACCTGCATAATCACATAAAGCGAAGCGCTGGAAATCACTACCCACAGCAGCACCCCTAGCAAGAACGGCCGAGCCCCCACCGCCTTCAATACCGTCCCCGACAACCCTGCACCGATAAAAAACAGCGTCACCGTCAGGCCTATTTTGGCTAGGGCCACGAGCACCGGTCCCAACGGCTTAGCTGCTGGTACGAAGGTGTTGATAAGCATGGTCGCGATGAAGCCAAAGATGAAATAGGGAATTTTGATTTTCACACCCTTCTGCTTGAAAAGCAAGGCTGTGCCAATGGATACAGGGATAATCCAGAGGGCGCGGGCCAGCTTCACAGTGGTGGCCACTTGCAAGGCTTGGTCGCCGTAAGCCGTGGCAGCTCCCACCACCGACGAGGTATCATGAATGGCAATGGCGCACCACAAGCCAAACTGGTTTTGCGTCATGGCCAAGGCGTGGCCAAGCACCGGAAACGCAAACAAGGCCAGGGCATTGAGCACGAACACCGTGCCCAGCGCCACCGACATTTCTTCGTCTTTGGCCCGCAGCACCGGCCCCACGGCCGCAATGGCGCTGCCCCCACAGATGGCGGTGCCGCACGATATCAGGTGGGTGACGTTGCGAGTGAGCCCCAGCCCACGCCCCGCAAAGTACCCCAGCACCAAGGTGCCCAGAATGGAGACCACCGTGAAAATAATGCCTTCCTTACCCGCTTGTACTGCAGCGAAAGCATTCATGCCAAAGCCCAGCCCTACCACCGAATACTGAAGCAGCTTGGGCGTGAGTTTTTTAGTAAGGGCGGCGAAAGGGTTGCCCACTGTTTGGGCCAGCCCCAGGCCCAACGCTAAAGCAAGAGGCGGCGACGCCCAAGGCATAAGACAGTAAATCAAAATCAGGCCAAAGACTACCTGCCGCAGGGCAACTTCCCGCCCAAAAACCACATGAGCGGTGTGGAAATAGCGAAAAAAGTCAACCTCCTTTTCTGCTTCAGACGCTACTATTGGCTTCGTTGGCGCCCCTGCCCGGCTAGCCTTTGCTGCCAATGGCTGCCTACCTGCTGCAGGCCTGGACTTGGGTGGATTTAAAACAGGATGAGGCATGCAACAGGAGCGTATTTCTGCTACAAATTTACGGCGCTACCCCAGTCCTGGGTAATGTCAAAATGTTATTTGAAATTACTTTTGGTTATGCGCCAGCTTTGAGGTAGTTGTGTACGAAGCCAAGAAAACGCTGTGCCGGCCGGGTCAGTGGCTGCCCCTGCACCCACAGCGCTTCGAACTGCCGGGGCAGGTGTAAACTCTCAATCGGCACAATTTCCAGCAGCCGGCCCAACAGCTCCCGTTTCAGGGCTCGCCGCGAAACAAAACCCAATGCCTCGGGCGCGGCTTCCAGATAGGCCTTGATGGCCTCGGTATTGTCGAAGTAGAAGGCTACTGGCAAGCTGCTGAGCTTGACTTTGAGCGTGCGCAAGGCAAATTCCAACACTTCCAGCGTGCCCGAGCCCCGCTCGCGCAGCACCAGCGGGCTGGCCAAGGCTTCAGCCAGCGGCATGGGTCTTGCGGGCGGGCCAGTAGCAGTTGCGCCGCGCACGGCCACCAGCTCATCGGTTAGCAGTAGCTCGTAGTGCAGGTCGCGACTTTTGGAGCGGCCCTCCACGAAACCTAAATCCAGCTCGCCGCGCAGCAGTGCCTCGGCAATGTGCTCGGAGTTGGCATTGAGCAGAGTAAGCTGCACCTTGGGGTAGCGCGCCTGAAAGGCTGGCAGCAGCCCCGGCAGCACGTATTGGGCCAGGGTGGTGCTGGCGCCCAGGCGCAGGCGGCCGGCGGCTTCCTCGGGGTCGCTCAAGGCATGGAACTGGTCTTCCAGCTGCTGGTGCGACTGCGCTACGTTCTCGGCGTGGGCCAGCAGCAGGCGGCCGGCTTCAGTGAGGGCCACGCGGTTGCCGCGACGCTCCAGCAGCCGCTGCCCATACTGGCGTTCCAGCTCCCGAATGTGCTTGGTAACGGCTGGCTGTGTGACGAACAGGCCCTGAGCGGCTTTGGTAAAGCTCAGGTGCTGGGCCACGGCCTGGAATACGCGAAGGCGGAAATCGGACATGGCTGCAAGGTATGTACCAGCACCTCTGCCCCGCCGCCCACGGGCCGCTTAGCGGTTAAGATACTTCTCCAGCACTTGATTGAGCTTGTCCTCGGTGAGGGGCTTGTTCAGAAAACCCGCGATGTTAAGCTTTTCTACCCGCTCCACGTCCTGCGGGTGCAGGGAGGTGGTGAGCATCACAATGATGATGGCTTGCTTCTGCGTAATGGGAAGCTTTTCGTACGCTTCCAAAAAGGAAAAACCGTCCATGACGGGCATTTTTACGTCGAGCAGAATCAGGGCCGGGCATTCTTCGCTTACTTCATGGCAGTGCTGCTGCAGCAAGTCCAGCGCCTCCTGCCCATTGAGGGCGACCAGCACTTGGTTTGAGGTCCCAAGGCGCTTAAACAGCAGCTGGTTGAGGAAGTTAGTGGTTGGGTCGTCATCGACCAGCAGGACACACGAAAGGCTTTGCATAGTAGTCAGGCGGTAATAATCACCCCTGAGCTGGGGCAGAATAACGACAGAACGGACGTGCTTATAGGCTAAAGTAAACCATAAAGGTGGTGCCTACTCCCAATTCGGAGCGCACAGCAATGCGGCCACCGGCATTCTCCACCATCTTTTTGACCATATAAAGTCCAATACCTGAGCCTTCCACGTGGTCGTGAAAACGCTGAAACATGCCAAAAAGCTTTTGCTCACTAGCCTGCTCCAGGCCCAGGCCGTTGTCCTGCACTTCCAGCACCACAAACGCGCCCTCTGCGCGCGTCAGCAAGCGCACGTGCGGGGCGCGGTCGGGGCAGCAGTATTTGAGCGCGTTGCTGAGCAAGTTAAACACCACGCTGCGCAGATTCTTCTCAGAAAACAGCACCGTGGGCGCAGACGCCACGTCTACTTCCAGTTGGGCCCCCGAGGTATGAATAAGCGGTTCCAGGTCGAGGCACACGTCCTGGATAACCAATGCCAAATCCACGGCTTCGGTGGGGCGGCCGTGTTCTTTTTGCAGCTTGCTCACGTCGGTGAGGTGCTCAATGGTGCGCTTGAAGCGGTTCACCGAGTCCTGCATCAAGCCCATAATGGGCTGCACAGACTCAATTTCCATTGTTTCGGCCGGCAGCTCCAGCACTAGCGCGTTCAGCAGGCCCTCGATGTTGCTGATGGGCGCCTTTAGGTCGTGGCTGGCCGTGTAGATAAAGTTGTCGAGGTCGACATTGACGCGGGTGAGCTGCTCGTTGTTGTCGCGCAGCTGACGCTGGCCCTGGTCGATGCGCTCAAGGGCCAGCTTGTGCTCGTGAATGTCGGTATAGGTGCCAATCCACTGAATAATCTCGCCCTGCTCATTGCGCGAGGGCTGGGCCCGGCCCAGCATCCAGCGGTAGTCGCCTTCGGCGTTACGGATGCGGCATTCCACCTCGTAGGGCTGTCCGGTGTTCAGGCTTTGTTGCCAACGGGCCAGGGTTGGGCCGGCGTCGGCCGGGTGCAGGCGCTCGCGCCAAGAGCGCCCGGCTTGAGGACCCTGGCCTTGCTGCCGACCAATATAGTCGTACCAGCGACGGTTGCGGTAGGTATGAACACCCTCGGCGGTAGTAGTCCAGGCAATCTGCGAGATGCCCTCCAGCAGGCGGCTGGCTTCGGCAGCAGCCCGCTCTCCTACCAGCCGAGCGGCTTCTTCGCGTTTCAGCTCCTCGGTTTTGCGGTCGAGCAGGGCGTTTTGCTCCACCACCTGGGCCTGAATGGCCGAAATTTCGCGCTGCGCCGACAAGTCCGTCACAATCACGGCCAGGGCTGGCGTCTCATTGAAAGCCAGCACGTTCATCGACACCGAAAACGGTACCAGTGCCCCGTCCTTGGTTTGCAGCAGCAGTTCGCCCTTGCTCTTGCCCTTCCACCCTTTTAGCACCAGCCGTGCCCAGTAGTCTTTGAACGCCGGCGGCACAAACTCGTCGATGCCACTGCCCATCACCTCGCCCAGGGCACGGCCCAGCAGGCCCGCCAGGCAAGCGTTGCAGTAAAGCACCGTGGCGTCTTCGCTGAGAAGCAGCGCGCCCTCGTTCATCTGCTCAATGAGGGTGCGGTAGCCCTGGTCGGCGCCCTGCAGCGTAAAAATGCGGGGACCTTCGGCGCTCTGCACCGCCAGTGCGTCCACGGCCCCGGTTCTGATGGCGTTTATCAGGTCCTGAGCTTCTTCGAGCTGGTAACGCAGTTCTTCGTTCTCCCGAGCCAGGTCGGCTGCAGTAGGCTGTGCTTCACTCATGGCTTTACTCGAGCGCAAACCGGTCGATGGCCGGCGGCGGTACCACCCCAAGGGCTTTTAGCACCCGCTCGCGGTCCGAGAAATCGCCTACCATGCGGCGTACCAAGCCGGGGCGCATTTTAATGAGCGTGGGCACGCCAATCAGGTCTTTTTCCTGGGCTAGCTCGGGTTGCTGATACACGTCCACTATCAGCAGCTCGTACCGTCCTTTCAGGTGCTCCTCGCAGATGTCCTTGATGTTGCGAACGGCCCGTGAGGAGTTGGGCGTAGCGCCCGTGATGTATAAATGCAGCAAATACTCGGGTCCAGTAGGCTCTTCCGGTGAATCCGAGGGGTCCAGTAGTGGTTCCATCAGATTCGTTATTTGTTGATGAGGGGACGCACGTCCAGGCCCACCAGCACCCGCTCTTCGTTGGAGAGGTCGCCGATGATTTTGCGAATGGGTTCGGGCACCTTGCGCACCAAGGTGGGGATGGCTAGAATCTGGTCGCCCTCGGCCAGTTGAGGATTCACCAGCAGGTCAATGACCTCAATTTTATAGCGGCCCTTGAGGTGCTGTTCGCAGTGCTTTTTCAGGTTGGCCAGGGCCGTTACAGATTTGGGGGTTTGGCCTGCTACGTACAAGCGCAGCTCCCAGGTTTCTTCGTCGTTTTCTTCAGCCATGGAGAGTGTGGGGAGCGAGGGCTAGCGGCACCTCGGGTATACGTACTACTTATTGTTTTCGCCGGCTGAGGGCGAAGTGTGTCGGGGCGGGTTGGCGGCGGCGATGCGCTGGTTACCGCTCGAGAGCGTTTGCTGGCGGTTTTGCTCGTCGGTGTTAATTTGCCGCAGTTCCTCCTCCACCGACTCAAACTCGGTGCGCAAGTTGGCAATGTTGGCTTCGAGCACACGGCGGCGGCGTTCCAACTCGCGGTCGCGGCGGTCGGTTTCCTGCTGGGCGGCCAGGGCCTGGGCGTGCTGCTGCAGCTGCTGGGTGAGGCGGCTGGCCCCGGTCACGATGCCGGTGGGGCCCACCACCACATCGAGCAACTCGATGCCGCGTTCGGTTACCACAAATTCGCGCACCTGGTTGGAGTGTGCCATGCCGCGCGACTTCAGAATGCTCAGACCGCGGTTGCGCTCGCCGATGCCTTCCAGGTCGCGCACGCTAATCCAGGTATCCACCAGCGACGACACGCCCTCTTCGGTCATATCGTTCTGGTTGAAGCGGGTATTAATTAAGGCGGTGAACAAGGCCGTAATGTTGTTGACCTTGAGGTAGTCAATCAGGCGGGTGAGCATGCTGCGCACCTCGTTGATGTTGCCCACCGAAATCAGGTTGCTGATGGGGTCAATGACCACAGCCGAGGGCTTGAAGTCGCGCACCAACCGGTGAATCGTCACCAAGTGGCGCTCCAAACCATTGACGGTAGGCCGCGAGGCCTCAATGCGCAGCAGGCCCTGGTCGATATAGGTTTGCAAGTCGATGCTCACCGAGCGCATGTTGCGAATGAGCTGCTGGGGCGACTCCTCAAACACAAACATGAGGCAGCGCTTGCCCTGGCGGCACACCTCTTGGGCAAACGCCGCGCCCAGCGTGGTTTTGGCCGTGCCGGCCGTGCCGGTTATCAGCACGCTGCTGCCGTGGTAGAAACCGCGGCGGCCAAACATCTCATCGAGGGCCGGGACGCCCGACGAATCCACCTCGTCCGATACCTCGTGGTCGAGGCGCAGCGAGGTCACGGGAAGCACGGCAATGCCGTCTTCGCTGATGAGGTAGGGGTATTCGTTGGTGCCGTGGGTGCTGCCACGGTATTTTACAATGCGCAGGCGGCGGGTGGTTATCTGGTCGATAACACGGTTGTCGAGCAGAATCACGCAGTCCGATACGTACTCTTCCAGACCTTGGCGCGTGAGCGTGCCGTCGCCGCGCTCGGCCGTAATGACGGTGGTCACCCCTTTGTCCTTCAGCCAGCGAAACAGCCGGCGAATCTCGGACCGGAGCACCGCTTGGTTGGGAAATCCCGAAAACAGGGCCTCAATGGTGTCGAGCACCACGCGCTTGGCCCCGATGGAGTCGATGGCGTGGCCCAGCCGGATAAACAGGCCTTCGAGGTCGTACTCGCCGGTTTCTTCAATCTCGGAACGGTCGACGTGCACGTGGTCGACGCGCAGCATTTTGCGGGCCTGCAGGTCTTTGAGGTCGAAGCCGAGCGAGGCCACGTTGGCGGCCAGTTCCTCGCCGGTTTCCTCGAAGGCCATGAGCACGCCCGGTTCGTTAAACTCCCGGATGCCGCGAACCAGGAACTCGATACCCATCAGGGTTTTACCGCAACCGGCGCTACCGCAAATCAGCGTGGGCCGCCCCTTTGGCAAGCCGCCTTCGGTGATTTCGTCGAGCCCTTCAATTCCGGTTGGGGCCTTCGGCAACTGGGGCAATGAGGAGGCAACAGGCGAGCTATACTCTTGCATGTATTAAGGTGTAGATTGTGCCAAAGTTAAACCTTGGCTGCGCATATAGGTTTCCGTTTGTTGGTTTGTCCGATATCGCAGCCGCTTCTAAACGCAATAATGACCCACCGCAATACGCTGTGCGAATTCAGTTTATTATTAAATTTCTACTGCTTTGGAGGAAGGCACAATGCCCGGGTGCCAGCTTGAAACTAGCCAACCAGTGCTAGCGGCTACCGGTTTCGAAGTCAAGCCAGCCAGCACGGTGCTGTTCCATTTCGTCGGCGCTGATGCCATAGGCGGCACAGGCTTCCTGGGCACTCATCAGGCCTTGGTCCACGGCGTTGAGCACTGCCCAAATCTTCACCTTGCGGTCAGCTTGCAAGCTGGCTGCATCGGCCGAATCTGGGCGGCCGTCGGTGTCAAAGAAGTCGGATGGGGAGTGGCTCATAAACACTGCAAGGTAGCCATTTGCTTGTTAAGAAAACATGAAAATTTTATTGAATAATGAAGGCATTTACTTCGAACAATTGA
The DNA here is from genome assembly GCF_049896385.1 of Hymenobacter sp. B1770. Taxonomy (NCBI): domain Bacteria; kingdom Pseudomonadati; phylum Bacteroidota; class Cytophagia; order Cytophagales; family Hymenobacteraceae; genus Hymenobacter; species Hymenobacter sp. B1770. Next base: position 498,328 of record NZ_JAFCUF010000003.1, read on the forward strand.
AGCCTGTCCGAAAAATGCTTTTCAGTGAATTGGCACTCATGCTGAACCGGTCGAAGCATCTCCACTTAAGTACCAACTATCAGTAGTTACGCGATAGGGATGCTTCGACCGGTTCAGCATGAGTGCCAATTCATTTTTCGGACAGCCTTTTAGTGTGGTTTTATAAAGATTTGATTTTGTAAATCAATAATATTATATACTCTGTGTTCATGGCATTTGTTAATATTCATCATTTCTGATTGCAAAACAATGCGCTTCGTTGCGGCGCATTCTCGGACGCATATGTGCTTGATGGGGAGTTAGCAGCCACTCAGCGGTTTTTTTGGGCCAGGCTATCGAGTTCCCCCTGGCATGGCCATCCTTCCATTCAAACTTTGAGAAATTCTCTAAAATTATCTATATGCGCATACATTAGCTTTATTGAATTATTCATGCTAACTTCCGGCAGCCATTTATCCCTGTTAATGAACGTCCTTTTTTAAATCCCCTTTGCCGTGCCCTTCACCAATGTCCTTCGCACCAAAAGCTCGCACCCCTCAACCTCAACGGTTGATAATGCGCCTCGCCTCCGCAACGACTCCTTCTCAAATGGTTCGGGCCAAACCCTAACGGCCTTCGACGCCGCAGTGTCGACTACCTACCCTTCAGGCTCCGATACAGACAGCCGACAGGGGCTGACCATTGGCGCACGCGGGTTTGACCGCGAAACGGGGGGGCAGTTTACCTTGGATCAGAACGACCCCAACCCCTATTTTGCCGAAACGACTATTCCGTTTACCTTAGCCAATGGGGGCGATGTACGCCTTGACCTCTTCGACTTGCTGGGTCGCAAAATGGCCAGCATCTCGCGCCCTGGCATGAGTGCCGGCGCGCATAGCATCTACTTAAATCTTAGCGGCCTGGGCCTGGCTGCCGGCGACTACGCCTACCAGCTGCAAGTAGCCAATAGCCGCGGAGTATTTCGCCAATGCAAAATGATGACGGCTGGCTAAAAATCAAGATATGTGCGGGAGAGGTGAGTGAAGCCCGAGGCTGACCGCTGCAACGGTCGGCCTCACTTCGTTTAGCGGGCATAGCAAGAACCATAACAAGAACCATAACAGAGCTAAAAACTGCGGCAATGGGGCTGAAAAGCGGGTCGTTACCCCGAAGCCTTTCAGGTTAGGCAGCGCCGACCGTACTTTGCTGTCCGGCACCTGCCTAGGGCCGTTCTTTCTGAGCTAATTTCTTTCCCCACCACCGCGGCTCTGCCGCATAACTACTTTTTATGGCTGACCAAACCCTTACCGGCCTGCGGGCGGGCGTCCTGCACGGCGACGAAGTCCAGAGCTTGTTCCAACACGCCAAGGCCAATGCCTTTGCCCTCCCGGCCGTGAACGTGACGGGTACCAACACCGTGAATGCCGTGCTGGAAACAGCGAAGGCCGTGAACTCGCCGGTGATGATTCAGTTTTCGAACGGTGGCGCGCAGTTTTATGCGGGCAAGTCGGTGAGCAACGACGGCCAGCGCGCCAGCATTGCGGGGGCCATTTCGGGAGCCCACCACGTGCACCTCATGGCCGAGCTATACGATGTGCCCGTGGTGCTGCACACCGACCACGCTGCCAAAAAGCTCCTTACCTGGATTGACGGCCTGCTCGAAGCCGGCGAGAAGTACTATGCGCAGCACGGCCAACCGCTATACAGCTCGCACATGCTCGACCTTTCGGAAGAGCCTATTGAGGAGAACATCGAAATTTGCAAGCGCTACCTCGAGCGCATGGCCAAAATTGGCATGACGCTCGAAATTGAGCTCGGCGTGACTGGCGGCGAAGAAGACGGCGTCGACAACACCGACGTGGATTCGAGCAAGCTCTACACTCAGCCTTCGGAAGTGGCTTATGCCTACAAGGAGCTGAGCGAAGTGAGCCCGCGCTTCACCATCGCAGCCGCCTTCGGCAACGTCCACGGTGTGTATAAGCCCGGCAACGTGAAGCTGCAGCCCAAAATCCTGATGAACTCGCAGCAGTATGTGCAGGAGCATTTCGGCACCGGCCCCCAGCCCATCGACTTCGTGTTTCACGGCGGTTCGGGCTCCAGCCAGGAGGAAATTCGCGAGGCACTCAGCTACGGCGCCATTAAAATGAACATCGATACCGACCTGCAGTGGGCGCTGTGGGAAGGCATCAAGGACTACTACGTGAAGAACGAAGGCTTCCTGCAGGGCCAGATTGGCAACCCCAGCGGCGCCGATTCGCCCAACAAGAAGTACTACGACCCCCGCGTGTGGTTGCGCAAAGGCGAAGAAACCTTCGTAACGCGCCTCAAGCAGGCTTTCGAAGATTTGAACTGCATCAACCGCCGGTACTAGACCCCAAAAGTGTCATTGCGAGGAGGCACGACGAAGCAATCCGTTCTGCTCTCAGCGACCAGCTTAATGGTGTGACAAACCTTTATGTAAGCAACAAAAGCCCCGTCACTGCGCAGTGACGGGGCTTTTACATTATTAGGCTGGTCGCTAAGAGCGGGACCGATTGCTTCGCCTTGCCTCCTCTCAATAACAGGACCGCACTCTACTTCCCAATCGAGCCAATCTTGGGCTGCACCTGAATGATGAACCGCTTGTTCAGGCCCTCCTGCGACCCCGTGTACCGCCCAGCACCGCGGAAGCCGCTGCCAGCTGCCACCACCTCCAGGTTGCCTGGAAAGCGCAGCCCGGCCTGCTCCCACAGCCGAATAACGGCCAGGGCCCGGCTGTAGCTCAACTGCCGCACCGCCGGACCGTCAAGATTGCGCGGGTCGGAGGCAGGAAAACGAAGGTCTTTGGCGGCCCGGCCTTCCACTACAATAAGGTACTGCACGTTGTCGTCGGTTTCAAGAGCCTTCATCTGGTTTAGCAAGAAGCGGCCGGCTTTTATCAGCGGGGCCTGGGCTTCGGTGGGCAGCACGGCGCTTTGGGAGGCAAACGTGACCGGGAAGTTCAGCTCGTAGCGCTTGTAGCGCTCGTTGTACACGAAGTAGTCGCTTTCCAGCCGCTTAAGGGCCGCTTTTATCTCATCGAGCTTGCGCTTTTCCTGCACTTGCACTTTGAGGTCGTAGATGAGCTTGTCGTTGTCACGCTGCTTGTCTTTGAAAAGCTTGTAGCTGAGTACGAACATGACGAGCATGGTCAGGAACAAGGCCGTCATAAGGTCCACGTAACTGGGCCAGAAGAAGTCCCTGCTCTCTTTCATCGGTTGGCTATTTTTTTGAATTAGTAGAACGTCATGCTGAGCGCAGCCGAAGCATCCCTACCACGAGAGTAATTTATTAAGTTACGCGGTAGAGATGCTTCGGCTCCGCTCAGCATGACGTTCTTATTAAAGCTTATTAGCACTACTTCTTCCCCAGCACCGTCCGCTGAAACCAGTTGGGCTTGGTCAGCTCTTCTAGCACCTTATTTGTGCGGTCTACCTGCTGCAACAGCTGCTGCTGCAGTTGCGCGTCGGCCAGCAGGCGGGCCTCCATGCGCTGCATGGCTTGAGCAGCCAAGGCCGCCTGGCGCTCCTGTAGCACGTTTAGTTGCTGCTGCTGGGCCGGCAGCTGCGTAAAGGGGTTCAAGTACTCCGTTATTTTCTGGTAAACGTTGTTGTTGTTTAGCTCACGAAAATGGCGCTGCCACTGCTCGTGAGCTTCGGTAGCTTCCTGCTGCAGCTCCTGCAGGCGGCCGTCGAGCTGCTCGTCCATGCGATGCACGCCCTCACTCACGCCTTGGCGAATCTGAGCGCCCAAGTCGGCCAGCAGCTTGCCGTGCTGGCTGAAAAACGCCACTTGTTGGCGCAGGGCATCGTCATGCTGCTGCAGATATTGCGGCACGCTGGCCAGGCCCTGCTCTAGAGCGGTGAGGCGGTTGAGCAGCGCGCCGATGGTCTGGGCTGCTTCGTTGCTGTGCGTTACGGTGGTATTCAACGCCTGCTGGTAGCCCAAGAACTTCTCGAAGGTCTGGGCACTTTCATCTACCCTGTCGAACACCTTGATGGTGGCATTAGCCAACTCCGAATAGCCAATTTTCTCCAGCTGCTCTAGGAAGCGCTTTTGCACGCTCACGTTCTCGGTGATGCTGGCAATGAGCGGCGTAAACTCGTGAATTTTGCTGAAAAAATCGTTCTGAATCTGGCTGAAGAACTCGGCGTTGAAGGTGTCGAGCACCGATTTTAGGTTTGCCATGCCCGCCTGCATGTCAGAGTTCAGCTTGGGCAGCAGGGCTTTTTGCAGGTAAGTGTAGTAGGCGTTTATGTTGCGGTCGCGCTGGGCCCGGGCTTGCTTAAGCAGTTGGTTTCCAGCCAGCGTGAAGGCCAAGCCAAACAAGCTACCAATCATAGCGATGAGCACGCCGCCCAGGAAATGCTGCACGTCGTTGTTGCTGAACGACGTGTCCAGCGCCGGGTCGGCTGCTACTTCCGCAAACGGGTTGCCCACCAGCGAGACCAGACCCAGGATGGCGCCTGTGAAGGTGCCCAGCAGGCCCAGGTACAGCGGCGTGGCAATCTGGGCCTGAATCTCTTCGTCCAAGGCTTCGGCGTGGCGCTCCGAAATGTCTTTCAGAATGCCGAAGTCGGCCGCGGCACCGCGGTTGTTTTGCAGGTACTCGTTGGTGTCCGCAATGATTTGCGCAAACTCCGGCGAGGCATCGCGGGTGATGAGGGCGTCGTACTGGACGGCGAAGTTTTTCTCCGGATTAGCCGCAGTGTAGGTTATCGGCTGCACGGCCACGGCACCCGCGGGCGGGTACATAGCCGCTACCCGGTCGGTCAGCTGGCGGTTGCGCCAGAACACCACGGCCTGCCACGCTACGAGTGCCAGAATTAGGGCAATTTCAATAAAGAGCATAGAGGCTTCGTCAAATAATTGCCGAAGTTACTGCGGCAGTACCGGCATCGTACCAAATGCGGCGAGGCACCCCTAAGGTTAGCTCAGCGCAATTACTGCTTTCCCCACTACTTGCCAGGAACCGTCCGTTTTTTCCAGCTTGCCTGCCGTCAGGTTGGTGATGGTGGTAAACTGCTCAGTGGGCGGTAGTTCGAACGCAAAAAACTCCTTCAGCTCTCGCACGCCGTTCCCAATGATGCGCGACTGGTCGGCCTGGGGACTGAAACAGAACTGGGCCGTGGTAGCGTCGGCGTGGGCCAATGTGATAAGCAAAGGCATCTGCGGCAGCGGGTTGGGGCTGAGCTTGCGGTGCTCGATGCTGGGTACGTCCGGAGCGGGCGCGTAGTAGTGAATTGGCCCGGCAGCGGCTGATGCAGCCGCGTCTTCCAATGCCATCAGGGACTCAACGCGGGCGTCCCGGTCAATTGTCACCTCTTCGGCACTGGCGTCAATTAATTCGTGAATGGAAGGCGGCGCAGAGGCGCTCCACTCAACGGTTTGACCGATTTCCAGAGGCTCGCCGGGGGTGGGCGGCACGGGGGGCTGGGTAGGATTCATAGCGGGACGGGGCGCAGCCGGCGGCCAAGCCGAAGAACGGCTGACCGGCTGGTTAGACTTGGGTTTAGGTTTCGGTTTTCCGCTTGTTCCGGAAGGCTTGGACAACGGCTTTGGCGCCGGCGCCGGTGGGCTTTGCACACTGTGCACCGGCTGCCCCACTGGGGTCTTGGGCACGTTTTCGCCACGTTTGTGCATTGTTGGCTGAGACACCGGGGCCGGAACCGATGCAGCCGGCCCGGCAGCGCTGTCCCTGCCACGCCCCTGAGACGACGACCGTTGCGGCCGAGCCGATGAGCGCGCCCACATGCGTGCGCCCAACACGCCCAGTGCGATGCCCCCCAGCACACCCAATATCCAAGGCCAATTGGAGGCCGGCGCGGGCACCGGGGCGCTGGGTGCCGGCGCCAGACTTGAGTCTGGCACCGGCATAGAATCTTCCAGCACCGACGAGCTTGCCAGGGGCGCTTCGCTAAGCGAATCGGCCGAGGGCTGTGCGTAGGCCACCGGCTCGCTGCCCAGAGCCAGCAAGAGCAACAGCGCTCCTAGCCTAAAGCGACTAGTTGAGCGGCTGCGCGTCATGAAGCACCTTGGATAGCTCATAGAGTGCGTTTTTGAACGGCAGAAAGAACAGCGTTTCGGGAATGGTGTCGCCGTCGCGCAGCACATCGGCGTACTGCTGCCGATAGAGATTAAACGAATCGCCTAGGTGGCGCTCCAAGGTGCCCATCACCAGGCCGGGGTCGTTTTTCACGCCCAGGTCGGCTTGCAAGCGCTTCATTTCCGGGTCCTCGAGCAATAGCTTGAGGCAAGCACGAGCGTTGGTCAACACCGCTTGCTTGATTTCGTCGGTCACCCCGGAGGCTTCGAGGTGGTGCTCGCCTTTATCGGCTTGGGGAATCTCTGGGTCGGGCATGATGCCGATTGGGCGCACCAAGGGCGGGTCTTGCGGAATCTGGCCCGTAGCGAGCACGCCGCCATTGGCTGTGGTTTGCTTGGGGTCGTCGGCGAGCTTAATGCGGAAGTCCGTTGGCACAGTCTGGCCGGTGGCTTTCTCCATAATCAGGCGGGCCAGTTTCTCCACTGGCTGCAGGTTGGAGCCAGCCGCCAGCAAGCGCACGTAGAGGCTGCCACGGCCCGTGAAGCAGAGGTAGCGCGGCAATTGCTGCCCATTGGCTGCTACTAGCTGGGCCACGTGGTAGATTAGCGTACCGAAGTGCAGGTAGAACAGCACACGCAGGTGCTCAGCCCGCAGCAGCCGCTCGCTGAAGCCCAGCAGCTGGTCGTAGTTGAACAGGAAGCTGGCCACGTCTTCCGACCCGAAGTTGTCGGTTCCTTCGGCTACCAGCACATATTCGCGAGCCCGGCGGGCAGCGGGCGAAAGCACGGCGCTTTGCACGCCGGCCACGCCGAAGCGCACAAGGCCGTTGTCTTTAGAGCCGCGCACTTCGGCGCCGCCGTCGCCCCACAGGTCGTTGCCGGCAAAACGGAACGAAGTGCTCAGCACCGGCTTGCGGTCAGCATAAAGCAGCACATCGGTGGTACCGCCGCCAATGTCGATGAAGGCCGCGTTTTCGCCGGGGCCCAGCGTCACGATGTTGCGCCGGGTGAGGTAGTAATACGGGGCCGTGCTCTCCACCATGCAAGGCATGGAGTTAGTGGTGTGGAAAACCTGATGGAACAGCGTGTCCCACTCGCGCTGATAGAGGTTGCGCTGATAAGTTGAGAAGCTCAGCGGGGCAAACCAGGTGATTTGAGTAGCCGCCAGGTTGCCGCCGTTTTGGGCTACTTTGGCGCGGCACAGCAGCAGAATTTCCTGAAAGAAAGCCCGCACGCGGTTGGTGCTGGCTTGGTTCAGGCTATTATCCCACTTCAGGTTGGTGTGGTAGTTGGGCCGGCGTTGCTCCTCGGTGATGATGCCGAAGGCCACGTTGATGTTTCCCAACACGCTCAACTCCTGCGTGGCGTAGTTGGTTGCCTCGTACGTGGCCGTGCGGGCCGGGAAAGCATATGGCGAACTGTCGGCACCAATGATGGGCGGTACGAATTCACGCTCCTGGTACTGCTGCCAGCGCTTAATCTGCACAAAGTTGGCCGGGTCGTCGTCGATGCCGCGGTACAGGCGCTCGTAGGCGGTGCGGTCGGGCTCGGCGGTAGCTTTTTTCAGCAGCGCCACGGGCGTGTCGTGCAGGCCAAAGCTGAAGGGCTTGGGCTCTTGGCCGGGGCTGTCCTGCATGGCCACGTGGGTGTTCGTGGTACCGAAGTCGATGGCAAAGCGGTACTCTTTGGTGCCCTGCCGCACCTCGGGCCAGCGCGGAATTACGAGCGCCGAGCCTGCCGCGGGCGCCGGGTTAATGACCTCCAGGTAATCGAAATGGGTGCCGCGTACTTCGTAGTAGATGCTGCCTTCGTCCTGGCTGGTTTTGACAGTGCGCTCGTAGCGGGTGGCACGCTGGTCGGTGCCAGTTTCGCTCAGCGAGCGGCCATCGACCCAGAATTTCAGGTCCACCTTCTTGGTTACCATGCTCGGGTCGATGTTGTTGGCATCCACGAGCATGATTTTATAGAAGTCGTTGTACTGAGGCGCATCCACCAGCTTCACGAAGGGGAACACCGACAGAGCCACGTTGGTCACCAGCAGGCGACCCAGGTTATCGCCCTGGGGGTTGGGGTAGTAAGCCCGCTCGTAGTCCACAAAGTCGCCGCTGCCCACGGGCACGCGCAGCCTCACCCGCACACAAGCCGGGTCCAGCTCCATGCTCAGGTGCTCGGCCAAGTCCTGGGGCGTGAAATAGTCAAAGTAGGCCGGCTTGATGGGCAGTAGCGGCCAGGTGCTGGGCTTAAAGCCGGGCGATATTTTCAAGTACCCGCAGTGGAAGCGTGCCTCATCTACCTCATAAGGCACGGTGAGCAGGGCCTCCTCCAGCAAGTCATTCACGGTCAAGTACGGGTACGGCAGTTCGGGGCCGGGCAGGGTGCGTTCCTTCAGCGGGCGGGCATCGGCTGCGGGCACAATGGCGCCGCTATCGGCAAACATCGTTTCGTTGAAGTAGCGCTTGCCTACGGCTTTTAAGCCGGGACGCAGCACGATGGGCAGCGGACCGACAACGCCTGTGCGGCTGGGCCGGATAAACAGGTCGGAGTTGCGCACGGTGCCCTCGTCGGGGCGCACGCGCAGCAGCACACCGGCCACGTCAATCTGATTGTTCGAGGCATCGGTGAGCACCGGGAAGTTGCCGAGGTTGGCACTGCCTTCCATGGCCCACTTTTGCAGAATGCCGCGGTCGAGGGTGTCACGCACCAGCGGGGCCAGGGCCATCAGGGCCGGGTCGCCTACAAACTGCTGATAAACGAAGTCGCGGAACGCGGCCTCGCGGTTGCCCAGCGAAACGTACTGGTTATCGAAGTAATAGCCACCACCCTGGGGACGCTGCACCGGCAGAGCCTTCACGTTTGGCGCTGGGAAAAACAGCGTGAGCGGCGAGGTGCCGCCAATGAGCTGGGGCACGCCGTTGGCCCCGGGGAAGTAGATGAGGTGCATCTCGGTCAGCTTCGCAAAGCGGCCGTCGAGGTACAGGCTTAGCACATCGGCTAGGGGGCGGGTGGCAGGGTTGGCGCGCAGGCGGGCCAGCTCTTCGTCCTTGTGCCAGGCCCGAATTTGCAGGCGCTGGCTGGCCAGCTTGCGCTGGTGGTAGTTGAACACCATTTCCCACACGTCCCAGAAGTGACTCACGAGCTGGTGGTACACCGAGTCCTGATTGCCACCGCCCTGACCCACAAAGCGGAGGGCGGTTTCGACCAGGTGCATGCGGGCAAAGGGGGATGGAATGGAAACCGCCACTTTGGCGGCGCGGCCGCCTTGCGGGTCCATCAGACGCTCCACCTCGTGGGGGCCAATTTTACCAGTCGGGCCCCAACCCTCATGGGTGCTGGAGCCGGTATCGTGCAAACGCAGGATTTTAGCCATTTTTTGGATTACAAACGAACCAGAACATCATGCTGAGCGGAGCCGAAGCATCTCACCTTGGGAGTAATCAATGCTACTACTGCAACGAAGCGGTAGAGATGCTTCGGCTCCGCTCAGCATGACATTCTATGTTGTACTTTAAATTTGATTGTTTAGAGTGGCTACGAATACTGAAGTTTCTTATTCAGAATCTCGCCCGTCGCGTCTTCAAAGGCTTTCACAACCCAGCGCAAAGCTTCGTTTTCGGTGGGGTTGTTCAGCGTGGCTTTGCCCACGGCCTTCGTCAGTTCGTCGCGGAAGTAGCCGGGCGTGATGCCTTTGTTGAAGATGCCGGTTTCAACCGTTTTATCGGCCACCATTTTGTTGAAGTCCATCTCCTCGGCACGGATGGCGGTGTAGCGGCGCTGGTTGACGCCCAGTTCGCGAATCCACTCGTTGTAGTCGCCAAAGAAGTCGTTTAGCTCGCGCAGGGCGCGGTTGTTGCGCAGCTGAGCCGATAGGTTGCCGGCTTCGTAGTACGGCGCCTTGGCGTCGTCGGGCGTGTGCTTAAGGAAGTAGCGGGCGAAGTAGTGCAACTGAATCAAGGGGCGGGCTACTTCTTGACGTAGGTCGCTGGGCAGCTGGCCGAAATCTACTTCGGGAGCATCGGCTTTAAGGCCATATTCGTGGTAGAGGGGCTGGCCGGCGTCGAGCTGGTTGTCGGGCAACTCCATGAAATGCGGCACCGAAAGGGCGCCCAGCAGCTCCAGCAAGTGAGCTTGGTTGCGCTGCTCGGCGCGGCCGGGGTGGTTGGCCAGAGGCTGGCCGGGTTGGTCGCCGAGGTAGTACATGGCCTCCAGGCCTTGCAGGTTGTCGGCGTAGTACGAGAGGGCCGTTTTGGTCTTCGTGATGAAGGTATTGGAATCGATAAAATCCTGGCCGGCCGCTTTCTCATCCACCGAAGGCTCCTGCAGCTTGAAATAAGGCAGCATGACCAGGGCACCGGCTTTCATGCGGCGGCGCACTTCGGGGTGGGCCAGGGCCGAATTAGAGTCGCGCAGGTTTTTCACCAGCAGCGGGAAGCCTGCCGCGCCGGTACCCCCAAATATGGAGCTGATGAAAAAAGCGCGGTCGCCGTCTTGCAGGCTCTGGGCGAGGTAGCGCATCTCCTTGGACTGCACCACGGCGTTGAGCACCACCGAGCCCACGTTGGGCGAGCCACGAAAGCCCACGTCGAGGTTGGCCGCGAGGCTGTCTTGCGTGAATAGCAAATCGACCAAACCCTGTGTTTCCACCGAGAGGTCGTTGTATTTCAAATAGTCGCGGAAGGGCTGGCTGATGCCGCCGAAATCGTACACAAACGAGTCGCGCAGCTCTTCGCCACCCCCACTCGTGTTCAGGTGGGCCAGCGTGTTCATTGGCTGGCTGAAGAAGCCCTCTTTTTCCTTCTGGCCATCGCCGTACAGGGCTTCATGAATGCGAGCGTAGCGCTTGAGCAACGCCACGGTGCGGGTCACGTCGCCGTTCTGGGTATCAGGGTCGATGAGGACGGGAATTACCTGGTCGCAGTTGGGAATGCGCACGCCCGAGGCCAACAGCATGGTGAGGGAGCGCAGCACGCGGGCCCCGGTGCCGCCCACGGCGAAAATGAAGAGTTTAGGCATTGGTTATCTCAAGTAGCTTATAGAGGAGCTGTCATCCTGAGCTTGCGACTGACCTAATTAGGCCAGCACAACTTGCAGTAAACCTAAGTTGCGCAGACGTGACAAGGTCCTTCGCAAGCTCAGGATGACAGATAAGGAAAATTAAAACGGCCCCACAAACGGCGTAGTGCGCGCGTAGGTGCTCCAGCGCTTCAGCAGCACCGAAAACAGCAGGAACCACAGGGCAGCCACCAGCATGTTCACCACCATGAAATAGCCGAGGTAGCTGCTGGACTCAGCGCCGTGGCTCTTGCTCAGCGAATTGGCCAGAAACGTGCCCAGGCCGGCGGCCAGCCCCAGGGTCAGCACCCAATGCGTGGTGCGGAACATGCCGGTGCGCAGGGCCGAGTTGAAGACATAATAGAACAACACGACTAGCAGCAGGGACACCCCCAGCGTGCTCCACCCCACAAGCGAGAACAAGTCAGTCTTATACAAGCCGAAGTCGGCAGGGCGCTGGCTTTGAAAGATGGAAATCAGAGCCGAGTACAGGCTAGTGAAGAAGGTTTGCATAGAAGAGCAAGCGGGTTGTTAGTCTTTTTTAAGGGGAAGCTGAACCGTGAAAACGGGCGGTAACGGAGTTGGATACGATTGGCGCACACCGGCTAGAATCTGGTCGAGGCCGAAGGTGCGCGGGGCGGGGGTGTTGTCATTGGTCGTCGACCAAGCGGCTACCCATTCCGGCGTTTCCGGGGCGGGCAGAGCCAGGCTGAGGGTGGCCGTGGCGCTGGCCAGCTTGCTTACCCGCAGGCGCATCACGTGGGTGTAGGGTGCCAGCACCGGCTGGCCGCTCTGCTCTTCATCGGTGAGGGGGCGCACCGAGTTGGGCACCAGAGAGGCCTGGCCGTTGGGCAGGCGCACCTGCATATGTTGGGCCAAAAATGCGGGTTTCTGCCACGCGGCAGGCAATTCCCTTAAATTTACACCAACCGAAAAGTCCACGGGGCCATCGGAAGGGTTAAGCGTCAGGCCGTTGTTTTCGGCGTACACAGTGCCGCCGCTCGGCTTTAATTTCGGGTCGGTAAGCTTGGTAAGCAGGGGCGCAAAGGCGGGCGTGTCGGTTTTCAGGCCGAAGAAGGCCTGCTGGGCCGGCGCGTTCTTAAACACCTCGGCCGTGTAGCGGGCCACCAGCGCGGGCGGGCCAATCACCCACACGTAGTAAGGCACTTTCTCACCGTTGAGCGTGCGCTTGGTCATGGGCGTTTTCACGGCTGGGTGGTAGGTGCCGTAGAAGCGCGAAGCTTCGCCAAACACGGCCACGGCCAGCTGCTTCTGGCTCACGGGTGCTATGGAGGTGCGAATCAGGTTGGGCAGCTGAGAAAAGTCCGACTTGCGGGCCGGGCCATAAATAAAGTCGGAGATAACCACACTCACCTGCTGCGTGGCCTGCGGCATGTTGAGAATGCCTTCCAGCATCTGCGGCAGCTCGGTACCGAGGGCGGCTTGGTTCACTTCGCCCTGCACCACATCGCGCAGCTGCTGAAACGGCACGGCCCGGGGCGCGGCGTTTTCGCACAGGTAATACTTGCGCTCGGCTATTGCCGAACTCACCTGGGTTTCAGTGATGAGCGCGCCAATGCGCTGCTGAAATTCCGTGGCCGGCTTGTCGGCGCCACCGCGGGGCACAAAGCCTTTTATGCCGCCTGAGTACTCCAAAAATACATTTACCCGCAGTGGAGCCACTTCGGCCGCAGCCGGGGCGGTAGCGGCGGTTTTGGTCCCCCTGGCAGTGCTGCCCGTTTTGGTATCGGCGGGTTCTGAGCTGCAGCTGCCCAGTAGTGAAATCGTCCCAAAAAACACCCCGGCAAGCCGGAAACAACGAAAAAGACGTGAAGCGGGCTGCCCCACGGAAACGGATATCGGCATAGGTAAAGCGCTAGGCAAGGTTTTGGCACGAAGTATAGGCATTACGCAGCGAAATGCCCTGCGGCCGATAACCACAGCAACTAAACGCAACAGCTGCGCCGGTGGTACATGGATTGGGGCAGGCCCACGAAATTTTTATAAAGTTGAGCTTAAAGCGAGACCCACAATGCGAGCAAATGGCCATTACTAAACCACCTTTGTCTTGATATGAAGCAACTTTTTACTTTCCTTTTGGTGGCGGCCACCGCGGTGGCGCGGGCCCAAACGGCCCCTCCTACCGATTCCCTTTCCTCTACGGCACCTGCTCCCAAGCCATTCACCTTCTACGGTGCGGTTGATGCTTATTACGGCTACGACTCTGGGAACGATGTCTCGAACTTCCGGCCAGAATTCCTCTACTCGCACAACCGCCAGAACGAGTTCAGCGTGAACCAAGCCGTGGTGGGCGTGCGCTTCAACAACGAGCAGGTGCGCGGCGCCCTGGGCCTACACGCCGGTTCGTACGTAGAGGCCAACTACGCCGACGAGGACCCCACGTTCCGGCACCTCTACGAAGCATATGCCGGGTTTCGACCCTTCAAAAAAACCTGGCTCGATGTCGGCATTTTCACTTCCCACATCGGCTTCGAATCGGCCATCAGCAAGGAGAACTGGACGCTAACCCGCTCCCTCATGGCCGAGAACTCGCCTTACTACGAAGCCGGAGCCCGCTTTACCTACGAAGTCGACCCCAAACTGACCCTGACAGCGCTTGTGCTCAACGGCTGGCAGAACATCCGCGAAACCAACGAAAACAAAGCCCTCGGCACCCAGATTCAGTGGAAGCCCAGCGACAAGCTTCTCATCAATAGCAGCACGTTTTCTGGCATCGAAGGGCCCTTTGGCAGTGCGCAGTACCGCCGTTACTTCCACAATTTTTACTTCACCTATGCCCTCACCAGCCACCTGAGCGTAGCGGGGGTATTCGACGTGGGCAAGCAGGAAACCGCGGTTTATGGCAAGTACGACACCTGGCACACGGGCGCGGCGTTCCTGCGCTACCAACTGGCCGATAAATGGTTTGCCACTGCCCGGGCCGAGTACTACGTGGCCGAGCGGGGCGTAATTATCAACAGCAGCACGCCCGCTTTTGGCGACGCCGACTTTCGGGCCGGGGGAGGGTCCCTCAACCTCGACTATGCCCCCACTGCCAATGTGCTGCTGCGGCTGGAAGGACGCTACCTGCAAGGCCGGGCGCCCGTGTTTTCGCGGGTCGAAAATCCTTCGGCCAACAGCTACGGCAATTTGACCTCCAGCGTCGCTATTTCATTTTAGTTGGGGGCGCGAGTAATGCAACCTCGCTAGGTAGTAATATTGTAGCTTCCTTGAGCCTTACGTATTAATCGCGGCTTGAGCTGCTATGTCTTTGTTGCTTTTATGCGTCTTATTGCTTTCCGCCCCGAATACCAGCTTACGGTAGAAAATGAAAAAAACCGGCTTTTTTACCAGAATTTCCTGCAAATGCAACAAGCTACCTGCCTCCCTCACTATATCGAAGACTGGAAGGCTGCTTTGGCGGAAGTGAGCCCTGGATTCAGTATTCTAAGCGACATGCAGGTGGTTAACCAAGCCAGCCAAACCCTCCGGGTCAAGTTCCAGGCCGTGGAGCAGCTTATCGTGCAGCGGGGCGTGAGCGTGGTGGCCGAAGTGCACGTGCCCGGCCTGCCCACCCGTCGCTCCTGCGACGAAGTGACCACGAGCCAGGTAATGCCGGTGCGACAGTTTCTTACTATTTGGGAAGCTGCCCAGTTCCTGGACGACATTGACGCCACAGCTGATGAAAGCACCCAAGTTTTGATTGCCTCGGCAACCTGAGCGCAAAGGGCTTGATAAAAGCCAACGATTTGGCCGTGCCGGTTGTTATAAACCGGGTCGCCGTTGGCAGCCCCGGCCGCGAACCGTACCTTTGCCGAACGGCTTCCTCACGGTTGCGGTCGCTTTTCACCAAGCGCTTATTCAGGCACTTATTGCTATTATGCCCAACGTAATTTCCACGGATATCTGCATCATCGGGGCCGGCCCGGTTGGTTTGTTTGCAGTTTTTGAAGCCGGATTGCTCAAGCTCCGCTGCCACGTCGTCGACGCCCTGCCTCAGCCCGGGGGCCAGCTTTCTGAGATTTACCCCAAAAAGCCGATTTACGACATTCCGGGCTTCCCCGAAATCCTGGCCGGCGACCTAGTGGATAACCTCATGAAGCAGATTGAGCCCTTCCATCCCACCTTCACGCTCGGCGAGCGGGTGGAGCGGTTTGCCAAGCTCGACGACGGCTCCTTCCAGCTCTACACCACCGACGGCACTGAAGTGCTCTGCAAAGCCGTGGCCATTGCCGGCGGCCTGGGCTCGTTCGAGCCGCGCAAGCCTGCCGTCGAAAACCTCGAGCAGTTTGAGGGCGGCAAAGGCGTGCACTATATGGTGCGCGACCCCGAGTACTTCCGCAACCAGAAGATTGTCATCGCCGGCGGCGGCGACTCGGCCCTGGACTGGACCAACTTCCTCGCCAACGTGGCTTCTGATGTGACCCTGGTGCACCGCGGCACTACCTTCCGCGGCGCCGCCGACTCGGCCGAGAAAGTGAAAAATCTGGCTGAAGCCGGCAAAATCAAGCTGGTGCTCTCCAGCAATGTCACCCACCTGCACGGCAACGGCAAGCTGGCCGAAGTGACCATCACCGGCAACGACGGCACGGCCTCTACCGTGCCGCTCGACCATTTTATCCCGCTGTTTGGCCTCACGCCCAAGCTTGGCCCCATCGGCGAGTGGGGACTTGAGCTGACCGACGACGCCATCGTGGTCGACACCCTGGACTATAGCACCTCGCTGCCCGGCGTGTACGCCATCGGCGACATCAACACCTACCCCGGCAAGCTCAAGCTCATTCTTTGCGGCTTCCACGAGGCCGCGCTCATGTGCCAGGGCGCCTTCAAATACATTTACCCCGACAAGAAGTATACCCTTAAGTACACTACGGTGAACGGGGTGCCTTCTATGTAATTGGTTATTCGTTGGCCGTTGTCGGTTGTCGGGTCGTATTTGCGGCCTGTTTCAACCAACAGCGGCCAACTAGCAACCGCCCACAACCCAATGACTGAAGACATACGCATCTACGTCGAGGATGCCCCCGGCCAACGCACCGAGCTCATTGGCCCCACCGACATGGGCCTGAGTTTGATGGAACTGCTCAAAGCCAGCGGCTATAACATCATGGCCACCTGCGGAGGCATGGCCCTGTGCGCCACTTGCCACGTGGAAGTGCTGGCGGGCCCTGCCCTCCCGGAGGCCGGCGACGACGAGCTGGACATGCTCGAAACCCTGCCCGTGGTGCACGTTGGCAGCCGCCTCAGCTGCCAGATTCGCCTCACCCCCCGCACCGACGGGCTGGTGGTGCGCTTGGCGGCCACAGGCGCCTAACACAACCTTTATTTTGAACTAAGAGAAAGCCCCCATCTACCTGTAGATGGGGGCTTTCTCTTAGTTCGCAGCTTATCTAAATGCTCGTCGTAACGCTAATTAGAAGGCGTGGAAGGCAACTGCCCCGATGCTGGCTCCTTATCGGGCGCAGGGGCCGCTACGGCATCCTGGGCGCCAGGCGTAAAATTGAAAACCTCCAGCACCACACGCCAGCCGTCAACCGCTTCGCGCCGCCAGATACGCAGGTAGCTGCCGTTTTCTTCGGGATGCTTCGTGCCAGCGGGGCGGGTTAGGTTGCCTACCACGTAGCCTAGGTCGCCGGATGCGGCCAGGTACCCGGTCACGGGTGTGAAGAGGTAGCTGCCGTCCAGATTTTTCATGTTGGCGGCGGCGGCAGCGCCTTGCATCATCGATAAGCCCGGTCGGTAGAGGCGGGCTTCGGAGCTCAGGTATTGCTGGTAGGTAGCCCCCGGCTTTAGCTGCTGGGCAATGGAAAATTTACGGTCGATATCAAGCACAATATTCGAAGGCGCTGTGCTCGGAGTGGCTGCCGCAGGCAGCAGGTGCGGCTGCGGCACGTTGGCCGTCTTTGTGGGGGCCGTGCCAATGCGCTCAATGCCCATATCTACCACAAACTTCCACTTGCCATCGGGCTGCTTGCGCCACACGGTCACGTATTCGCCGGAGGTGTGAGGCTGGTTGTTCTTATAAGCCGTCCAAGGGCCGGTGGTGTAGCCTAAGTCGCCCCCCTGGGCCACATCGGCCAGCACCGGGTACCGAGACTGATAATTGCCAGCCTGCGAGGTGCGCGCCTTCCACACCTCTTGTGCGTTGGCCCACTTGCCTTCGTTTGTAACCAGTGCCGTTGGCGCGCTGTGCGCCAAAAGAGCAGCTCCTGTGCCCGCTTGTGCAGACTGTGCAGCAAAAGCTGTTTCGGCAGCAATTACTGCTTCCCGCACGACCTGCGCACGACCTGCAAAAGGTACTAACAGGGCCATAATCGCCCCCATAGCCAACTGATTCTTCATAAGATACAAGGGTTATAGTTTATCTATGCTAAGATACGATTTCCGGGATAATTATAATTAGAATCCAATTTCGGTTTGCTTATCCGTGCCGTTCTTGCAGACTAATTAACATAGTCCGGCTTCTTTTACTGACCTGTCTTTCCCGCTTCTTCCTGATTGTATGAAACTAGCTGAACTCACCGCCCGCGCCCGGCGCATTCGTTTGGTACTCACCGACTGTGATGGCGTCCTGACCGATGGGGGGGTGTATTACTCCGAACGTGGCGAGGAAATGAAGCGCTTCAGCATACGCGACGGCATGGGCGTAGTGCGCCTGCGCGAGCACGGCATTGCCAGCGGCATCATCACCGGCGAAGTGTCGCCTTCGGTGCGTACCCGGGCCGCCAAACTCCAGATTGAGGAGCTTCACCTGGGCATCAAAGATAAACCGGCCTGCCTGCAGGGCATTCTGGACCGCACAGGCTTGAAAGCCGACGAGATAGCCTTCATTGGTGATGATACCAACGACATCGAAATCCTTAGCTGCGTGGGTTTTTCCGCCTGCCCCGGCGACGCCACCCCTTTTGCCCGCGCCGTAGCCGATTTTCACTGCCAAACCCCCGGAGGCCACGGCTGCTTTCGCGAGTTGGCCGAGTTCATTATTGCAGCCCAACTGGGAGGCATTGACTCTCCTAAAACCGACTCTCCTAAAGAGGAGGCAAGCGAGTAGAGGGTGAGGCTAAATTAGCGAGGCTGCTCTGCTATGTCATTGTAGCTGGGCAGCCCCTTGTAGTAGTACCCAGCCCTAGCTTTCCATACATAGTCAAGCCTCCTATTCGGGCAGCAGGCCCTGGCGTGCGGCGAGCTTGATGAGGGCGGCGGTGTTCTTGGCCTGGGTTTTGGCGATGATGTTCTGGCGATGTGTTTCGATGGTGCGCTTGCTGGTGAAGAGCTTGGTAGCGATTTCAGCATTGGTCATGCCTTCGGCTACCAAGCCCAGCACTTCTATTTCGCGCTTGCTCAAGCCCAAAGCCGCGCGGGCCTCATCGCTAGCACCCGGATTGCCCATAAAAAGCCGGCCCAGGAGCGCCACCCCGATGGAAGAGCACAAGAACCGTCGGCCCGCGGCCACGGTTGAAACCCCGTACATAAGCTCGGCGGGCAACACATTTTTTAGCACATAGCCGTGCGCTCCCAAGTCAAAGCTGCGCGCCACGTAATGTTCGTTGGTCAGTTCGCCGCGGGCCAGCACGCGCAGTTGCGGGTATTGTTCGCGCAGGGCAGGAAGCAGGGCAAAGACGTCGGGGCCCGGCAAGCTGAGGTCGAGCAAGACCACAGTAGGCGCAGCTTCGGCCAGCTGCGCCAGCAGTTCTTCGCCGGTACCTGCTTCGCCTACTACTTCCACTCCCGCTACTCCTGTATCCTTACGTAGCGCCTCGCGAGTGGGAGAATGGCCATCGGTGAGGAATAAGCGAATCATAGGTTTGACCAGCAGGCAGGAATGATAAAAGATATTAATTCATCGGTTTAATGCAGGTAAACCGGCTTTAATCAACCCGAAATTACATGCATCAGAGACCTCCGCTGAAAGCTTTGTTACAAAAGCCGTATAAATCCCTGTTAAAGCAGAGCTAACATCTCCTCTTATCGTACAAATACGTAGTAGGGTTTTTCATATACCCAGGGAAGTTCACCTTGTCTTCCGCAATCGTTTTAATAACTCCTTTTTCACTTAGCTATGACCCGTATTCTGCTTGCTGACGACCATACCATTTTACGCGACGGCATCCGGGCACTTCTTTCGGCCGATGCTGACCTTGACGTGGTGGGCGAAGCCAGCAACGGTGCCGAGGTCCTGTCCATTCTCGAAACAACTCCGGTGGATGTGGTGCTTATGGACGTGCAAATGCCCGTCCTCGACGGCTTTGCTACCGTGCCCGAAATGCACCAGCGCTTCCCAGAAGTAAAAGTACTGGTGCTGACTATGCTCGACCACGAAAACTATGTATCGCGCATGTTTGAAGCCGGAGCAATGGGCTATGTACTTAAAAATGCAGCCATTAGTGAAATAACTTACGCCATCCGCACGGTAGCCGCCGGCAACCAATTCCTGTGTACAGAAATTGGCCTCGGCATGCTCAACAAGGCGGTAAATCGGACTTCTATCATTCACCCCGACGACAATGGCGGCCACGTTGGGGCCGAGCTGACTACCCGCGAGCTGGAGGTGCTCAAGCTCATTGCCGAAGGCATGACCAATGGTGAAATTTCCGATAAGCTCTTCACCAGCAAACGCACCATCGAAACCCACCGCCAGAACATCATCGCCAAAACCCAGGCCAAGAACACCGCCGCCCTCATCAAGCTCGCCGTAAGCCGGGGCTTAATTTCGTAAGGCTTTCCCCAATACTTTTGGCCGAAAACCGCTTGGTGGGAGTACGTATAAAAGCGGGTTTTGCCTGGCGCTAGACTTTTAACTTGTTTTGCCGCCACCGGCGCTTCCTTTGTGGCACAGTTTAGCCAGTTGCTGTCCCAACTCATGAACCCTGCCCCGCTTTCCGGTCTCTACACCCCTTCGCTTGCCCTCGTCACCGACTTGTACCAGCTTACCATGGCCTACGGCTACTGGCAGCAGGGCATGCAGGACCGGGAGGCAGTGTTTCACCTCTACTTTCGCAAGGCGCCTTTCCAAGGGGGCTACGCGGTGGCGGCCGGCCTGGCCCTAGCCGTAGACTGGGTCGAAAACCTGCATTTCTCGGAAGACGACCTGGCTTACCTCGGCAGCCTGCGCGGCAGCAAGGGCAGCGCCCTGTTTCCCACCGATTTTCTGGAGTACCTGCGTGGGCTAAAATTCACCTGCGACATCGATGCTGTACCCGAAGGCACTGTGGTGTTTGGCAACGAGCCCATTATGCGGGTGCGGGGGCCGCTACTGCAGGCCCAGCTGCTGGAAACGGCCCTGCTCACGCTCATCAACTTCCAAACGCTGGTGGCTACCAAGGCCGCCCGCATCCGCGAAGCCGCCGGGCCGAGCGACCAGGTTTTGGAGTTTGGCCTGCGACGAGCCCAAGGGTTCGATGGCGGCCTGGGCGCCAGCCGCGCTGCTTACCTCGGCGGCGGCGACGCTACCAGCAACCTGCTGGCCGGGCAGCGGTACGGCATTCCGGTACGCGGCACCCATGCCCACAGTTGGGTGCAGGCGTTTGGCGATGAAACGCAGGCGTTTTCGGCCTATGCGCAGGCCTTCCCCGACGACTCGGTGTTTCTGGTCGATACCTACGACACGCTGGAGGGCGTGCGCCGCGCCATTCACGTGGCCCGCGAGATGCGCGCTAACGGCCACGAGCTGGCTGGCATCCGCCTCGACTCCGGCGACCTGGCCTACCTTAGCCGGGAGGCCCGCGCCGTGCTCGACGAGGCCGGGTTTACGAAAACCCGCATTGTGGCCAGCAACGACCTGGAGGAAAACCTAATCACCAGCCTTAAGCAACAAGGCGCCCGCATCGATACGTGGGGTGTGGGCACGCAGCTCGTTACGGCCTACAACCAAGCGGCCCTCGGCGGCGTGTATAAGCTGGCCGCCCTGCGCAAAGCCGACGACTCGGGCTGGGACTTCACCCTCAAGCTCTCGGAGCAAGTAGCCAAAACCAGCATTCCGGGCATTTTGCAGGTGCGCCGCTACCTCAACGAGTACAGCAAGCCGCGCGCCGACATGCTCTACAATACCGCCGAGCCCCTCCCCGACCAACTCATCATGGTTGACCCGCTCGATGCCACCCGCCGCCTGCTCGTCAAGCCCGAAACCAAGTTTCGCGAATTGCTGGAGCCGGTTTTCCGCCAGGGCCAGCGCGTGCTCGAGTTGCCTACCCTCACCGAAAGCCGCGCGCACGCCCAGCGCGAAGTACAAAGCCTGGACCCCAGCATCCGCCGCTTTCTTAACCCGCATACCTACCCTGTGGGGCTGGAAAAGACGCTGTATGACTACCGTACGGAGTTGATTTTGGAGAAGCGGCCGGTGCGGGGAGCGTAGCGGCACGCACTTCTTGTAACGGAGAGAATAATTAAAGACCCGGCCCGGAATCAGATGACCTCCCCGTAACTGGTGATACCAGTGCGAGAAGGCCATCGAATTAGGGCCGGGCTGACGTTGCTTCTACCAAGCTGGCAAGCACGGCTGATTGCTTATTGGTGGTTGCAAAGCATCAATTCAAAGCCTTCAACCGATTGATTAAAGACGGGCGGTACCCTAATACTGCCTTTGCTTCGTCGGCGGTCCACCCCAGTTGCCGCACCACGTCGGCCCGGTCTTTCAGGCCGCGTAAGTAGTCAATATCTACTAGAAAGCGATACGGACGGTGCAGGTACTCTGTGTCGGTGTCTTCGGCTTTGTGCCGCAGGGCGTAACGACGTACCCGCCAAGGAGCAGTTTTCGCTACCGGTCCCTTAGCGGCTTCCTCCAACATCAACCCCGGCAGGTGGGTAAACACCCCGTTTAAGTTGGCCACGATATCGGCCAGCACCTTGCGCGGCCCCCATATATAAGTGGGGTCGTCGGGGGAAATGTACTCAAGCGGATTTTCCAGCGGCAACCGGCGCAGGCCCCGCAACAGAATCCCTCCATGGATACCTTTTTGGCGGTCACCAAAGGTCAGGTCTAGCCCGTCGGCATCGTTAAAAAACCATTTGCCGAACTCCATCTGCCCGCTCTTGCCGTGCGGATACGGGTCGAGATGGCCTTTGCGCCGGTAATAAAACTCCAGCTCTGTGATTTGATACCGCTGCTTGCCTACCCGCAGCAGCAGGTGGTTTTGCAGCAAATCGGCCATTTGTGCCATCATCAAATCCACATCCTCGGTTGCGGCGTCGTGAATTTGCTCCATCAAATACCGTAATTGCTCCAATGCTAATTTGTTGGGCCGTGTTTTCTGCGCGAGCATCAGGCAAAATTCGGAGGCGTAAGGCACACCAGCTTGCACCAGTTTGCGGGTATTGCTAAGCCGATGGGCAAGCCCGTCATACGGTAAATGCCATAAAATGTACCCTGTGCCACTGTCGCTGGAAATCGCATCAATGGCTTGGAGCATTTCATCCAAAGAAGCTTGGCCGGTCAACCAAAACTTATCCCAAACGAACTCTAAATACGTGCTAACAGCTAGTTGTAACTTGGGCAAAATTTGCTCAGCAGGCATATTAGCCAGCTTTGCTATTTGTATTTTTTCGTGA
The DNA here is from genome assembly GCF_049896385.1 of Hymenobacter sp. B1770. Taxonomy (NCBI): domain Bacteria; kingdom Pseudomonadati; phylum Bacteroidota; class Cytophagia; order Cytophagales; family Hymenobacteraceae; genus Hymenobacter; species Hymenobacter sp. B1770. The sequence continues at coordinate 520,963 of NZ_JAFCUF010000003.1, forward strand.
ATAGGAGACGTTATTTCAAATAACATAGTTTGATAATGAGAAGATGGAATGCAATGATAAGCGCCCTTCACTGCTTTTCCTAAAAGTTAACCTCCCATTTCCTACGTGACTGCTTGTTGATTATAAATACATTACCCCAGTGCAAACTTATTGATAAATAATATTTTGATAATTTAATTATAAATCAAATTCGAAGATGTGGTTATCCAGCGCTGGACATCTGCCAATTGTAGAATAGAGCGTTCGCGCACTGTACCCGTTTGATTCTGGAGAAGCGGCCGGTGCGCGGGGCGTAGATGAGTCCCCAGTTAATTAAAGTTCCATTCTCACCAGAAATGGAAGCCTTGGCTATTCAGCTCAATCCTGTCTTTTTCATCGAGCCCCATGACCACATAATCTTCATGAGTTATTGTTCCGAGAAGAAGTATGTCTTTCTGATAAAACGCAGGGTCTTCTGAATCGTAATTATCCCAATCCTTGTACGTTTTGCTTTTTATCTCAGCAATTACCTCTGGTGTCAACAAAAAGCGGTGAGTAGCTGCATAAGGCCTATCAATATGCTGGGGCAAAGGCACTGCTGCAGCGGCTAGTACATCCGAAAAGGGTGTTTCTGAGAATAAACGGCTTACTTCCAAATGTGTCGCATTCCCAATAGTTCTATCCAGCAACGAATGCCACGCTTTTTCAGGGAGCTGGCCGAAGTTATCGTGACAATAGTATTTCATTTTCGTTGTTTAGCAACCCGCCCTACGCTCATCCTGAGCTTGTCGAAGCATCTCTACCGCAGTAGCAATCGATGCTGAAACAACGAAGTGGTAGAGATGCTTCGACAAGCTCAGCATGACGTTCTAATTAGATTCAGTGGATTACTAAACAGCTCACATCCATTGACAAGCAAGTGCTTACAAGCAATAGCACCTAGAAGGCGTACCGTAACTCCCCTGCGCCCACGCGCAACGTCACGCCGCTTTCAACTGTGAGGTAGCCTGCTACCTGCGCATCATACCCACTGGCTTGCAGCGAGGCCACCACCGCAGCGGCGGAAGATTCTTCCGTCACGAGAAGCATGCCGGTGCCCATATTCCAGTAGAGGTAGGCGGTTTCGGGGGGGAGGGCGCCGACTTCGCAGAGGCGCCGCATGGCGGGCAAGGGCTCAAATAGGTTATCAAGCATCGCGCCAAGGCCGTTTTTGAGGACGCGCTGGAAGTTGTCGGCCACGCCGCCACCGGTGATGTGGGCCACGCCATGCAGCGGCAGGCCGGCATCGAGCAGGGCGGCTACGCCGGGGGCGTAGATGAGCGAGGGCGCGAGCATGGCCTCGCCCCAGGTGGCGTATTGGTCGGCGTCGGTGCCGTCGTAGGGGGCTTCGTGCCAGTTTTCGCCGAAGAGGCGCTCCAAGGTTTTGCGGGCCAGGGAGTAGCCGTTGGAGCGGAACGAAGGCGAGCGCAGGGCCACCACCACGTGGCCGGCCTGGGCGGTTTTGCCACTCAGGGGCTGGACCAGGCTGGGGTGCAGCACACCGATGGCTGTGGAACACCAGTTGAAATTCATTTTGGCGCCGGGCCAGCCGCCAATGCGGTTGCCCAGCTCGGCGATTTCGCCACCGGTGATGGCCAGTTGAGCAAAGTTGGCGGCGTCGTGCAGGCCGCGCATCATCTCGTCCACCACGCCGTAGTCGAGGTGGTTCACGTCGATGATGTTGGAGAGGTTGGTGGGCACGAAACCGGCGGCAATGAGGTCGTCGGCCGTCATGGCGATGAGGTCGTAGCCAAGGGTGTCGTACTTGTTCAAGCGCTCGGCCACTTCGATTTTGGTGCCAATGCCGTCGGAGCTGATGCCGAGTCGCTCGGCTCCGAAGCGGATTTCATTGGAGAAGCCGCCGTCGAGGTCCTGGGCGGGTTCGCCGGGCTTGCCGCTGCGGTTGGCGAAGGTCTTCTTCGACCAGTTGTAGGCGTTGCGCGAGGCGGCGTTGCCTTCTTCGATGGAGTAGCCGGCGGGGTTGTTTTGGGTGTCGTTCATGCGGAGGGCCTCACCCCCAGCCCCTATCCGATTGAGACGGGAGCCGAAGCGGTGCGGGTGTTAAATTGATTTAACAGTTGATTGAATCAAGAATTGACTTGTGGTGATTCAGGTCTAATAGCAATGGCTTTAGGAACCCTATCGCGGTATATAAAACCACTTATGCTACCGTTATAGGTTTTTCCGTCGTACCGATTCTTTATGTATGGCCGCCCGCCATCACCGGGAGAGAATTCCGTCTTTAAATAGGCTTGCTCCTTATCATTTAATTCGCGCACAGCTCCATCAGATTCAACATATACAAATGGGAATCCCTGCTCTCTCCGCAATGGGACCAAGTACCTTAAATAACCGAACACTGCACCAACTACCGCTAGAACAATTATTATGGCAATTAAATAAAGTGATGCTGTTTTCAGGAATATGAATGGGTGTTCCAAACTAATAAATGCCCTGATAATAGCCATGCCAATAACCGATGCAAGCACATTACCAATGACCTTTTTCGCGAACCAGCCCATTACTAAAACCTAGCTTAATGCTCGGTGGGCTCGGGCGCTTTGGCGCTTACGGACAGGTTTTTCTTGCCTTTTTCGGGGCGGTGGCTGGCCCTCTCTTCCTGCACGTGGCGCAGATAGTGGGTTACGTCACCCGTTGGGTACTTGCCCGAGAAACAGGCAAAGCAGCTGCCGCCGTGGCCTTTTTCTTCGGAAAACAACTCTTGCAAGTCTTCTAAGTCTTGGTAGATAACCCGGTCGGCTTCGATGTAGTGGCAGATTTCCTCCTCGGTGTAGTTGGCCGCAATCAGCTCAGTACTCATGGCCATGTCGATGCCATAGATGCAGGGCGACACGATGGGCGGCGCGCTGGAGATGAAGTAAACCTCGGTAGCGCCGGCATCGCGCAGGAGGCGCACGATGCGGCGCGACGTGGTGCCACGCACAATGCTGTCGTCGACTACGGCCACTTTCTTGCCCTCTACAAACTCGCGGATGGGGTTGAGCTTCTTCTTCACCACGTCCTCGCGCCCCGCTTGGGTGGCCACAATGAACGAGCGGCCCATGTGGTTGTTTTTCACCAGAGCGCGGCGGTAGGGCACGCCAATGGCCTCGGCCAACCCAGAAGCGGCGAAGTAGCCCGATGAGGGCACATCAATTACCATGTCGGGCTTCAGGCCAGCGTCGGCTACTTTGCGGGCCAAGCGCTTGCCTAGGCGCACCCGCTCACGGGCCACCAGCCGGCCATGAATCGTGGAGTCTTCGCGCGCAAAATAAATTTGCTCGAAGGCGCAGAAGTTCTTCGGCAGCTCGTACGGGTTCTTGTAGTGAACCTGGTAGTTATTGTCGATGAATATGGCTTGGCCCGGACCAACATTCTCCACAAACTTAAAACCCAAGAAATCGAAGCAAGTGCTTTCCGAAGCAAAAGCATACACCGGCCCAGCAGACGTGTCACGCCGGCCCAGCACCAGCGGTCGGATGGCCAGCGGGTCGGTAAAGGCCAGCAGGCCGTGCCCTGCTATTAGCGTGATGGTAGCATAGGCACCCTCCACCAATTCCTGGGTGGTTTCCACAGCGTCGAAAATGTCGACTACCGAGAGGTGGTCGAGGTCTTTCACGCGCAGCTCCGAAGCGAAGGTGTACATGATAAGTTCGAGGTCGTTGGTGGTTTTGGGCAGCACGTGGTACTTCTCGTGCAGGCGCTTGGCCACGTCGCGGAAGTTGATGACGTTGCCGTTGTGCACCATGGCCAAGCCAAACGGGTAGCTCGTGGTGAAGGGCTGGGCGAGGTTTGAGTCGTTGGCGCCCTGCGTGGTGTAGCGCACGTGGCCGATGCCACTGTTGCCTTTCAGCTTCTTCAGGTGCTTCTTCTTAAACACGTCGTTGACCAGGCCCTGCCCCTTATGCAGGTGGAACGAGGTGCCGTCGAACGTGGCGATGCCGGCTGCGTCCTGCCCCCGGTGCTGCAGGGCGGTGAGGCCCACCACCATGTCGGCAACGACATCATCGGGGCCATGAAAACCTACTATTCCACACATATCTTTTTCCGATTACTTATTTCCAGAAGGAACGTCACGCTAAGCCTGCCGAAGCATCTCTATTGCGCAACTAATCCTGTTGATTGATTTACGATTGAGGTAGAGATGCTTCGGCTGAGCTCAGCATGAGGTTCTTTTTTGTAAGATTAATTCCGCCAGTGTTTGGGCATAAAGCCGGTGCTCAACGGCCAAGCCGCGGCGCTCGACTTCAGATAAAGTGTTGGCCCCGCGCAAATCCACGGGTTCCTGGGCGAGAATGGGGCCGGTGTCAAGGCCCTCATCTACAAGATGAACTGTAATTTTAGTTTCCTGCAGCTTGTTATCGAAGGCCCATTCATAAGCGTGCAGGCCCTGGTGTTGGTGAGTATCGGCGGGGTGAATATTGAGAATGCGCCCCGCAAACGGCTGAATGAAGGCCGGTGATAAGATGCGCATGTACCCCGCCAGCACCACAAAATCGGGCTGATACTGCTGCAGCAATGCGGCGGCTTCCGTATCAAAAGCTTCCCGCTTGCGGCCTTGGCTGGACAAGGAAGCTACTGGACAACCCTGGGCAGCGGCAAGTTCCAAACCGGGTGCATCGGGCTTATTGCTGAACACCACGGCCACTTCTGCCAAGTCTTTCAGAACCCCATGTTGGGTAGCCTGCACCAAGGAGAGCATGTTGGAGCCGCGGCCCGATATTAAAATGGCCAGGCGGGCCAACCTCCTCCCCCCAGCCCCCAGCCGGGCACGGCCCCTCTCCGCAGAAGGAGGAGTCTGGCGATTTTGCTCTTGGGGTTCAAAGGTGCTCATGGTCATTTCGTCGCTTCAATTTACGGCGCTTGCGCTTAACACCGGCGCCGGGCGTTGGGCAATGTCGGTGCGGAAATAGGCGTCTTGGAACGTGACCCTGGCGCAGGCCTCGTAGGCGCGGGCGGTGGCCGTTTCTAAATCGGGGCCGTGGGCGGTGAGCACGAGCACCCGGCCGCCGTTCGTTACCAACTGGCCCTCGTCGTCCAACTGGGTAGCGCCGTGGTAAGCACGGGTATGGGCCGGCAAGTCCTGCAAGCCAGTAATGGGAAAGCCTGTTGGGAATTTTGGCGCCGGGTAGCCACCAGAGGCCAGCACCACGCCCACAAAAGCACCCGGGCGCTGCCGCACGGTTTGCTTGGCCAGCGTGCCATCTAAGGTCGCTTCAATCAGGGTAAGCAGGCTGCTGTCCAGAGCGGGAAGCAATACTTCCGCTTCGGGGTCGCCGAGGCGCACGTTGTACTCCAGCAGCTTGGGGCCGCTGGGCGTGAGCATGATGCCGAAATACAGGAAGCCGTGAAACGCGAATTGCTCGTTTTGCAGTCCGCGCAGCGTCGGGTCCACAATGTCGCGGCGGATGGCGGCTAGCACGTTGTCGTTGGCGAAGGGCACGGGGCAGTAGGCGCCCATGCCGCCAGTGTTGGGCCCCTGGTCGCCGGCCAGCAGCTGCTTGTGGTCCTGCGAAGTGGCCAGCATCTTGATTTCGAGGCCATCGGTGAGGCCAATAATGCTGATTTCAGGACCGGTCAGCTTTTCTTCGAGCAGAAAGGAAAACCAACCCGTGAACTGCGTTTGCAGCTCGTTCAAGGCAGCTTCTGCTTCCTCAAGGGAGGAGCATACGTACACGCCTTTGCCAGCGGCGAGGCCATCGTACTTCACGACCACGTGCCCGCCCAGCTCGGCGGCTTTGGTGCGGGCGGCCTCAATGTTGTCGCTGCGGAACTGCCAGGCTTGCGCCGTGGCCACGCCGTGGCGGCGCATGAAATCCTTGCTCCACACCTTCGAGCTTTCCAGCCGGGCTGCAGCGCGCGTTGGGCCAAAAACCTTGATGTCGGACCCAGCAAAAAAGTCGGTGATGCCAGCGGCCAGCGGGGCCTCCGGCCCTACTACAATCAGCTTGGCATCGTGGGCTTGGGCGAAGGCCCGCACCGCCTCAAAATCGAGGGGATTGACGTCGGGGTGGCTATTGTGAATGCCGGCGTTGCCGGGCAGCACGTGCACCGTGGCCCCGTCGCGGGTCAGCTTTTCGGCTAGGGCGTGCTCGCGGGCTCCAGAGCCGAGGAGAAGAAGGGTTTTGGATTCAGTCAAGGGGATGGGAGCTTAAGCGGGCGATGGTTCTTAGCTAATGTCTTCGATGGAGATGATTTTGCCGTGTGCGAATCGGAAAACGGACTTGCCCTGCAAGTGCAGCGTGTCGCCAGTTTTTAAACCATTGGGGAAATCGACGGCCGCAACCGCACTATAGTCAACGGCTACTTCTGCCTTGTTGCCGGTTACCTGCCAGTCAATAATGCGCTGCTCCCGCTGGGAGAAATACTGGCTGGCCTCCTCGGCCTGGCGGCGAAATTCCTCTTTGCCGGTCGTGGTCAAGTTGACTTCGCCGTTGGAAATGTTCTTGAAAACTACCGCGTCGTGCAAAGGCACCAGCATCCTGCCTACATCAAAGCGGTTGTAGGCTTCGATGTAGGCAGTAACTAATTCCTTGAACGCGGCAAACTCCATCGATTTTTTGGTTTTTACAACACCCGAAACTCAGCGTCGGCCGCTCTTAGCTTGGCTTTGGTGGCTTTGATGTCCTGGCTCAGGCGCTCACGCAGGCGGGGCAGGTTCAGGGCGCGCAAAGCACCTTGAGCGGCATTGTCGGAGCGCACTACGGTGAGGTTGGGCGTGCCGCTGGGCATGATGACCGACGAGTTCAGGTTCATGGCCAGTTCGGCGTAGTCCTTATAGGGCGGGCAGCTAATGACGGGGACGTTCACGTTGGCCGCCAAGGCACCGCCGAGGCCATTGCTCAGGCCGGCCACGGCGATGATGACGCCAGGTTCCAGGCTGTTGTTCCAGACGTCTGCCATGCCGGCAATTTCCTCGCCGTTTTTGTAGGCCGAGGTCACGCGCAGCTGGGTGAAAACGTCATAGCCTTCGAACTGCTGGCGGATTTCTTCGCAGTGCTCTATGTCGGAGGGCGAGCCCATCACGATGTTCACCCAAGCGTCCTTCACCAAGCCGGCCTGTACCAGGTTGGCCAGCAAGCGGGCGCGGGCATCGTGGCGGCCGGAGCCGGGGGCATCGACTGCGGTGGTTTCAGCGGTGGGCAGGGCCTCGCCGGTGATGCGCTGGTAGATGTCGAGGTAGCGGCGGCTGGCTTCCTGAGCTACTTCCGGCGTGAGGGCGCGGGGGTACTGGCCGTCCTTTTTGTTGGCGATGAGCCATTGGCGGACGTACTCCTTGTCCATCTGCTCAGCCGTCTCAGGGTTACGGGTGTAGTCCTCGGCCGACCAGAAACGCGAAGAGTCCGGCGTGTGCATCTCGTCAATGAGAATCAGCTTGCCGTTGAGCAAGCCAAACTCATACTTGGTATCTACTAGAATAATGCCCTTTTCGGCCAACAGCTGCGAGCCCACGGCAAACAGCATCTGGGACTTCACGGCCATCTGGTCGTAGAGTTCCTTGGTCACCCAGCCTTCGCTCACCAGGTTTTCGGGAGTTATTTCGCGGTCCGATTCCTCCTTGGTGGTCGGCGTTACAATGGCATGCGGGAAGGACTCGTGCTTGGTCATGCCATCGGGCACCGTCACGCCCGAGAAGGTGCGCTGGCCGGCCTGGTAGCCGCGCCACATCGAGCCGGTCAGGTATTGCCGCACAACCATCTCCACTTTAATGGGCTCGGCCTCTTTCACCAGCATGGCGTTGGCATCCACGAGCTTGATAACGTGGTTGGGAATGATATGGGCCGTCTTCTCAAACCAGAAGTTCGCCAGACCGTTGAGCACCGCTCCTTTGTGGGGAATGGCCGTTTCCAGCACGCTATCGAAGGCGGAGAGGCGGTCCGTCACAATAATGAGACGGTCGCCACTGGGGGCACGGAGGCTGTCGCGAACCTTGCCGCGGTGCAGGAGGCGGAGTTGGGGGGAAGCGAAGTGGGTGAGCGTGTTCATTAGCAACTTTTAAGGAGACTAGTCCCGAGTGGCAAATTCCGCGGCGGGAGCGGCCGCGGTACGCGTGTGGGCAATGTGCTCCACGATGTTCTTGAAAATTTGAAGGCCCTCCCCTTCCTCGGAGGCGCCGGGGTTTTGGCGACGCCGCCGTGCCCAGTCGGGGTGGTTGTAGGCCGATAAAAACGCTTCTGGGTGCGGCATCAGGCCGAATACCTGGCCGGTGGGGTCGGTGAGGCCGGCGCAGTTCAGGGCGGCGCCGTTGGGGTTGAAGGGGTACACGCCGGTGCCGTCGCCGTTGGCGTCGAGGTAGCTCAGGCAGTTGAGGCCCGCGGCTTCGATGCGCTGCTGTACGGCGGCATCCGAAATCACGAGGCGGCCTTCGCCGTGGCGCACGGGCACTTCCATCTTGTCGATGCCTTTGAGGAAGGGTGTGTTGGACTTGGGGTTCACGCGCAGCGTCACCCACCGGTCTTCGTAGCGGCCGCTGGCGTTGTGGGTCAGCGTGACTTCGGGCGTCACCTCGCCGCTCAGGTTGGGCAGCAGGCCCAGCTTCACCAGCACCTGAAAGCCGTTGCAGATGCCCAGCACGAACTTGCCATCGGCGATAAATTGCTTGATGTCGTCGAGCAGCGTGCGGCCGTTGGCGCCGGTTTGGCGGTAGCGCAGCTTGTTGGCTAGCACCACGCCCGAGCCCAAGTCATCGCCGAAAGAGAAGCCACCAGGGAAGTTGAGCGTGTCGAAATCATGAATGCTCACCTGCCCATGCAACACCTGGTTGAGGTGCACAATGGTGGGTTCGGCGCCGGCCATGTGGTAAGCAGCAGCGAATTCCTCTTCGCAGTTAATGCCAAAACCGGTCAGAATCAGGGCCCGCACGGCACCAACCCGTTTGGGCTCGCCAGCTTGTGCCTCGTTTTGAACTTTATGTACTATCCGAGTGGCATCTTGTACCATCTCAAAAGGCTTTTGGGCCGGAGGAAATGAATCTTGTGCCATTATAGTGAAGTTGAATGTGAGATATTGGCCACGTCGCCCACGCCGAGCAGCTGATTTACAGCCCCGTTGGTCCATATACTCCGTAGCACATCAGAATCGGCCGAAATCACTTCCTGGCTGCCGTGGCAAACCACCAAGCGGGCCTCTTTGGTAACCACGCCGAGGCGAGTCGCCCGGTTGCCTAGTAGCTGCTCAAAGGCGACGACATCTTCAGGCGCCACCGTGGCGAGGAAGCGGGAGTGCGACTCCGAGAACAATTGCACTGGTAGCGCTAGACCCGTTTCAGGCAAGGCTATGCTGGCGCCGCAATTGTAGCCAAATGTGCATTCGGCCAGCGCCACGGCGAGGCCGCCGTCGCTCAAATCGTGGCAGGACTGAATCAGGCCTTGGTCGTTGGCCTGGCCCACTAGGGTATACAGCGCCTTGGCTTTTTCGAAATCAACTTTGGGCACATTGGCACCCAGTTGGCCGTGCAGCGCATAAAACTCGGACCCGCCTAGCTCGTCGTGGGTTTCGCCGAGCAGGTACACCACGTCGTCGGCCTGCTTGAAGTCCGAGGTTACGGCGCGGCGCACGTCCTCCATTTTGGCAGTCATGGAGTAGAGCACAGTGGGCGGCACCGAAATCTTCACACCATCGGCTTTGAAGTCGTTTTTCATGCTGTCCTTCCCGCTGGTGAGCGGGATGCAGTAGGCGGCCGTGGCGTCGCGCAGAGCTTCGCACATGCGCACCAGCTTGGCCAGCTTCTGTTTGCCGTCGGGGTTGCTGACGGGGTCATACACCGAATCGGGCACGCAGAAGTTGTCGTTCACTGACCAGAAAATTCCGTCGCCGGGCGTCAGGTTGGGGAGCTTCCCTCCCACTGCGATAATCTGGCGCACGGCCTCGTCAAACGCGCCGGCCGACATGTGGTAGGCGTCCAAGTCGCCGTAGCGCGGCAGGATGCCATTGCTCACGGCCACGCCCTCCCAGCTCTCAAAATTGAAGCGTACCACGGCAGCATCCTGCGGCGCCTGACCGGTCGCGCCCATCAGGGGCTTCACAATAGTGCGGCCCTTCACTTCGTGGTCGTACTGACGGATAACCGACTCGCGCGAGCAGATATTGAGGGAGCCTAGCAACTGGCCCAGCGTGGCCGTGTAGTCCGTAGCCGCCGGAATCTCCGGCTCGGCAGCGGCGGGCTTGGTCCACTCAGCTTCCAAGATTTTGCGCGGCACACCCTCGTGCAGGAATTCCATGTTCAGGCGGGCTACTGGCGCACCATCGAAGCGCACGTCTAGGAAACCGTCGGCAGTGAAGTGGCCGATATCAGTCAGCTCCACTTCCATTTCCTGGCCCAGAGCCAGCAGCTCGGCCATTTTGTTGGGCTCTACTACCAGTGTGAACCGTTCCTGTGATTCGCTCACGAAAATTTCCCAAGGCCGCAAGCCAGGGTACTTCAGCGGCACGCGCTCCAGTTCTACAACCGCGCCGCCCGAAATGCCCGCCAGCTCGCCCACGGACGACGAGAGGCCGCCCGCGCCGTTGTCGGTGCTGCACTTGAGCAGGCCGCGGCGCGAGGCCAGCATCAGGAAATCCATCGCCAGCTTCTGGGTGATGGGCGAGCCGATTTGCACGGCCGTCGCCGGGGCGGTTTCATCTAATTCAATGGAGGAAAACGTAGCGCCGTGGATGCCGTCCTTGCCCACCCGGCCACCGGCCATGATAATGCGGTCACCTGCATCAATGATTTTCTCCCAGGAGTCTTTGCCCGCGAACTGCATTGGCATCACGGCGCCGGTGCCACAGTACACCAGCGGCTTGCCGGCGTACCGGTCGTCGAACACAATGGCGCCGTTTACTGTGGGCACGCCCGACTTATTGCCGCCGTCCTCAATGCCCTTGCGCACGCCTTCCAGAATGCGGCGTGGGTGCAGCTGGCCAGTAAGCAGCGGCCCGTCATACTGCGGGTTGCCAAAGCAAAGCACGTTGGTATTGAACAGCAGCTGCGCACCGCCGATGCCCGTAGCCAAGGGGTCGCGGTTATTACCCAAAATACCCGTAATGGCCCCACCATACGGGTCAATGGCCGAGGGCGAATTGTGCGTTTCCACCTTCCACACGAAGAGCGAATTGGCGTTGATGCGCACGGCACCGGCGTTGTCCGAAAACACCTTTACCAGCCAGTCGTTGCCGTTGGCGCGGAGCTGGCGGTCTACTTCGGAGGTAGCGTCTTTAATGTATGTTTTGAAGAGCGAATCAACCTGCTTTTCCTCCCCCGTTCCCAGGTCTTTGTAGTTGATGAGGGCCGAAAACTCCTTGTGCTTGCAGTGCTCCGACCAGGTTTGGGCGATGATTTCCAGCTCGCAGTCTGTGGGGTCAGCGGGCAGGCCGGCGGCCTGACGCTCGGCCTGGGTTTCGGGGGCAGCGAAGTAGTCGCGCACAGCCCGCATTTCTTCCAGGTTCAGCGCGTAGATATTGTCCTTCGACAGCTGCACCAGCTCGGCGTCGCTGCGGTCGGTCAGCTTGATAATTTCGGTAATGGCCTCGGCGCCGCCACCAGGCCGGGGCGTGTAGTCGCGGATGCCATCGGCTACGCGGCCTACCTCGAGCCAGTTGATGAGTTTATTACCCAGCAGCTCTTCCGCAATGCGACGCAGGTCGTCGGCGGGCAGGTCGTTTTCGAGCAGGTAAAGGCGTTTGCTGAAGATGTGCTGGGTATGCGTATCCAGCGGCTCATTCAGGAGGTCGGCCAAGGCGTTTTGGGCGGAAGTGCCTTCGTCGTCGGTCACGCCGGGGCGGCGCGCTACCAAGATGTAAGTGGCGAATCCTTCAGCGGCGATTAGCTCATTCAGGCGCACGTCGTGCAGCACCGGGTCGGCGAGGCAGCGGGAGGCGAAATCACTCAGCTGCGTTTCACTGAGCGGGTAGCGCACCGTGTAGAGGGCGGCGCTGCGCACGCGGCCCGTGGTCAGGCCCAGGTGGCGAGTGGCAGCTTCGGCTACGCGCTGGCCGTCGCCATCGTGTTGGCCGGGTTTCAGCGTGAGCTGGATGGTGTGGGTGGTATCGGACATTATTTAAATAGGCAACGAAACAATCCAGCACGTCATGCTGAGCTTGTCGAAGCATCTCTACCGCTTCGTTGCATTAGGTATTGATTACTCTCGTGGCAGAGATGCTTCGACAAGCTCAGCATGACGACCTTTTCCTTTTCTAAACAAACGCTAACACACAGCGCCTAAAACGCTTTTTCTGGACGACTGCCAGGCTTTACTACCGGCTCGCCCGCCGCGCAGAGCGGACAGGCCTCCGGTGCAAAGGTCGCTGCTGATACTGAAAGCAGCGCGAAATGCGGGAAATCAAGTCCTCCCTTTCCGCCGGTGCGGTCAATCAGAGAAGCCACGGCCAGCACTTCGGCGCCTAGTGCGCGCAGCAGTTTAGCGACTTCCAGGGTGCTTTTGCCGGTGGTCACCACGTCTTCGGCGATGATGATTTTTTCGCCCGGCGTCACCGTGAAACCGCGGCGTAGGGTCATCTGCCCATCGGCGTCGCGCTCCGTGAAAATGCCTGGCACACCCAGCTGCCGGGCCAGCTCGTAGCCTATCACCACGCCGCCCATGGCGGGGCCTACCACCACATCAGCCTGCAATCCAGCTTCCCGAATTTGGATAGCTAGCGCGGCCGCAGCTGGCGCGGCCAAATCGGGCCGGCGCAGGAAACGGGCGCACTGCACGTAGGTATCGGAGTGCAGCCCCGACGACAGCCGAAAGTGCCCGCGCAGCAGCGCATCTTCCTGCACCAGTTGCTGCTCCAGCAAGCCAGCTGCGAGAACGGTGGAAGTATCAATATTAGGCAGTGAATTCATTTCTTGCAGATAATATCTATGCAAAAAGCCGCAGTAAAGCGGCTTTTTAGGTTAGGCGTGGTCCGGGCTTGCTACGGTCCGGAATTGGTTGATTTGCTCCATCAATTCGCGGGCGGCGGCTCCGGCGTTTTTGGCCTGCCAGATACTCCGTGAGGAATTTATCAACAGGCCGCTACCATCGGTGCGGAGGCCGGCGCGCAACGTGGCCGACAAGTCGCCGCCCTGCGCCCCAATGCCGGGCACTAGGAACCACTGCTCCGGGCAGGCGGCCCGCACTTTGGCCACGGTTTCTGGCTCCGAGGCGCCCACCACCAAGCCGATGGTCGAGTCGGCCAGCTCCTCGTCCATCAGACGGGCCAGGCGGGCAGCCCAGTCGCTGATGGAGCCGCCACGGGTCATGGCGGCGTCTTGCAGGCCATGCTGCGGCTTATTGGACGTTTTGGCCAGGGAAAACACCATCTTGCCGGGACGAGCAAAGGGCCGGATGGTGTCGTCGCCCATGTAGGGGTTCACCGTCACGGCATCGGCTCCGATGATGTCGTAGGCGAAGCTGGCGTAATGCTCCGCGGTGCTGGAGATGTCGCCGAATTTGCCATCCAGAATCACAGGGATTTCGGATGGGATGCGGCGCACGGTTTTTTCAAGTAAGGCAACTCCGTTTTCGCGGCTCAGAAAGAAGGCAAGGTTAGGTTTAAAAGCGGCGGCATAGTCCGAAGTTTCGGTTACTACTTCGTGCAGGCGCCGGATGACGGTCGCATCATCGCCCGTGGGGTCGAGTCCCACGCAGAGCAGGGAATTGAGCGTTTTAACGCGGGTGAGGAGCTTTTGCATCGGGACAGCGGGAATTGTGGATGAAAAAGAAATACGAATTGGGTTAACGGGTCACGGTTGCTTTACGGGCGACTTCCGAAGCCAACCGAGCAGAGAGGCCCGGCGACAACCATTCGCCACTGGCTACCTGCACCGCATTGGCTCCCACGCGGAGGTAGTCTTCCACGTCGCTGAGCGTGAAAATACCGCCCGTTCCGAAGATGGGCAACTGCAGCTTCTCGTCGTTGGCCAGCTCCCACACGCAGCGTAGGGCCAGCGGCCGCAGGGCTTCACCGGAAAGGCCGCCTACCAGCGGGGCATCGGCGGCGTTGGCAGGCAGGTGCAGCACTTTCAGGGTATTGGTGGCGGCCAGCGCGGTGGCACCGCCTTCCTGCGCGCCCAGGGCCAGGCCCCGGATGTGGTCGGGCCACGGTGGCAGCTTTACAATGACGGCCGCGTCGTCACGCAATTCGGTGCGCACGGCTTCGGTGGCTTCGCGCACGTGGCGGGCCGTTATGTCGGGCCCCGCGCCGGAATTCGGGGCCGTGATGTACACTTCTAAACCGGCCAATTGGTCGCCGGCCTCGCGCTGCAGGTAGCGCGCTATTTTGCGGAAGCCCGGCACACCGGGCGCCGTGATGCTAACAAATACCGGCACGCCGAAACGGCGCAGGCGCGGCAGGTGCTCCTGCACCAGCAGCTCGGCCCCTTCGGTGCGAAGGTCGGTGCGGTTGAGCAGGGTTTGGTCGGCTACTTGCAGTATGCCTTCGTCGCCGGGCAGGCCGGCACGGGGCTCCATGGTCACGGTTTTGGTAAAAATCGCGCCCAGGTGCTCGTAGCCAGGCCCGTCGAGCTCCCAAGGAGCCGTGGCCAAACACACGGAGTTCTGTAACGTAATGGCGCCGAGTTTCATAGGTTTTGCTTGAGTAAAAGAAACGAACTTCCCCCGTTGGCCGGAACCAACGGGGGGTGACGTTCGGCTGGCGAACCAGCTATTGGCTACTTAAATTACGTTATCGCGGTTAATCAGGAAAGGCACGCACTCGCACATGTCCGTCTGGCCGAGGATAACTGGGCAACGCGGGCCATGCCCACGCCAGCACCCGAGTGCAGCTGCACGTCGTGCTCCTCGTGGAAGCCGAGGTACCACTCGAAGTCTTCAATTTTCATGCCCTGGCGGATGAGTCCTTCTAGTATCGAGCTGGGTCGACTGGGGCAGGAACATCATCTTGCCGTCGTACCAGTCCAGAGTGAACAGGGTGTCGGTGTTCTCGCAAGCGCCGGTCACGCCCACAATGTGGGGCATGTTGTGAACGGTCACGAACCCTTCCTGCTCACAATACTTGCGGGCGCCGCGCATCATGGCGTCCCAGACTTTGATTACCGCCATGCGCTTGGGGTCGGTGCTCAGGTTGCGGTTGCCGGCGTGAGCCGAGGGGAGGGTGGCAACCGCCACTTTGGGAACGAGGGTGTTGGTGTCCATTTTTCTTTTGTGTGGGCGCTAAAAGAGAGTTGAGATTAGCTGGGGCAGCTGAACCGATTGGACATAAAAAAACCGTTTCGAATCACGAAACGGCAGCGGGGCAGCAACCAGAAAAAACAAACTGAAAAACGGAAAAACCCACGGAGAACAAGACCTTTTGGTCTCGCTGCGGAGCGTTCGTAAGCGTCCCGCACTTCATCAACTGGTGTTTGGATTGAAGCACGATGCAAAATTACGAAATCATTTCGCCGGGCAAATCCAGGGTAATGTTAACTTTTTATTGAGCCTTTTTTTTCAAATTTTTTTCGCGCTTCATTTTCTGCGAATCGGAAGAGATAGTCGGGATTTTCAGCAGGTATCGTGCTGTAAATCTTTTTATAACAAAATTTAATACTTGCGCTGCATTTGGGTAAAGCCGTAACTTTGACTCTTTATTTCGAGATAAAAAGCCCTTAGGCTTTCGGACACAAAAAAGCCCGTGGTACTCGCTTGAGTACCACGGGCTTTTTCAATTACAACGGCGTACGCCGCCGGGGTTGGCTCAGCTGGTAGGGCCGGTATCCACTTTGGCTTCAATGACGTCTTGCACGGCGATTGATACGGCCGACATGATGTTGTAGCCCGTGGCCGACTCAATCGAATTGACCGTGCAGCGGTAGGTGCCCCAGTCCGTGTTAATGGACTGGGAGTTGGGCATGTTCACAGCAATGATGCGGGTGCTAGTGCTCACTCGGCCGGCATCGCTGCTGCCTTCGGGAAGTACCACGATGACTTTCCAGGTGCGGGCGGGTACGGTCACGCGGCCGGCGTCGATGGTGGTGGCGTAGCCGTTAAGGCCATCGCCACCCTTGCCGTAGCTCCCGCAGATGATGTAGAGCTCCTTGCCCTCGCTCACTAGCTTGCGGCTGTAGTTCTCCAAGTTCGCCCAGGTTCTCTGGTTGTTGTTGGCGGCCTGAGGAATCATGTTGGTCATGAGGAACGTGGCCGAGTTGTCGGTGGTGGAACCGGTGCGGTCAGCGCTGGGGCACATGTGGCCGCGGTCGAAGCCTGAGCCGCTGTAGCTGCTACCGCCCACGCGGTACCAGCCGCTGGGCAGGGTGGCGTCAGCGCGGAAATCGTCCTGGCGCGGGGTGCTGCCCAGCCAAGCGCTGCTCAGGTGCCAGCTCACCCAGTTGGGCGTGCCGCGGTCGCGGTGATACGACATGGCATACTGGCTTTTCTGCATCAGGTAGTTCCAGTAGTAGTATGAATCGGCCACGGCGCCGCTAGGGTTGCCCATGGCCAGGTGGTTGTCGCGGGTGGCATCCTGAGATACCACAGCTGCGATGGGTACGGCGGTGGGGGTTAATTCCTGTTTTGAACACGAGGTGGCTATGGCCACGAGCAGCATCATGCTGCTGATTCGAGTAATAGCAAGCTTCATAGATGAATGGAACAGGAAAAAGTGGGGATGAATGGTGCCGACAAATTTCCTTGGCAGGAGTTGCCTCACCAATATGGCGTTGTTACGCAAATATTATTATAATTCTTGTTAAAATATCCGTATTAAATTGTATGTTTTCAAATAAAACAGGTTGAATAATTAAAAATTAATATGATTAGTCCTTGTGCTGTTGACCTTAATTTCCATTCTTTTCACGCCTTATCGTTGTATTGCCTACCCGGTGTCAGCATCGCAAACGAAAGCCCTGCTGGCAATGCCAGCGGGGCTTTCGTTTGCAGAAAAGTAAAGGTGACCAAGTGGTTTCCGAATTACCAGGCGCGAAGCAGTAGCAGCCAATAGCGCACCACCGCTACTACCCACGAAAAGACTTGGGTTCTGTCTACATCAACTTGACAGAGGCGATAGTAGAGTACGGCCATGCCCTGGGTTCCGGCGTAGCGTGTAGGTTTTGGCGCTGGAGGTGTTGACGGCGGCCTGCACCTTGCCCACGGCTCGAAACACCGCATCGCGGCCGGTAAAGCGCTCCACCACAAAGGCTGCCCGAAAACAGGCCAACCGTGAGCAAACAAATCCAAAACCCAGCAAAGGCGAGCAGCAAATAGTAGAAGCTTGCATGGCGAACAAAAAATATTTGGGTTTTAGGCGAAGCTTCTTGCCCAGGCATGCAATTCCGCGGCCATCCCGTGTCTCTTTGCTTCGGCAGTTAAGAACCAGGAACATAAGAATCGATGGTTATCGACGAGTTATCCCATTTTGAGAATTTATTCTAAAAACTAGAATCACATAGAAAACATGGTTAAACCCCAGCATTGGCGAGTCGCGTATATGCTCTGTTTCACCCTCGTTTTAGACAAAAACAGGGTTACCCGTCTATTTTTGTAATATAATATTCCCAATGGCGACCGAGTGTTAAGGTTCAGCTTAGACTGCCATTACTTGATTATTTATTGAGAAGAAGCTTCTACCCGAGTGTATCTACCATGACAGCTGTTCTACCTTTTAAAATCTTTGTAGTTGAAGACAACGCGTGGTATGGGGAATTGCTAGCACACCGTTTAGGCCAGAACCCCGGCCACAGCGTGCAGCGTTTTTCCACCGCCCGCGCCTGTCTCGACCAGCTAAGCGAGCAACCCGATTTTATCACGCTCGATTATTCGCTGCCCGACGCCAAAGGCGAGCAGGTGCTACAGCGGATTCGTGAGCGGCTGCCCAACGCCGAGGTTATTGTGATATCGGGCCAGGAAGACGTGAGCACCGCCGTGAGCATGCTGCGCCAGGGCGCCTACGACTACTTGGTGAAGGACGAACACACGCTAGACCGGCTGTGGAATATAGTGGGCAAGGTGGAGCAGCAAGTGCGCCTGCGCCACGACAACAACCAGCTGCGCAAACACATCGGCACCCGCCTTGGCCGCGAGCAGGCTATTTTGGGCGAGCACCCTTCTGTGCAGCTGGTGCACACGCTCATTGCCAAAGCGGCCCGCGCCACCATCACGGTGAGCGTGAGCGGCGAAATTGGCACTGGCAAAGAACTGGTGGCCAAAGCCATTCATTACCAGTCAAGCCGGGCGGCCCAGCCGTTTGTAGCTGTCAACATGGCTGCCATCCCACGCAAACTGGTGGAGAGCGAGCTGTTCGGGCACGAAAAGGGGGCTTTCACCGGGGCCAGTGCACGCCGGGTGGGCCGGCTAGAGGAAGCCAACGGCGGTACGCTGTTTCTGAATGAAATCGCTGACCTCGGCCCAAGCCTGCAAGCCAAGCTGCTGCGCGTGCTGCAGGAACGTGAGGTGACGCGCGTAGGGGGCACCCAGGCCGTGGAATTTGATGTGCGCCTGATTGTGGCCACCCACCGCGACCTGCTGGCCGAAGTGGAGGCCGGCCGTTTCCGCGAAGACCTGTACTACCGCCTGCTGGGCCTCCCCATTGTGCTGCCGCCGCTACGCCAGCGCGGCAACGACGTCTTGCTGCTGGCCAGGGCGTTTGTGCACAACTTTTGTATCCTCAACAACCTGCCGCTGCGCCAGCTCACTGATGACGCCTGCGCCCGGCTCCTAGCCCATCCTTTTCCGGGCAACGTGCGCGAATTGAAAGCCGTGGTGGAGCTGGCCACTGTGCTGGCCGACGGCGAGCAGATTCAGGCCGAAGACCTGCCGCTACGTGCGGGACGGGCCGAGAGGGACTCCACCCGCCAGCTTTCGCTGCGCGACCAAACCACGGCCATCGTGCAAAGCTGCCTCGACGAAATGGGAGGCGATGTGCTGGCCGTGGCGGCGCGGCTCCGCATTGGCAAGTCCACGGTGTATCGCATGATACAGCAACGGGAAGTACACATCGGCTAACATCAGAACTGTATGACTGCTACAGTGTTTATTTGTTACTAGCACTTCTCTTCTACCGCCTCGCTTCCCTTCATGATGCGCTCTTCTCGTTTTCCCCGCCTGGCTCGCCGGGCGGCCGTGCCGGCTGTACGCCGGGTGGCCGAACGAGCGGCCCGCCAAGCGCATGCCCACCCCCACCCCTCGCCGGAGAGTACCGCGCCGCCACCGGAACATGGCTTGGCCGACAAGGTGCCCCTAATCTTGTTCAGCTACAACCTGCGCCACCGCCAGTTGGTGCAGTGCAACCAACACTGCCAGAGCGTGCTGGGCTACAGCAGCCAGGAACTCTTGGCCATGGGCGCGTCGCTCGGCTGCCTGCTGCACCCCGACTCCCGGCAGCAGCTCCACCGCAACGATCTGGAAGAACTGTTGGCGGGCGGGCAGGGCCTAAGCTGGGACTGTCGCCTGCGCCACCGCGACGGCAGCTGGCGGTGGCTGCGCATTCGCCTGCGGGCCAGCGCGCACACCCCCACTGGGCAGGTGCTGGAAATACTGGGCAGTGCCGAGGACGTGACGCGACACCGCGCCGCCGTGGAGGAGCTGCGCCAAAGCCGGCACCTGCTGCGGCAGGTGCTCGACCTAGTGCCAAACCTCATTTTCATTTACGACCTGGGCCAAAAGCGCAACACTTACTCGAACCGTCACAGCGAGCAGGTGCTGGGCTATACCAGCGATGAGCTGCTAGCTTACGCTGAGAACTCCCTCCTGCCCAACCTCGTGCCGGCTCCTGCCTTGGAGCAGCTGCGCGAGCATTTCGACCGGGTGGCCCAACTGCCCGACGGCGAAACGCTGACGCTGGAATTTAGTGTGCGCCACCGCGACGGCAGCCTGCGCTGGCTGCGCAGCACGCACACCCCATTTGCCCGCAACGCCAAGGGACAGGTGAGCAGCATTATTGGCGTCGCCGAAAACATCACCGAGCGGCGCGTGTCGGAGGAGCGCAGCCAAGCGGCCACGGCGCACTTGGCCGAGCAGCACCGCCTATTCCGGCAGGTGATTGATGCGCTGCCGCACCCCATCTACTTGAAAGATGACCAGGGCAACTATTTATTGGCGAACAAGGCCGTGGCGGCCCTGTTTGGCCTGACGCCCGAAGAGCTGGTGCATTACGGCACCAGCCGCCCCCCCGCCCTGACCACTGCCGAAACTGACCACTACCGGGCCCAGGACCAGCAAGTGCTGACCACCGGGCAGGATTTGACCCTGCAGGAGACCCACACTTACCCCGGCGGCCAGGTGGCCTGGTTCAGCAGCGTGAAGCGGCTTTTTGTGCGGGCCGACGGCACGGCCCAGGTGCTGGGCATCGACAGCAACATTACCGAGCTTAAACAAACCCAGCAGGCTCTGGAAGCCGCCATTGCCGCGGCCGAGGTCGACGCGCAGGCCAAGCAGGACTTCTTGGCCAACATGAGCCACGAAATCCGCACGCCGCTGCACGGCATTCTGGGATTGACCGGGGTGCTGTCGAAAACCACGCTCAGCCGCAGCCAGCACGACTACCTGCGCCTGCTGGGCGAGTCGGCCGACCACCTGCTCATGGTGCTCAACGATGTGCTGACCACGGCCCGCCTCGGCGCCGGCAAGCTGAGCTCCGAAACCTCGCCCTTCGACCCCGCCGAGTTGCTCAGGGGCTGCGCAGCCCTGCTGCGGCCCCGCGCCCGCGAAAAAGGCCTGCGCCTGCGCCTAGTCAAGCCCGCCATGCTGCCCCTGGTGCTCGGCGATGCCCACCGTCTGCGCCAGGTATTGCTCAACTTGGTCAGCAACGCCATCAAGTTCACCGAAACCGGCCAGGTGATGCTGCGCTGCCGGACGGTAGCAGCGCCGCATTCCCAGACCGAGCCGCCGGGCACGGTGTGGCTGCAGTTTACCGTGGCCGATACCGGCGTGGGCATGACGCCGGCCACCCTCGAGAAAGTGTTTGAGCCGTTTGCGCAGGCCGCAGCCAGTACCGACCGCGAATACGGCGGCACGGGCCTAGGCCTGAGCATTTCAGAGGGCCTTGTCCGGCTGATGGGCGGCGTGCTGCTAGTGAGCAGTGAAATAGGGCAAGGCAGCACGTTTGCCTTCACCCTGGCTTTCCCGCCCGTGCCGGCTGCCGTTTCTCCTTACTCCCTGAGCACACCCAATGCCCACGTGGACGTCACCGGTGGGCGCATTCTGCTGGTCGAAGACAATCTGGTGAATAGCCTGTTGGCCGAAACCGTGCTGCGCAACTGGGGCTGGCAGGTAACCACGGCCGCCAATGGCCCGGCCGCCATTCAGCTCTTTGAGCACCGTCCGTTCGACCTAGTACTCATGGACATCCAGATGCCCGGCATGGACGGCGAAACGGCTGCCCGCTTCCTGCGCGAGCACCCCGAGCCCATTCGGGCCTCTACCCCCATCATTGCCCTCACCGCCCGCGCCCAGACCGGAGAAGCCGAGCGGCTGCAAGCAGCCGGTTTTGACGGCTATCTTGCCAAACCCTACCGCGAACAACAGCTGCTTGACACCATGCAGGATGTCCTGACCCGCCAGCAGGTGCTTGCCGAACCCACGCTCCCTTATTCTACCCCGCTTACCATGCCTTCTGTCAAACCCCTCTACGACCTAAGCAACGTGCGCCAACTGGTGCGGCAAGACGAAAAAATTGTGCGCCGCCTGGCCTGGGCTTTTATCGAAACCACGCCCGCTATTCTAACTGCCCTGGACGAAGCCCTAACCCGTGGCAACTGGGAGGAAGTAGGTGATGCCGCCCACCACCTCAAAAGCTCCCTCGATGGGCTGGGCGTCGAGAGCCTGCGCCTCGTTATCCGCGAAATTGAGAGCTACGGCGCCACGCCCCCCACGCCCAGCCACGCGGCCCAGCAAGTAGCCCTGGTGCGTGCCACGACCGAACAGGTAATGGCCGACCTGCGCACCGAATTCCCCGAACAGCAGCAACAGCAGTAGCCCATGGCTCAATCCGACCCGGCCACGCCTGTACCGGTTATCAGCACCGACACCATCGTCATTGGGGCGGGGCAGGCTGGGTTGGCCGCGGCGTATTACCTGCAGCAGCACAACGTTGACTTTCGTATTCTGGACGCTGCTCCCGCTGCCGGTGCGGCCTGGGCGGCCCGCTACGATTCGTTGCGCTTGTTTTCGCCAGCCTGGGCCAGCGGACTGCCGGGGCGGCCCTGGCCCGGCCCGGCCCGGCGCTACCCCTCCCGCGACGAAACCATTGCCTACCTGCGCGACTATGCCGCGCACTTCAAGTTCCCGCTGGAAACCAACAGTCACGTAACCCGCCTGGCTGCCGCGCCTTCCGGCACCGGCTACGTGGTGGAAACCACGTCAGGCCAAGGCTACGCCGCCCGGCGCGTGATTGTGGCCACCGGCCCCTACACCTCGCCCAAGGTGCCGGCATGGGCGGCTCAGCTGCCCGCCGCCGTGCTGCAGCTGCCCAGCCGCGACTACCAACGCCCAGCTCAGGTGCCGGGTAGCGGGCCGGTGGCGGTGGTGGGCAGCGGCAATTCGGCCCTGCAAATAGCAGCCGACCTGGCCGCAACGGGCCGCCCGGTGTTTGTTGCTTTTGATGAAAAGACGCCGGCCATGCCCAACAACGAGGTAATGTGGGCTTTTCTGGTCAGCACCGGTTTGCTGGGCGTTTCGCGGCACTCGGCGCTGGGCCGCCACATGTTCAGGAGCCCCGAGCCAGTGGTAAGCGGCGATTTGGCCAAGCTGCGGCGCTGGGCTAGTGCCCACTTCATTGGCCGGGCCGAGGCAGCCTTGCCATCGGGAGCCATTCGGGGCCGGCGGGCGGCCACGCCCCCGCTCGAGGCCGTGGTGTGGGCCACCGGCTACCGCCCCGACTATGACTGGATAGACCTGCCCATTATTGCCACCGATGGCAGCCCGCAGCACCACCGGGGCCTTACCAAGGCGCCGGGCGTGGCTTTCCTGGGCCTCAACTGGCTGGACAGCCGCCGCTCTGCCCTGCTCAATGGCGCCGGCCCCGACGCCCGCCGTGTGGTGACGGCGCTGCTCACAATGCCGTAATCTTGTTGAAACCCCGGCACGCTTTTAGGGGTTGAATAGGCATGATGCTGCTCCCCGCAAGGAGCTATTTTTTATCCACCCGCCTTTTCTCTAGTCTTATGTTTATTTTCATGCTCGGCCTCATAGCGGTCACCGTTTTCCTTGCCCTCAACACGGTATCGAACGTAAAAGAAATGCTGGCCCCCGTGCCGGTTCGCGTGAAGTAGTTTCTTCCGTTTTTTGCCCATAAAAAAAGCAGCTCTCGAGCTGCTTTTTTTATGGGCAAAAATCAGGGTCGTGTGCATATTAGCGAATCACTAGCTTGCAAATCTGGCTCGTGTTGTCGGCTTCCAGCCGCACGTAGTACAAGCCGTTGGCAAATTTACTGAGGTCAAGCATTTTGGTATACCGGTCGTTCATCTCCGTGAGCGTTTCGCGGTACATAACCGAGCCAATAACATTCAACACGCTCAACTCTACCTTTTTGCCTTGCAGGTTATTGATGGTTAAGTGCACAATGCCCGTTGTGGGGTTCGGGTACACAAGCAGCGTGCGGTCATCGCCCGGCTTGGTTTGGTAGCCAGGCCCGCTGCTGGTAGCGGCCGAGGCCACCGGCAACATGTTTATCCAGGGCCCAACGCTGAGGCTCAGGCAAGCAAATAATAGCAGTGAAAAAAGTAACCGTTGCATCATAGTAATAATTAGTGGGCGGCAGAAACAAGCGCAGGGCGCTAAGACTTAACGAATGCGGCCAATTTTAGTTGGCAAAGGTACAACTGAGGAGGCAGCACGCCTAAAAGTATATACTAAAAGTGCGATAAATCACCTCGGTTTCGCTTCTATCTTTCTCATTTTCTTGGCTTAAAGAGTGGATATCATACTTATTGGAGGAGGCTTGGCTGGCTTAGCCGCGGCCCTGGACCTGGCGGGCCGCGGGCACCGGGTGGCGGTGGTTGAGCGCAAGCGCTACCCGTTCCATAAAGTGTGCGGCGAATACGTGAGCAACGAGGTGCTGCCCTACTTACACCGGCTGCACGCCGACCCTGCCGCGCTGGCCCCGGCCGCCATCCGTAAGTTTATGCTGACCTCGCCGGCCGGCCGCAGCCTCACGGCCACCCTGGACCTGGGCGGATTTGGCGTGAGCCGCTATTCCCTGGACAACTTTTTGTACCGCTTGGCCGAGGCGCGGGGCGTCACGTTTTACTTGCAAAACACGGTAACCGACGTGGCATACGACACCACCACCGACCAGCACCGCGTGGCCCTGGCCGATGGCCGCGAGCTAACGTCCCGCGTGGTGCTGGGCACCTACGGCAAGCGCGCCAACCTCGACCGGCAGCTGCAACGCTCGTTTTTCACGCAGCGCTCGCCCTACCTCGGCGTGAAGTATCACCTGCGCCTGCCCGGCTTCCCGCGCGACCTGATTGCGCTGCACAACTTCGCCGACGGCTACGCCGGCATTTCGGCCATTGAGGAGGACAAGCTGTGTTTTTGCTACCTCACCTCGCGCCAGAACCTGAAACGCCACGGCACCATTGCAGCCATGGAGCAGGCGGTGCTGGCCCAAAACCCGCACCTGCGCGAGATTCTGGGGTCGGCCGAAATGCTTTACCCACAGCCGGAAGTCATCAACGAGATTTCCTTCGCTCCCAAGCAGCCCGTGGAGCAGCACGTGCTCATGTGCGGCGACGCCGCGGGCCTGATTACCCCGCTCTGCGGCAACGGCATGGCCATGGCCTTGCACGGCGCGGCGCTGGCCGCCGGCGCAGCGCACGACTTTCTGAGCAAGAAAACCACGCGGGCCGCGATGGAAACGGCCTACTCCAGGGCCTGGCACGCGCAGTTTGGGGCGCGGCTGCGGGTGGGCCGGGCAGTACAGCGGCTATTCGGCGGGCCGGTGCTCAGCGAAGTGGTGGTGGGCGGTTTGCGGCATTGGCCGGGTGCCGTGCAGGCCCTGATGCGCCGCACGCACGGCCAGGAGTTTTAACGAAATTGACAGCAGGCGCAGCAGGCCGGACCGCCCACTCGAATGAGGTGGCAGACCGAACGCCAGAATGTTATTATCCTGATTTTGCCTAAGCAAAGCGCAAAAGCGTTTGTTATACCGTAAGTAGTGGGACTGATGAGCCTGCCCTGCGTACATTCATCAGCCGAGATACCTGACTATTGACCAAATCTGAAATCGTAATTACTCCCGGAATGCCGAGTTATTTAGGTGCCATCGGCACAGCTAACCCTGTCCACCGCATAGCGCAGCCTCAGATTGCCGACTTCATGGCCCAGGCCCTGGCTTTCGGTGAGGGCGACGCGCGCAAACTTCGGGCGCTGTACCGGGTGTCGGGGATTGAGCAACGCTACTCGGTAGTGCCCGACTATGGCCGGGTCAATGGCGAATACACATTTTTCCCAAATACTCCCGATTTAGAGCCTTTTCCGAGCGTGGGCCAGCGCATGGCGGTGTACCGCCGCGAGGCCCTGCCGCTGGCCACCGAAGCTGTGCGCGACTGCTTGCGCCAAGTGCCTGACGTGGCCCCGGCCAGCATCACGCACCTCGTGACGGTAAGCTGCACGGGCATGTACGCCCCGGGCCTCGACATTGAGCTGGTGAAAGCGCTGGGCCTGCGGCCCGACGTGCGCCGCACCTGCGTGAATTTTATGGGTTGCTACGCGGCCGTGAACGCCGTAAAGCTGGCCGATGCCTTTTGCCTGGCCGATGTCAACGCCCGTGTGCTCATTGTGAGCGTGGAGCTGTGCACCCTGCATTTTCAGAAAAGCGCTGAGGAAGACCACCTCGTCAGCAACGCACTGTTTGGCGACGGCGCCGCCGCCTGTCTGGTGCAAGCGAAGCCCCTGCCCAATGGCGCGCCCAGCCTGGCCCTGCAAGCCTTTCACTGTGGCCTGGAGCCCGATGGGCACGACGACATGGCGTGGCACATCAATGACTTCGGGTTTGAGATGACGCTGTCGAGCTACGTACCGAAGCTGATTCAGCGCGGCATTGGCAGCCTCACCGAGGGGCTGCTGAGCAGCCTGCCTGTGCAGCTGGCCGATATCCACCACTTCGCCATTCACCCCGGAGGGCGTAAGATTCTCGAGACCATTGAAACCGCGCTGGGCCTGACCCGCGAGGATAACCGCCACGCCTACCGCGTGCTGCGCGACTATGGCAACATGTCGTCGGCCACGGTGCTGTATGTGTTGCGCGACGTGCTGGCGCACTCCTCCCCCGCCGACCACGGCGCCCCGGTGCTCAGCTTCGCATTTGGCCCCGGGCTAACCATGGAAGCTATGCTCTTACAGTTAACAGTCGGCAATAACCAATTAGCATTTAATCGGTTAGAAGAAATCAACGAGCCTGAAGGCGTACTTGCTGAAGCAGCACTGGCTGTTAAATGAGAATTGCTAAATGTTAAATGAGCGCGCTTCCGGCCCCGAGTTGATGGACGACCTGACGCTGGCCACCGACGCCCTGCGCCAGAACCTCGACGAGTTGGAAACCATCAATACCTGGCTGGGTGGCTACGCCCCGGTGCTGAATGCACTGCAGCGCCTGCGGCCGCAGTTTCCGGGCAACCGGCCCCTGCGCTTGGCCGACCTGGGCAGCGGCGGCGGCGACACCCTGCGCCACGTGGCCCGCTGGGCCCGCAAAAACGGGGTTTCAGTGGAATTGACGGGCATTGACGCCAACCAGTTTATGCTGGACTATGCTGCTACCAAAAGCCAGGGCTACCCCGAGATTAGCTACCAACGGTTCGATATTTTTTCGTCGGAATTTCAGGCGCAGCCCTACGACATTCTCACCTGCAGCCTGTTTTGCCACCATTTCAGCGACAATGAGCTGGTGGCGCTGCTGCGGCAATGGCAGCGGCAAGCGCAGGTGGCCGTGGTCATCAACGACTTGCACCGGCACTGGCTGGCCTATCACAGCATTAAGTGGCTGACGCGGCTGCTGGGCGGCTCGTACCTGGTGCAGCACGACGCGCCACTGTCCGTAGCGCGGGCTTTCCAGCGGCAAGACTGGGTGGGGCTGCTGGCCCGGGCCGGTATCACGCGGTATGCGTTGCGGTGGCGCTGGGCCTTTCGCTGGCAGGTCGTGATTTTTAGCTGAGTTCTGCTGAGGCTATCCCAAGTAAAGAGGATGCACTCTAAACGTCCCTATTCAACTGAGGAGGGGCGTTTTCGTCCCTTGTCAGGTAACTACCAGCACTAGGAGGCTCACAAACACCTCTAGTAAAGTCCTGCTGCCACCCGAAACGTGTTGGCGTGGGCTTCTACGATGTCGGCAATACGCTCGGAGTAGCCGCCGCCCATGCACACCACCACCGGCAGGTGGTGGCGGTGGCAGAGGCCGAGCACCATCTCGTCGCGCTGGCGGCAGCCGTCGCGGGTGAGGGCCAGGTGGCCCAGCTTGTCGGTGGCCAGCACGTCGACGCCCGCCAGGTAGAATACAAAGTCGGGCTGCACCTCGTCGAGCAGGCGCGGCAGGGTGCGGCCCAGCAGCGGCAGGTACTGGGCGTCGTCGGTGCCGTCGGGCAGGGCTAGGTCGAGGTCGGAGGTTTCTTTGCGGGCGGGGTAGTTGCGGGCGCCGTGCATGGAAAAGGTGAACACCCGCGGGTCGTGCTGAAAAATGGCGGCTGTGCCGTTGCCCTGGTGCACGTCGAGGTCTACGATGAGCACTTTTTTCACCGTAGGCACGTGCGTCAGTAGCCACGCCGCCGCGGCTGCCTGGTCGTTGAGCAGGCAGAAGCCTTCGCCGCGCGCCCGAAAGGCATGATGGGTGCCGCCCGCAACGTTGAACGCCACCCCGTGCGCCAGCGCCAGCCGCGCCGCCTCGATGGTGCCGCCCAGAATAGTGATTTCGCGCTCAAACAACGCCTCCGACCACGGGAAGCCCATGGCTCGCTCCTCCTGCCGCGTGAGCTGGCCCAATCGCAGCCGCTCGTAATAGTCGGCATCGTGCACGAGCAGGATGTCTTCGACCGCGGGCGGAGCAGCAACAAAAAAGTCGGCGGCCGTGGCCGTGCCCTCCCGCAGAAGCTGCTCGGGCAGCAGCTCGTATTTCAGCATGGGGAAGCGGTGGCCGTTGGGCAGTGGGTGAGCGTAGGTAGGCGCGAAGGCAATGGGAAGCATAAAACAATAACAGCAACGCGACCAAGTGGTCGGCAAGCGCTGAAAGAAACACGACCAGATGGCACTAGCCGTTTGCGCCTCAACGAAGGTGGCAACTAGCCCGGCAAGTGATGGAACCTTGTGCTCCGTGAGGCGCTTAGTATTATTAAATAGCAATCAAGCACAACTAAGTTTGCCTTTGTGCGCGCTGCATTGCTTCTTGCTGTTGCGAGTACGACCACCAGCTGCTGGCAAAGCTGAGGAAACCCCAGAGACATCAAAAAGCCCCGGCCGATGAGGTTGGGGTTTTCTTTTTGTGGGGGTAATACAAGCGTTGGGGGCGGTAATGCGCAAAGAGATTTACCCAGATTGACTTGGGTGGCAGAATTGATAGTTAGCGGGCTATATTCAATTTGGCAGAATGAGAACTGGCTGTGTAAAGCTTCAGGCCGGAAACTGGCGCTGGAAATGCAGCTTGAGGATGGTGTCTAGCTTATCCTTGGTGAGGGGCTTACTCACTAGGCCGGCGATGGGCAGGGCCTCGACGCGGCCGAGGTCGACGGAGCTCATGGAGGCGGTGTGCATTACGATGACCACTGCCTGTTGCTGGGCCTCGGGCAGGCGCTGGTAGGCCTCAACAAAGGCCATGCCGTCCATGCCGGGCATCTTCACGTCGAGCAATACCAGGACCGGGCTGCTGGGATGGGCGTCAGCTGCTAGGTCATCCAAGGCCACCAAGGCATCTGCGCCGTCGTTGACGGCCAGGTATCGGTCGGCTACACCGAGGTGTTGGAGCAGGCGTTGGTTGAGGTCGTTGGTGAGTTGGTCGTCGTCGACGAGCAGCACGCTGGAGAGTTTTTTCATCGAATTAGCCAGACAGGTGGCCAAGGAAGGAGGCAGATGGAGCCGGAGTTAGTTTAGCCCGGGGCGCACAAAATTAGGCCAACCCCAACCGTCAAGCCAATTCGATGAAAAAGGTGGTGCCTTCTTTTTCGCGGCTTTCCAGCCAAATGGCCCCGCCGTGGAGCTCCACGATTTGCTTGGCAATGAACAGGCCGAGGCCGGTGGTGATTTCGCCCTGCAGGCCAGCACGGCGGGTGGGGTTAAACTTGTCGAACAGGTTGCTGTGCAGCTTGCCGGGGATACCGATGCCGGTATCCTGCACCGTGAGGCGTAGTTTACCCTCGTGCTCGCGCACGCCGACGGTTACTGTGCCCCCGGCGGGCGTAAACTTTAAAGCGTTATGAAGCAGATTGTCGAGTACGCGGCCGAATTTTTCGGGGTGCAGACGGGCGTGCAGCGGCTCGGGAGTCAGGTCCAGGGTCAGCGTGATGCCTTTCTCCTGGGCCGCGAGACGGTGCGGCCTCAAATGGGCAGTGAGGTAGGCGTGTAAGTCGGTGGGGCGTTTCTGGAGGCCATTCTCGTCGAGGTCGCCTACGTACAACACGTCCTGGAGCAGGGCGTGGGCGTGGGCACAGGACGCCTGGATGAGGCCGAGGTAATGCACCATCTCCGGCGGGGGCGGGGCAGCCCCGCTCCGGCTGGCCATTTCGCGCTGCAGCAGGTCGGAGAGCAGCTCGATGTGGGCGATGGGGCTTTTCAGGTCGTGGGTGGCCAGCTGCAGGATGGTTTCCTGGGCGTCGTACAAGCGCTTAAGTTTCACTTCCAGACTCTTGCGGTCGGAAATATCCTCGAGAATGGTGTAACCCAGCTCGCCGCCTTCGTCGGGAAACAGCACCGAGTGCACCTGGCACCAGAAAGAGGAGCCGTCGGCGCGCACCATGCACGTTTCGAGCGTGAAAGCCGGCATTTTATGCTCCCATAGGCGCGTTTGCAGTTCCTGCCAGTCGGCGCGGTGGTCGGGGTGGGCAAACTCGAGGATTTTGTGGCCAATCAGCTCGTCGGGGTCAGTGAAGCCCAGCATGGTCACCACGGCTTGATTGACCTGGCGAATGGTGAGGTCGGGCGTGATGATTTTCTGACCCAGTGGGGCGTTTTCGAACACCGTGCGGAAGCGGACCTGGCTTTGCTCGTAGCGGTCGGGTTTGTCGGCGTCTGCGGACGGGCGTTCGCGAAGCTGACGAATCTCGGCGCGCAAGGCTTCGTTTTCCGCCTGAAGGGATAACTCGGCGGGTAATTGGGGGTCTTGCGGCATAGGGGCAGGAAAGGGGCCTTGAATATACGGCTCAGGCGTCATAGAAGGCGCCAAGCCACGACCCGGGCTGAGGCTACAGGCAGGGAGCCAGCCCACCGTATGGCAACCGGAACTGGGCAGAAAAACAACCGGGCGGGCGCTAGCATTCCTGATTGGTAAGCAAGCGCTGCAAGTCGAGCAGGCGGCGCTCTACTTGGGTCAGCACATCGGCGGGCACTGGAATCTGCACGCCGTGGCGGGTGAAGAGGTAGCGCACCAACGCCGTGAGCTCGCGCAACTCGTCCTGGAGCTGGGCACGCGTTTCCTCCCACTGCCCGGGGCCACCCTGGGCCAGGCAGGCGAGGCGCATGGCAATGGCCTGGCTTATGAGCGCGGCCAGGAGGTCGAGCACGCATTGCTCGCCGGCGCTGAAGGTGCGCGGCCGGCGGTCGATGATGCAGAGCGTGCCCAGCAGACGCTGGTCGGGCAAGTGCAGCAGAGCCCCAGCGTAAAAACGCAGCTCGTTGTTCTCGGCAGCGTGGAGGGCCTCCACAGGCACGGTGGCGCTGGTTTCGAGGGCCAAGTCGTGGTAGACCACGGCGCGGGCCTGCTCGATGGCTGTGGCGCACAGGGCCTCCACGCGGGGCTGTCGGTCGTTGCCAGCCATGCCGTGGTTGACGGCGTAGAACACCTCGGTTTCCTCAACTACACCGATAAGGGAGATGGGCAAGCTAAAGACCTGGGCGGTGAGGGCCACAAACTCGTCGAACACGGGCTCGACGAGGGTGGGCAGCACGTCGTGGGCGCGCAGGCTGCGCAGCCGTGCAGCCTCGTCATGGGGCCGCTGAGAAGCAGGGGTAGCGGGCATGTAAGGGGCAAGTATAAAGGCCACAAACGTACGCACAAACCTGATGGTCAGTCCAGGGCCCTACCTTTTTTTATTTAGGTCACCCGGGTGGGTTCAGGCCACTTCGCTCACCGTGGCTTCCGAGTTCACGCCAAAGGCTTCCAGCAACTGGTGCAGCAGCAGCTCGTCGATGGGCACGCCGTGGAAGGGTTCTTCGGCCAGCACGGCATCGAGCAGGCGGGCCACGGCGGGCTGAGCCACGTTGCCGAGGGCCATGCGCCAAGCAGCAAACCGCCGGGCAGGACCCAGGCCTTCGCTAAGGGTGGCGACCTGGGTGTGGCGCGGGTCGCGGAGGATGCGGGCATACAGGGCCTGTACTTCGGTCTGGGGGCCTTCGAGCACCTGCACATAGCGGCCGTTACTGTAGAGCAACAGGCCCGTGATACTGGCTTCGGCGTTCCACTCGCGGGACTGGTCGAGCAGGCGCTGCAGGTCGGCTTCGGTGGGCAGGGTGGTGGCGCGGCTGCGGTAGAGCAGCTGGTAGGGAGCGGCTACGAGCAGAGCAAGAACCTCGTCGAGGATGAGCCCGCCGTCTTTGTACCGGTCGAGGAGCTGGCGTTCGTAGCGGCCGGGCGCGAGCAACGTATTGGCAGTGAGGGCTAGCACCCACGCTACGGCGCGCTGTCGCTGGGCAGCAGTGGTGAGGGTGGGCTCTGGCATGGGCTATACTTACGCCGGTCACCAGCCCGTAGATACACGTAGATTGGAGCGATAAATACGTAGTCAGGTGGGGGTAATGGAGCAACCGGCATGTTCTAAGAAGGGTATGAGTTAGCAGCAGCCGCTACACGCGGCGGCTGGCCGGGCGTGGCCTCAAGCGCCTGATGAGATGTAGCCGAAATGCTCCTGCAGTACCTCGGTGACTTTGGCGGTGGTCAGGGGCTTGGTGAGATAACCGGCAATGGGCAGGCCCTGCATCTGCTCAACGTCCCTGGGGCTGAGTGAGGTGGTGAGCATGATAATAACCACGGCCGGGTTGTCGGTGGGCGGGCGCCGGGCGTAGGCCTGCAGGAACTCAAAACCGGTTCATAAGCGGCATTTTCATGTCGAGCAGAACCAGGGGCGGGCAGGTGGGCCGGGTAGCGGGCGCGCAGTGGGTATGCAGCAGGTCGAGGGCCTGCTGTCCGTTGCCAGCCACCAGCACGGTGTCAGTCACGGCCATACGCTGCAGCAGGGCTTGGTTCAGGAAGTTGGTGATATCGTCGTCGTAGACGAGCAGAGTGCAGGAAATAGCAGCCATGAGCGGTAGGAACGAGAGTAGAGAAGCTATTTACGCGGCGGAGGCTGCCTGGGGTAAGTAGACAAAGAAGGTGGTGCCGGCGCCGAGCTGCGAGTGCACCTCGATGCGACCGCCAGCGTTCTCGACCATGCGCTTGACCATGTAGAGGCCGATGCCGGAGCCGTCGACGTGGTCGTGGAAGCGCTGAAACATGCCGAAGAGCTTTGGGAGCTGGGCCGGGGCAATGCCAAGGCCGTTGTCGTGCACTTCGAGCACGGTGAAACCCGGCTGCATATGGGCCCGCACGTCCACGCGCGGGGCGCGGTCGGGCGAGTGGTACTTGACGGCGTTGCTGAGCAGGTTGTAGAAGATGCTGCGCAGGTTTTTTTCGGAAAACTGCACGGGCGGCAGGGCGCTCACATCAACAACCAACTTGGCTCCGGTTTCCTGCAGCAACGGCAGCAGGTCCTGCCGCACGTCCTCGACCACGGCGGCCAAGTTGACTTGGGCTGCAGCGGGGGTATGCTCCTTCTGCAGCTTGGAGACGTCGGTGAGGTGGGCAATGGTGCGCTTGAAGCGCTCCACCGACTCGAGCATGCGCTTGAGCGTGGAGCCTAGCAGCGCCGCTTCGGTGACAGCGGGGGGTAACTCTTCCTGCAGCAGGTAGAGCAGGCCTTCGATGTTGGAGATGGGCGCCTTGAGGTCGTGGGATGCGGTGTAGATGAAGTTGTCCAGGTCCACGTTGGTGCGCCGCAGCTGCTCGTTGGCCTGCTTAAGGTCGGTGATGTCGATGGCCGAGCCCACGTAGCCGTAGAG
The DNA here is from genome assembly GCF_049896385.1 of Hymenobacter sp. B1770. Lineage (NCBI taxonomy): Bacteria > Pseudomonadati > Bacteroidota > Cytophagia > Cytophagales > Hymenobacteraceae > Hymenobacter > Hymenobacter sp. B1770. Next base: position 554,106 of record NZ_JAFCUF010000003.1, read on the forward strand.
CTCGCCGCCAGGCAGGAAGCTCGGCGCGCCCTGGGCCAGCAGCCAGCGGTACTGCCCGTCGTGCCGCCGCATGCGGTGCTCGAACACGTAAGTTTGGCGTTGCTCGATGGCCTGTGTGAGGGTGCGCTTGGTCAGTTCCAGCTCGTCGGGGTGCAGGTAGGGGCTCTAACCGGTGGCGGAGTAATCTTCCACGGTTTCCAGCCCCACAAAGTCGAGGAAGGCGCGGTTGATGTAGCGGATGGACGAATCGGGGTGCACGGCCCACACCAGGTGGGGCGCTGCATCGGCCATGGTGCGGAAGCGGGCTTCGCTTTCCTGCAGGGCCGCCACGTAGCGCTTCTGCTCGGTGATGTTGCGGGCCACCACCAGCAGGTGGGGCTGGCCGTCGAGTTGCAGCCCGGCTGCGCTGACTTCGACGGGGAACACATACCCGTCTTTGCGCCGGTGCAGGGTTTCAAACAGGGGAATGGCTTCTTGCTGGGCCTGGGCAAACAGTCCATCGAAAGCTTCCTTTTGGTAAATGGGGTCGAGGTCGGGCACGCGCAGGTGCTGCATTTCCTCGACCGAGTAGCCCCAGGCCTCTAGGGCGCGCTGGTTTAGGTAGGCAAAGCTGCCGTCGGCGCGCATTAGAATGAACGGGTCGCGGGCCTGGTCGGCCATGAACTTGAAGCGCTTGAGCTCCTCGCGGTTTTCTTCCTCGCGCTGGCTAGCTTGCACCTGCTCGGTTACCTCAATCGCGAAGTTCAGAATGCCGTTGATGCAGCCTTGCTCGTCGCGCCGGGCCTGGCACACGACGGTGAAGTAGCGTTCTTCCAACTCCCCTGGCTCCCCGTTCTCGGTATGGCGGGCTACGGGAATGAGCGCGGCTTGTTGCTGCTGCGTTACTCCGGTCTCGTACACCCGCCGGAGCAAGCGTTCCACGTGTGTGCCCGCGAGCTCGGGCAGGACCTCCAGCAACGGCCGTCCTAACAATTGCCGACCGGGCAGCAGGCGCTGGTAACTGTCGTTCACAAACTCGTAGGTCCAGTCGGGCCCTGCGAAGGTGCAAATGCCGATGGGAGCCTGCTCGAACAGGGTGTAGAACTTGCGCTGCTGCGCCTCGCGGCTCTGGCGGGCGCGTACCTGCTCGGTTACGTCGTAGGCGAAGGTGGAAATGCCCACGATGCGGCCAGCCTCCCGCAGTGCCTGGTAGGTGAAGGTGAAGTACATCTGTTTCGGCGGGCCCTCGGGCTGGGCAATGAACAGCGGCAGTTCCTCCCCGAAGTAGGTCTCGCCCGTTTGGTACACGCGGTCGAGCAAGGCCACCACGCCACTGTCCACGGTTTCGGGTAGTACCTCGGCCACCGAACGACCGAGAAACACGCGACCGGGGAAGAAAGCCTGGTACGCTGCGTTGATGTATTCGTAGCGGTGCTCGGGGCCGCGCTGGATGCAGATGGCAGCAGGGGTTTGCTCGAATATTTGGTAAAACGTTTCGCGTTCCTGCACCTGGCGTTGCGTGGCGGCCAGCACCTCGGCCTGCAGGCCCTCGGCCCGCTGCTGGGCCTGCACCAGCTCCGTCACCTCGAAGCCGAAGATGAGCACGCCGTCGGTGCGGCCCTGCTCATCATAGCGCGGCTGCTGCACGTAGTTGAAGTACCGGTCCTCCAGCACGCCGTCGTCGGTGCGCGCCAGGGGCACGTGCAGGGCTTGCTGCAAGGTGGCTTTGCCGGTGTCGTACACCTGCCGCATAGAGTGGTAGGCGGCGTGGTCGGCCAGTTCCGGCAGGGCGTCGAGCAAGGGCTTGCCTAGCAGCTGGCGCTGGGGGAAAAACTGCTGGTAAATGGGGTTCACCAGCTCGAAAACCTGTTTCGGCCCGGCCAGGATGCAGATGGCCGCCGGCGCCTGCATAAACAAGCGCTCCAGGCGCTGGCTTTGCGCCCGCACTTGCTCGGTGCGCTCCTGCACCCGGGCTTCCAGCTCCTGGTTGAGCTGCTCGACCTGCTGGCGGGCGCGCACCTGCGCGGTGACGTCGGTGCCCACGGTGAAGATGCCGCTCACGCGGCCGTCGGCGTCGCGCTGGGGCTCGAACACCATGTTCCAGTACACCTCCTCGGGCCGGCCGTGGCGGAGGAGGGTGGTGCGCTGCTCGCTGGCGGCGTGGGGCGTGCCGGTGGCGAACACGTGCTCGAAAATAGCCCGTACCTCGGGCGTGGCGGCCTCGGGCAGGGCCTCGAACACGGGCCGGCCGAGTACGGCGTCGAGGGGGCGGTCCCAGATGGCCAGCGTGGTGGCGTTGGCCGTTTCCACCACAAACCGGGGCCCGCGGTATACGGCCACGGCCACGGGGGCCTGCTCGAGGAAGTGCCGGAACTCGGCCCGTTGCTGCCGGGCGTCGGCCCGGGCTACTTGTTCGCCGGCCTGGCTGTCGCTCAGTTGCCGCTCGGCCCGGCGGCTGGCGGTGATGTCCTGCACCGACTGGATGATGAACTGGACCTCTCCGCTGGCGCCGAGCACGGGCGTGTGACGCGGCCGCCAGTGGCGCTCCACAAAGTGGCCAGGCTGGGCCGGGTCGGGCACGTCGTAGTGCTGCAAGGCCATTTCGTGCGGGCGTTTAGTGACCATGACCTGCTCCAGTGAGGCGCGCACGTTGGCCACGGCGTTGGCCTCGGGGTTGTCGGGGTTGTCGGGAAAGGCGTCGAAGATGAACTGGCCCACAATGACCTCCCGCTGCGTGAGGGTGGCGGCCAGGTAGTCGTCGCTGGCGCCCACAATCACCCACTCGGGCGAGAGCAGCAGGGTGGCGCCGGGCTGGGCGTTGAAGGCGGGCAGCAGGTCGGGAAGGGGCAGAGGCATCAAAACGGCAGTGAGGTCGGAGGTCGGGATACGAAAGTTGAATTAATATGACTGTGCAGCTAAGAAAAGAAACGAGCGGTCCAACTGGTCCGCTCATGTTGGCTTTGGATGCTCTGTAAATAAGCTGTTAGAATTCCTTATCAACACAAAGAAAAACAGAAGCAATTGGCCCTTAGGGCAGCTATGGAACTTTTTCTATGTGGGTTCGCAGCCGGATGCCGCGGCGGCCAGCTACTGCTGCTTGTTGGTCCGATACCCGGCCAGAAGGACGCACCAACCGGGACGGTTCCGATTGTGCATCACCACCTAATGCGTGTATCTCCCAGGCGCAGCCGCGGCAGTCGCGCCAGTTCAGGAAGGTATACCGGTCGTTGATTTTGGGGGCGTCGGCGTCGTGTTCGAGGAGCTGCGCAAAGCCTACGAAGTAGATGTCGTGCAGTTTAGGGGTGTTAAGTTTAGAGCATTCACGTTAAGTGAAAAACAACTTTTACCACCAGTCGAGGCGACAACCGGGGGTAAAACCGCGAGCCTCACAACAAGAAAGCCCCCACTGCAAATGCAATGAGGGCTTTCGTGAGGCGTATTGGGCTCGAACCAACGACCTCCACCGTGTCAGGGTGGCGCTCTGAACCAACTGAGCTAACACCCCAGGCTGTGGCTACGTACTACCTGATAGCCGCCTCAAAGGTAGCGCTCCGGCGCACTGGCGGCAACCGTTTTTTCGCCTTTGCTCAGCGCCCCGGGCAACTTTCTGGCCCGGGCAAAGTATAGTTGCGAAAAGGGATAGTAATCTTATCCTGGGCATCGGCCTCATTTCCTCATCTTCTTTCACTCATGAAAAAAACTCTTCTGTTTTTATTACTCGCCGTAACCGGTTCTACGGCAGCATTTGCACAAGCACGGCCGGGTGGCAGCCTCTCTTCTAAGGACTATACCGGTGGCGGAGTCACCGAATCGCGCAACACAGGATTTGGCGTCAAAGGCGGCATAAACGTGAATAGCCTGCGCGGCGACGACGTGCAGAACGTGACCCGAGACGCCCGCAACGACTTTCACGCCGGGGTATACGGCCAGTTCGGCTTTAATGAATTCTCGTCGTTGCAAGCCGAACTGCTGTACTCGCGGCAGGGCTTCGATGCCAACACGGGCGTGGGCGCTAGCGCGGGAGCGCAGCAGCGGTACCGCATGGACTACCTTATGCTGCCCATCATGTTTGTAGGCAACGTGACGGAAACCCTCAGCTTTCATATCGGGCCGCAAGTGTCGCTGCTCACCAACATCATGCGAGGCGATGAAGACTTGGACATCTCGTCCAACGGTTTTAACTCATTCGACTATGGCGGAGTCGGCGGAGTGGAAGCCCGCCTGGGCCCGGCACGGCTCGGCGCTCGCTACAACCTGAGCTTGGGCAAGCTATTTGAGGACGGCGGCTCGTCGACCACTATCAACCCCAATTTCTCCAACGCCAAAATCTACAATAACCTCTTCCAGATTTACCTGGGCATCGGTTTCACCCAATAAGCATTTCCTTTTCCTTTTCCACATTTTCATCCTCAAAAAAGGAAGTCTTTTAGGCTTCCTTTTTTTGTGGGGTTCCACACCCTGCCGGGGTACTGCCCATGCCCGAAATTGCTTCTCTCTTTCTAGCCAGCGAATTGCTCATCGGCAGGGGCCTGGCCGTGCTGGCCGCCTGGGCCCTGCTCAACCTTGTGGTGAGCGGGTATTTCGTGGCCCGGACCGACCGCCGCCACGAGCCCTACTACTTCCACGGCATGAACGTGAGTTGGGGCTTGGTGAATGCGGGGCTGGCCTGCTGGGGCGTGCTGCACCTACACTTTACCGCCCCAGCCGGCTTGCAGCTGGGTGAGCTAATCCAAAACCAGCTCCTGAATGAAAACCTGTTTGTCTTCAACACTGGGCTGGATGCGGCTTACGTGATGACCGGTTTCTACCTGTGGGCCTTGGCCCAGGTGCCCGGGCAGGCTCGGCCCGCCCGGCTGCGGGGATTTGGCCGCTCGCTCTGGCTGCAGGGAGGCTTCCTGCTTGTTTTTGATGCGGTGATGTGGGGCCTGCTGCATGGGCAGGGCCAGAGCTGGCTTGGGCTGCTGGCTTGATTAGCCCCGCGAGGCGCCCGCTCACGGCGCCTTGCCTGCCATGCCCCATTGCTTTCCGCTTTGTTTGGTTTAAGTGCTGATGCTGAAGTAACCAAATAACTAAAAGTGGTCATGCTGAGCTTGCCGAAGCATCTTTAGTGCAGCAGTAATCTAAATAACTACGTTGGTTGCGCGGTAGAGATGCTTCGGCAAGCTCAGCATGACGTTCTTTATGACACGAATGCTTTTGCACCAGCACTTAGAAGCTCCCGTTGGTTTTACTCATCAAACCAGTGAATGGTAAACGTGGTGCCTTCGCCCACGGTGCTGGCCACGTCGAGGTGCCCACCGCGGCTCGTGATGATGCGCTGCACCAGGTACATGCCCACCCCGGCGCCCCCAATGTGCGGGTGCTGGCGGGTAAAGGGCTGAAACACCGGCGCCGGCGCCTCGGGCACTACCATCCCCAAGCCATTGTCCTGCAAGGTCAGGGTGGGGCGGCCGGCACTGGCCAAGGCACTTTGCACCGTGATAACCGGCGACCGCTGCGGGTCGACGAACTTGAGGGCGTTGCTGAGCAGGTTGTGCAGGATGGAACGCAGGTTGGCCCGGCCGTAGGTGAGCGAGGGCGCGGCTTCAAAGTTGAGCTCCACGGTGGCCCCCGTTTCCTGCACCTGGGCACGCAGGCCCAGCAGCACTTCTTCGGCCACGCTGCGCAAGTCCAGGGGCTCGGCGGGCGCCGAGAGGCCGCGCTGGTCCTGCACGGTGGCGGCCAATTCCTGCAGCGTGAGGTCGAGCTGGCTCAGGGCGCCGTCGAGCATGTTCTGGATTTCGGCTTCATCGGGGTCTTTGAACGTGGCAGTGCGGCGTAGCTCATCAAACAGGCCGCGCAAGTTGAGCAGGGGCTGCTTGAGGTCGTGCGAGGCGGTGTAAACGAAGGTGTCGAGGTCGCGGTTGGTGCGGGCCAGCTCGTCGTACTGGGTTTGCAGCACCTCGCGCAGGCGGTGCTGGTCGTCCACGTCGGTGCAGGCGCCAAACCCAACGCGGGCCGCGGGTGTCGGTGAGCTGCCGGGCCCGGATGATGTGCCAGCGGTACACGCCGTCGTGGCGGCGCATGCGGAATAAGCCTTCGTAGGGCTCGCCGCTGGCAATGCTGTGCACCCAGCGGCGGGCCGCGCCGGCTTGCTCGCTGGGCTCGAGCAGGTTTATCCAGCCGGTGGGGCCCAGCTCGTCGCGCGTGAGGCCGGTGTATTCGCCCGTATACTGGTTGTAGTAGTCGATAAAGCCCTCGGCCGTGGCGGTCCAGATGAGTTCTGGAATGCTGTCGGCCAGGAATCGCAGTTCGGCTTCGCCGCGGCGCAGGGCCTCGGCCAGTTCGCGCTGGTCGTGGATTTCGGTGAGGGCGCCGTGCCAAAACACGGGCTTGTCGGGGGCGTGCAGCTCGGGCAGGGCCCGGCTCAGCAGCCAGCGGTACTGGCCGTCGTGCCGGCGCAGGCGGTACTCGTAGTTCCAGCCCGTGCCGGCGGCGCAGGCGGTGTCGGATTGGTAAAGCACCCGCAACCGGTCGTCGGGGTGAATGAGCAGGGGCCAAATGGCGTTGAGGTCGGCCGTGGGCGGCTGGCCCGTGAAGTAGTACCACTGCGGACTGACGTACTCAAACTTGCCCTCGGCGTTGATGGTGAACGTGATTTGGGGCACCGTTTCCGTCAGCACCCGCAGGCGGGTGTCGAGTCGACGGGTTTCGATGGCCAGCTCGTGGGCACGCTGGCGCGCTTCTTCCTGGGCGGTCACGTCCACGGCAAAGAGCAGCAGGCCGCTCACGGGGCCGCCGCCTTCGCGCACGGGCTCCAGGGCCACGTCGTAGTAGCTGGGTGCCATGGGCTGGCCGTCGGCAGTAGGCCGCACCAGGCGGTAGGCCTTGGCTACAAAGGCCCGGCCCAACTGGTAGACCTGCTGCATGACTTCGAGCAAATCGGCCGGGATGACGCCCGGGTGCTCGGCCACCAGCCGGCCCTCTTGCGCCTCCTCCCCTATCACGGCGCGCATGGCGTCGTTCACGAAGCCAAAGCGGAGCTCAGGCCCTTGCAGGGTGGCCACCCCCGCGGGCATGTGCTCGAGGATGTCCTGTAGTTTCTGCTCACGCATCGTTCATTTGCTTCAGGGAGCGCCGTTGCCCATTGCGGGCCGCAGCGTCCGGGGTGTTATGGCCTGGCAGCCGGAAGCTTGCCTTATGCATGGGCAGGCTCGACAGGGTCGGCGGGCACCGAATCAGGGCCGAACACGGCCAGGCGCATCAAGTCCACCATCATGGCGTCGGCAATGGTGAGCGTGCTTGGGGGTTGCTGCAGGTGGTGGGGCAGCTGGAATTCTTGAAGGGCCTCGAAGCCGCTGGCTTCCATAGGGTGGAACGCCATCGACCAATCCGAGAAGCTGCGGGTGGCGATGGTTTTGCTCACCAGCCTGACCACGTTGGAGTGGCGGCCGTCGCTGGCAATCTTATCAAATAACGGTTCGAGAACGGCCGCGTCGCCCTCGATGAGCTGGGCAATGTTGCCGTGGCTGTAAAACAGGACCCCGGTAATGTTGTGGCGGACGTTGTCGCGGCGGCACTGGTCCAACAGCACTTGCAGGTCCTGGTCGGAGAGCGGACACACCGCGCGGCTCATATAAAAGATATGAATCATACAGAAAACAAAGGCCCTGAAACGAAACCGCCGTGTAATACGAGCTAATGCGCTAAGCGGTGCAATAGCCCACGATAATATGTCGCAATATACGCCCCCTCAAAAAGAGAAGAAGCTTCCTTGGCATCGGGAGCAGGCTTTTGGCACACTGGCGCAATCCTTTTTTGCAATCAGTTTTTCTTCTTCAATTGGGAGGGGCGTTCGTCGGCGCGACGCCGCAAAGGGTCGATTGAAGCAAAGCCGCGGCCACCTCATGACGGTCAAAATCACCAACTGCGCCGCCCTGGCCCCGGGGCGCTGGTCGACACCACTACCCCCGGCAGCAACTAAGCCCGAGCCAGGCGGCCACCGGCCTGCTGCCTCTGTGGCCCGGCCCACTTTCTTAGTGAAAAAGGACCGGACCACTGCAGGCAACTCTTCATTTTTCTGGCTACCTTACTAGCTATGAAGCACATTTTCCCAGCTTTCTTCTCTTCGCGTTGGTGCTTGCTGCTGCTGGCGCTCTGGGCACCGTTGGTAGCCACGGCAACGCACATTGTGGGTGGCGAGCTAGACTTGCAGCACAAAACCGGCAGCACCTACACGCTCACCCTCAACCTGTACTTCGACGCCATCAACGGCAACCCCGGTGCCCTGGACCAACAGCTCCCCGCCAGCATTTTTTCCAAAGCCAACAACCAGCGCCTCACCAACCTGGTGCTGCCACTCAAGAGCAACACCTTCGTGAGCTACACCAGCCCGGCTTGTGCCGTGGGCTCGCTGAGCACCCGCAAGCTGGTTTATAGCAGCGACATCACGCTCGACCCCGCCATCTACTCCAGCCCCGCGGGCTACTACGCGACCGTGGAGCGCTGCTGCCGCAACAACAGCATCAGCAACATTGTGGCACCGGGCAGCGCGGCGCAGGCATTCTACCTGGAGTTTCCGGCCGTGATGCGCAACGGGGCCGCGTTTATTGACTCCACGCCGAAAATCTTCCCGCCCCTGGGCGACTACGCCTGCCGCAACGAGCTGTTTTACTACGACTTCGGCGGACAGGACCCCGACGGCGACTCGCTGGCTTACGACATGGTGACGCCCCTCAACGGCTACTCCTCGGCCACCAACCCGCTGATGCCGCAGCCCGGCCCGGCGCCTTATTCCCTCATCAGCTGGAACTCCGGATTGAGCACCACCAACCAGATTCCGGGCAGCCCGTCTCTGGGCATCAACTCCCGCACCGGGCGCCTTACGGTGCGGCCCAGCAACCTGGGCTTATTCGTATTTGGGGTGCGCTGCTCGGAGTACCGCCGCGGCGTGAAGATTGGCGAAACGCGGCGTGACTTCCAGCTCTATGTGCTGAACTGCCCCACCAATACGACCCCGCAAATGCAAGTGCGCGCCACGGGCAGTTCGACCATGTACCGCCCGGGTCTCGACACCCTGCGCCTGGTGCCCGGCGGCAACCGCTGCCTGACCATCCGCTTCACCGACCCCGACCCCAACACGGTGCTGACGATGAGCAGCCGCCCGGTCAACTTCACGGGGCTGCTGCCGCAGTTCACCACCACCAGCACCGGCACGGTGCGCGCCGCCGGGGCGCCCGACACCCTCACCACCACGCTCTGCTTTCCGGAGTGCATCGACACTCGCGGCCAGGTGTACCTGCTCGATGTGATAGTGGCCGACAACGGCTGCAGCCTGCCCCGGCGCGACACCGTGCGCGTGGCCTTCACGGCCACGCAGCCGCCCAATGCCGCGCCGGTGCTCACCAGCACGTTCCCACCGGCACCCCTGCCCGTTTCCGACGCCACCCCGGCCGTGATACGCCTGCCGCTCGGCACCCGCTACACGGCCACGCTGGCCGGCACCGATGCCGACCGCCACGCACTGGCCCTCAGCGCCACGGGCCTGGGTTTCGACCTGGCCAGCATGAACATGAGCTTCACCGCTCAAAACGGCCCTGGCCAGGCCGCTGGCACCTTCACTTGGGACCCTTCCTGCGAAGCCGTTCCCTCCGGCGGATTGCTGGTGCGGTTCCGACTGACCGAAACCGGACCATGTGTCCCCCAGAATCGGGAACGGCTGATTCGATTTGAGGTGATGCCACCCGAAGAGGAGGTGGCCTTCCGTCCGCCCAACATCATCACGCCCAACGGCGATAAGCTGAACGACTTCCTAATCATGCCCGACCTGCCCGCCGACTTCTGCGAGCGCAAGTTTGCCAGCATCCAGATTTTTTCGCGCTGGGGCCAGCGCGTCTATGAGACGGCGGAACGGGGCTTCCGCTGGGGCGGCCAGGGCGCAGCGGGTAGCTACTACTACCTCGTCACGTACACCGACGGCCGCAAGTTCAAGGGCTGGGTGGAAGTGAAGCCCTAGAAGCTGTTTGCATTAATTTTTTAGGCCCTCAAAACCGGGTAGAGACGCAATTATGCGTCTTTACGCCGTACTACTGATTTCCCCGCAGGCCCGCTACCAGCCGCTGCATCTGGTGCTGCTGAAACGGTGACAGGGAATGCACATCTGAGAAATTGTACCGCACCACCACCGCGTTGGCATTGTCGGTGAACTGGTCCAGAAAGCCCGGCACCAGCCGCAGCATGGCCAGCACCTCGTAGCTCTCATACACGAGGTAGGTGCGCCGGCTGCTGCCGTGTTGCAGCCGCTCTTTTTTAGCCACGTCGAAGTAGCCCGTCAGCGGCGAGGAGTTGAAGGCAAACACCTTTTCTATCCGCGCGCAGGTGAAGCCCGCGTGCTGGGCCAGCCCTCCGCCCAGTGAGTGCCCGGCGGCAAAAATGCGTTGCTGGCCGCCATACGCTGAGTCCAGCTTGGCTACTAATATTGGCGTCAGGGCGCGAGCCTGCTCGTACTGGTCCCAAACCCCGGGCGTGTTGGTGAGGGGCCGCACGTTGGCGACCCAGTCGGCAAATTCCAGGTAGTTGGTTCCCCGAAACACCAGCACGGCCAGCGGCGGAGAGCCCGGTGCCGTCCGCACCCACACGTCATACACCAGCCCGCTGGCCAGGCGTTGCCTGGCAGGGACTGCCAGAGCGTATCGGAACGCAAACGGCCGCCAGCCGCGCCGCGCCAGCTCGCGCCGCTCTGTGGCATACCTGGCGGTATTTTGGTGGTAGTCGGGCCGGTGGTTAACTGATTTTACTCCCGAATACACGATGGCGCTAAGCATTGCCATGTCGTTCACCAGCAGATAATCCGGGTCGTAGAGGCTGGGCGTCAGGTGGGCCTGGGCCATTTCTTCCACGCTGCGGGTGTATTGCTTGGCCTTGATGCGCACCACTGCTTTGTCGTGCGGCTGGCAGGCCGGGCTAATCAGTACGCTAAGGCAGAACCCGAGCATTTTAATAAGAGCCTGCTTCTGCAGAAGCCTTCTTCGCATAAAATTCAGGGACGCCTTAAGGTTAGGCCAATGTGTTTCCAGCAATAAACATTGCGGTGATACAGAAGGCAATTATAGCAACAACCTCCTGGCAAAAGCAGATTTGCGCTTATTATGCACGCCCGCTTTTCGTAGCGCGAACTTTGTAGTTCGAGTCTCAGAACGAGCTAGCGGCGTGGGAACGCGAACTACAAAGTTCGCGCTACTGCCTGTCCTACTTTATAAGAAGCGACATTCGGGCTATGGCCTTTTCAGCAAATTCACGAATGATGTAAGTCCAGCTCCTGTTTTAGGAGAGTGGCTGCACCAGGCAGGCACTGAGGTGGTCTAGCTAAGCCGGACAGAATTGGGACGTTGTTTGAAGGTGGGTTTCGAAGTGGTTGGGGGCAAGGTACCCGAGCGCAGAATGCCGCCGCTCGGCGTTGTAGTAGGCGATGTGGTGGCTGATTTCGAGCCGGGCTTCGGTCAAGCCAGGGAAGCTGCCGCCGTCGAGCAGTTCGGCTTTGAAGCGGCTCCAAAACGATTCGGCGTGGGCGTTGTCGTAACAGTTGCCGCGTCGGCTCATGCTTTGCCGGGCACCATGTTTGGCGACTAAGTCTTTGAAGCGGGTCGCCGTGTACTGGCTGCCCCGGTCGGCGTGCACGACGAGTCCAACGGGTGGGCGGCGCACGGCCAGGGCCCGGCGCAACGCCTCGCTGACC